>NZ_JBDJMW010000001.1:0-694606 GCF_039674145.1 Stenotrophomonas sp. TWI587 | reverse complement strand
TCCTTCACGACTACCTCTATTGACTCCGTATGCCTAGTCATATGCACAGTCCTCTTCCTATCTACAAAGATAAGCGATAGAACGGGGCCGGGGAATCAGGGGGCTATCTCAAGTGCGGTGGTCGCCCACAGAATTCCCTCGGCCAGTGCGCTGACGAACCTTGCCCGGCTGGCATGACCCAGCAGCAAGACGGCACCTGCAAGAACAAAGACAATGAGTGCCCCGCAGGTCAGATCAAGAGTCCTTCCGGTAGCTGTCTTCCGGGTGATGGACAGTGCGCCCAGGGCGAAGTGCGCGGCAAGGATGGCACCTGCAAGAAGGACAGCGACGGCGACGGCCAGCCCGATGAGGGCGAAGAGGGCGGGGAGGGCACGGACGGTAAGAAGAAGGACGAGTTCTCCGGCGGCGATGACTGCAAGACCCCGCCGACGTGCAGCGGCTCTCCCATCATGTGCGGACAAGCCCGTATCCAGTGGCGCATTGACTGCAACACCCGTAGGAATCGCAACATCGCAGGCGGCGCGTGCACAACGCCTCCGGTATGCACGGGCGAGAAATGTGACGCGCTTGAGTACAGCGGCCTGCTTATGCAGTGGCGCACGGCCTGCGCATTGGAGAAGCTCAATACCGGCACCGGCGGCAACGCTGACACCGCAGCGATCCGCAACGCACTCACCGGCACCGGCGGCAATCCCGACTACGGCACCACCAGCCCCGGCACCGGCGCATGGCAGGGCGGCGGTAATACGACTCCTGGCACTCCCAACACCGCCGGTTACGGCTGGGGCGGTAGCTGTCCTCAGCCTCCTTCATTTGAGGTCATGGGCCAGACTTTCCAGTTTGACGTTACGCCTCTCTGCACGTGGTTGGGCCTCGGGTCGTACTTCGTATTGGGCCTTGCCGCGCTTGCTTCTCTCCGGATCGTCGCCAGTAAGGACGCCTGACCATGCCTCTGTTTATCAGTGCACTTCTATCGGCTCTCGCAGCGCTCTTCCGCTCGCGCTTGGGTACATGGGCTGTCGAGGTTCTTGCGTGGCTGGGCCTTGCGTGGGCAACGCATCAGTTCGCTGTAGAGCCGTGGCTCAACAACATGAAAAACGCGATCCAAGGCGGCACGCCCGGTGGCGAGTGGGGTGCCATCCTGATTGCTTATGCGGGCCTCATGAAGTTCGATCAGGCGTGCACGATGATCGCCTCGGCGGTCGCAACGAAATTCGCCGTCAACGCCGCTCGCGCGGTGCTGGTCAAGAGAACCTGACATGCCTATCGAGCTCTATACCGGCCAGCCCGGCAACGGCAAGACCGCGCTCATGATGGAGCGCCTGATCGAAGAGGCTAAGCGTGGTGAGCGCGCGATCTACGCGTGCGGCATCGACGGCCTGCAGGATGGCCTCGCGTCGGTTCTGGACGACCCGCGCCGCTGGAACGAAAAGGACGCGGAGGGTACGCACTTGGTGCCTAACGGCGCAATCATCTTCGTTGATGAAGCATGGAAGTGGTTCGGCCACCTGCACGATGCCACGCGACAGCAGACGCCGAAGCACGTCCTCGATCTTGCAGAGCACCGGCATCGCGGCCTGGACTTCGTGTGGACCATTCAGCAGCCCAACCAGCTGTATCCGTTCGTGCGTGGCTTGATCGGCGCTCACTCGCATGTCGTGCGCCGGTTCGGCACCAAGATGATCGATGTCTTCCGCTGGGGCGAATTGAACGAGGAAATCAAGTCCTCGGCGAAGCGTGATATCGCTCAGCGCACCACACGTCTATTGCCCTCGCACGTCTACGGTCAATACAAGTCCGCAGAGATCCACACGATCAAACCGCGCATCCCATGGAAAGTGATGGCGCTACCGGTGCTGGCTGTCGTCGGCATAGTCCTCGCCTACCTCGCCTACGACGCGTTGAAGCCCGACACGATGGCAGCGAACGCGACAGGGGAAGGGACGCAATCGGCGCAAGCCGATGCGGCCCCTACGGCCGCTACGCAGCCCGGTGAGGCCGCACACGATCCGAAATGGCGCACAGCCGCTGAGTACGCGAAGGATCATTTGCCCCGCATCGCCACAATGCCCTGGACTGCACCGGTGTTCGATGACCGCAGCGTCACTGCGGATCCGCTGCTCGTGTGCATGTCATCGATGGCGGGCAGCGACGGCAACGGCAACTATCAGGAAGCCAGCTGCACGTGCGTGACGGAACAGGGCACCGCCTACGATATAACGCAGCCGGAATGCCGCACGCTCGCGCGCTACGGCCCGGTCTATAACCCGTACCGCGAGCGTCACGAGGATCGGCAGCAGCAGCCTCAGCAGCAGTTTGCGGGCCAGCAGCCGGGGCAGGGTGCTACCGGCTTGAATGGATCGATTGCAACCAAGCAGACCCGCGCACTCGGCACGTTCCCCGAGTCGCAGCCGTATCAGACGAAGACCACGGTTCCATCCACCACGAGGGACATGTGATGACCAGTGGTGGTCGCGAGCTGCTGAAGTGGATTGCGGTCCTGCTGATGACCGGCGATCACGTAGCCAAGGTGTTCTACGGCGGCTACCTGCCTGTCATCAGCGAACTCGGTCGGATCGCGTTCCCGGTGTTCGCGCTGGTCATGGCCTACAACTTGGCCGAACCGAACGCCGACATAGCCAAGTCGATCCGCCGCCTCGCTCTGTGGGCGGCGATTGCGCAACCGGCGCACGCCCTGGCATTCGGGTACTGGCTCCCGCTCAACGTGCTTGCGTCTTTCGCCCTCGCCGCATCGGTGGTGTGGGCTATCAGGGCAGGGCGCTGGTGGCTCGTGGCGTCCCTCGCAGGGCCTCTGCCGTTGTTCGTGGACTACCAGTGGTGGGGCATTGCAGTGGTAGTCGCTGGATACGCGTCGTGCAGATTGAAGGGCTTTCCGGCTGGAGTGTGCGTGCAGCTGCTCGCCATATGCTTGCTGTGCCTCAACAGCGACAACGTGTGGGCGCTGCTGGCGCTGCCTGTCATGGGCTTGGGGTACGCACCGGTAAGCGTGCCGCGCACCCGCTGGGCGTTCTACGGCTACTATGTGGGGCATCTTGCGCTGCTGGCCGCCTTGGGACCTTTCATGAGCATCGACAATCTGATGACCGCGGCTGGCTGGGTTCTCGTGGCGCTGCTGCTGGTCGGCATCGTCAAGACCGTCCGGACGCTGTTCTGGGCCAAGCACAGCCTTCGCGACTACGACCGCCGCCGCTCGCAACGCTAGCAGGACTGGTCGGGTAGGTTCTCCCAGCCTCCTGGTAGCCGGCGGAACAGCATGCCGTTTATGCAGCGCAGCTCGGGCGTTTCAAGTCGCCTGCGTTGCTCAGCCGATTTAGCCTTGGTCTCAGCAGCAGCCCGCTTTAACCGGATTTCAGCAAGCATCGCCTCGCGCTCGGCATCAGCGAACACTTGCGTTGGGGGTGCTGGATCAGCAGTCGCTGCATCGGTGGCTCTGAAACGCTCATTCCATGCCGCATGGGTCTTTGTGAGCATGTGCACGCCACCGACCAGCAGGGCCAGCAAGGCAATCGCCAGAACGGCAAGCCACGGGAATTCCCACCGGCGTCGTTCGATGGGCGGCAAGTACCCCGGTCGTTCTCGTTCCATGATTCCCCCAGATGGCGTCCTGCGCGCATTCTAGCTGGGGTGTAGGGGCCATGCCCCTACGGAAGACGCCTCATCCGCGCTTGGGGCGTCGTGGCCCACGTGACATATGGACCACGTTGGAGGGTTCGGCGCCGGTACCGGGATCACCCATGCCCAACCGCCGTTCTCTGCGAATTCTGACGTGCTCGCGCAGGTATACGACGCTGGAATCCATTGTGGGGCAGCGCTTTCCAGATGCTACCGATCGCGTCTGCCGCGGCCGGGCTTCCTCCATCATCAGCCGCCATTCCCGGGCGATGTTGCAGGTCAGGGACCACCAGGTCATGTCACAGGGTTCAAGGCTGTGGCCCTCGGGGGTGAACATGTGGCCTCCCTGAAAGCCGAAACCGGCCCAAGGGCCGGTCATGTCGATACGGTCGTGCGGGTCCATCGTGGTCATGCTGCGATCTCGTCCTTGTTGGGTTCCCGAGAAGGGAGGCAAGACTTGATCCACAGCCAGACCCACGAAAGACGGCCCATCATCCATTTCGCATAATGTATATTATGTAAAGCTGCGGCCAGCCTGATGGGCTACTACGGCGGCCTGCTGAAGCTGCTGCTGGCATCGCTCTTGCCTCTCCGTGGTCCCAAGGACAAAGCGAGCATTGATGCATGTGCCAGTACCTGACCGGCCCCTTCGCGGGCTGGAGCGTCAGAGGCAATTACCTAGTCAGCCCTGACGGCGACCGCATGACGCCCGAACGGATTGCCGGACTGGCATGGCGCGATCAGATGGAACTCAGAGTGGCCGGGTTCGCCTCCCGGCGCAAGGCCGAGGCCGGACAGCGAAAAGCCGGTCAGCGCCAGATGGTCAAGGTCGTCGTTGTAGACCTGGGCGACTTCCGGGACCGGCACTTCGGACGGTCTGCGGGCTGAGAGCGTCTCCGTAGGGGCCATGCCCCTACACCCCCTACAATCCGGGGACCACAAGGAGACGATATGACCACGTACGCAGACGCCCAAATCACAGCCGACTATATCGACGGACTGAGCGATGCGATCGCCCTGATGACGTTCATTGCGACGGATGCCGCACAGGTGGACGCGGCAGTACGCGCCCTGACAGACCTCGCCGCTGATCCAAAGAGAAATCCGAAGCGGCGCGAGCTTCTTCGGCTGCTGGCGATGAAGCTACACGACCATCGGACGCGCGACGCCGATTGGAAGGCATCCATCGGCGCTACAGAGTAGTTGTCGGGCCGGTTACCGTTTCAGACGTGTAGCCCGCCGAGCGCGGGAACACATCAGCGCGCTTGCCGGACTCAAAACCAACGACAGTCCCGGCATCCACAGGTGTTGCCTGCCCTTGCCTTCCCGCATCGTCCTGGCGCGCGGACTGTGTATAGGGGTGATAGACGTTGATCGGCAAGGGACGCTCAATGACCGACTTGCACTCAGCCTGCGTCTGATCGATCTGGTAGCCGTCACGGTTGAAGCACCGGCAACCACGCTCACTGGAAACACAACCGGCCAACTGAGGAACGCTGGGCGCGGTCAGTGAGTAGTACTCGCCAGTGGGAGGCGCTTTGTCAGAGGCCTGAACCTCCTGCGGCTGATCGGTGACTGAAAGACGCTCCGGCGCAGTCTCCGCTACGCTGCGCTGCGCCGGAGCGTCTTTTGCGGCAGACGGCACGAGGAACAGATACAGGCCCCACAAAACCAGCGCGATCATCGGTGCAACGATCAGCCCATTTCGTATCTTGGCGGGCAACTTGAACTTGTGGGCATCGGTATGCAGCGATGACGACTTGTACACCCCATAGAGGTCTTTGGGGTAGCTCCAGATCGACTCATCCGCGCCCTTTCGTGCGAGCTGGCTGTATGGATTGAGAACGCCACGGGTAAAGGCGCATAGGCTGGCAGATTGCAGGCCGAAAGCACGGTTAAGGTGCCAGTGCGTGCCGACCAATCGGAATAGCTCGTTGTCGATCTTGTCGGGCCACTGCGTGATGAACATCAGATCAAAGCCGCGATGCCGGTGTTCGTCCATGTCCTGGACAACCTGCAATGGCGACCGCCCCTTGCCTTTGTACGAAGGAAAGCGCTTGTGCGCTTCGTCGTAGACAACGAGAGCGCCATCGGGCAGCGTTCGCCAGTCGTCAGGTGCAGGCTCAACACCGGGCAACGTCAGACCCTTGATATCGCTGTAGACGGCACGACCCTTCCCCACCTCTTTCTTGATGAAGTCAACGGCGTAGAGCGTTTTGCCGTTGCCCGGCATGCCTGTAATCAAATAGATCATTTCGTGGCCTTCCCGATACCCACACCAGCGGCGGAAATCGCCATGCGAGCCATGATTGCGGAGCCGATGACACTGAGACCCTCCCCTGCCCCGGACAACAGCGCGAGGCTTGCCAGATCGGCAGGCATTCCTTGCAGCTTGGAGGCGACAAGATTCAGCGCGCCAAGGACCACCGGCATGATTGCGGCCATGCTGATGACGGACAGGCCCGCGCCACCCAGCATGCGAGCGATGGCGTCACCGAAGAGAGATTGCAACAGTGCTTTCATGACTTAGCTCCGTTTCGCAGCCCAGCCAGAATGAAGACGGCAACCAGCGAGCAGACGGTAATCAAGAAGGGTTTGAGAGTGCTAGCGAAATCACAGGCAGGCTGCCAATCGAACTGAGCCTGACCCTGTGCACCGACGACAGTGATAGAGAACGTCTGTGGAGCCGGGCACGTGCCGCCACCGATCCCGCTGTTCCAGCCTTGCGGATCGATCTGCAACTCCGTCTCAGGCAATTCCTTATGTGGCTCGCCGTCGCTCTTGACCCAGTCAATGAACTCGCAAACCACAGATGCCCAATTGCAGAAGCCGGGCCACGTGGACTCCATGCGTTCAGGCTTTGTGGGATCGTCAGTCGGCTGCACGTCAGGCGCAGGCTCCAACCCGTTGGCCTGTTCAAGCGACTTACGTAGTTCATTCATGGCGTTGACCAACTCGGCGGTTCTGATCGGCGCACCGCTCTCCGGGTCAATTAGGATGGCGTTGACGACCTGGGGAGAGCGCTTCAGCAGCTCGCCCAACTGCTGGTCCGGAACCGGCTCATCGAACTGCGAGCCACTTCCGTGATTGAAGGTGTTGGCGGTGACAGTCCGCTGAGCAAGGAACATACGATCATTACCATTGCGACACGAAACGGAAATTCCGCCCACATCGAACTTTGCACTGTCGCATCCGGTGTACTGCACAGATGCAATGCTGATTGCACCAGACAAACTCGTAGTACAACGCAGTGATCCGCCGCCGGGAGCGGCACAGTACATCTTTGAGCCGGGTGGAGAGTAGGTGCCTTTGGCAGGATTGTAGACCTGCTTTTGAAGCTCATCGATGGCCCAGCCCGCACCATCAATAAGACCTTTCGCGAGGCTGTACCAGCCGTACGCAGCACCACCGCGCTTGATCGCAGACTTGGCGAGATTGCCGAGTGTGCCTGACGGCAAATGCACGGGAACGTTGAACTGCTTGACGCCGTTCTTTGTGCCTGTGTAGGTGCCTTCCAGCAACGCGCTTGTGCGGACGCCGGTAGGCGTAGTCGCGGCGTAGCGAATAGAGGACGCGGTAACGCGGACACTGCCGTTAGATTGCCCTGTTGCAGAGAACACGGTCAGCACCAGGGCGATGCCGACCGCAAAGCCGATCAGTCGCCGAAGAGAATGTTTAGACCCATCAGTCCGACGCATAGAACTATCCAACCTTCCATATGACCTCCAAAGAAAAGGGGGCCGAAGCCCCCTCCCGATCAAGCAGGGATCAGCCGCGGATTGCGGACTGGATCCAGCTCCACGCCTTGATCGCGGCGTTCGGCAGCATCTTTGCCGCACCGACCAGACCGACAGCAGCCACGATCCCGCCGAACGCGGTCACAACACCAGAGACGTCGATATCCATTGCAATTCCTTTTCATCGTTGAGTGAGTTGGCCGAGCTTCTTCCAGCCCCAGCAGACGGCGAGAACAACGAACGCCATCCCTAGAATCTGTCCCGCCTGCTCGACCGATAGCGGGGGCAAAAGAGATGGCGCAGGGAGCCACGCTTGCGTGATGCATTCCTTGCTAACTGCATCGAACTCGACGCAGTAGAGGACGTGTGCTTGCTGCGCCATGGATCAGGCCTTGACCGGTGCAGCGCCCGGCGCGGGCGACGGAGTGAGGAGACGGATACGGCGACCGAACTCCAGACCGCCGAACTTGCTGTTTTCCAGCGACGTGGGACACAGGTCATATACGCCCGCCTTGTACGGCTGCTGGTCTTCATCCAGCGTCATCTTGAAAGGCAGCGGGTGGTCACCCGGGCGCAGTACTGCGGCCTTCTGCTCACGGAACACGGTGGCCGCTTTGCCCTCGCGGGCGGGGAACGAACGGACGGCGATGTTTTCGCTGATGACTTCGACTTTCATAGTGGGATTACCTTCCAAGCGATGGTCCGGCCGAATGCAAAGGTCACTCGCCATGGGGACGGCCAGAACTCCCCTGTGAGCTTGTCGAAATAGCCGCCCTGGCACTTACGGATGTCGGCTTCAGTGCCGAGCGCTTCACGTGCCGATACGGGGGCTTTCCACCACCGCAGTTCGCGGCGGGATTCTGTGTCGAGGCCACCGCAACCATGCGTGCGAAATCCCTTGGGGAACGCAGCAGCAATGACGCTGGTGAACTTCGATGCGTACTTGGCGAGATACCCCACCGCGTTGCGCGCTTTCTCAATCTGGCTGCTGCCGTGCGGCCACCAACCGCGGTGATCGACCTTGCCGAAATAGATGCCCTTGGGCACCCAAATTAGGAGGTGGTAGTGGGGTCGGCCACGCTGGGTAAGCTCACCGACCCATAGGTAACGGAACACCTCACCCGCGAACCGTCTGGCCCGAGCGACAATTCCATTGAAGTGCCCCCGCATGCGTTTAAGTAGCTCGCTAACGTCACGAGGGCCGCTACGGCTTCCGTCTCGGTAGGTGAGCGTGAGCATGTACCACGCCCCACGGCGCGATCCCTTCTTGGCTTCTTGGTCATGGAGTCGTGCACTCGTGATTACGGACTTGCGCAGCCGTTGCGCCCGCGCCAGCAGCGGGTCGATTTCGATGGACAGACGGCCGTGCTTCGGCCCGTTGTCACTTGTTTTGTAATGGACAAGCCCAAGGGCCAGCGCTTCGCGCTGGCCCTCCGGGGTCAACGCGACCGGAGCCGCCGCGAGGTACGATTTGAGAGAAGCACCCGATGCGCGTTTATTGCGTTGCATGGCCTCTGAGGCCATCTCGGTGCGGCGTGCTGAGGCATGCATCACGCCGATGGCGTCATCAAACGCGGCAAGCTCTGCGCGCGGCGCAGGCGTCATGCCGTCGAGCTTGATTCGGGCGTTCTTGCCGGTACAGGCGGCACACAGCCCACCGGGGAAGAAATACACAGTCACATCGCCGCAGAAGGCGCAGGTAGTACGCGGAGCGCGGGAGCCGTCAGCCACGCCGCACCTCGGATGAATGACGAAGCTGGCTGGGTGTAGGAAGGAATTCGGCGCGTGCCTGAGCGACACGAGAAGCGTCACGTATTGCCCTGGCGCCCTGCTCTTCTCGGCGGTCGATCAGCCATACAGCGAGGCGCGCAATTCCGACCACAACGCTAAGCGCTGCGACGGCCGCTACGGCGAACATGTATCCGTGCATCCCCTGCCCCTGCCCCTAGCCCCTAGATTCCCGCCAGCGGCCTAGGGGGACCGGCTGGCGGGTGTCCACCGCCGGTGGACAGGGCGCAACGTACACTGGGGGTGGACAGAGTGTCAACACAGGGTGGACAGATGAACTTCGATCAGATTCTCGCCAGAGCTATTGAGGCCAGTGGAGCGGCCTCAGATAGCGACCTCTCGCGGAAGCTGGGCGTCTCGCGGCAGGCTGTGAGCAACTGGCGGGGAGGCAAGAAATTCCCCGACACCGTGACGTGCGCGACCATAGCCGGAATCACCGGGATTCCACTGGCTCAGGTGCTGGGGGTGGTGGGCGAAGCGCGAGCGATCAGCCGTGAAGAGAAGGCTGTCTGGCGAAAGCTGGCCGCGACTGCAATGCTGGTGGCCATAAGCGCGGGAATGAGCGTCACGCCTACTGCCGCAAGGGCTTCCGGATTTGAGCAAGGCCCGGTTTGTATATTATGTAAGAACGCAGTTCGGTGGACGAGCGGTCACTGTCGGTGTCGGTGTTCCTAATTGATGTCCTTTTGTTCCTAGATCGTGCCCCCTATTGAATTCAAAGGCTTTTTTCTACCCAAAACGCCAGTCGGGACATCAACTAGGAGCAAATCATCGTCAATAGTGATCCTAATTGATGTCCCGAGAGGGGCTCTGGCCGCGCCAGTGTTCCTAATTCGTGTCCTTCGGTGAGCTCTTCTTAGCTCTCTGCTTGGAGCTTGTCCTCCGTGGGCGAGCGGTCACCTGGGTTCTCCTAAGCGCAGCCTCTAGATCCGCCGGCAAGTTCTGGAGCTTGGCCAGCTGCTCTTCTAGAGCTGCACATCGGCCCCGCTGATTGTCCGCCGTTTGTACTGCCGCCGCAGTGGCTGTGCGTGCCTTTTCTAGGTTACCGCGCATCTCTGCTTCAATCGACGCATGTCTTTTCAGTGCGCTGGCTAGCTGCGCCTGCAACACCTTGCTCTCTTGTCTAGCGCGATCAAGATCACCCAATGCGCGGCTCTCGACAGATCTGACGTGCTCAGCCAGGCTCTCGCGCTCAGATCTCGCTGATTTTTCAGCATCTTGGAGCCTGTCGTAGAGCGCCTGGCGTATCGCGGCCGCGGATATGCGCGACCTGCGCAAGGTCGGCGAGGACGGCTATATCTATCGGCTGGAGTATTCCAAGACTCAGCAAGCGGGCGTGACACCGGATTCGACCCCGGACAAACCGATTTTGGGGCGCAGCGCTGAAGCACTGGCGGCCTGGCTAGAAGCGGCGGGGATCCATGATGGGGCGATCTTCCGGCGCATCTGGAAGAATCGGGTTGGGCCTGCCCTCCTCCCCGGCTCGGTGGCCACTGTTGTGAAGCGTCGGGCCACCCTGGCTGGACTGGAGGGCGATTTTGGGGCACATAGCCTAAGGTCAGGGTTTGTTACCGAGGCAGGCAAACAAGGGGTCCCCTTGCCTGCGGTCATGGCGATGACGGAGCATCGCTCCGTGGCGAGTGTGATTGGGTACTTCCAGGCCGGAGCAGCGGAAGACAACCCTGCTGCTCGTCTGCTGAAGTGACCTGAGCTCGTCTGCAAACGGCCAAGACTGGACGATTGAATTGGCGGTCTAAGTAGCCATCCATGCTCACGAGAAAGGCCCCAACAATCGGTCGGCTTCAACCTGCACAATGGTAAGCCAAATCTGACCACAGCCCTCCGACGCCCGTGAAGACTCAATTCGATATACAAAGCAAACGAGGCTCCATCTGGCATCGCTGGGACCCTCACATCCACACACCCGGCACTGCTCTGAACGACCAGTACGGGGGTCCAGATCCTTGGGCCGCATTCTTGGACGCTATCGAGGCGTCGAACCCGCCAATTCGCGCAATAGGTGTCACCGACTATTTCGGTATCGAACGCTATGAGAAGGTCGTTGACGAAAAGCGTCTTGGACGCTTACCTGGCGTAGGCCTGATATTTCCCAACGTCGAACTGCGGCTTGGCATCGAAACTACGAAGGCATCGGCGGTCAACATCCACCTGCTCTTTTCTCCACATGATGCCGACCACGTACATCGGATCAAGCGCTTTCTGCTGGAGTTCGAGTTCTCTTATCTGGGCGAGTCCTACCGCTGTCAACGCAGCGACTTGATCCGCTTGGGTCGCGCCCACAAACCAGGCCTGACAGACGACGAGGCAGCCCGGTCCGAAGGTGCCAACCAGTTCAAAGTGAACTTCGACCAGCTCAAGCAGGCTTGGTCAAAAAACGAGTGGATCAAGAAGAATGCCCTGATCGCTGTCGCCGGCGGAGAGAAGGACGGAACCTCGGGTCTGCGCGACGCAACCGCTTCTTTCGCGGCGCAGCGCAAGAACCTCGAGGGTCTTGCGCACATCATCTTCAGCTCCAATCCCAAGCAGATCCGCTTCTGGCTGGGCAAGGAGTCGGCCACCGTCGCGGAACTTGAGAGCCAGTACAACGGATGCAAGCCTTGCCTGCACGGGTCGGATGCGCATTCGATCGCCAAGGCCGGGCAGCCTGACGGTGACCGCCGCTGCTGGATCAAGGGCGATCTGATGTTCGATTCGCTACGCCAGGCCTGCATCGAACCCGAAGAGCGTGTTTCCATCGGCGCCGAGCCACCGCGAGGCGCGTTAGGCAGCCACACCATCAACTCGCTGTCGGTGACGAACGCGCCCTGGATCGCGAATGGTGCCGTTGAGCTGAACGCGGGACTGGTTGCCGTTATCGGCGCACGGGGCTCGGGGAAAACCGCCTTGGCAGATATGATTGCGGCAGGAGGCCTTGCGCTCTCCCCTCATTTGAACGAGCGGTCCTTCATCCTCCGCGCGAAACAGCACCTCTCTGACAGCAAAGCCGAATTGCAATGGGCATCTGGCGAAACGACTGGTAATGAGCTCTCCCAGACTGACATGGAGGACTTCCTAGCCAACCCTTACGTCCAGTACCTGTCACAGCAGTTCGTTGACCAGCTCTGCTCGGCGGAAGGCTTGAACGATGCGTTGGTCACCGAAATCGAGCGTGTGATTTTCAATGCCCATCCTCTCAACAAACGTGAAGGCGCCGACTCTTTCCAGGAGTTGCTGGGCCTTCGGCTGGAAACTTCGCGCCAGAAGCGTGAACGCCAGCAACAGGCTCTGACCAGGGCTTCCGCCGACCTCACCGACGAACGTGTCAAGAAGGACGGCCTGAAGTCGCTTGAGAAGGACCGGGACGAGAAAAAGCATGCGATCGAAAAGGACAAAACCGACCGCAAGTCACTGGTTGCCAAGGGCAACGAAGACCGCGCAAGGCGCCATGAGCAGGTTTCGCTCGCGGTCGATCGGAAGCGACAACTGGTAGACGAAGCCAAGCGCCGACACCAAGCCCTACTTCACTTGCAAGACGACGTGCGCGACTTCCGCACCCGCCAGGCGCCATCTCTACTCGCCGATATGAAGCAAGAACGTGAGCATGCCGGCCTCAGTGCCACTGACTGGGAAGCCTTCAGGCTCGACTATGCCGGCCCGGTTGACACGTTGTTGACCGAGCGCATCAAACAGGCAGGCCTGTCTGTTGCTGCGCTGCAAAGCCCCGCGGAAACCGATCCGGTGGCTCAGGCCAATCCCGACTCGGCCGTCGCGCTGATCCCCGTGGACGTTAACCTCGCTGATCAATCGCTCTCACTCCTTGAGCGGGAGCTCGCTCGCCTGGGCACCCTGGTCGGTGTAGACGCGCAAAACGCCAAACGCTTCACTACCCTTTCGGACAAGATCACCAAGGCCGAGGCCGGGCTGACCAAGGTTCTCCAGCAGATCGCGCGCATTCAAGGGGCAGACGAGCGCATCCGCGCCTTGGTCGATGCGCGCCGCGGAGCCTATACCGCCATCTTCGAAGCCATCGTTGAGGAGGAGCAGGAACTTGCCGATCTCTACGCGCCCATCAAGGCGCGCATCGATAGGGCGGCAGGCTCCTTGTCGAAATTGTCTTTCTCGGTGCGTCGAAATGTAGACGTGGCACGATGGGCCGCCAAGGGTGAGGATCTACTGGATTTGCGGACCAGCGGTCCGTTTAAGGGGCGCGGTGAGTTGCTGCGGTCGGCGCGCGCCGCGCTAATGGCGACGTGGGCGACCGGTGACTCTTCGCAGGCTGCCGCGGCCTTGCTCGATTTCGTTAAGGCCAATGAGGCGGCGCTCCGGTCCCACAAGCCGGAGAACGCCGAATTCCGCGTTTGGGCCCGCAACATCTCGGACTGGTTGTACGGCACCGATCACATCACTGTTGGCTACGGCTTGCAGTATGACGGCGTAGATATCGAGCAATTGTCGCCTGGTACGCGCGGCATCGTCTTGCTGCTGCTCTATTTGGCCATAGATGCGGAAGATGACCGGCCACTGATCATTGATCAGCCCGAAGAGAACCTGGACCCTCAATCCATCTACCAAGAGCTGGTGCATCGCTTCCGCGACGCAAAGAAGCGGCGTCAGATCGTGATTGTGACGCACAACGCCAATTTGGTGGTGAACACCGATGCGGACCAAGTGATTGTGGCGCAGTGCGGACCACACAGGCCGGGCCAGTTGCCGCGCATTACGTACGAGAGCGGCAGTCTTGAGAACCCAGTTATTCGTCAGCACGTGTGCGACATCCTCGAAGGCGGAGAGCGTGCCTTCAAGGAGCGCGCCAAGCGCTTGCGAGTGAACATTTGATCTGCGACCAGAAGCGGAGAACTGGCGCAGAGGTGTCAGAGTGCCCTCTGCAGCGCAATGCGGCGTGTCCGCTTCGGCTCGATGGCTGTCCCTGCCCTACCCCCGATGCATCTTCCAATTCGCACTCCTGCTCGGCGCCATTTTGGGACTATTGAGACGGGCCCTTGCCGCTCCATCAATGGACCGCTCACCGACTCCGCCGATCCAAGCAGGCGGCGTACCTAGAACTTGTGTGGGGGGTGCTCCATCGCGGGGTCAGGCGAGTAACCATGGCTTGTTCATTACCCGCTTGCTCACGCTTACAGTCGTTAATCGCTCAACTGCAGTAGGACAAGCGATCAAAGCAAATTCGTCGCCGAACTTACGGCAGGTGGCAACTTCCCCCGCAGAACGCTGCCCAAGCGCCGCCTGTATGATTATCGTGTGAGGTTGGGCTGCACCCCCTGCCTGCCCATCTGCTGCGGCTGGATGGCGGGCCGCCGAAAGCGCTATCCGTCAGGCAATAGCGCAGATGGCCGACCGTAGGCAACCGCCTTCTAAGGCGCGGGTCACTGTTACAGGCGCTCGCGCTGCGCTAGTCTTCACGCCGTAGGTATCGCCACCAACTTTGGACAGGAAGTCATGAATAGCGGTGGTTATCACAGCCCAGCCCCGGCGGTCACAAAAGAAAAACCAGGCGCGGCCCTCGAAGACGCCGCAACGGCGGCTGATCTTTCCCAAGGACAGCCCAGTCGACAAGGGGATCTCCTTGGGCTTTCAGTTTTAACGCCGGCGTATAGCCAGGCGGACCATGAGATCTACGTGCGCGAGATTCAGCACGCACTGGACGGGAATGATGTCCGGAACATCGCCCTTTCGGGCAACTACGGGGTCGGCAAGAGCAGCATCCTCAGGCAGGTTGTTGTGCAAAACGCAGGGAACATCGTAGAGATTTCGCTTTCCGCGCTCTCGCCTGCAGTTCCGCAGTCTGGAACGACGGGCGACGCCTTCAGCACGACGAACCAAATCCAGCAAGAGATCGTTAAACAGCTTCTCTATCGCGAAAAGCCAAGCAAGACCCCCGGGTCCAGGTTTAGGAGAATCCAGCGTTTCCAGCGCTCTCGCGAAGCAATGGGCGCATTGGTAGCGGGTTTCGTCATTTCCCTCGGATTTCTGCTCGTCGATTGGTCGCAGAAGATCGGTTCCGGGCTTGGGATTATGTCCTGGGGACCTTTGCTTCACCTCGCAATCTTTGCCACTGCTGCCGCACTGACCTACCTTGTCCGGTCGCTAGCTTATGGCCGACTCAGCATCAAGCAGCTTTCGGCCGGCCCGGCTACGGTCACTTTGGACGAACAGTCCCGCTCCTACTTTGATCAATACCTGGACGAAATATTTTACTTTTTTGAGACCTCGGGTCTCAACGTCGTGGTTTTCGAGGACATTGACAGATTCGATGACCATCGGATTTTTGAGACTCTGAGGGCGCTCAATACGTTGTTGAACGCACCCTCCGGCGGACGCCCTATCCGCTTCATCTACGCAATGAAGGACAGTATCTTCGAACGTCTTGGCGAAATCACCACTGGCGAGAAGTCTGCGCCAGAGGATCCGGAGTCGGCGCGGTCGCACTCTGAAAGTCAAAGGGCCAACAGGACAAAGTTCTTTGATCTAGTCATTCCGGTTGTGCCATTCATTACGCATCACAATGCCAAGAATGTGGTGTCCGGGCTCATGTCCGGGCACGATTTCAGCGTATCCAGCGATCTAATAGACCTGGTGAGCCGGCACGTTCCTGATATGCGCTTCCTGAAGAACGCTCGCAACGAGTTCTTGGTGTTTCGCAATCGAATCCGCTCTGGGGCGGGATCCGAGCTACGAATTACCGATACTGAGCTCTTTGCGATGATGTTGTATAAGGGCACGCATCTTGCCGATTTTGAGAACATTCGTCTCGGTGACAGTGCGCTAGATAAGCTGTACAGGACGGCGCGAGAACTGGTCTCCGATGGGATGCACGCAATTGGAGAAGCATCAGCAGCAGCCACAAAGCAAATATCTGCAATTGACAGCATCTCTCGTCGAAGTGTAGCTCTAGGTCAGGCCCTACGGAGCCATGCCAAGCGTGTCGCCCGTGCAGCCTCGTTGCCTGAGGGTGATATACGGTTTGTGGCGCATGATGGCTTTGTTCCGGCTGATGATATCGAGAAGCCTGCGTTCTGGCAGTCGTTCTTTGACCAGCCTGACGGCCCAGACATCGAGGCATACATCTACATCGGTCGGTCTCACCAGAACACTCTCAAATTTAGCAGATCGGATCTCGATGCTTCTATTGGGCCTTTTACGGTGGATGACTGGAAAGATAGCGATCGCCAGGCCATTTCTGCTCAGTTGGCCAGACTTGCCAGCGCGGCGCGGTTCTTGCGCGGGGCTGACGTCCAGGACTTGATCAAGCGGCAAGACATTGCACCTTACTTGGCAACGGGTGGGCTGACGGTGGCGAGGTTCGTGCGTGATGTGCTCCCATCCGTTCTGGCATATGAGCTGGTCCGGGATGGGCACATCAATCGAAATTTTGCTCTGTGCACCGCCATCTTCCATGGCACGCGTGTCACCTCGGCTGCTACGAACTTCCTGATGCATCATGTGCAGCGCGGCAAGCCTGACATCTACTTCGAGCTGTCAGCCGACGACATTGAATCGGTCATTCGCGAAGCGGGCGAATCCCTGCTATCCGACCCTGCGCTGTACAATATTTGCGTGCTGGATCATCTCCTCGGCGACCAGGGCAACCTCGAGAACACCCGCCGCATGATCGGCGCGCTGGTGGCCATGGGCGAGTTGGAGGCGAACTTCCTTGCGGCCTATCTAAGCAATGGAACCCAACAGATTGCCCTTGCCCGAGAACTGTCACCGCTGTACAGGGACGTGTTTTCATTCTTCGTGAGCAGCTCACAGATCGATGACGCGTTGCGGGCGGAACTTGTTGGTGCAGCGCTGACGTCTTTGAATGATGGAATCGATTACAAGACCGATGCCGCCGTGCGGCAGTACTTGTCTACCGCCTATTCCAGCATTCCATCACTTACCGGCGGCTCTGTTGGTGCCAATGAAGCACGCCGGATTGCCTGGCTTTTCTCCAAGGCTCAGGCCAGGGTGGAGTTTCTCGATAAGCTGTCCGTTGAGCTCATTGAGGCCTTCACGGCACGTAGCTTGTATCTGATCAATCACGCAAACCTTGTGACTGCCAATGGAGGGCGCGCCGACATTTCGTTAGATACGCTGGAAGCAGCCAATCCAAGCATCTTCAAATACGTTCTTGAGAACTTGCCTATCTACTTGACGCAGCTTCAGCGCGGGGAGTATAGCGTCACCTCTGCTGCTTCGTTCCCTCGAATGCTTCTCGCGGCGGGTAATTGGGACGAAAAAGTAGTGCGTCATTTGGTCCGGTCGGCCTCGCCTAATTGCTTCGTGGATGATCTTGAATTAGCACCGGCCAGCTGCTTCCCGGTGCTGGCAGGCGAATTGCGGTGCCCGGCTACGCTGGTTAACGTTTTGACCTATCTGGACCATTACGAAGCGGTCGACCAAAGTTTGGCGCATCTCTTGAAAAATGTCGGCAGCATTTTTGTTCCGCCCGAGTCTGAATGGGAGGATACCTCCCGAGCGGCTTTGGCCATATTGAGGGCGCAGGACGTTTTGTCGCCCGAGCTACGCGCAGAGATCGTTAGCAAGATGGATGTGAGGCTCAGCACTGCCGACGTGCCAATTGAGAACGGAGTGTTGATTTCGTTGCTCGTGCGGGACGAGGTTGTTGAAGACGACGAGTCCTTGTATGTGCGTCTATCTGAGGCAAATTGGCCTACGCGTGAGTGCTTTATTGCCCAGTCGGTGAGGTTCCCTAAATACATGAGTGCCGAACTTCTTAATGAAGACCTCTACAACTTGGTGCGAAGCGGTCTTGTGCCTCAGCAGGTGAAGGTCGCCATCGTCACCAGGGCGGAGGAATTCGCCGAAACCTCGTCGGTAGAAGGTCTCAGTGCATTGGGTCACTTTGCAGCCGCCAACTCAGTGGTTCTGCCGTTGAATGTAGTGCTGAGGCTTGCGCACGTCCTACGGCCCCCAGAGACCTTCGTCAAACTGATGGAGCCTCACCTCTCGGTAATGACCTCTGCTCAGATGGTCGAGGCTCTTGGTCGCCTAGGCAAGCCTTACAGTGATCTATCAGCCGTTGGAGCCAAAAAGCCCTTGGTGCCGAACACACCTCCGGTAGTGGCGCTACTCGGCAGGTTGTATCAGCTGAAAATCGTAAGCAGCTGGACGGAGGTGAGAGACGGTTTTCGCGTTCACAAGAAACGAGGATGATGCGAAGGGGCGCTCACCGTGTAGCTCTTTCGGTGACACCAACCGCCCCCCAGTACATCCGTCACCGACGCCGCTGCGTGTAGACCCGGCAGGCGGTGTGGCAAGAATGTATGTTCGGTCAAACTATCAGTACGATGGGTAAAAAATGCTGCAGGGTGGACCAGCAGCCGAGCTCGGTGCGCCGCGCGGCCAGCCAAGCCTTCTGATCGGCTGAATCTGCTCGATGCCCACTACGCCCATCGTCGCGATGTAGCTCCCGACGTATGGGCGACGGGGGCCTGGCCAAGTGAACTCGCTACGGCGCGCATGGACTCACCGACAGCCACACTCCCGGAGATTTATGCGCTCTGATCGTCGGCGCGGAGCTGGCAGGATGCCTCCGAACTTTGGCAGTACCGCGCGAGCCGAGCCGTGGTTACGGTCAAATATAGCTGCAATTTGACGAAGCGATTCGCCTCGTCGCAACCGGTTCCACATCAGAGCCCTCTCGGCGTCGCTATAGCAGATCCCGCGCCTGCGCTCCATTCGCAACAGTCCTGCTGCCGGTATTTAGTCTTCAGTGTGTTGCGTCGACAGGTTGAATTCATGGCCAAAAGCGGAATTTCCACCGTACCCTTGACAAATCTTCCTAATCTACTACCCCGCCCAACGTTCGCTCTCGGCAGGTCTTCGATCACAAGACAAAGCTCTCTCAGCTTATGCTGCTCCTATCTCAAGGCTTTGATGCTGTGTGTTAGAGGGGGCATACCCCACCAATCACGTTCACGGCAGAATGCCGGAACAAGAGACAATTAACGCGTCCACTTCGATCTGTGGTAGGCGTATTCGGAGGCCCGTCCTCTCAGCCGCCGAACGCGTCAGTGCTAGCGGAGGCCTGGCGGGAGGATCAATGGGGCTGCGACACTCCGGTAGTTGCTCTCGATACTAACAGTTTGCATCGGATCCAACCTGAAGATACATACTGCCAGCCACTAGTCGTCTTATTAGAACCTATGCCAAGCGCCTGCCTTATCTTCAATGGACACAGTGGAACCACGTACCTGCAGGCCCTGCAGGGCATCCATGGCCGTGAACTGACGATCGCATCTGCGTTCGGCGTCTCGCATCAGCAAATCGATCTGCTGAGGGCGCTCGCCCGGCAGAATCGCAAAGTCACCTTCATCGTCGGTACCCAGAGCGGCTTCACATCACCGGATTTCATAGAAGCGGGGCGCAAGCTAGCACTGCAGCTGCCGACGCTGGACTTCATTGTCGACTTCCGTATCAGTGACAGCCTCCATCACAAGTGGGCGCTGGCATCCCCCTGTACCGTGATTATCGGCAGTTCCAACTTCACCCAGAAGGGACTGGACGGGGCCTGCGACCTGATGGCCGAGTTGAACGACAAGTCGCTGTACCGTCGCATCCAGGCGGAACTAACTCGGATTCGTCGCATCAACGGCGTGTTCGCCGCCAGTGACGCCGAGTTCGCAGCGGCGCAGAAGCGCTACAAGGTCGTAGCTGAGGAACTTTCGGATATTGAACTGAAGAAGGTCGCCGTGAAGTCAAAGGCTAATCCATACGCGAC
Source organism: Stenotrophomonas sp. TWI587 (assembly GCF_039674145.1). NCBI lineage: Bacteria > Pseudomonadati > Pseudomonadota > Gammaproteobacteria > Lysobacterales > Lysobacteraceae > Stenotrophomonas > Stenotrophomonas sp. TWI587. The sequence continues at coordinate 674,701 of NZ_JBDJMW010000001.1, read as the reverse complement.
CTCTACCGAACTGCCAAGTCTTACCGAATGGCTCAATAGTGATGCCGCTGCGTCACTTCGAATCTTCGGGTATGAGCGCCACCTGGACAGGGAAGAGAGGCGTGCGGCGGCGAAGTTCAGGAGGGAGGCTTTGAGCCACGGGGTCACATTGAAGGGGGCCACAGCTTACTGTCCTACTCGCGTCTTCAAAGGCCCCTTCCTAGATGTTGATGGCACCCAACCGGGGCATCGCACCGTTCATCCCGCTGAAGTCGTGATCGCCAACAAGGTTGATGGCATCGGTTTGGTTCTCGCACGCCGTTTACCTTGGAAACACTTCGGTTTCAAGATGAGCTCCACCGAAGCAAGGCTTATTGCCGCCGTCGCGGTGAAAAAGTGCGAGGGCCGGCTATCAGTGAGCACTATGCGCAAGGCGCTCAAACCGCTCACTGACGGCGACGTATCCTGAGCGCCAGCGCCCTCCTCCCTCGCTAAAGACTACTAGAGCGCAGCCGATAAGTAGGCACCGGCAGGTGTTTCAGTGTCGCTTACAACAAGGAAGCCAAGGGAATGGAAATACCAGAGAACTATCGCCTAAAGGCTTTGGTGGATGTAACCAGGCCGGGTCAAATCAGTACGCTATATAGGCCGCGGCTGAAAGGCCAGAACGAGACGATCGCCAGCTGCGAACTATCTTCGGAGCATGTCCGGGCCCTGGTCGAGCGGCTCGCCGGAACTTCAATACCGGGCGATTTGGAGTACTTCTTTGAGGATGATTCCCCTCACGTTATCGCCAGCTATCCATTCCACAGTTTCTGGGAAAGCATTAACAACTTGGCGTGGATCGCCCAGTATACAAAGGAGTACTCTTTAGCACTGGGTCAGACGCTTAACAGCGGCCTTCAGATTGAGAACTTGAAACTCCCGCATTTCGTTCGCCTGCAGCTACCGATCTTCAATGACGAAAGCGCGCTTGCTACGGTACAGGCCCTGCCGAATGGACCAACGTCAGCATCGTTCCAATGTCGGGCAGACATCATCGCACACGCCACACATATCGAGGGCATGCTCCACAGGATTATTACCGACGGCGGTGCAGCCAAAGCCAGCGCGGCAACGGAGTTGAGCTTCAACGACAAGATCGAACTATGCAAAGACAGCAGGCTTGTCCCGACGGATCTCCTGCACATCGTTCGGACGCTGAAGAACATGCGCAACCAAGCGACACACCATTTCTCTTTCAGAACCAGTGACTCCGATAGGACAATTTTGGTCGTCAATCCGGTCAACGAAAAGATGATGATGCTGATCGATAAATTCGTAACTTCCTGTGAGGCCCGATACGCCCTCGGCCCAGCCAGGATTCGCCGCTTCCATCGTTCCGTCGGCTGTTTGGCGGACGAACTGAACAAGAAGGCCGGCCTCACGCGGCACGTTACTCTCGGCAAGCAGTACCCGGCTGCGCTGGCAGCATATTTCTACGGTTGATGGGAGCAAGCATGCACGCAACGAATCTTGGGGCATCCGCTCCCATCGCGCAGATCACGCGCGATGAATTCCTCAGCCGGTATTGCAGGAAAGACGACGACGGCGACCCCCGCCAGCGATATGCCGAGCCGTTCCGCAATCTTCACGACCTGGCGAAGCGAAACGGCGCTACGTCGATTGTGGTCGGCGGATCGTTCGCCGATGAGAGCACTCCCGATCCGCGGGACATCGACATGCTGATCTTCTTCAGGAATTCTGCAAGCATCCAGAGGGTGTCCGAGGCACTGTTCTATACAGATGTCCGCTTCGATATCCAGTTCCTTGCCGAATCGCAGAAGGATCTGGCCAGTGCGTTCTTGTACCTGTTGGGCCGGTCCAAGGCAGGGGTGCGCGCGAATCTGGTCCACATCAAATTGGACCCTGGGGTGAGCGATCTGCATGTTCCGCTGCACGCGCCTTCACTGGTGGAACCGGCGCTGCAGTCTTATATGAACAGAGTGCAGATCAATGTAGAGCGCAGGAAGGGGCTAATCATCCCGATCCACGGGATCAGGACTCATGCGCCATGGTTGCACTTTTTCTCTCTGATGGCGACGCATACGGGTTGGGGATTCGCCCCTTTTGTGTATGGCCGTGAATCCGTGACAACGCTGGTGAATCCATGGCGGCTAGACCACCTTGTGCAGGAGTTCCGCCTTTGGCTCAACGAAGTGCGCATTGTCCATCGGGGTCCGATCTGCATCTTCGCCCACTCGCTGGGGAGCTACGTGTTCGCCCGCTACCTGAGGGACATGGGGGGGCTCAACGAGCGCTTCTGCGGCGTCATCTTTACCGGCTCCATTGTTGATCGTAAATTCGATTGGCCCGGCCTAATCGGTCAAGGAAAGGTCACAGCCATGCTGAACACGTTCTCCTCGAACGATGCCTGGGTCCGCGTGATGCCATCCGTATACGGGTATGGGCGTGCGGGCGCCAGAGGATTTGTCGGTAGGCACCCACGTCTGCGCCAGGTCGAGGTATCACTCCTCGGCCACACCAACATGTTCGCGCGTGACCTGATCAGCAGCACATGGATGCCGTTCTTCGAAGAGACTCTCGCCATGTACGACAACGATCCTTCCGTGTGTTTCATGCCTTGAGGAAAGAGGCTTGGCACTAAACCCTTTCCCCAATCCAAGGGTGAAGCCCCTGCGTTGCCGTTGGTGTCCAAGCTGATCGCATGGAGCACGGAGAATTCCCGCTTCGACCTTAAGCCGCTACCCTACCCTCGATAAACATCCCTTATCTTCCTGCTGGCTTGGCACGGGCGCGAATTCGAAAAGGTATGGGCCAGAAGAGCTTTCTACCGAATCTAACTGTCAATGTTGATGTACCTCATACGCCGCATACCCAAAACGAGCCTCGCATCCCTACCCCAGCATCTGCGCTCGGCAGGCTTTATCCGCACACTACCTAGCGCGCAGCATAGAGAAGCTTCCCGTGTCCCCGAAGGGAGACAGCGCGCCGTCCTGATAGCGAAGAAAGGGAGGCACCGCAGATTCCCTGAGCTCATGGATGACGGTTCACGTAAACTTCCGTTCAAGAACGCACGGGGGGAGCTGTGGTAAGCCAAATCGCGTGGTTGAGCTTCGATCAGACGCAGCAGCAACGAACACAGCTGTTCCTTAACGCGCTCTCCCAGCAGGGTACGGTTGACGAACTTGGGACCGGAAACATCCGCGATCTGATCTCGGACGCGCTGTTTCCAGGCCACACCGTGCTGCACACTCGGGCGAAGTACCTCCTGTTCCTGCCGCGTGACCTATCGCGACTGGCATCGAAGACCGTCGATGCCCTGGCCGAGGAAGGAAGAAGGGCCGAAGGACAGCGCATCAAATCCCTGCGCCAGCGCTACAAAGACGATGGTCTTCGCAGTCGGGGCATCATCGGCTACACCACCGGCTCGGAAACCAAGCAGCTTCCGAGCAGCAGCTACTGGGGCTTACTGCGCCAACTGGATATCTACCGCGGCACCGGTTCGCTCTGGGACTACTACCGTGCGCTGGCGACATACAACGCCGCGCACGCCCAGAAGTCGATCCTCCACTCAGAAGAGGATGCCGAGCAGCAAGCGATGTCCGGACTATGGGCCGAGTACCCCGCCGAGTCACCCAAGTACGATGGATTCACGCTGAGTCCGGATGAAGCCGAGTGGCTGAGGGAGCGGTTCCTGGCATCCGACAAAGCCCCACGCGACGAGCGATCACTCACCAGCTGGCTGCTGGACAAGGGCGGACCCGATTCCCACCGGCCGTGGGTATCGGGTCTGGCGTACGCGTGGAATCACCCGCTGGCGGATCAGTTCCCGGCACGTACCGCCGAAGCGATGTGGTTGGGTCGCGATGTTGACCAGCTGTTGTTCGGGGCGCGCATTCTCTACAACTACCTGTGTGCGCACCATCGCCCGGACATGGGAGCGGATCGCGACACGTTGTTGGACAAGTACCGGATTGCAATGGGTCAGTGGCGTGCACAGATCGAGATGGAACCGCCGAGAGCCAATCTCCTGCATGAACTGGATGCCTGGGCGCAAAGACGATTCGCGGCAATCGAGGCAGCGCCCGCCGCGCGGTTGCGGTGGCGTTCCACACTGAAGTTCGCGCAGCGATGGCAGCAACTCGTGACAACTTCTTCGGACCTTCTGACTGACGACCAAGCACACGCGCACATCGCCGAACGCGAACGAACGATCAAGCCAGGACGCGCCCGGCTGCTGGAACCCTACGAGCGATTGCGGGGCTGGGGCGGCGGCTCGGGCTACTTCCGGTTCAAGTACAACTGGTCCCCGGCAGCTCAAATCCTCTGCGACATCCATTCAGGGCTGGGCACCCCGCGTACCAAGATCATTGAAGAAGCCAATACCGCGACGAAGGAAGCTGACTGATGCTGCGCCTGAACGAGACTGCTCTTCTCCTCAACGCGCTTCAACCGCCGCAGGGGATGTCGATAGATGCTGCCCTCGGCACCTCCTTCACGCTCGATCTCACTGCGCTGTTGTCGATCCCGGTCGCGGCAAGCTTCGAACGCCAGGATGCGCACGAGCCTGCCAACCTGCTCGAGACCGTCCGTCGCTATGCCGATCGGACAATCCTGTTCTGTCAGGCCGGTGCCATCAGCGTGCCGGCCCGGTACCGAGCCGCACACACGCTCATCGAAGACACCGTGGTCGAGGTCCGCCGGCCCGAGGGCGGCCTGTTTCATCCAAAGCTGTGGGTCATTCGCTTCAAGAAGGGCGACAGCTATCTGCATCGCGTGCTCGTGATGAGTCGGAACCTGACCTTCGACCGCGCATGGGACGTCCTGGTCAGGCTTGATGAGGACCCTGATGCCGACGGGGCTGTAGACACGAGCGGACTGCTCGAACTGCTTGGAGAATTGCGCGGAATGGCCGTGCGCTCGATGACGAGCGCGCAGGAGAAGCTTCTCACCTCGATGTTGTCGAGTGTCGGCACCGCCTCGCTTGCGTTACCGGCCCCGTTCGCAAGTGGCAAGTTTGTCCCCTTCCTTCCCGGTGCCCGGTCTTGGCCATTCCGGTCCAGGTACGACGCTGCCCTGGCCGTTTCGCCGTTTCTCACCGGTGGCGCTGCAGCGCGCTTCTTCAAGCCTGGCGCAAAGCGGAAGGTGATCGCGTCGCGACAGGGTGCGCTGGATGCGCAGGCCACGGCCCTGGCATCGGTTCACGAGGTATACCGACTCAAGGATGCACTGCTGAGCGCGCAGGACGACCTTGAAGCACTGGACGGCGGTCCCGGCGCGTCCGACGACACCGGCGTCGAGGCGCCATCGCTGAAGGGGTTGCATGCCAAGTTCTACGTGCAGGATCACGGTGCTCGGGCAACCGTTTGGCTAGGGTCAGCCAACCTTACCGACGCCGCGTTCAGTACCAACGTCGATCTGCTCGTCGAGCTGACCGGTTCTGTCCAGGACGTCGGTGTCGAGTGCGTTCTCGCACAGAAGGGGCGCAAGGATGACCTCAGCTGGTTGGTTGAACCTCATGAGCTGCCTGGCGATGGCGGCGAGGTCGATCCTGAGGAGGGTATCGACTCAATGGCACAACATGCCTACGACCTCGCCTCTTCGTCGTGTGACATCCGCTGTGAGGAACACCCAGGTGGCTGGACGGCGCAGCTGACCATCACCGGCTTCAATCCTGCGTCCATGGTCAACGTATCGGCCCGGCTGCTGAGTCTCCCGAAGGCGCGCGCAATGCCGGTGCAGAACGGACCGGCCGCATGGACCAGTCTCGCAGTCGAGGAACTCACCCCATTTGTTGTCATGAACTTGTCGAGCGAAGGTGCCAGCCGCACGGTGTTGGTCAGGGCCAACATCCACGGTGATCCGGAGGATCGCCGCAAGTCTGTGCTCGCAAGAGCCATTCGCTCACGGGAAGACTTCATGCGATATCTCGCAGCGCTGCTCGGCTACGACACGGGCGGCTTCACGCGAACGGCGGGGAGCGAGCACGATCCGGGCGAATCCTGGCTCCCAGGTATTGGTGTCGACCGGATATTGGAGGATCTGCTCACCACCGCCTCCCGCAATCCAGAGCAACTCACATCACTTGGACAGACACTTGATGTTCTCGGCCGCGATCCGCAGTTCGACGCGATCGTCCCTGCCGACTTCAAACTGCTGTGGGATGCGGTCTATGCGTCCCGCAAGCGTGTGATCGCATGAGTCGTCGCGGTGCCCTTCCGGCTGAGGTGCTGAATCAAGCCACCGAGGGCCTCAAACAGTTTCAGCTCGATACCGCCGCAGCGGTGATTGACGCGATGTACGAGCGCAACCAGCGACGCTTCCTCGTCGCCGACGAAGTGGGCCTTGGCAAGACCAAGATCGCCCGGGCAACCGTCGCCGAGACGATCCGACGCCTCTGGGACGACAGGTCCGTCAAGCGCATCGACGTGATCTATATCTGCTCAAACAGCCAGATCGCCCGGCAGAATCTTCGGGACTTGAACGTACTCACGACCGAAGAGGAGCCCATCCGCACCGCCGACCGGCTGACGATGTTGCCCACCACCCTGGCCAACCTGGGGAAGGTCAATGTGGTCGCCTTTACGCCTGGCACATCCTTCCAACTCGGAGACAGTGCAGGCCGGGTCGGTGAGCGCGCAATGTTGTGGACGCTTGTCAAGGACCATGCAGTGGGCTGGGCTGAACTGCTCGCACGCGACCGAGCGCTGCAGATCTTCAGGGGGCGCGCGTCGGAAAGTCGCTTTCGGAACGAGCTCGATGCGCTTGCCGAGTTCGATCCGCCCCGTTCGGTGGTTACGAAGTTCGGCCAAAAAATACGTGCAAACAAGCTTGGGAAAGAGTTCACATTCATCTCGGATGGACGCCGAGCATACGACGACATGCGCGGGCGAAAACTGCTTGCTGACTTGCGTCGTCTGCTCGCTGAGGTCTGTATCGACCAACTGAGCCCGGACCTGGTCATCCTCGATGAGTTCCAACGCTTCAGCCATCTATTGGACGGCAAAGGCGAGGATGCCGAGCTGGCCAGCCAGCTGCTCAAGCATCCCACGGCACGCGTGCTTCTGCTGTCTGCAACCCCGTACAAGATGCTGACCAACCCCGAGGATGACGAAAGTCACTTCGAGGGATTCGGCCGCACGGTGAAGTTTTTGCTTGGCGAAGGGCGCGAGCCGGAACTGACGGAACTACGTCGCTCCCTGGGTGCGTTGCGGACAGGAATACTCGGGCATCGCGATCCAGAGCGCCTTGCATCAGCCCGCGACAAGGCCCAGTCGATACTCCGCAGTGTGATGGTCCGCACAGAGCGTTTGGCCGCAACACCGGATCGTGACGGAATGCTTGACATCAGCCCGCCCGACATCCCCTGCACCGTTACACCTGCTGATGTGGATTCTTTTGTAGCGGTCGACAAGGCAGCTCAGGCACTGGCCGACATCCCGTCGATGATTGAGTACTGGAAGTCGGCCCCGTATCTGTTTAACTTCATGGATGAGTACGCTGCAAAAAGACGCTTGCAGCAACAGCTTCCACAGAGCACAGAACTGCAAGGCGCGCTCCAGGGAAAGCACATGTTGACGTACAAGGATGTCAACCAATACCGGCACATCGATCCTCGCAACGGGCGGCTCCGCTGGCTGCTTGAAGACCTGGACGCGGCTTCCGCATTCGATGTGCTGTGGGTGCCGCCCGCGCTGCCGCAGACGCAGCTGGGCGGACGGTACGCAACGGGCGCTGCCCTTACAAAGCGATTGATTTTCTCAAGTTGGAGCGTGGTGCCGAAATCCGTTGCCGCCCTCACCTCCTATGAGTTCGAGCGCAGACACGGACGTGTTGCGTCGGGCCAGACCGAACGCCCGTCATACAACAAGGTGCGCGAAGGCTCACGCCCGTTCGACCTCACAACGCTGCGCGGAACAGCGATGGATAACTTCACCGGCTGGTTCGCCCTGCTCCTGCCATGCAAGTACCTCGCTGATATCGGAGACCCGCTCGCCGTCGCGAGTGCCCTCGGCGAAACAGTGCCACTCTCGCTCGCTGCGTTGCGCAGACACGTCACCGAGGTTCTAGAGGCGCGACTTGCGCCGCTGCTTTCGATGGCACCGCCATCGGGCGCCGGGCGCAGCATCTGGTACTCCGCCGCACAACTTTGGCTTGACCCCGACCTGGCCGAGCTCACCGCCGAGCACTGGATCGGCACCGAAAGGGACTCCCAGGCATTTCGAGAGCATTGGGCGCGTCTGGTCGAGGTTGCGGGATCGCCCGACACATGGGGCCCTTGGCCAAGCGATCTCGTACGTTGGCTCACCGACCTGGCAATCGCAGGCCCTGCCATCTGTGCACTTCGAGCGATAAGGCGGCAACGCAGCCGGTTCGACACCGATGTCACCGCTCACGCCCTGCGGGCTTCCACGGCTTCCATTGCCTGGGCGTTCACCAGCTTCTTCAACGCTGCCGAAGCGCAGGCGATTGTCGAGTCAAGCGTTCCAGTAAGGTTCGACCACTGGAAGAAGCTCCTGGTCCACTGTGCCGAAGGCGGGCTTGGCAGCGTGCTTGACGAGTGGTTCCACCTCATCCCCGACCAATGTCGGCTTAACAAGGCGTCGGACACGCCATTAAAAGATATGGCTGCATTGGCATCGGAAGTGTTGCGCCTCAACGATGGGCGAAGCTTCAGCGACTTCTATGATCGAATCCGCCGTACGGGAGAGGCCAGGTCACACGCGCTTCGATCACACTTCGCCATGCGTTACGGCCAAGCGCGTGGGGCCACTGCCGAGGGAGAGAACCCGGTTGCGGTGCGCAACGCGTTCAACTCTCCATTCCGCCCATTCGTACTGGTGTCGACCTCGGTTGGACAAGAAGGGCTGGACTTCCACTACTACGCCCACGCGATCGTCCATTGGAACCTTCCCGGCAATCCGGTCGATCTCGAACAACGCGAAGGGCGCGTCCATCGTTACAAGAACCACGCCGTGCGGAAGAACGTTGCTGCGCGCTTTGCGCACGACCCTGCGATCTTGACCTCAACCGATCCTTGGGAAGGCCTCTTTGCGTTGGCGACCGATAAAAAGAGCAGCGATGGCGGCCTACGACCCCACTGGATCTATGACGGTGAGGCACAAATCAAGCGCCTCGTTCCGATGCTCCCATTCAGCCGCGAGGTCGGGAAGCTGCAGCAGCTCGTGGAAGCTACGAGCTTGTATCGTATGACGATCGGCCAGCCGCGCCAAGCCGAGTTGATGGAAGTACTCGCTGGACTCAGCAAAGAAGAGCAAGACACACTCCGTGCGGCCGTCTCGATTGATCTCAAGCCCGGTAAAAGCTGATCTATTTGCTCCCTCCACATGACCAGAACCTGGCTAGCTGGCGAGCCACAATTCAGTCAAGAGACTACGCGCTGCAACCAGCAAGACAACATCTGCTCTCAATGCCATACCTGCGTCAATAGGGGTTCGAAGCGAAGGCTTATTCACCCCCGATAACGCCCCCTAATCTTTCCAGCTCGTTCCGGCTCCATACTCTCGTCACTCATTCCATCGCGAGAGCTCGGCTTACTTCCCCGCCGTCGATCCCCGCATCACGTATCTTCCCGTCATCACCAGTCTGCGCACCGGCAGCTCGGGGGTGCGCAGACGCTCGAGCAACAGCGACATCGCTGCTCGTCCCATCTCTTCGACCGGCTGTTCCACCACGGTGATACCCGGTTCGACCAGTTCGGTCCAACGTTCGTTGTCGAATCCTGCCAACGCCAGCGCTCCTGGAATCGTCAGTTCCGCACTGCGTGCCGCCTTCAGTGCCCCCATCAGTAGCAGGCTGTTGCTGGCGACCAGCGCGTCAGGCCGCGACGGGCTCGCCAGCCACTGGCTGGTCGTGGCGATGGCAGCTTCCGCCGTGGGCTCGACTTCCCGGTAGTCCGGCTCCAATCCGTGCGCGCGCATCGCAGAGAGATAGCCATCGCGGCGCTCGGCCGCGGTTGTGCTGGTACTGCCGAACAGACCGCCGATGCGGCGATAGCCGCGTTCGACCAGGTGTTCGACCAGCCCGGCCATCGCCGCCGGGTTATCAAGCACCACGCTGTCGATCGCCCCGCCGCGCACGGCGCGATCCACCAGCACGGTGGGATGGTCCAGCGTCAGCCGCTCCAGCCGGCCCAGCGTGGTCCGGGTCGGCGCGAAGATCAGCCCGCTGATCCGCTCTTCCTGCATCAGGTGCAGGTACAGCGCCTCACGCTCGGGGTCCTCGTCGGTGTTGCAGAGGGTGACACGCAAACCTTCGCGATAGGCGACCTCCTCCACCGCGCGGATCAGCGCCGTGAAGAACGGGTTGCGGATGTCTGCCACGATCACCCCGATGATGCCGGTATGCCGGGAACGCAGCCGCCGCGCCTGCAGGTTGGGGCGATAGCCTGTCTGGCGGATCGCCACCTCGACCCGGCCGCGCACCTCCTCGCTGACCGGGCCGCCACTCAGCGCCCGCGACACCGTGGATTTGGACACGCCTGCCACGCGCGCGACGTCATTGATGCTGATGCTCATTGGAAACGTTCCCGGAAAATGGCGCCATTTCTGGCCAATCGGCCCTGCCAAGCCATGCTAACCGCAAACGCGCAATGAACTTTTGTGCAGTGCACATTGAAATTTGAAGTGGGAACGTTCCCAATACATACCAGCACAACGCTCCTGGAGCCTGCCTTGCCTTCCCTGCCCCCCACCTCCCCCGTCAGCCGGGAACTGATCCGCCTGGGCGTACGGGCCCGCGACAAGGCCGACGCCATCGCCCAAGCGGCGCAGATGCTGGTGGCCGCCGGCTGCGTCGCCCCTGGCTACGAGGCCAGCATGGGCCGCCGCGAGCAGCTGGCAGATACTTTCCTCGGACACGGCGTGGCAATTCCGCACGGCCTTGGCGAAGACCGCCACCTGGTTCGTCGTGACGGCATCGCGGTGCTGCAGGTGCCGGAGGGCGTGGAATGGAACCCGGGCCAGGTCACCCGGCTGGTGGTCGGCATCGCCGCCCAGTCCGATACCCACATCACCCTGCTGCGCCGACTGACCCGGCTGATCCAGGATGAGGCCACGCTGCAGCGCATGTTCAGCACCAGCGACGCGAGCGAGATCGTAGCGGCGCTGGCCGGCGACGCGGCGATCACCGCTGCAGGTGCGCCGGCAGCCGACCTGGCCGAACGTTTCGACTGGACCATTGCCTACCCCAACGGCCTGCATGCCCGCCCCGCCACGCGCTGGGCCGAGACCGCGCGCAGCTTCGCGGCCCGCGCCCAGGTACGTGCGGGTGATCAGGCGGCTGATGCCAAAAGCCTGGTCGCGCTGCTGCAACTCGGTCTGCGCCATGGCGACGCGGTCAGTGTGTCTGCCGAAGGGAGCGATGCGCCAGCACTGCTGGCGGCGCTGCGCAAGGTCATGGAGGGGCTGGTGGCCCAGGAAAAGGCTGATGCGGAGCGCGCTGCGCAGCGCAAGGCTACGCAGGTCGCTGGCTGGAATCCGCCTGAAGTGCAGGCGGCGATCGTCGGCATCGGCGCCAGCCCCGGGCTGGCCATCGGCCCAGTGCATGTACTGGCCAGCGCGCATGCCGAAGTCGCCGACCGCCCCGCCCCGCTCGGCGAAGGCGGGGCGCGCCTGCAGGATGCGCTCGGCCGTACCCGCCAGCAGCTGGCCGCGCTGCAGGACGACACCCAGCGCCGCCTCGGCGCCTCCGATGCGGCAATCTTCAAGGCACAGGCCGCGCTGCTCGACGACACCGATCTGATTACCCGAACCTGCCAGCTGATGGTCGAAGGCCATGGCGTGGCCTGGTCGTGGCATCAGGCAATCGAACAGATCGCCTGTGGGCTGGCGGCGCTGGGCAACCCGGTACTGGCCGGGCGCGCGGCCGACCTGCGTGACGTCGGCCGGCGGGTCCTGGCCCAGCTCGACCCGTCTGCGGCCGGCGGCGGCCTTGATGACCTGCCGGCGCAACCGTGCATCCTGCTCGCGGCCGATCTGTCGCCATCGGATACCGCCAACCTCGACACCCGCCGCGTGCTCGGCCTCGCCACCGCACAGGGCGGGCCGACCTCGCACACCGCGATCCTCTCGCGCACGCTGGGGCTGCCGGCGCTGGTGGCCGGTGGCAAGGAACTGCTCGCGATCAGCGCAGGCAGCGAGGCGATCATCGACGGCAGCAGTGGTCGGCTCTATTTGTCTCCATCCCCGGCCGACCTGTCCTCGGCACGCGTCTGGATCGCCGAACAGCAGCAGATCCGCGAACGCGAAGCGGCGCAACGCGCACAGCCTGCGCAGACCCCCGATGGCCACCGCATCGACATCGGCGCCAACGTCAACCTGCCCGAGCAGGTGCCGCTGGCGCTTGAACAGGGCGCGGAAGGCGTCGGCCTGATGCGCACCGAGTTCCTGTTCCTCGAACGCGGCAGCACGCCAAGCGAGGACGAACAGTACGCCACCTATGTGGCCATGGCGAAGGCGTTGGACGGCCGCCCGCTGATCGTACGCGCGCTCGACATCGGCGGCGACAAGCAGGTGGCCCACCTGGAACTGCCGCACGAGGAGAATCCGTTCCTTGGCGTGCGTGGCGCGCGCCTGCTGCTGCGCCGCCCCGATCTGCTGGAACCGCAGCTACGTGCGCTGTACCGCGCGGCGAAGGACGGTGCGCGGCTGTCGATCATGTTCCCGATGATCACCTCGGTGCCCGAGCTGATCACATTGCGCGCCATCTGCGAGCGCTTGCGCACCGAGCTTGATGCGCCGGAAGTACCGGTCGGCATCATGATCGAAGTGCCGGCCGCCGCTGCGCAGAGCGACGTGCTGGCACGCCACGCCGACTTCTTCTCGATCGGCACCAATGACCTGACCCAGTACGTTCTGGCGATCGACCGCCAGAACCCGGAACTCGCCGCCGAGGCCGACAGTCTGCACCCGGCAGTGCTGCGCGCGATCCGCGCCACCGTCGAGGGCGCGCGCGCGCACGGACGCTGGGTCGGCGTCTGTGGCGGTCTGGCCGGCGATCCGTTCGGTGCGGGGCTGCTGGCCGGTCTTGGCGTGGACGAACTATCCATGACCCCGAACGATATCCCGGCGGTGAAGGCGCGCCTGCGCAGCACCGCGCTTGCCGATCTGCGGGCATTGGCCAGTACAGCACTGGACTGCGAAACCGCCGAGCAGGTGCGTGCCCTGGACGGAGCGCGGACATGAGTGCCCACGCCGTCACCATCACCCTGAACCCGGCGATCGACCAGACCGTGCGGCTGGCGCGCCTGCAACCGGGCCACGTGCACCGCGCCCGCAGCAGCCGTGACGACGCTGGCGGCAAGGGCATCAACGTTGCCGCCTGCCTGGCCGACTGGGGCGTGCCGACGACCGCCCTGGGCGTGCTCGGCGACGGTAACGACGGCGTGTTCCGCACGCTGTTCTCGGCTCGTGGCATCGCCGACGGCTGCGTGCGCGTACCGGGCCGGACCCGCACCAACATCAAACTGGTGGAAGAAGGCAGCAGCGAGACCACCGACATCAATCTGCCTGGCCTGCCGCTGGGCAGCGCCGATCTGGACGCGGTGTCCCGTGCGCTGGCCGACCTGCTTGCACCAGACCTGCCGGTGGTGCTGTCCGGCAGCCTGCCCTCGGGGCTGCCGGCCGATGCGTGGGCGCGACTGCAGGCGCAGGCCGTCGCCGCTGGCGCGCGCGTGCTGCTGGATACCAGCGGCGACGCGCTTGTTGCCGCCTTGGGCGGCATGCAGGGCGCACTGCCTTACGCGGCCAAGCCCAATCGCCACGAGCTTGAGACGTGGGTCGGCAGGCCGCTGCCCGATCGCAGTGCTCTGCGGGTGGCCGGCCAGCGCCTGATCGAACGCGGGGTCGCGCTGGTGGCGATCTCAATGGGCACCGACGGTGCGTTGTTCATCGATCGCAGTGGCGCAGTGGTCGCGCGACCGGCGCGGTTGGCCCAGGGCAGCTCGGTCGGCGCGGGTGACGCCATGGTTGCCGGTATCGCCGCCGCACTGCTGGAACCAGCCTTCAACCTGGCCAACTGCGCCCGACTGGCGACAGCGTTCTCGATGAGCCGGCTGGAAAGCGGGGATGCGCGACAGCTGGATCCGGCGCAGGTGCGCGAGTGGACCGGCGATGTACTGATCGAGCGGTTGGATTGAAACCACCGCCGGAGTGACTGCTGGTGGCCGTGGGTCATCGGCGGTATCTCCTGCAAGCACGAACCCGAAGAATTCCAGGAGTTTCCATGCACCCTTCCATCGTCGTCATCGCCGCAGGCGAACGCAGCATTGAGGCGGTTCTCGCCGCAGAAGCGCTGCGCCGCGCTGCCCGCCAGCGTGGGCTCGAACTGGTGATCGAAATCCGCAGCGACCAGGGCGTGACCGACGCCTTGCCCGCCGCACATGCCGCCGCCGCGACACAGCTGCTGTTGGTGGGCGACGGCGAGGCCGACACGGCCCGCTTCGGCAATGCCGGCATCGTGCGCGCCAGCCTCGGTGAAGTGCTGGACGACCCGCTCGCCGCACTGGCGCCGTTGGCTGTCGCGGCGGCGAGCACTTCCACTGCGAACGCCGGCAAGCACATCGTCGCCGTTACCTCCTGCCCCACCGGCATCGCCCACACCTTCATGGCGGCCGAGGGCCTGCAGCAGGCCGCCAAGGCGTTGGGCCACGTGATCCGGGTGGAAACCCAGGGCTCGGTGGGCGCACAGGATGCGTTGAGTGACGAGGAAATCGCCGCCGCCGACCTGGTGCTGATCGCTGCCGACCGCGAAGTCGATCTGTCGCGCTTCGCCGGCAAGCGGCTGTTCAAAAGCGGTACCAAGTCGGCGATCAACGACGGCCAGAACCTGATCCGCAAGGCGATGGCCGAGGCCGGCGTGCAGGCCGGTGCGGTCGCTGCCGGCCGCACAACCGAAAAGACCAAGGCCACCGGCCCCTACAAGCACCTGATGACCGGCGTGTCGTTCATGCTGCCGTTCGTCACCGCCGGCGGCCTACTGATCGCACTGGCGTTCGCACTCGGCGGCATCTACGCCTTCGACGATGCACACAAGGGCACGCTTGCTTGGTCGCTGTTCCAGATCGGCGCCAAGTCCGGCTTCATGCTGATGGTGCCCGCACTGGCCGGTTACATCGCCTACTCCATCGCGGACCGTCCCGGCATCGCGCCAGGCATGATCGGCGGGCTGGTTGCGGTCAACATGGACGCAGGCTTCATCGGCGGCATCCTCGCCGGCTTCATCGCCGGCTACGGCGTGTATTGGATCAACCGTGCGCTGCGCCTGCCGCGCAGCCTGGAAGGCCTGAAGCCCGTGCTGATCCTGCCCGTGCTGGGCACGCTCCTGGTCGGCCTGTTGATGATGTATGTGATCGGCACGCCGGTCGCTGGCCTGCTGGCCTGGCTGACCGACTGGCTGCGCGGCATGCAGGGCAGCAGCGCGATCCTGCTCGGCCTGCTGCTGGGCGGGATGATGGCGGTGGACATGGGCGGGCCGGTCAACAAGGCCTCCTATGCGTTCTCCACCGCGCTGATTTCCAGCCAGGTCTACACGCCGATGGCGGCGACGACGATCGGTGGCATGACGCCGCCGCTGGGCATTGCACTGGCAACGTGGCTGTTCAGCAACCGCTTCACTGCCGAGGAACGCGGCACTGCCGGTGCCGCCGGCGTGCTTGGCCTCAGCTTCGTTACCGAAGGTGCGATCCCCTACGCCGCGCGTGATCCGCTGCGCACCATTCCGGCGCTGATCCTCGGCTCTGCCGTGGCCGGCGCGATCTCGATGGCCGCTGGCATCGAACTGAAGGTGCCGCACGGCGGTGTGTTTGTGCTGCCGATCCCGAACGCGGTCACCCACCTTGGTATCTACGTGCTGGCGCTGCTGGCCGGTGTCGCGGTCACCGCGGTTGCGCTGCGAGTCCTCAAGAAGCCGGTCACGTCCGCGGCCTGATTCTGTCGTCCCCACACTTATCCGCGGGTCCCTGCACACGCAGGGGCCAGGCGACCTACGCCCTGCACAAGGAGCCCCGCATGACCTGCCCTTCCCGCCGCCGCCTGTTGCTGGTCGCGACCCTGGTGGCCCTGCCGTCGCTGGCGACAGCCGCCGATGCAAGCGAAGTCTTCGTCCCCAAACTTGCCTACACCGGCGAAGCTGCCGCCACACTCGACGGTGGCAAGCGCAGCGGAACGGCCTATGCCGGCCAGTTGATGCTCGGCGCCGACGTGAACCTGGATGCCGCGTTCGGCTGGCGGGGGGCGACGATCAAGGCCTACGGCATCAACCGCCATGGCACCAACCTCGCCAGGAGCAGCACCGGCAACAGCACCTCGGTGCAGGAAATCTATGGTGGCCAGGGCACCCGCCTGGCCAACCTCACACTCGAGCAGAAGCTGCTCGACGATCGTCTGGTGCTGGAAGCCGGCCGCAGCGTGGCCAACATCCATTTCCTCGGCTCCGAGCTGTGCCAGTACTTCCAGGGCAACTCGGCCTGCGGCAACCCGACCTACGTGTTCCGCACCAGCAATTTCACCTGGTGGCCGGTATCGAGTTGGATGGCCGATGTAACCGCCTGGGTGACGCCCGATGTCTACGTGCGCGTCGGCGCTTACCAGGTCGATCCGAGCCAGGCCGAGGAGGGCCAGCACGGCCTGAAATGGAGTACGAACCAGGCCACCGGCTGGGTCATGCCGTACGCGATCGGCTGGCGCAGCCCGGCGTCGGCGCGATTGAAGGCAAGGTATGAACTCGGCGGCTGGCAGGACAACTCGAACTACCGCGATCCGCTGCGCGACGCCAGCGGCATCCCGGCGCTGCTCAGCGGCCAGGACTACACGACCGGCCACGGCCGTTCAGGTGCGTTCGCCCGCGTCGAGCAACAGCTCACCGGCGACGGCGACGGCCGCGGCCTGACCATCTTTGGCGCCGCGCTCAAGGGCACGTCCGGCCAGTTGATCGAAGATCACTTCCTGCAGGCCGGCCTGGTGCAGAAAGGCACGTTTGCCAGCCGACCGCAGGACACCATCGCCTTTGTCGTCACCCAGCAGAAATACAGTGCCATCGCCTTGGAAAACCTGCGCCTGGCCCGCGCCGCGGCCGGTGGCAGCGGCACCCCGCACGATAGCCAGGTGATGATGGAGTTGAGCTATGGCATCCAGCTCACCACGCAGCTTCGCATCGCGCCGAACCTGCACTACGTCATGCATCCTGACCAGTTCGACGAACCGGCACGCCAGCGCGACCTGCCGAATGCGCTGATTGCTGGCATGCGGATCGATTGGAGCCTGTAGGGAAACAGGCAGTCCATAGAGCGATGCGTTCTGTCTGGCCACACCACGCCGCCGGTGAGCCCCCGGGAGGCTGTAGCACCATTCAACCGGGGAGAACCTGCCGGGGAGGTGGGCAATCAGCTTTGCGCGTCTTTCGCCACTGGATCCACGCGATCGCGGCGACGAAGAAGACGCTGCACAGGTAACTGCCTTCCGGCCCTTGCGCGCCACCGGTCAGGGCGTCGAGGCCTTGCGGGCGAAGCGCCACCAGCAGCGCCGGCAAGTGCGCATCCATGCCGGTGACGGGCAGCTCGAAGCCGGTTGCAAGCAACCAGTTCCACCCCGCGTGCCAGCCCATCACGCCCCAGATAGTGCCGGTCTTCAGCGCCCAGGCGCAGGCGAACAGCGAGAACAGGAACGTACCGAGCATGACCCGGGGCGGCTGGTGCGGACTGAAATGCAGGAAGCAGAATACGAGCGACACCAGCAGCACTGCCACCGCGACATTGGTCTTGCGCGCCACCACCGACAGCATCCAGCCGCGGAAGATGACTTCCTCCACGCTCGCCTGGAACATGAAACTCACTAGCAGCAGACCGATGTGCAGCAGACTGACGGGCGACCGCCAAGCCTGCCCCACGCCCGCCGCCTGCATGCCGCCAGCCATCCAGATCGCGACTACGACCAGCGCGATCGTGCCGAATCCAACGGTCAGTCCGCGCAGGAAAGTCTTCAGCGGCGCCGGCCCGGTCAGCCCGATACTCGCCAGCGAGCGCCCTTCGACGAAGCGTACCCAGGCGAGCACGGCCACCAGCGTCGGCGCGAAGCCGATCCACAGCAGCGCATGCAAGCCAGCGAGACCGATCGGATCGCCGCTCGGCGTCGACCAATGCTGCGACTGCATCCACCCGTCCAGCGCGATCACCGGTACCGCGTTGAACAGGATCATCAGGATCGGCGTCAGCCAAGCCCAGGGCAGCCAGCCGCGGGCGCGATCGGGCGAATACAGGGCAACGGGGGTCATGCGGGGCTCCAGGTCGACGTGATCGCTGCTGCAAGGTGCCGTCCGCGCGGGGGCGTGGCAACCCGTTTGCGACCAAGCCACAGAAGCCGCGGATGAATCGCCCGGGTCGCCGACGAAAGGGTGCTGAGCCGTCGCCCCTGGTGTCCGCTTTGGGTGTCCGGTATGCCGCGAGGGAACTGACGCACGCGTTGCGTGGACAGATCGAAACGCCCCCCCCACCTTCCCAACACCAGGGGGGCGTCGGCGGCGGACTCTCCTCCAGAGTCGCCCATGACTTCCAGCACATGTTGCATATATAACAGGGCTTATACATTTCCCACATGGACGCCCCTTCCCCTACCCTTGGCACCTTGGTTCGCCACCTGCTCGAGCAGCTGGATGGCGACCTTGAGGCCGTCTACATAGCCTCGGGACTGGAATGGCGGCCACGCTTTACCCCTGTCCTGCGCGTGCTCATGCGGCACGGCCCTGCATCCATCAAGGTCCTTGCGCAGGAGATGGGCATCTCTCACTCCGCAGCTAGCCAGACCGTGGCGCAGATGGCCAAGCAGCGCCTCGTGGCATTGAAGCCAGGTACCGATGCGCGCGAGCGCATCGTCGTACTCACTGCCAAGGCCCGGAACATGGTTCCGGCCCTCCAGCGCCAGTGGGCCGCGACCAATGCAGCGGCCACGCAGCTCGATGCGGAGTTGTCAGTCCCGCTAACCGCTGTGCTTTCCGAAGCCATCGCCGCACTGAATCAGCGTCCTTTTGCAGCCCGAATCGCCGCGGCAGCTGCCGCACCCGCCCGCACCACCGCCTCTACTGCCGTAGTACACACAAGGAATCGCACATGAACGCAGTGACGCAGTCCCTCGACCTCCCCAGCGTCGGCATACAAAAGGCGCAACCTCTCGTGCTTGGCGAGCACGGCGTGCTGAAGCCAGGCAGGTTACGTTGGCTGCGTGCCTGCAGCTGGGCCATTCCACTGTTCTTCCTGGTGGCCATTCCGACCGGTGTGTTCACCCGCTTCTTCGGCGGGTTCTGGCCCAAAACCAATGAACCGATGCAGTTTGTCGTCAGCTTTCTCGGTGCCTTGGTCGCGCTTGGTATCTATGTGTTGGCCGTGCGGCTGGCAGAAAGGCGAAACCCATCAGAGATTGCACTGCGTCCAATGCTCCCGCAGCTCGGCCTCGGCCTGTTCACCGGCGCGGCGATGTTCTCTGCCGTGATGGGCATCATGGCAGTGTTTGGCCTCTACGACATCCAGGCCATCGACCCGGCCCCGGCATGGACCCCACTGCGCAAGGCACTGCAGGCGGGTGTGGTGGAAGAGTTGATGATGCGCGCCGTGCTGTTGCGCCTGATGTGGCGCGCGTTCGGTCCATGGACTGCGTTCGCCGTGTCATGCGCGGTGTTCGGTCTCAGCCATCTTGCCAACCCGAACGCCACGGTATTTGCTGCTGTCTGTATAGCGTTGGAAGCCGGTGTGATGCTGGGCGCGTTCTATGCCCTGACGGGGCGCATATGGGTCTCCATCGGCGCACACCTGGCGTGGAACTTTACCCAGGGCTACGTGTTTGGCGCTGCCGTTTCGGGCATCGAACCTGGCCCGGCCATGGCGCATAGCACGCCCAATGTCGGGATGCCCGAATGGCTTACTGGTGGTGCCTTCGGGCCTGAAGCATCGCTCCCCGGCATGGTGGTCTGCCTTGCGGTCGGGCTTGCGGTGGTGTGGCTGGCATGGCGTCGGGGGCGGTTTGCCACACAGTGAAGGTGTAGTTCGTGTAGATAGTCTTTTGTCATGCCCGTCGCAGGACATCCGTGGCCCGGATAAGGCGTGCGCAGCGCGCCGCATCCGGGTCGCGGATGTTCGGTCCACGGATGGTCAAGGCGGAAAGCCCTCCCCACTATGTGTCCAATCCCGGTTAAGCTCCATTTTGCATGTCTTGAGCTCGAGTGCGCGGCCTCTGACTTGCACTGAGATAGTGTCCCTGCAGCTCAGATCACCTTCGAAATGCACTGCCAAGTCAATGAATTCCATTGCACATCATTGGTTTTCCATAGGCATTTTTCCCGAAGCATCATTAGGAACGCTCACAGCATGCTTCGCTTCAGCCAGCAGTCGCTGACCAGGACCAAGGTGAGACTCCTCTCTGTCACTTACCGCCAGCCTGTTCACATCTTCCAAGAAGCCATCACCAAGCCTCGCTGCCGCTGCCCAAGCGTCGGTTCGCCATAGGGCAACGCCCGATACGGCTATCAGGATGATGCCCCACAAGGAAGAGGCAACAGAAGCCGAAATGCTTACGTTGGTGGAGCCGGCTATAAGCACAAAAAGAATCATTGCTCCCGAGAAAGCTGACACGAAGTAGATAGCCCAGAAGGCCAGATTCCACTTCGCTCGCTTCGTATCCGATGCCGCCTTGGCCTTCCAATTAACCCGCTGGGTTTTCTGATCCCACTCAACCAGGCTCCATACGTCGGCGAGATCACCTAGCATCCGACAAACCTCAGCACCAGATCGATCACACACCCTTCTGACCACGGCTGCAGGTAGATAGGCGCCGAACAACTGGCGCGATAGAACCTCCACACTTAATGCGTCGAGTTCCCACGGATTCTTCCAATACTGAAGGAATTCGCGTCGGCGGACGAACTGAAGATCTCTCCGCCCAATCAGCCACCGAAAGCCCCCAAGTACCACGATAGCCAAACCCATGACCATCTTGAGCTGACCCCCAGCTAGACCAATCAAATGCTCCATGTTTCCCCGGCCAAGATCGATGCGTTACTCGAACGATCACCGACGAGGTGTGGCAGGTCAACATCTGGATCTCACCGAGGCAGGTAATTGCCTTAGGTGGCCTCGTAACGAGACTGGATATAGCCCACCTCCTGCTGGACCAACGTCCGGTCGGCTAGCACCATGCCGGCGCCCCCTGCTGGCGCCCTGGCGAGAACCAGCCCCAAGGCGCCGCTAAGTGGAGTGCGCCAAACGTCTGTCGGGCGTCTATGCGGGGCCGGCAATGACCCTACCTTCACAGTTACCACGCCACCCCGAATGCAACTATGCAAGGACGCGACCTCCCCCTCGGTAACCCATGCCCCACTTTCGTCGTCTTTTTGGTCGTTGGCTCCGCCTGCGTCGGCTCGTGCGTTGGCGTTGGCGTGAGCGCCATGCCTCAGTCCCGGCCATCGAAGCCACCGAGGTCCCACTGCGTGCCGCGCTGTACAGCGTTGAACAGATGGAGGTGTACGGCCGCGCACTGGCGCGCCAGCATCGGGTGCGGATGCGACCTGGCGCAGAGCGCCTGCTCGATCGCCTGCAGGCCAACGAACGTGTCCTGGAAGATGCCAACACGTTGCTCAGCAACGTAGTGCGCGAACAGCGGCCGGTGACCCCGGCCGGGGAATGGCTGCTCGACAACTACTACCTGATCGAAGAACAGATCCAGACCGCGCGACGCCACCTGCCGCGCGGCTACAGCCGGCAGTTGCCTTCGCTGGTCGCCGGCCCCTCGGCCGGGTTGCCGCGCGTGTATGAGCTGTCGATGCAGGCGATCGCGCACGGCGATGGCCGCATTGATGGCGATACGCTGGGCCGCTTCATCGCCTCGTACCAGTCGCTCGCGCCGCTGAGCCTGGGCGAACTGTGGGCCGTTCCGATCATGCTGCGCCTGGCCCTGCTGGAGAATCTGCGGCGCATGGCGGCGCGGGTGATGCGCGACGGGACGGACCGTGGCCTGGCTGCCCAATGGGCGGACAGTCTCAATCGCGCGGCGTCCGACACCCCGACCGATGTCGTGCTCGTGGTGGCGGACATGGCACGCTCCGAGCCACCCTTGACTGGCGCCTTCATCGCCGAGCTGACCCGGTCGCTGCAGGGGCGCGGCGGCGCGTGGGCCATGCCCGTCGCCTGGCTGGAACAGTGGGCCGCCGCGGCTGGGCAGCGCATCGACGAACTGGTCGCCGCCGAGGGGCAGCAGCAGGCGGCTGACCAGGTCTCCATCGGCAACAGCATCGGCAGCCTGCGCTTCCTCTCCACCATGGATTGGCGCACCTTTGTCGAAGACATGAGTGTGGTCGAGCAGCGGCTGCGGGAAGACCCGATGGCCGTTTATCCGCAGATGGATTTCGGCACCCGCGATGCCTATCGCCATGTCGTGGAGAAGATCGCGCGCGGCAGCCGCGTTGCGGAAGAACGCGTTGCGACCATCGCGCTGGATCTGGCACGGGCGGCGACGCCGGTCGACGGACCACGCACGCACGTGGGCTACTGGCTTGTCGGTGAAGGCGTGAACGCCACTGTTGACGCCGTAGCCGAGTCAGCACCGCGCCACCGCAAGGCCCGCCGACTGGCGCATCGCGTGCCCCTTGCGCTGTATCTGCTGCCGATCGCCCTGCTGGCGGTGGTAGCCACCGCTGGCCTCCTGGCATCGGGCAGTGGCACGGTGCCCATCTGGCTGGCCGGGCTGCTCGGGCTGCTGGTGTTCAGCGAACTGGGCATCGTCCTGGTGAACTGGACGGCGACGGTACTGGTCACCCCCAGGCCGCTGCCCAAGCTGGATTTCAGCGAAGGCATTCCTGCCGCCTGCTCCACTGTGGTCGCGGTCCCCTCGATGCTCTCCAGCATTGAGGGCATCGATGTCCTGACCGAAGCGCTGGAGGTCCGCTTCCTGGCCAACCGCGATCCTCAGCTGCGCTTTGTGCTGCTCACGGACTTTCTCGACGCCGCGGCCGCCGAGACACCGACGGATGACACCTTGCTGGCGCACGCCGCCGCAAGGATCGAGGAATTGAACCGTCGTTACGCGCCGGAGCGCGGCGATCGCTTCTACCTGCTGCACCGCCCCAGGCAATGGAACCCGGGCGAAGGGGTGTGGATGGGACACGAGCGCAAGCGCGGCAAGCTGGCCGCGCTCAATGCCCTGCTCCGCCAAGGCAATGCGGCCGCGTTCATGCGCATCGTCGGCGATGCGGCTGCCCTGATCGGCGTCCGCTACGTCATCACCCTGGATTCGGACACGCAGCTGCCGCGGGATGCGGCACGTGCCTTCGTGGCCACCCTGGCGCACCCGCTCAACCGGCCGCGTTTTGATCCGACGCTGCAACGTGTGGTGGAGGGCTACGGCATTCTGCAGCCCAGCGTCGGTACCAGTCTGGGCACCCGTCGCACCTCGCGTTTTGCCCGGATGTTCGGCAGCGAGCCTGGCATCGATCCGTACTCGCGGATGGTCTCGGACGTCTACCAGGATCTGTTTGATGAAGGCTCGTTCGTGGGCAAGGGCATCTATGACGTCGACGCCTTCGAGCATGCGTTGGAGGGCCGCCTGCCCGAGAACCGCATCCTCAGCCATGACTTGTTGGAAGGCTGCTATGCACGCGCCGGACTGGTCAGCGACGTGCGCCTGTACGAAGACTATCCCGAACGCTACGCCGCCGATGCCAAGCGCCGTGCGCGCTGGATCCGCGGTGACTGGCAGCTGTTGCCCTGGTTGATGCCGTGGACACCGCGCCCGGGATCCGGCTGGGAACGCAACCGGCTCAGCCTGCTCTCGCGCGGCAAGTTGCTGGACAACCTGCGCCGAAGCCTGGTGCCGATCGCTGCCCTGGCCTTGTTGGTGGCGGGCTGGCTGCATGCCGAAAACCCGTTTGCCTGGACGGCGTGGGTATTGGCACTGTGGTTTGCGCCGCCGCTGATCGGCATGCTGCGCGATGCACTGAGCGTTCCGGACGACACCCCGCTGGAAGCGCACTACATCATGGTCGGGCGCGGCACGCTGCAGTCGCTGCTGCGCGCGGCCACCCAGGTCGCGTGTCTGCCCTACGAAGCGTTGCTGGCCGGTGGTGCGGTGCTGCGCACGCTCTGGCGCATGACCATCACACGCCGCCATCTGTTGCAGTGGAACCCGTCCAGCGAAGTCGAACGCCGCCTTGGCGGCGACCGCGGTGCGGAATGGCGGGTGATGGCGCCGGCGTCGCTGCTCGCGGTTGCGCTGGCGGTCGTCGTGGCCAGCGTGGCGCCGCAGGCGCTGCCTGTCGCCCTGCCCCTGCTGTTGGCGTGGGTCTTCGCCCCTGCGCTGATGGCGTGGCTCGGCCGACCGCCGGCCGCGAGCGTGGCCGAACTGTCCGTGACACAGCGGGCGTTCCTGGGCCGGCTGGCACGACGCACCTGGTCGTTCTTCCAAGCGTGGGTGCGTGAGCAGGATCATTGGCTGCCGCCGGACAACATCCAGGAGCACCCGACGCTGGTGGTGGCGCGGCGCACTTCGCCGACCAACATCGGTCTGTCCCTGCTGGCCAATCTGTCGGCATGGGATTTCGGCTGGCTCCAGCAGGGTGACGTCGCGGAACGTACCGCACTCACCTTCGATACGCTGGACCAGCTGCCGCGCCATCGCGGCCACTTCCTGAACTGGTACGACACCGAAACCCTGGCGCCGCTGCCGCCGCGCTACGTCTCCACCGTGGACAGCGGCAACCTGGCCGGCCACCTGCTGACGCTGCGGCAAGGTCTGCTCGCGCTGGTGGACGCGCCGGTGCTGGCGCCGCACACGTTCGACGGCCTCGCCGATACGCTCGGTGTGCTGGAAGAGGAACGGCAGCGCCATCGCCCCGCCGACGCCCTACTGGGCGAGGCGCTCAACCACCTTCGCCAGCGCTTGGCATCCACGCGTACCGACCGCCCCCACGGGATGGCGCCGCTGCTCGCCCGGTTGCAGGAGCTGGCGGAACTGGCCGATGCCGTACTGGCGCAGTGGCCTGCACCGCCATCGCCGGAGGACGGTGAGCTGCACTGGCCCGCCCTGTTTGCGGCCGAATGCCATGCCGCCCACGCAACACTCGCCGACCTCCCTGCAGATGTGAGCGCGGACGCCGAGGCCCCGGTGCCCAGCCTGCGCCAGTTGGCCGCCCTGACCGGTTCCACCGGTGCGGACGCGCGCGCGCGCATTGAGCAGTTGCAGGCACTGGCGCACCGCGCCGGGCAGTTCTCGCTGATGGAATACGGGTTCCTGTTCTACCGCACCCGCAACCTGCTCTCGATCGGCTACAACGTCGACGACCACCGCCTCGACAACAGTTTCTACGACCTGCTGGCCTCCGAAGCGCGGCTATGTGCGTTCGTCGCCATCGCCCAGGGCCAGCTGTCGCAGGAGAGCTGGTTCGCGCTCGGGCGGATGCTCACAGAGGTCAACGGCACGCCGACGCTGTTGTCCTGGAGCGGCTCGATGTTCGAGTACCTCATGCCGCAGCTGGTGATGCCCAGCTATCCCGACACCCTGCTCGACCAGACCACGCGGCACGCGGTCGAAGCGCAGATCGTCTACGGCCGTACGCTCAACCTGCCGTGGGGCGTGTCCGAGTCCGGCTACAACGCCGTCGATGCCCGCCTGAACTACCAGTACCGTGCGTTCGGTGTGCCAGGGTTGGGGCTCAAGCGTGGCCTGGGCCAGGATCGGGTCATTGCCCCTTATGCCAGCATGATGGCGCTGATGGTGGCGCCGGAGGCGGCGTGCCAGAACCTGCAGGCGCTTGAAGGACTGGGGTTCTCTGGACGCTTCGGCATGTACGAGGCGATCGACTACACCCCCGCGCGGGTGCCGCCGGGCCAGGATCACGTGCTGCTGCGGTCGTTCATGGCCCACCACCAAGGCATGGGCCTGCTGTCGCTGGATTACCTGTTGCGCGATCAGCCGATGCAGCGCCGCTTCGTCGCCGATGTCGAGTTCCAGGCGACCTTGCTCCTGCTGCAGGAACGCATCCCGCGCATCGGGGTCTTCCATCCGCATGAGGTCGAGGCCTTGGGCGAGCACGCCGCCATGGCCGAGGATGAGACCTCCCTGCGCGTCCTGCGCGATCCGGGTGGCCCGCGCCCGGAAGTGCAGCTGCTCTCCAACGGTCGTTACCACGGCATGCTGACCCATGCCGGCGGCGGCTACAGCCGCCTCGGCGATCTGTCGCTCACCCGCTGGCGCGAAGACGGCACCACCGATGCCTGGGGCTCGTTCTGCTATCTGCGCGACGTGGACAGCGGCGAGTTCTGGTCTGCCGCCTACCAGCCCACCTGCGTACCGGTGGACAATTACGAGGCGATCTTCTCCGACGCGAAGGCCGAGTTCCGCGGTACCCGCCGTGGCTGCGAGAGCCACCTGCAGGTCGCCATCTCCGCCGAGGACGACATCGAGCTCAGGCGCCTGCGCCTGACCAACCGCAGCCGTCGCCAGCGCATCGTGGAGATCACCACCTACGCTGAAGTGGTGCTGGCACCCGCGGCGTCCGATGACGCCCATCCGGCCTTCAGCAACCTCTTCGTACAAAGCGAGATTCTGGCAGCCAAGCAGGCCGTGCTGTGCACGCGCCGGCCCCGTTCGCATGACGAAGTACCACCGTGGATGTTCCACCTGGTCGCGGTGCATGACGCGGAGGTGGTGGCGATCTCCTACGAAACCGACCGTGCGCGCTTCCTGGGTCGCGGCAACACGCCACGGACGCCGCAGGCGTTGACCACCGATACCGATCTCTCCGGCGCTGATGGCTCGGTGCTCGACCCGATCGTGGCCATCCGCGTCCGCGTCGTGCTTGAGCCCGAACAGACCGTGCAGCTGGACATGGTGTACGGCATCGGCACCGACCGCCCCGGTTGCGAGGCGCTGGTGGACAAGTACCGTGATCGCCGCCTGGCCGACCGCGTGTTCGACCTGTCCTGGACACACAGCCAGGTGGTGCGCCGGCAGATCAACGCCAGCCAGGCCGAGGCGTCGCTGTACGAGCGCCTGGCCAGCCACGTCCTGTATGCCAATCCGCTGCTGCGCGCGGGCGCTGCGGTCCTCCAGCAGAACCAGCGAGGACAATCCGGGCTGTGGGGCCATGCCATTTCGGGCGACCTGCCCATCGTGCTGCTCAAGGTGACCGACGCGGAGAACGTGGAACTGGTCAGGCAGCTGGTGCAGGCGCATGCGTATTGGCGCCAGAAGGGACTCAACACCGACCTGGTGATCTGGAACGACAGCAAGGCCGGCTATCGGCAGGAACTGCAGGACCAGATCCTGGGGATGGTGGCGGCCAGCTCGGAGACGGGCCTGCTTGATCGCCCCGGCGGCATTTTCGTCCGGCCGGTGCAGAACATGAGCCACGAGGACCGCGTGCTGTTGCAGGCGGTGGCACGGGTGGTGATCAGCGACGAGGACGGCACGCTGGCCGCACAGGTAGGCCGCCAAGCTATGCCTGCGCGCCGGATTCCCGCCCTCGTCCCGCAGGAGGAGCAGCAGGTGCTGGCACTGTCGATGGAGGCCGAGCCCGGGCTGCCCGTCGTCGCTGAACAGGGATCCGAGCCCGGATTGCCCCCGGGCGTGGGGCAGGACGAAGAGGTGGACGACCCGTGGCCGTTCCTGCCGTTCCGCGGCGCCGGCAAGTTCGACAACGGTACCGGCAGTTTCAGCGAGGACGGACGCGAATACGTGGTGGTCGTGCGCGAGGGCGCCAAGACGCCGGCGCCATGGGCGAACGTGATCGCGAACGCCCGGCTGGGCACGGTGGTCAGCGAGAGCGCACCGGGCTACACCTGGTTCGAGAATGCGCACGAGTTCCGCCTGACGCCGTGGCTCAATGACCCGGTGTCGGACACGGGCGGCGAGGCCTTCTACGTGCGTGACGAGGACACCGGCCGTGTCTGGTCGCCGATGCCGCTGCCGTGCAGAGGCACCGGGGCGTACCGCACGCGCCACGGCTTCGGCTACACCGTCTATGAGCATGTCGAGGACGGCATCGCCAGCGAACTGTGGGTCTTCGTCGACGTCGATGCGCCGCTGAAGTTCTCGGTCCTGCGGTTGCACAACCTGTCGGGCAGGTCACGGCGGCTGTCGGCCATCGGCTACGTGGAATGGGTGATGGGTGACCTGCGTCCGAAGTCGCGCATGCATGTGGTGACCGAACGCGATCCGCAGACCGGGGCGCTGCTGGCGCGCAACAGCTACAGCACCGAGTTCGGCGGCCGGATGGCCTTCTTCGATACCGATGCCGAGGGCTGCGGCTGGACCTGTGACCGCCTCGAGTTCATCGGCCGCAACGGTGGCCTGCACGCACCGGCGGCGCTGCGTCGTGAACGCCTGGATGCACGGGCGGGTGCGGGTCTGGATCCCTGCGCGGCGATCCAGGTGCCACTCGAGCTGGCCCCGGGCGACCGCAGTGAAACAACGTTCCGCCTGGGCGCGGGGCGCGATCGCGAGGAAACGCTCGCGTTGGCACGAAGCCGCCAGGGCAATCAGGAAGCCATCGATGCGCTGGACGCCGTGCGCATCCACTGGCGCAATGTGCTGGCTACGGTGCAGGTGCGCACGCCGGACCCGGCGCTGGACGCCCTGGCCAACGGCTGGCTGGTCTACCAGACCTTGGGCTGCCGCTACCTGGCACGCAGTGGCTACTATCAGTCCGGCGGCGCATTTGGCTTCCGCGACCAGCTGCAAGACGCGCTCGCCCTTGTCCACGCTCGCCCGGACCTGACCCGCGAGCACCTGCTGCTCTGCGCGGCACACCAGTTCGCCGAAGGCGATGTAATGCACTGGTGGCACCCGCCGCAAGGTCGCGGCGTACGCACCCGCTGCTCGGACGATTATCTCTGGCTGCCTCAGGGTGCGTGCCGTTACCTGGAGGTCACCGGCGACGCCAGCGTGCTGGACGAAATGGTCGGTTTCATTGAAGGCCGCGCGGTGACGCCGGAGGAGGAAGGGTATTACGACATGCCCACACCGTCGGCGATGCGCGGCACCCTGTATGCGCACTGCGTCCTGGCGCTCGAGCGCGGTTGCCGATTGCTCGGCGAGCGCGGTCT
The DNA here is from genome assembly GCF_039674145.1 of Stenotrophomonas sp. TWI587. Lineage (NCBI taxonomy): Bacteria > Pseudomonadati > Pseudomonadota > Gammaproteobacteria > Lysobacterales > Lysobacteraceae > Stenotrophomonas > Stenotrophomonas sp. TWI587. The sequence continues at coordinate 645,621 of NZ_JBDJMW010000001.1, read as the reverse complement.
TCCGTTGATGGGGAGCGGCGACTGGAACGACGGCATGAACCGCGTCGGCGACCAGCAGCGCGGTGAAAGCGTGTGGCTTGGCTTCTTCCTGCACGACACGCTTCGCCGCTTCATCGTCCTGGCCAACGCGCGTGGTGATGAACACCGTGCGCACTGGTGCCAGCAGCAGGCCGACAGCCTGCGCCAGAACCTGGAACACCATGCCTGGGACGGGGCGTGGTATCGCCGTGCCTGGTTCGACAACGGCGCCATGCTGGGTTCGTCACAGAACCAGGAATGCCGCATCGATTCGATCTCCCAGAGCTGGTCGGTGCTGTCAGGCGTTGCCGCGCCGGAACGTGCCACACAGGCGCTGGATTCGCTGTACACGCACCTGGTCCGAAAGGACGCACAACTGATCCAGCTTCTGGATCCGCCCTTCGACCAGACCACGGAGGACCCTGGTTACATCCGGGGCTACGTTCCGGGCGTGCGTGAGAACGGCGGCCAGTACACCCACGCGGCCGTGTGGGCGGCGATGGCCTTCGCACAACAGGGAGATGCGGTGCGTGCCTGGGAGCTGGCGGACATGATCAACCCCCTCAACCATGCATTGGACCCGGAGGCGGTCCAGACCTACCGCGTCGAGCCTTATGTGCTGGCGGCCGATGTCTACGCCGTATCTCCGCACGTGGGTCGCGGCGGCTGGACGTGGTACACCGGGTCGGCCGGCTGGATGTACCGCCTGCTGGTTGAATCCCTGCTGGGCATACGTCGTGAGGGCGATCGTCTGTCGCTCGCACCTTGCCTGCCCGACCACTGGCCATCATTCGAACTGAGCTACCGCTTCGGCCGCAGCCTCTATGAGTTTGTGGTGACCCGCACGGCGCAGGGTCAGCCGACGCTGCATGTGGATGGCATCCTGCAGCCGGACCTCACAGTCCTGCTGCGCGACGACGGCCATTACTACAAGGTCGCGCTTGACCTGGATGCACCGCCGGAATGAGCCTGCGCCCTGAAATACAGGCGCAGCTCGATGGGCTGGCCGACATGTTGGCCCACTGGGTGGCGCGCGTGCGCCATCCAGCGCAGTTCTGGCCGCAGTTTGAAATGCTGGCCGCCGAGATTCTGGATCAATGTGCGCCCACGGAGAGGGACCAGGTGCGCGCACGCCTCCAGGACATGCTCGGACGCCATGGGCTGGAGCCGCCGCCGGGGCATGACGGGCAGTCCTTATCGTAGACAGCCAAGGCGGCATCCCACGAGCCAAATAGGTGTTTCTCCGGCTGGAGCAGGGAAGTCTCATCATCAACATGAGCGACCCAGTAACCAGACTCATATCGAAAGCCGCCTGAGGAGAGCCTCCGTCACTCCACCCAGTACACCGCCTTGAGCGCCTCCGCCAGTCGCGATCCCGCCTCCTGCTGCGTGAACGGTGGCGTGCGCGGCGGATCGTAGACCTCCGGGCGCGTGCCAGCCACGACGAGGTCGATCGCATAGCAACTGCCATGGCGGACCGCACGATAGCTCTCCGCGTTGACGTAATGGCTCATCGCCGCATCGCCCACGGTGAAGTGTGTAAACGGAACACCGCCGATATCGACCGTGCTCGCTGCCGCAGCGCCGGTCGCTTCGGCAGGCAGCTCGAGACAGGCGTTGACCGCCCCTGCATCCTCGCTCCGCCCGATCCGCATTTCCCCGGCAGTGACACGATCCGAGCCCTCCAGCACCAGCGCTACCAGCGGTTTGCCCACGCTGTCCGGGGAAGCAAACAGCTTCCATGTGGGCGATGCCAGGTACTCGCGCTGGAAGTCGTGCTCCACCCGCACCCCTGCAACCGGGCCCACCGCGATGCCTGACGCCCCCTCCTGATACACGGGGGACGGGCGCCCTGCCGTGGTTGACGCCGGCGCGGGATCGGCGGTTTTCGCCGCCCCCGGGTCCGCGCCGCTGGGCGACGCGATCGGTGCGGCATCACCCTCTCCCTGCGGCGAACAGGCGCACAGCAGCATCGTCAAACCGACCGCGGCCAACCCTGTCTTGATGCGGATATGGTTCTGCATGAGGGGCTCCACTGGCAATGGCCCCAGACTGCATCGCCAACCGTTAACGGCGCGCCACGTTCTGCGTGAAAGGCGCCCACGCCATTGCAAGCAGGCAGGGATTCCCTCCCCTGCCCGCACTACCCTCCTCCCTCAGTAGTCGTAGCTCACGCTGACCCGCAGCGAACGCGGCGCCTGACGGATGGTCGCCGCCCCATAAAGTGGGTCCGGCTGCCCGGGATCCAGCTCGGAATACGGCGACTTCCACAGCGCCACCTGGCTGTTGAACACGTTGAAGACGTCCAGATTGAAGCCCAGCCGGCCGTCAGCCACCGCAGGTCGATAGGACACCCCCAGGTCCAGTTGCTTCAGCCACGGCAGGCGTCCCTGGCTGCCGGGAGGTGCCGGCTGTCCGTTGTAGAAGTGGTACGCGATGCCGTAGCCGGAGGGATCTTCGAAGTCCGGGCCGTATGAGCCCAACGCACTGAACGGTGACCCCGAGAGCACCTTGAGGTTGGCCGAGACCAGCCACTCGGGTGTGAGCTGGTAGTAACCGTGCAGCTTGAATTGGTGGGTGTGGTCGTTGCTCTGGGGTCCGTTGGTGTGCTCCATCAACTGGGCGTAGTCCCACGCCTGGGTAGTAGAGACTGCGGTCTGGCCAATGCCAGAGAGCAGCTGCCCTTCGGTGGTGCCGTAACTGCGCGACCAGGTGTAATCCCCGCGGGCATACCAGCGGCCGTCAAACGGATGCTCCAGTGAGAGGTTCGCCGCGTAGTAGTTGCGCTTGAACTGCGGGAAGCCCATTTCCGCATTGCTCAGCGGGACGGTCACGTAATTGCCGCCGGTATCGACGAGATTGAACGTATTCGCGCGCCCCGGATTGATCAGCCAGCAGCTGACCGGGTTGCTGTCCTTGGTGACGTTGTAGCCCAGACTGCTGGCCTTGCCGAGTACCGCATCGATATCGCAGTAGTCATCCACGCCACTGCGCAGGACGCGGTAGGTCGCCTTCGCGCCGTACACCCAGTTCTGGCCAAGCGCTTTGCTGAAGCCGAGAATGAACTCATCCTGGTAGGAAGGCTCGATGCCGGAGGTGGCCACGGTCTTTGCGTCGGGCAACAGGCCGTAGTTGTTGTTGGCCGACACCGGATCGGAGAACCGGGTGAGGTCGGTCGGGTAGCCGTTGCTGTCGATGCCGCCGTAGGTGTAGTACGTCGAGGTGGCAAGCGTTGCACCGGCGGCATTGAACGCCGGGTTCAAGGGCAGCGCGAGGTAGTAGCGACCGACGTTGCCGAAGACCTTGAAGCGGCCATCGCCATCGACATCCCAGCTGAAGCCCAGGCGCGGCGCCCACTGCCCGCTGGTCTGCTTGATGTACGCATCGCCATCGCGGTTGTAGTTGGTGAACTGATCCAGGCGCAGGCCCAGGTTGAGCAGCAGGCGATCGGTCACCTGCCAGTTGTCCTCGATGTACTGCGCCCGCTGTGAGGCACGCACCGACGCCAACGCACTATAGACATACTGGCGAACGTAATAGCCGTCCTCACCATTGCGTATCCCGCCGGTGGCCGGCACGCCCAGGCCGGTATTGATCGGTACGTTCGGGTTGGATTGCCCGTAGATCCAGTAGTAGCCATCGGCCGAGGCCACCGAGCCGCGGTTCAAGGCACGCGCGTTCTGATTGTCGATGCCGACGGTGATGCTGTGGTCGCCCCAGACGTAGTTGGCATCGAGGCGCAGGTTGTTGCTGCGGTTGCCGCGGTCCGGGTTGACCAGCAGCGAGGTGGTCTGGGCATTGGTGATCGGCGCGCCACCGGTCAGCGCCGGATTCTGCAATGTGGGGCTGTTGATGTAGGTCAGGCTGCCGTCGTAGGCCGGGTTGCCGATGTAGTCATCCGTGCGCATTTCACCGTACTGCGCGCTCACGGTGAGCCGGTCGGTCAAATAGCCGGTGTACTTGGCTGTCCACAGATCGCCGCCGGTCTTGGTGGTGTCTTCTTTGCCACGCTGCGCGCCGCGGGTGAGCGTGTCGTAATCGTAGGCGAAGATGTCGCCACGGAACACATTGCGGCTGGAGGCGCCGGTCAGCTCCAGCAGGTGGTTGTCGGTGATGTTCCAGTCCACCTTGGCGTACCAGCGCGGGCGTTCGTACTCGTACTTGGAGTAGGAGTTGGTCGCCTCCACGTTCTTGACGTCGGTGCCTTCGCGCCGCTCCAGCTCGTAGGAGCCGAAGAAGAACAGCCGGTCTTCGATCAACGGGCCGCCTGCGTAGAGGCTCTGCGTGCTGACCCATTCGCGGTCCTTGCTTTCAGGCGCATACAGCGCGCCATCGCCCGGGTAGCGCACATCGTCCTTGTCCGAACGTGTGGAAGCCGGCTCCCAGGTCGCCTGGCCGCCGAAGTGCCAGGCATTGGTGCCACGCTTGCCAACGGCATTGATCACGCCGCCGTCGGAACGGCCGTACTTGGCGCTGTAGCCGCCCGTGTAGATTTCCTGCTGGTCGATGCTGCCGTACGGCAGCGTCAGGCCACCCAGGCCGCGCAGTGGGTCAGTGCTGTTGAAGCCGTTGATGTAATACGCATTTTCTGCGGCGGACGAGCCGCCAAAGCTCACCAGCTGGGCGCCGGTGGGGCCGGCATACGTGCCGTTGCCACTGTTGCCGATCACGCCGGGTGCGAGCTGTGCAATGGCCTCGGCCGAGCGGCCCAGCGGCAGCCGCTGCAGCTGCTCGGCCGTGATCACCGTGCGCGAGTCGACGCTGCTGACGTCGATTGCGGCCGCGGCACGGTCCGCGCTGACCTGGACGCCGTCCAGCCGGGTGACCTCTGCGAAAGAGACTTCGGTACTGGTGCCGACCGTCAGCGCAACATCCTGTCGGGTCTGCAATACCGTGCCTTCAGCATCACGCGCTTCCACCGTGTAGCGGCCAAGCGGCAGCTGGGCGATGGTGTAGCGACCGCGTGCATCGACCGTTACTTCCCGGGTAAGGCCCGTATCGCTACGAACGAAAATGCGCTGCGCGGAGGGCGGCGCCTGACCGGCGATCGCGCCGGTGGTGGACTGTGCATGTACCAAGGGAGAAGCGGTGGCAACCAACACCGCCAACGCCAGGATGTGCGGGCGCAGGGAAGAACGAGCTGTCGTCATCGTGGGGCAATCGGTAGTGGGGGAAACGATTTCATTAACCCCGCTCGTGCCCCAATGCAGAAATGCGCAGACGTTATGTCGTGTTCGCCGATGGCGATCAGGCGCCTTATCACGCCATGGCCTGCCGTCATGAGCAATCCGCATCAAGGTGCCGCCACTGGAGCCGTCCACGCTTCCTACAATCAAGCACGCCTCCTGCCGCTGCCTCTTTCTGGATTCCACAATGCGCCTTGCTCTGTCCCTCGGTCTTCTGGGTATGGTCACTCTGCTGCCCGCCTGCACGCCCGCTCCCTCCCCTGCTGCCACTGCCGCGCCTGCGTCAGCCGAACAGGCGCCTGCGGAAATCGCCTGGCGACACGGCGATGTCGACGATGCCTTCGCCGAGGCCCGTGACAGCGGCAAGCCGGTACTGCTGTATTGGGGCGCGGTGTGGTGCCCGCCCTGCAACCAGCTCAAGGCCACCTTGTTCAAGGACCCGGCATTCATCGCACTCACGCGCCAGTACGTGCCGGTCTATCTCGATGGCGATGAGGAGGGTGCGCAGGCTTGGGGCGAACGCTTTGGCGTGCGCGGCTACCCGACCCTGATCGTGCTCGACCCGCAGCGCAATGAACTCACCCGCCTGGCCGGCGGCAATGACAGCGAAGCACTGACCCGCGCCCTGACCCTGGCCGTCAGCCGGCGCACCGCGGTCAGCGAGGTCCTGCAGCACGCGTTGACGGCGCCACAGGACGTCAGCGCGGAGGATTGGCACGTGCTGGGCGATTACGGTTGGGAGGTAGACGCCAACCGCCTGGCTGGCGAGCGCGATGCGGCCTCTCTGCTGCAACAGTTGGCCAAGGCGGCGCCCGAGCCCGCCCTGCAGCGGCGGTTCGCACTGCTGGCGCTGGGTGTCGGCAAGCCGGAGGCGACGCCGACAGCCTCACAGCGCGAAACGACGCGTGCCCTCGTGGAGGCTGTGCTGGCCGCGCCCGCGGAAGTCCGTGCCAATCGCGATCTGTTGGGCTACCAGGGTCCCGCCCTGGTGAAACTGGCCAGTGCCACGCCCGCGCAGGCGCAGCAACTGGGGACGCACTTGCTGAGCGCGCTGGACGCTGCGGATCACGCGCTGGGTGACAAAGCCGATGCGCGATTGGGCAACGTGATCACCGAGCTGGCCCTGCAGCGCCAGCAGCACCCCGATGAGGAGATTCCGGCCGCCCTGAAGCAGAAGGCGCTACAGCGTGTCGCGGCCGCCGATGCCGCGGCGACCACGCCGCACGAGCGCCAGGCCACGATCAGCACCGCCGTTTATGTGCTTCGCCAGATCAAGGACGACGCCGCGGCCGAGAAGCTGTTGCTTGCCGAGCTCGACCGGAGCCAGACGCCGTACTACTACATGCCGGAACTGGCGGAGCTTGCCGAAGAACGCGGCGACACGGCCTCCGCGATCTCGTGGCTGCACAAGGCCTACCAGGGCGCGCAAGGACCGGCCACCCGCGTGCAATGGGGCGTGCTGTATGTCGAGGGCCTGCTTCGGCTGACACCCGAAAATGCGCCCGCCATCGAGCAGGCCACCGGCGAAGTGATTGCCGATCTGGCGGCGCAGCCGGCGGGCTATCACCAGCGCACGCGTCAGCGCTTCGAACGGCTGGGCACCGCGTTGCAGGCGTGGAGCCGCACGCACCACGGCGCGGAGAGCCTGGGCCGGCTGCAGGCGCAGATGAGCGCGACCTGTGCCAAGGCCGCGTCCTCTGCCGAGGGCACCGCGGACTGCGAGCACTGGCTGAAAAGCTGACGGCAAAGGAACACGGCCGCCGCGCAACCACGGCGCGGTGCGCCGTGTGATGCGGATCTGTTCAGCCCTGCGGATGGGCCAATGCGTAATCCAGCCCTGCGCATACCGAGGTGACCTGCGCTGCATTGCACTCCTGCGGCGACGTGCGGGGGCTGTCCGGATACACCTCGGTGGTGGTCGCATACCGCGCATCGGTGAAACCGGCACAGGCGCCGATCGAGCGGGATTCGCCCCAGACCACACCCGGCGACTGCAGCGGCATGCCGATCAGTTCGCCCTTCGCATCGGCCGGGGCAATGTGGGTCACTTTCTCGACCGCGGCGATCAATGCCTGCTGGAACGCCGGCTGCGGGTCCTCGCTGTTGCCGATCACGTAGAAGCCGTCGGGGATGATGTCCGGCACCAGCGCAATGCCATCTCGGGCGCAGCGCGCCGGATCGAACTCCTGCAGATCGCTGTCGGTGGTTTCATGCAGATCGACATGCATCAGCAGCGTATCGCCGCGCGAGGCGATCCAGCGCATCAGCGCAGCCGCTTCCTCGATCAGGCCTTCGCCACGGAAACTGCGGTTGGGATCGATGGCGTCCGGATTCCAGCGCTGGATGCGTTCATAGCCCCACGGACTGACGCAGGGCGCCACGATCAGATTGATCCGGCCTGCATAGGCTTCGGCGTCCTGGTCCAGAAACTGCAGCGCGCCATGCACGCCGCTGGTTTCGTAGCCGTGCACCCCGCCGGTCACCAATGCAGTCGGCAATGCCGGCTCCCAGTCATGGCTCACCGCCGCAAACAACGGGTAGTGATCCGGGGCGTAATCGAGCTGACCGTACTGCACCACGTCAAAACGATCGCCCAAACGCTCAAGCGCGGCGACCACATCGTCCTGATAGCTGCGTTGACGTTGCTGGCTGGCACGCCACTGCGCGCGCTCGGCGTCGCCCCACGGCTGGCCGGGGGTGCCGATCGGATAGAAATGCGTGCTGCTCATCAGGTACTCCAAGGGGGATTCCGGTCGCGGCGCGATGGGTGCGACGCGCGACACTGCAATGGATATTCTAGCCGGGCCGGGCATCGCGGGACTGTGCGGCGTGCCAACGCTGACATGGAAAAGGGAGCCGGCTGCCCGGCTCCCCTCCCATTTCCTTCAACCACTCAGGCGCTCTGCGCGGCCTCGTACCCGTTCAAGCGCATGTCACTGGACGCACGCCCCTGGGTCAACGAACGCAGCGAGGTGGTGTAGCCACCCAGCCGTGCCAGCGGGGCATAGCCGAGCACTTCGGCCTGCCCATCCTGGTCCTCGATCGAGGCCACCCGCCCGCTGCGGCGGTTGAGGTCGCCGACCACATCGCCGACATTGCCTGACGGGGCGTGGATGGCGATTTCCATCACCGGTTCCAGCAGCTGCGTGCCCGCTTGGGCCAGCGCTGCTTTCACCGCTTCACTGCCGGCGCGATGGAAGGCCATGTCCGAGGAATCCTTGACGTGGGTCTGGCCATCGACCAGCGTCACCTCGATACCGACCACCGGGTGGCCCAGCGGGCCTTCGCCGAGAGCTGCACGAATGCCCTTCTCCACCGCGTTGACGAACCCGCGCGGGATCGCGCCGCCTACGGTGCGGTCGACGAAGGTCACCTCGCCATCCTCGCGTGGCGCGATGTCGATCAGTACCTGGGCGAACTGGCCCTGGCCGCCGGTCTGCTTGGCGACCTTGCCTTCCACCCGCTGCACGGCGCGCTTCGGGGTTTCCTGGTACGCCACGCGCGGCTCGCCGGTACGGATGTTGACGCCCCACTCCGTGCGCAGACGCTCGACCATCACCTCCAGATGCAGCTCGCCCATGCCCCAGATCAGGGTTTCACCGCTGTCCGCATCGGTCTCGACACGGAACGACGGATCCTCCTGCGCCAGGCTGGCCAGCCCTTGGCTGATGCGGATCAGGTCCGAGGCCTTTTCCGCCGTCAGCCGCCATGCCAGCACCGCATGCTGCGCCTGGATCGTATCGAGCAGCAGCGGGCGCGACGGCGCACTCAGCGTTTCACCGCTGACCGCATCCTTCCAGCCCAGCACCGCGACGATGTCACCGGCCACGGCCTGCTTGATGTCATGGGTCTGGTCAGCCTGCACCCGCACCAGGCGACTGACCCGTCGACCCTGTGCGTGCTGCGAACTGGCCAGTGCGTCACCCACCTTCAGCGTGCCCGAATACACCCGCACGAAGCTCAGCGCACCGTGGTTCTGGTGCGTGATCTTGAACAGCAGCGCCGCAAGCGGGCCCTCCGGATCCGGTGGCAGCAGCACGTCGTTGCCGTTCTCGGCGGCGACCACCGCCGGCCGATCCAGTGGCGAGGGCAGATAGTCGACCACCGCATCCAGCAGCGTCTCCACGCCTTTGCTCTTGAACGCCGAACCCGCCAGCACCGGTACGCCCGCACCGGCCAGGGTGCCGCGACGGATCGCCGCGCGCAGCTGTGCGTTGTTGATCGCCGCGCCTTCCAGCCACGCCTGTGCCAGCTCGTCGTCGGCATCGGCAACCGCTTCGATCAGTGCCTCGCGCTGCGGCAGCCACTGGGCCGCCTCATCGGGCGTCCACGCATGGCGCAGCGCAGTGCCCTTGTCATCCCAGTGCACAGTGCTGCGGTCGACCAGGTCCACCCAACCGCTGAACTGGCTTTCGGTCCCGATCGGCACGCCCAGCGCCCACGGCGTCGCGCGCAGTTTCTCGCGCAGTTGGGTCAGCACGCGTTCGAAGGATGCACCGGTACGATCCATCTTGTTGGCGAAGGCGATCAGCGGCACCCCGTGGCGACGCGCCTGGCGCCAGACCGATTCGGACTGGGGCTGCACGCCATCCACTGCGGAGAACACCGCGACCGCGCCATCCAGCACGCGCAGGGAGCGCTCCACTTCGATCGCGAAATCGATGTGGCCCGGGGTATCGATCAGGGTCAGGTGGTGGACCGGCTGGTCGCGCGGTGCCCAATGCGCCTGCACGGCGGCCGCGCCGATGGTGATGCCACGCTCGCGCTCGATCGCCGAGAAATCGGTGGTCGCCGCGCCGTCGTGTACCTCACCGACGCGATGGATCTCGCCGGTTTTCCACAACAGGCGCTCGGTGAGCGTGGTCTTGCCGGCGTCGATGTGGGCAATGATGCCGAGGTTGCGCCGGAGGGTAAGGTCTGGGTATGGGTGTTCATGGGATAGGTCTCGCTGCCAACATCGGGGAGCCGCACGCCGCCGTTGGCTAACGGGCGTGCGGCCAGGTTTGGGGCTCGGCGATCTGGTGCATGGCACGTTCTCCTTCAAACAGTTCTGGTGCGTGGAAACGAAAAGAGCGCCCGATGGGCGCTCTGCGTGGGGTCCAGGGTGACCGGTGTTCCGGTCAGCAGCCTCGCACTCCGAGTGGCAGACGCGCCCGTGCCGCGTAAACGCGGGTCAGGGTAAAAAACGTCAAAAGCGGCATCGAAGTCATGAGGGTCACCTGGGGTGTAGCCGGCATTGTAGACCTCCCATCGCGCGGCACAAGCGCTTATTGAGCTCATCCGCGCAACACTGAACCTCATTCCTGGTTATTAGAGACACCCATAGCCCCATCAAGATCGACTCATCGGAACCATGTGCGAATGTGTCGCAATTGCGAATGCAGTGGTAATCCTTAAAATAGGACCAGACGCGTCGCCCCTCGCGACGCCCGCGATGCTGGCTCCGCCCGACCACGAGGCAACGAGCCGTGCCCCCGCGCCCCTTCCTCCGCGTTGTCGAGTTGTTGCCCATGCCCTCCTCTCTGCCCCTGAATCCGCGCCGGTTGCGCCCCAACCTGCTCGCCTTGGCCTGCCTGGCCGCTACCGTTGTTCCCGCCGCCTACGCCCAGACCGCCACGGATCTGGATGCCGTGCGCGTCAATGCCTACCGGGCAGCCAACAGCACCAGCGGGGCGACCAAGACCAGCACCGCGCTGGCCGAAACCTCGCAATCGGTGTCGGTGATTGAACGGGCCGAGCTGGACGCGCGTGGCGTGCAGTCGCTCAACGATGCGATGCGCTATGTCGCCGGCGTCAGCCTGGAAAGCTCGGGCATCGACAACCGCGTGGACGACTTCCGCATCCGCGGCTTCGATGCCGGCAGCTGGTCCAACAACGTGACACTGGATGGCATGCGCGCGCCGCAGGGCAGCCAGTGGAACCGCAGCATGTTCGACAGCTGGAACCTGGAGCGCGTGGAAGTGCTCAAGGGTCCGTCCGCCGTGATGTACGGCCAGGTCGCTCCGGGCGGCATGGTCAACCAGGTCAGCAAGACGCCGACGCCGGATCAGGTGCAGCAGCTGCGCCTGGGCGTGGATGCCAATGGCCAGTACAGCGCGGCCTTCGACGTGGGTGCCGGCACGGCTGGGGATGATCACCTGTTCCGCCTGGTCGGCCTCTATCGCGACGGCCAGACCCAGATCAAGCGCACCGAGCAGGAACACTGGTTCCTCGCCCCCAGCTACACCTGGCAGCTCGCCGAGCGCACCCGCCTGACCCTGCTGGGCATGTACCAGAAGGACGATGGCGGCTCGACCTACCAGTTCCTGCCAGCCGCCGGCACGCTCAATCCGACTGCGTCGGGCTACATGAAGAACAGCACCTTCATCGGTGAGCCGGACTGGAACACCTTCGACCGCACGCTGTGGACCGCCGGCTGGATGTTCGAGCATCAGTTCAACGACCACCTCACGCTGACCCAGAGCGCACGCCGTACGCATGTCGATTCGCTGTTCCGCAGCGTGGTCACCTTTGGCGCACTCAATGCCGACGGCCGCACCCAGAACCGTCGCGGCGTGATGGGCACCGGCGACTCCGATGGCGACACCTTTGATACCCGCGTGCAGGCGCGCTTCAGTACCGGCGCGGTGGATCACACGGTGCTGCTCGGCTGGGATTGGCAGCGTGCCGACTGGGAGGGCGTGCGCAGTGCCATGAGCAGCCCGCGCCCGATCGACATCTTCAACCCGGTCTATTCGACCTACCGCCCGACAGTGAGCACGGAAACCCCGACCGCCGGCATCAACCGGCAGAGCGGCGTCTACCTGCAGGACCAGCTGGCGCTCGGCAACTGGCGGATGACGTTCGGCGGCCGCTACGACTGGACCAAGGACGACAGCAGCAGCGCCAACCGCAACATCGCCACCGGCATCTCCACGCCGGGCGGGCGCAATGTGATCAAGAGCGAGGCCTTCACCGGTCGCGCGGGCGTGCTGTATGTGTTCGAGAACGGGCTGACCCCGTATGTGAGCTACGCCGAGTCGTTCCAGCCCTCGACCAAGTCGCCGCTGGATAGCTTCACCCAGACCGCGTTCGAGCCGGTGACCGGTTCGCAGTGGGAAGCCGGCCTGAAGTACCAGCCCGCCTCGGTAGATGGCCTGGTGACGCTGTCGGTGTACGACCTGCGCCAGCAGAACATGATCGTGGATGATCCGGTGGCCTCGCACCGCAACTGCGGGGCGACCGGCACCGCCACCTGCTCGATCCAGGGCGACGAAGGCCGCGTGCGCGGCATCGAGCTGGAAGGTCGGATCACGCCGATCGAGGGCTTCAGCCTGATCGGCGCCGCCTCGCGGATGGACTCGGAGATGACCCGTTCGGCGCCTTACAAGGGCAAGGAACTGGCGATGGTGCCCGACTACAGCGCCTCGTTCTGGGCGGATTACACCTTCCAGGGTGGTGCGCTGCAGGGCCTGAGCCTGGCTGCGGGCGCGCGCTACAACGGCGTGAGCTACGGCGACAGCGCCAATCTGTACCGGATCCCGTCGTACACGCTGTTCGATGCGGCGATCCGTTATGACGTGGGCCAGATCGGCAGCACCCAGGTGCAGCTCGCCATCAATGCCAGCAACCTGGCCGACAAGCGTTTCGTGTCGACCTGCACCGGCGTGTCGTCGTGCTACTACGGCAGCGGCCGCACGGTGATGGCGACCGCCAGATTCGGCTGGTAATCCGTAACTGACGGGGCCGGCCGCTGGCCGGCTCCCATCACACCGTCAACGCGCCGGACAACCCGGCGCTAGGCGTCCGTCACCACCACCAACGGCACATCGCGCTGCGGATGCCGCAGCACCAGCACCGGCTGCTGGTACACCCGCTCGATGTGTTCCACCGTCAGGACCTCGGTCGGCGTGCCATCGGCTGCCACGCGGCCCTGCTCCAGCAACACGATCCGATCCGCGTAGGCGGCCGCAAGATTCAGATCATGCAGCACCACGATCACGCAGGCGCCGGCGTCCGCCAGCTCGCGGACCGCGCGCAGCGTGCGTTCCTGATGACGCAGATCCAGCGCAGCCGTCGGCTCATCCAGCAGCAACAGCGGGGTGTCCTGGGTCAGCACGCGGGCAAAGGTCGTGCGCGCCGCCTCACCACCGGACAGATGTTCCACTTCCCGCTCGATCAACGCATGCAGGTCCGCCCGTGCCAGCGCATCGGCGATACAGGCGGCATCTTTGACCGGGTCCGGCGGATGCGGCAGGCGACCCATCGCGACCACTTCATGCACCCGGAACGCGAACCGCACCGCGTGCTCCTGAGGCATGACCGCGCGCTCCCGTGCCAGCGGCTTGGCTTTCCAGTCCGCCAGCGCCTGTCCGCGCAGCAGCACCTTGCCCTGCTCTGCGTCCAGATCACCCGCGGCGACAGCCAGCAACGTCGACTTGCCCGCGCCGTTCGGCCCGACCAGCGCAGTGACCGTGCCGGGCACGAAATCCAGCGTGATGTCATCCAGAATGCGCCGCGCGCCGCGACTCAATTGCACGGACTGCAACTGCAGCAGCGCACTCATGTGCCGCTCCGGTGGCGCTGACGCATTACCAGCCACAGAAAGAAGGGTGCACCCAGCGCGGCCGAGAACAACCCCAGCGGAATCTCGGACGGCGGATCCAGGGTGCGCGCAGCCGTATCGGCGACCACGATCAGCAGTGCACCGGCCACGGCCGAGACCGGCAGCAACCAGCGATGGCCCGGGCCGACCAGCAGGCGCACGACATGCGGCACGACCAGCCCCACGAAACCGATCGAGCCGGCGAAGGCGACTGCGGCACCAACGAGCAGCGCGCTGAAGGCAATCAACTTGAGCCGAGTCCGCTTCACATCCAGCCCCAGATGCTGGGCCTGGCGTTCGCCGAGCGCGAGCATGTCCAACGGCGTGGCCAGTCGCAGCAGTGCGATCGTGCCGAGCACGAACACCGGCGCCACCGCGATCACATCCATCCAGTCGGCCTGGGCCAACGAGCCCATCTGCCAGAACACCAGCGACTGCAGCTCGCTCTCGCTGGCGATGTAGGTCAGGAAACCGATCATCGCCGAGCAGAACGCAGCGATCGCGATACCGACCAGCAGCAACGTCGAGGTGCCGCTGCCCTGCCCCGGTCGCGCCAGCAGATAGGTCAACGTGATTGCCCCGCCGGCACCGGCGAACGCGGCCAATGGCAGCGTCCACGCCCCGAAGGCGCCCGCACCCAACACGATCGCCGAGACCGCGCCCAACGCCGCGCCCTGCGTCACGCCCACAATGCCGGGGTCCGCCAGCGGATTCCCGAACAGGCCCTGCAGGCTGGCACCGGCCATCGCCAGTGCAGCGCCCACCATCGCGCCCAGCAGGGCACGCGGGATGCGCAGTTGCCAGACCACGGCCAGATCGCGGGTACTGACGCTGGCCGGATCGGCCAACCCAAGTTTCACGCCGATAGCCTGCAGCACCTCCATCGGCGGCAGCCGCAACGGCCCCACCGCGAAGGACGCGATCACCGCGACCAGCAATCCGACCGCGGCCCAGATCAACACGGTCGCGCCACGGCGACGCGCCGGACTCAACACCGCCATGCCTCAAGCCCTCACGGGCGCGGCAACGTTGCGAATGCCGCGGCCAAGGCGACGGCGCCACTGCCCGACGCGACGCTGGCGGACTTGAGCTCTACATCCGGCATTACCCAGACGCGGTTGGCTGCACCGGCGGGGGTCTGGCGCAGCGTCGGGTACGCGCGCCACAGGCCAGCCTGGCCGCCGAACAGCGCCAGGTCATTCTCGGTCACCAGGATCACGTCCGGTGCAGCGGCCACCACGCCCTCATTGCTCAACGCGGAATAGTTGGCCACACCGGCTTCGTCGCCGATGTTGATGCCGCCAGCCAGCGTGATCAGCTTGCCCGACGCACTGTCCGAGCCCGCCACCGTCGGCGCACCGCCGGCACCGGTCGCGGAAACATGGATCACACGCGGGTGCCACGCCAACGCGGCACCGCTGGCCTTGGCCGCATCCAGCTGCGACTGCACTTTCGTCGCCAGCGCTTCACCCTGCCCGGCCATGCCGACCGCGGCGGCGACTTTGCGAACCTTGTCCGCGGCCGGCTGCAGATCGTCGACGATCACCGCCGCTTCGCCTGCACCGCGCAGCTTGGCGGCGAGGTCAGAGTGACGGCGCAGGCTGTTGCCCAGGAACAGGGTGCCCTGCAGGCTCAGCACGCCTTCCACACCGGTGGTGCGGTTGAACAGGAATTGTTTGGGGGCCTTGCGGCCGGAAACGGTGGCCGAGCGCAGCGGCGCGGCATACACCTGATCATCTAGGCCAAGCGCTTCGAGCACGGCGATGATGTCATCCCCACCGGCAATGATCTTCGACGTGTCGGTCACGGTGGTGGCGACGCCATCGTCGGACGTCACCGTCGCCGGCAACTGCTGGGTAGCGCCCTCGATGTCGGGTACGTCCACGCCTACCACACGCTGCCAGCCGGCCGGCAATGCTTCAGCGCCCTGCGCGGCAGGTGCCGCAGCGGTGTCGGCGGCAGGCGCGGCAGGCTCTTTCGAGCAACCGGCGATCACGGCAACCAGGGACAGCGCCAGCAGGCTGTGGCGGACAACAATCGACTTCATGGCAGTTCCTCTTCAATCAGAACGGCGGGGCTGTTCGCCCCGCCGCCAGTGCAACGCACTGCGCGGAAATCAGTTCGCGCGGGTGCTGATGCGGGTGATGCGATCGCCCTTGGGGTCCTGGGCATCACGCGACTTGTTGACGGCAAACACATTGCCCTTGCCATCCTCACGCACATGGTTCGGGAAGGTGCCGCCATCCAGATTGCCCACCACCTTGCCGTTGCCATCGACCACGGTCACCGTGCCGGCACCGCGGTTGGTCACGTAAGCCAGCTTGGAGACCGGCTCGAAGGCGACGTTCAACGCACCTGCACCCACCGGCACGTCGTGCAGCACCTTGCTGCTGGCGACATCGACGATCAGCAGGTTGTCGGTGCCCTGCGAGGCCACGTACAGGCGACCGGCCGAGGCGTCGTAGGCCACCCCGGAGGCACTGATCGAGTTCCCCAGATCGATGACCTTTTCCACCTTGCCGGTGGTGGTGTCGATCACGGCCGCTTCGGGCGTGCCGATGCTGACGGTGAACAGCTTGCCGGCCGCTTCATCCAGCACCAGGCTCATCGGGACGAACTTCTTGTCGTCCACGCCCGAGGCCAGCGTGATCGACTCCAGCGGCTGCAGGGTGCGGGCATCGAACACCGACAGATGGTCTTCACCTGTAGCAGAAGCGAACACCTTGCCATGACGGCCATCAACCACGATGTCGCGGGCATGCGGCACCGCGCCGACATCGAACTGGCGGACCAGCGACAGGTCCTTCTGGCGGTACACGGCCACGGTGTCCTGGCGGGTATTGGTGACCCACACGTTGCCGTTGGCATCATCCACGCCCACGCCGTATACAGCGAACACCGCACCACCCTTGCCGCCCGGCACTTCCGCCGGAGTGATCTTGGCGGTGACCTTGAGCGTCTTCGGGTCCAGCTTGAGCAGCTGCGACTGGGTCACCGGCGGGCGACCGACGGCAGAGGTCACGAACACGGCATTGCTGGCCGCACTGTAGGCGGACTGGTACAGGCCCTGGACCAGCTTGGCCGAGGTCTGGTTGAAGTTCTGCTGACCGCTCAGCGGCAGGTTCGGCGAGACGCGCAGCGACAGCACTGCGGCAGCGGACGGCTGGCTGGCGCGCACGATCACCGGCTGCTGACCGGGCACGGCATCGGCCGGAATCGCGACCTTGCCCTTGAAGTTACCCTCGGCATCGACCACGTACGGGGTGGCGTTGAGCACCGTTTCGCCGCGCAGCAGGGTCACCTGCTGGCCTGGAACGAACTGGCGACCGACGACCTCGGCCTCGCTGCCCGGCACGACGTTCTGACCACGGCTGACCACTTCACCACGGAAGCCGTTGGCCGGCGCATCGAACACCGGCTGGGCGAACACGGTCGGGCTGGCCAGCGACAGCGCAAGGGCCAGGGTGGCGACGCGCGGGAGGGTTTTCAGGGTGTACATCAGCAGACTCCTTCTGTTGGGGGCGCGCCGGTTGGCGCGTTGTCACAGTGCTTGCCTTGGCGTGGCCGCGGTCCGTTGCGGCGGTGGCACAGGGCCACGGAACTGCCTGGGTAACGAAAAATCAGGGGGCCGGCGCGGGCGTACCGCTGCGATCGGCGATGCCATACAACTGGCTCAGCGTCGCCTTGAGCGATGCCGGCAGCATCGGCCCATGGCCAAGGCCGGGGAATTCGCGGTACTGCACGGTCAGGCCCGGCACCTTGGCCAGGCGGGTAGCCAGCTGCTGCGCGGCATCCGGGGTAGCCCCACCGATACGGCGCAGATGCGCGACCACACGCGGATTGGTCATGTCACGCACACCACGGTTGCCGGTGCGCTCGTCGCCACCGAGCATCACCGTGACCTGTGCGGGCTGACCCTGGGTGTTGGCGATGAACTGGCGCTCCATGTCGCCCAGCGGCGCGCCCTGGCTCCACCACAGCGACGGGCTGGCCGAGACGTAATGCTGGAACGCGGCCGGGCGGGTGTACAGCGTGCTGATCACGAACAGGCCGCCGAGGGAATGGCCCCACAGCGACTGCTGCTGCAGATCGATGCTGGCGCGGCGCTGCACTTCCGGCTTGATGCGGCGTTCGATCAGATCCAGGAACGCATATGCACCGCCGCCGCTGGACTGCGAGGTGCCGTTCTCGTCGTCGGCGGTGTCGATCCACGCGGTGTAATCGCGGGTGCGTGACGGCGAATCGATGCGCAGGTCGTTGTCGTAGCCGATGAACACCAGCACCGGCGCGGCGTGCGCGGCGAGATCGGCCAGCATGGACTGGTCGAGCACCATTGCCGCGGCGTTGCCGTCGAGCATGTACAGCACCGGTGCCGGCGTGGCCGAGGCCTTGGCCGGCACGCCGACATTGACCCGCCAGCGGCGGGCCTTGTCGGGGCTGTCGAGCACGAAATGTTCGAAACGGTAGCTCTGCGCCGGCTGATCCAGCACCGTTTCACCGACCTTCTGCTCGGGATTGCGCTGCTGCGCCGCGGCAGGCGACAACGCCGCCATGCCGATGGCGGTCGCCACGCCCAGCGTGCGCAACCACGGCGATACGGAAGAGATCAGCGACGACGAAACAATCATGACTACCCGGAGCGAGGGACGGTGCTATCGCGCCAGTGTAACTCAAATGAGAATGGGTATCACTGACGTTCGGTTCAGCGCGCGCAATCGCCCGACGCCTTGCGGGCTGCACCCACCGTCGCGCCGCCCTTGCCGCTGGCCGACATCCAGCCCTTCAAGGACATATCCTCCGTAACGGACGCGGCCATTGGCGCCGCGGAGATCACCAGCTCGCGCGAGGTACCGACCGGCTCAAGCTCGGCCAGGCGCGCAGCCTTGTCATCGTCGGTGCTGACGACATCATCCCGCCCCGACGATGGGGTTCTCGTGGTGTTTCCCGTCTTGGTCACCTTGATCCGCAGCACATCGTCGGCCCCGTTGCTCACCCTCACTGCGTACTGCTCCTTGCCATAGGCCCAGGGTGTCTCGCGCTGCACCGTGGCGGCCTGCCCTTCGGCGGGTACCTCCAGCGTGTCGCCCACGATGCTCTGCGCCATCGCCATGCCACCCATCACCGCCATGTACAGGCCGTACGCACGCATCTGTTTTTCTTCCTGCGTCTTCGCCGCCGGCGCACCCGGCCAGCGCGCGTCGAGATTCATATGCGCCTTGCCGTTGCACAACGTCAGCACCACCGGCTCGCCTTCGCCCTCGCCGAGGCGGATCAGGCTGTCGCCATTGCGGAACTGCTCCACCCGACCGATCAACGATGCGCCACTCGCCGGAACCTGATTGACCTGGACCACCGAGGCGCCCTTCAAGCGCTCGTTCAAGGACAAGGTCGCAGCGGCGGCCGGCAGTGCCACACCGATCCCGGCAGCAAGTACAACAACAGACAGAACAGTGCGCATGGCATCCAGTCCAAGAGGGCGCGTCATCATACGCGCCCGGTCCGCGTCCACATCGCTCCCGGCGGCAACGTGCACCGCGGCGACATTCAGCCGCGCGCGACCACCGCCATGATCGTCGCGGCCAACTCCTGTTGGGCCTGTGCAGGCGTAATGTCACCCGTGGTCGCCGCAGAGGAGAGTCCTTCGGCGGCACCCAGCATGCCCCACAGCCCCGCCTGCGCCAGCGTTCCCGCGGGCGCGAACGGCGATAACAGCGCGCGACACTGCTCAAGAAACACGATGTCGTACTCACGTTTGATGCGCGCCAGCTCCGGCGATCCAGCCAGCGCAGCGATCACGCCGGGAATCTCCCGCCCCTGTTTCATCACGCAGGCGACGTATGCCTCGGCGATGACATGCGCTTTCTCCGCGAGTGTCGAGCCGCTGCTGGCAAACCGCGCGTCCATCACCTCGCCCTGCCTTGCATCGAAATCACGGTACAGCGCAGCCAGCAGCCCGGCCCGCGTACCGAAATGGTCATACACCACCGGCTTGGTCACGCCCGCCTGTTCCGCCAGACGCCCCAGGGTCAACGCATCGGTACCCTCCTGACGGATCAGCCGCCAAGCCTGCTCCAGGAGTTGGCGCAGGCGGTCATCGCGGGACATGCGGCGGCGAGGGGCGGCAGACGCCGCGGGATCGGACACGCTTGACATGGCTATATACCAATCGTAACTTACGGGGAGTAACTTACCGAAAGTATACAAGCCCTCGCCCATCCCAGGAACGCCATGCACACCCTCATCGCCGTCGCTCACCCACATCCCGCCTCCTTGACCCACGCCGTAGCAAACCGTCTTGCCGCAGGCGCCTCGGCCTCGGGCAACGACACCATGGAGATTGCCGATCTCAGTGCAGAGGGGTTCGACCCCCGTTTCACCCAAGCTGACCTGTTGGGACACCAACGCCGCGCGCCCTTCCCTGCCGATGTCCTGGCCGAGCAGGCCCGCCTGGATCGCGCTGATGCACTGGTGCTGGTCTTTCCGGTTTACTGGTGGAGCATGCCGGCCCTGATGAAGGGCTGGATCGACCGGGTATTTTCAAACGGCTGGGCCTATGACGACAGCAGCGGCCAAGGTGTCAGCAAGAAACTCAGTCACCTGCCCATCCACCTGGTCGCTCTCGGCGGTGCAGATCACCGCACCTGGCAGAAGCGCGGCTACACCGATGCGATGAAGACCCAGATCGAAACCGGCATCTTCGATTACTGCGGCGCGCCGGTGCGATCGTCCACGCTGTTGCTGGAGACGGACGCGGGCGATGCAGAGGTACATCTGCAGACGGCGTACACCCTGGGCCAGCGCATTGCCGGCGAGACGGTTGCAGCGGCTCACTGAAAGATCCCTTCAGTGCCGCACAGGCGCCTGACAGAAACGATCAGATGTGCTCGTGCTCACCTCGGCCGGCCTCCGGATAAGGCCCCAACTCGCAATCCTGCCGCAGCCGATTGATGTTGCTGATGCGCCATGGCCCGTCACGCAACTTCACCACCTGCACGTCGATGTCATTCCATGCCGTTCCATCCGGGTAGGTCGCCCGGACACGGTACTGCGCCCAGTCTGTGCGCCGTGCCACTTCAGTTGCCGGATACGACGAAGAGAGCGCTTCCTGCGAACCAGTCAACGGGTCGTAGTTGATCGTCGGCACCAGATCGGTCGGCGCACCGGGCGCCTCAAGCGCGCGCTGATAGCGGGCACAGCGCGCGAGCAGGCCGGGACTGAGGAGCGAACGCAACGCCGAGAAGGCATCCGGATAGGTCGGCCCGTGTGTCGCCCGAAACCCATACAGCGCATCGACCACCTTCCGGGCCGGGTCGTCAGTCGCTGCGTAGGCAGGCGACGCAACCGCCATCGCGATTCCTGGGAGCGCGGAAAACAACGCCGCAAGCGCCACGCCACACCCTCTGATCGTAGCGATATCCATCGTTCTCCCCTCCATTTTTCATGACGGAGTGACGATTCCAGCACATCCGCGGCCTCGGGTGCGTGCAACTGTGATGAACCACCACGGGCGCGCGCGGGATCAGCGCTAGGCTCCGGGTCGATACGGGCACCCGTGCCGCACCTTCCAAGAGATCACCCATGCAATTCCCCCGGCTGCTGATCCTCCTCGCCCTGGCCGCTGCGCCCAGCACCCACGCCATCACCCTGGCCACTGCACGCTGGCAGGTCGACATTGACCCGTCGACCCTGGCAGTGAGCGCCACCACCCCCGACGGGACAGCGACGGTCATCTCGTCGGCCACGACGCGCGAGACGGTCAGCGACCTGACGCAAACGCCCGCCAGCGCGCAGTGGCAGCACGGCGACTCGCTCATCCATGCCCGCCTGGAAGGGGACGCATTTGAACTGCGCTTCGAACGCCGCACCGCAGGCGTTGTGCGATGGCCGCTCCTGCCAGCCCAGGGCGCCGCCCTGCTGCTGCCACTGCACGAGGGGTACTACATCCCCGCCGACGACGCCGCGTGGCGTGATGAACTGATCCATGCCCATGGGGAAGTCAACACCACCGAAGATCTGACGCTTCCAGTGATCGGCCTGTCGTGGCCGGACCGGGTGCTGTCGGTCCTGTTTGCGACGCCGTTCAACAACACGGTGCGCTTTGCTGCTGACGGCCAGGGCACCGCAATGACAGTCGAGCACGCGTTCAACGCACTCAATCAGACCGATGCCTATACCGTTGTGGCGCACCTGGATGGGCCGGACTGGCTCGCCCCTGCCAAACGTTATCGCCAGTGGCTGCAGGCGCAGGGGGGCTTCGTGTCGCTGAAAGACAAGCTGGACCGCCTGCCTGACGGCGGCAAGCTGATCGGCGCCAGTCATGTGTATCTGTGGGGTGACAGGCTGCTGGTCGAGCAGGACGTGCGCGACTGGGCGCAACTGAAGAGGCTACTGCCCCGTGCGTGGATCCGTACAGACCAGGACGCACGGGAGGCGGTGGACTCAACCCATCTCGGCCCCTACGTGCAGCAGGTTCTGGTGGCGGCGATCAATGCTGCGCTGATCGACCGTTTTCCCGGCGACACGGCCGAGGCCATGCAGCAGCGCCGGGACGCGCTCGTGGCGACCGTTGGCACCGCCCTCCAGCCCGAAGCGCTGCGTGGTGACAGCGCCTCTCCACGGATAATCCATGCACTGCAGGCTGCCGGCCTTCCTAGGCTATGGCTTGGACTGCCGGACTGGACCGCCGCCTGGGCAAGCCCCGGCGCTGCGGAGGCGGCCGTACATGCGGGGTACCTGGTGGCACCGTACGATTCCTATGACACCGCCCTGCCCGATGGCAACGACAATCCTTCCTGGCTCTCGGCACAGCTGGGCCAGGACGCCTTCGAGCGCTGCGGCATCATGAAACCTGACGGGCAGCGCATCAAAGGCTTCCAGGGCAGCGGGGTCTACACCAATGCGGCCTGCATCCGCCCTCTGATGGAGCGCCGCGTGCGTGCACTGCGCGCCCAGACCCCCTACAACAGCTGGTTTCTCGACGTCGCCGCGACAGGCATGCTGTTCGATGACAGCGACCCGGCCAAACCCACGTCGCAGGCGCAGGACGCCGCCAACCGCAATGCCGCCCTGGCCTGGCTGGCGGACAACCAGAAACTGGTCACCGGCTCTGAAGTCGGCTCGGCGGTGGTCAACCGGCATGTCGCCTTCGCCCACGGCGCGCAGACCGCCGGCTTCGGCTGGCGCGACCCGCAGATGCGGCGCGAGCGCGCTTCGCCTTACTACCTCGGGGCGTGGTCACCCGAGCATCAGCCGGCCTTCTTCTTCAAGCAGAGCCAGCTCAAGCCGCGCTATCAGCAGCTCTACTTCAATCCAAGCCGGCGTCTGCCACTGCTGCAGGCCGCCTTCCACGACAGCGTAATCAGCACCCACCACTGGACGCTGGACAGCCTCAAGTTCCGGGAAAGCCGCAGCACGACCGAGCTGTTGCAGCAGCTCTACAACGTGCCGCCACTCCTCAATCTCAGCGTGGCTACCGCCACGCCCCGGATCGCCTATCTGCGCCAGCTGGACGCCTTCTTCCGGCCGCTGCACGAGGCGCTGTTCAATCAGGCACTGGTGGACTTCCGCTGGCGCGATGCCAATGGCCAGGTGCAGCAAACCACCTTCGCCGATGGCAGCGTGATCGTGGCCAATTTCTCCGATCAACCGCAGCAGGTCGATGCGCACGCCCTGCCCCCGCGCAGCGCGACCGCGCGCCTTGCAGATGGCCGAACGTTCACCTTCACCTCGCCGACATCGCCGTAGGCCGGCTCACCGCCCTGCCCCATGCGCGCCCACGACACCGGTGAGCGCGCCCGAACCCATTACTCCTTCGCGTCTTCAGCCTTCCACGCCGCGACCTTGGCCTTGGTCTGCTCCAGCAGCGCATCGAGCGCTTTGCGGTCATACCCCTGGCCACGCAGCACCACGTACTGGATGCCACGTGTCGCCTCGATGTCCTCCAATGGGTTGCGCTCCAACAACACCAGATCGGCCGCCTTGCCGGGCGCAATCGCGCCGTAACGATCCAGCGTACCGAACCAGGCCGGGCCCGCACGGGTCGCGGCCGAGAGTGCCTGCGCGGGCGTCAGCCCTTCCTTGACGAACAGCGACAGCTCCTCATGCAGGCCGATGCCCGGATAGTTGAAGGAATTGAGGAAGCCCGCATCGGTGCCGGCCATGATCATGACGCCGGCCTGCTGCAGCATCGGCAGGACTGCCGCGACCTGGTGGTACTCCTGATGGCGGGCCTGGATCTGTGCCGGCGTCGCCTTGGCGGCACGCTCCACGCGCCAGGCGTAGGTGGCCTGCAGCTTCGGCCCAATGTAGGCCAGGTACGGATCGTCGCGATGGTCATCCTGATCCAGGAAATCCAGGATGCGGCCGCCGTTGAGGGTCGGCGTCACGAACACGCCCTTCGCGGCGAAACCACGGTAAGCGGCCATGGCGGTGTCGCGATCAAAGCCTGCATCCAGCCGTGCGTTGGCCTGCGCGCGATCGATCCGCTTGGCCGCGAAGTCCGCAGCGATGGTCGCCTCATCCTTGACCCCGGCCTTGTAGGCGTAGTCCAGGTGCTCGATCGAGCTGATGCCGGCATCGACTGCCTGCTGCACGGTCAATGCCATCGGAATATGGCCGGAGGCGCGCAGGCCGTTGGCGCGCGCGCCGCGTACCGCCGCCAGGAACAGCTCGGGGGTCAGGGTGCTGTCGGTGATTTTGACGAAGTCGACGCGGTCGCGCTTGAGGCGCACGAACGCTGCCTCCAGGTCGGCCTGCGAACCCACTTCGATGGTGCCCTTCCACACCGGCTTGATGCCCTCGATCTTCGCGCCGGAGGTGAACAGCTGAGGGCCGGCCAAGCGACCGTCGGCAATCTCCCCGCGCCACTGCAGCACCTGCTCGGGCAGATCGCCGGACGCATCGCGGATGGTGGTGATGCCATGGGCGATGTACAGCGGCAGCAGCGCCTTGTTCTCTTCGATGAGCTCCGGCCCGCCGCCGAAGTGCACATGCATGTCCCACAACCCGGGGATCAGATAGCGCCCTTTGCCGTCCACCTGCTGCCTGGCCTGCCATGCCTTGCGCATGGCCCGGTCGGTGCCGACGGCGACGATGTCCTGACCACGGACCACGACCGTCTGGTCGGCCACCGTCGTGGCGTGCTCGACGTCGACCACGGTGGCATGCCGGATCATCAGATCCGCCTGCTCGGCCGCGAACGCGGAAGGGGTCAGTGCAAGCAGCACCGGGATCGCAAGACGCAAAGACATGGAGTGCACACCAGAGAGAGAACCGGGCCACCTTACGGTCAGGCCCGGCACATTCACCAGTTAAATTTCAGCATGAAGCACATGCATGATTGCGATGCTGCGCGCTGCCGGATACGGCTGCGTCAATTCTCGCCCTGCATCGCCGGGCGGGCCTGCACCCGCTGCAGCCAGCCGGCCACCGCCGGATGCGCATCCAGCACCACGCCCAGATGGGTGCCGTAGCCCACCACCTGGCCTACCACCAGATCCACCAGCGAGTACGCCTCGCCAAGCATCCACGGCTGCTGCGACAGGCGCGCTTCCAGCAGATCCAGCAGTTCGTTGGCGGCACGGATACCCGCCGCAGCATGCTCGTCGCTGCGCAGCGCATCGTCCACGGTCGCCAGCCATACCCGCCCGAGCACCGCTGCGTAGGTGACGTACGCCCATGTGGACCAGGACATCGCCTCCAGTCGAGCCGGGGTCCCCGCCGCCGGCCACAGGCCCTGCTCCACGCCGTACTGCTCGCCCAGCCACAGGTGGATGGCCAGGCCTTCAAACAAAGGCGTGCCGTCCACCACCAGGCACGGCACCTTACCGTTCGGGTTGATCGCCAGATACGTCGGCGTGCGCTGTTCGCCACTGCGGATGTCGATCTTGACCCGATCATGCGGGACGGACAGTTCGGCCAGGGCGCAGGCGACCGGGGAGGCGCTGGACATCGGGTGCCAATAGAAAACGAGGGACATCGAAGAACTCCTTGAGAGGGGTGGAAAGGTGCGGCGGAACCGGTGCTGCACCGTGCGTTCAAGACTAGGCCGCATTGCGGACAGAATCGGCCCGCAATGACTGCTACGCTGCCGCGCATGCTGACCGCCTCCGCCCGCCTGCTGAGCCTGCTTTCGCTGCTGCAATCCCGCCCGCACTGGACCGGCGGCGAGCTGGCCGAATGCATGGCCATCCATCCGCGCACGCTCCGGCGTGACATCGACCGCCTGCGGCAGCTCGGCTATCCCATCCATGCCAGCACCGGCGTCGCCGGTGGCTATGCGTTCCGCCCAGGACGCGCGCTGCCACCGCTGTTGCTGGATGACGAGGAAGCGCTGGCGACCGCTGTCGCACTCCGCACCGCCGTGACCGGCACGATCAGCGGCATCGAGCAGACGGCGATCACGGCACTGGTGAAGATCGAGCAGGCCATGCCACCGCGACTGCGCCCCCGCTTGGCCGCACTGCGCTCAACGCTGCTGCCCGCCAACCCGATCGGGCCACGGGTCGATGCGGGGCGGCTCACCACACTGGCAGCCGCGTGCCGCGACCAGGTACAGCTGCGCTTTGACTACACCGACCGCGAGGGTGTCTCCAGTGCACGCCAGGTCGAACCTCAGGGCGTAGTGCACGCTGATCGCCGCTGGTATCTGGTCGCCTGGGACGTCGGGCGCACTGACTGGCGCACCTTCCGCATCGACCGGATCGCGAGCGCGCCACTCGCCGGCGCCCACTTCGCGCCGCGAGCCGGCCCGGGCGATGGCGATCTGCGCCAATGGGTCGCCCGCTCGCTTTCACTCGGACAGGACCACGAGCAGGCACGGATCATCCTGCACGCACCGCTGTCCGTCATGCGCCAGCAGATCCCGGCATCGGCCGGCGAACTTGAAGCGGTTGACGCCACGCGCTGCCTGCTGCGTTGCGGCGCCAATCCTTTGGGCGGGGTGGTGTACTGGCTGTTGGCATTGGGCCTGGACTTCGAGGTGCTGGGACCCCCTGCCCTGCATCAGGCGCTGCGCGAA
The DNA here is from genome assembly GCF_039674145.1 of Stenotrophomonas sp. TWI587. Classification (NCBI taxonomy): domain Bacteria; kingdom Pseudomonadati; phylum Pseudomonadota; class Gammaproteobacteria; order Lysobacterales; family Lysobacteraceae; genus Stenotrophomonas; species Stenotrophomonas sp. TWI587. The sequence goes on along the minus strand of NZ_JBDJMW010000001.1, from coordinate 618,815 downwards.
GCGGGCGAGCGGATCACACGCAGTCTGGCGCGGAGCCCAGTGGATGCATCCGCTGACGCCAACGCACGCTGACCACCGGCGCGCCAGCATTGGCGCCGGCGGCCATCGCGATCCAGAATGACAGCATGACCGCAAGTGAAAAACCGAATCGCACCCTGTTCGACCTGGATCTGTTGCGCGCCATGGTGATGGTGGCCGACTGCGCCAGCTTCACCACGGCTGCGGCGCGCCTGCATTCCACCCAGTCCACGATCAGCCAGAAGATCCGCCGCCTGGAAGAGATGGCCGGCCACCCGCTGCTGGTGCGGGGCAACCGCGACGTGCACCCCACCGATGCCGGGCAGCTCGTGCTCGGCCATGCCCGCCAGCTGCTGGCGCTCAATGACCAGCTGCTGGAAGCACTGGCCGGCACCACGGTGGCTGTCACCGTCCGCCTGGGTGTGCCCGAGGACTTCGTCAGCGCGGCGACCACCCAACTGCTTGGTGCGTTCAATCGTGAGCATCCGCAGGTCAAGCTCGAAGTCACCAGTGGCCTCAGCCGCGACCTGGCCCATGGATACGATCACGGCGAGCTGGATCTGATCCTGGTCAAACAGCGCCGCAACAGCCGCACTGCCGTAGCCTGCTGGCCCGAGACCATGGTGTGGATCGACAGTGCCTGCAACGGCTGCATCACCCTTGACCCGGTCCCTCTGGTCACCTTCCCACCGCGCGGGCTGTACCGCGACGACATCATCGACGCCATCGAAGCACTCGGCCGCCGATGGCGGATCAGCTTCACCAGCTCCAGCCTGAGTGGCATCCAGGGTGCGGTAGCCGACGGCATGGGGATCAGTCTGCTGCCAGCGCGGGCACTGAGCCGCGAGCACACGGTGCTGGGACCGGAGCAGGGCCTGCCACCGATCGACACATTCGAGATCGCCCTGCTCCACCGCACCACCGCCGACCCGCTGGTCAAAGCCCTGGCAGTGCGCCTGACTGGCCTGCTCGATCAGGAACGGACCGGCGCGCTCACTTGAGCTGCAACGGGTAGCGCTGCCACAGCACGTGCACCAGGAAGCCGGTCAGCTCCGGGTCCTTGCTGGTGATCGAGGCACGGATCTTGTCCAACAGCACCATGTCGCTGCAGTTGCGCACATCGGCGTGGCCGGCCTGTCCGGCGCGGCGCGCACGGTAGCGGGCCGCACGCTGTGCATCGGTCATCGCGTAGCCGAACGTGGGCGGACGGCCGCGCTTGCGCGGCAGCGTCAGTTCCAGTGTTCCGGGGTCTTGTTCATCGCGCATGACGGACGAGGATGCAAACGGGGGCGCGCACGATATCGTGAGACATCACTTTAATCCAGCGTTTTCCGTGGATTTCTGCGTTTGCGACTCGCGCATCAGCGCCAGGCCTCTGCCACGCGCGCTCCCGCCCACACCAACACCATGCCGCCGACCAGACTCACGCCCAGGTACAGCGGCACCATCGCACTGCGATCGGCGCGGGTAAACACCAGCGATTCCAGCATCATCGAGGAAAACGTGGTCAACCCGCCCACGATCCCCACGATCAGGAACGCACGCCAGTACACCGCGGCAGTGCCACGGCTCTGCAGCCAGATCATCACGTAGCCGGCCACAAAGGCGCCGACCAGGTTTACCGTCAGCGTGCCCCACGGGAAGCCCGTCCCGAACTGGCGCAGCATCGCATCGCCGACCATGAAACGCAGCGCCGCACCCAGTGCACCTCCGGCCATCACCAGGCCGAGCTGCTGCCACCAGACGCCGGCGCCGTCCATCAGTCCACACTCTTCTCGGCGCGCGCCTGTTCCCGGGCGGCACGCAGGCGGTCCAGCTTTTCTTTCAGCTTGATCTCCAACCCGCGCGGCACCGGCTCGTAATACACGCGCTCGCCCATCGCATCGGGGAAGCCGGTCTGATCCAGCGCGATCCCGCCATCGGCATCATGGTCGTACTGGTAGGTCTTGCCGTAGCCCAGCTCCTTCATCAGCTTGGTCGGGGCGTTGCGCAGGTGCAGCGGCACCTCCTGGGTACCGGTCTCGCGCACTTCCTGCTTGGCCTTGTTGAACGCGGCATAGCCGGCATTCGATTTGGCAGTGCTGGCCAGATACAGCACCAGCTGCGCGAACGCGAGTTCGCCTTCCGGGCTGCCCAACCGCTCGTAGATGTCCCAGGCTTCCAGCGCCATCGACTGCGCACGCGGATCGGCAAGGCCGATGTCCTCGATCGCCATCCGGGTCAGGCGACGTGCCAGATAGGACGGATCGCAGCCGCCATCGAGCATCCGGGTCAGCCAGTACAGCGCGGCATCGGGGTTGGAGCTGCGCACGGATTTGTGCAGCGCCGAGATCTGGTCGTAGAACTGCTCGCCACCCTTGTCGAAGCGACGCGTGCGGTCGGCCAGCACCTGCACCAGCATCTCCGGGCTGATCCGCCCGCCGTCGCCACTGGCCAGTTCGGCTGCGATCTCCAGCAGGGTCAGCCCACGGCGCACGTCGCCATCGGCCGCGGTGGCGATCTCCAGCAACGCCTCGGGCGCCACCTGCAGATGCTCCGCGCCCAGACCACGCTCGGTGTCCTGCAGCGCACGCTCAAGTGCCTCGACGATGTCGCCTGGCGAAACCGACTCGAGCACGTGCACGCGGCAGCGCGACAGCAGCGCCGAGTTCAGTTCGAACGAAGGATTTTCGGTAGTCGCACCCACGAACACGATCGTGCCGCGCTCGATGTGCGGCAGGAACGCATCCTGCTGGGCCTTGTTGAAGCGGTGCACCTCGTCCACGAACAGCACCGTGCGGCGCCCTTCGGCGAAGCGCTGCGCGGCCTCGGCCAGCACCTGGCGCACCTCCGGCAGACCGGACAGCACGGCCGAGATCGCACGGAACTCGGCATCGGCGTAATGCGCCAGCAGCAGCGAGAGTGTGGTCTTGCCGCAGCCTGGCGGGCCCCACAGGATCATCGAGTGCACATGGCCGGACTCGACCGCCCGGCGCAGCGCGCTGCCCGGTGCGAGCAGGCGCTTCTGGCCCACCATCTCATCCAGCGTCTGCGGACGCATCCGCTCGGCGAGCGGACGCATGTTGTCCCGATCCACGGTCAGCAGATCGGGCCCATTGAAAGTCGTTCGGTTTCTGGCCACGTGTCTAGTGTATCGCGGCAGATTGCAGCGGGGATGCCGGCCAGCGGCCGGCACTACACCGTCATTCGCCGATGACGTCCACACCCTTGGCCGGGGTGAAGCTGAAGGTACCGGCGGCAAAGCTCGGATTGCGCTTCCAGCCGGTGAAGTTGATCACCGTGCGCTGGCCGACCGCATCCACGACTTCCATGCGGGCCAGGCCCTGACCATTGAAGCCCAGCGCGGCGTACTGGAAGGCGGTGTCGGTGTCGCGCTTGGGGCTCAGCGCCAGCCACTGCAGGCCATCGCGCACGGCCGCTTCTTCGCTGACGTCGTACTGCTTGTCCAGCAGGGCCGGATTGATCAGCGCGGTCAGCGGGCTGTTCTGCTCTTCCTGCCCCTGTGGGCGCACGCTGGCCTGCTCCAGGTCCGGCTCGTAGACCCAGACCTTCTTGCCATCGGCCACGATCAGCTGCTCATGCGGCTTGATGTACTCCCAGCGGAACAGGCGCGGCGCGGACAACGCAACGCGGCCGCTGGTGTTTTCCTTGACCTTGCCCTTGCTGTCGAACACCTGCTGGCTGAACTGTCCATCCAGGCCCTTCAGGCCCTGGGTGAAGCGGTTGAGCTCATCACGGGCGCCGGCCCAGGCCGACGCCGACCCGACACTGGCAACAACCAGAGTGGCAGCAAGCAGGGAGCGGCGGAAGGTGGTGTGCATGCGAGGTATCCAGGCGAATGGGAAGGATGGAAGGCAGTGTGCCCATTCAATCCTGAATGGGCGATCAGGGGCGCATTATGCGCTGGAAGCGGGTGTGCCGAGCGTACTCATGGCCCGGCCTGCACCGTCTTCAGATCGCCGTACACCACCTGCCCGCGGAAGCCGCGCCGGACCTGCTGGTACAGCTCGCGGAACGCCGCGTAGTCCTGCGGCTGGCAGAGCGCGTCCGCCCCGCGCACGGCGCGTTGATGCAGCCGGTGGCGCGCGGTGACCACCTGCCCTTCGCGCGTCCACTCCACCGTGTACTGCCCACCCGCATTGTCGAACTGCTGGCTGCGCGGAATCGCCACGATCGGCACGCTGGCCGGGAAGGTGAGCCGATAGCGCTCCTCGCGCAGACTGTCGTTGCAGTAGAACGGCGTAGCGTTGTCCGGCGCCGAGGTGCTGGCGTACAGGTCACGGAACGACTCACCGCCCGGCGCATCGGGCAGCACCATGCCGCCGAGAACCGCGAAATCGACGTAGTCGCTGGCCTGGAAGTCGTAGCGGAAGTTGAACGGACGGGTCAGGTCCTGCGGATCCCCGAGCAGGGTGAGCGCGCCACTGCCATCGAAACCGGAGGCGGCCATGATCGATTCTTCCGCCCGCGCCCGGTTCTGTGCGTTGAGCCGTGCGAAGGCGGCCCGCATGCCGATCTCGGCCACGCCGCTGGGCTGCTGCAGGGTCTGGCCGACCAGGTTGCCAGCCGCGTCGAAGCGGAAATCAACCTCCAGCCCGGTGCCGTTGCGGCTGGCATCGTTGGCGGGGGTGCGCGCCACCACGGCCTGGCGGGTGTGCAGCACCGGTGCGCCGAGATCAGCGTCGGGCAGTTGGCCGAAGCGCGCGTAGGAGGTCGTCGAGTCCAGATACAGGTCGAACTCGGGGAGATAGGTGATCGCGTGGTTGAAGCGGCCCAGCAGCGGAATGGTCGGCAGGGTCGGCCCGCCACCGGCGCCGATCAGCACCGGGGTGCTCTGGATGCCCCGTGCAGCCAGCAGCGCCTCCAGGATCACTACATGGTCTTTGCAGTCGCCGTAGTGATTGTCGAGGATGCTCTGCGCCGGGTTCGGCTCCAGCCCACCGTTGCCCAGGTAGACCGCCACGTAGCGGATGTTCTGGGCGACCCAGCGGTACAGCACGGCGGCCTGCTCGCGCCGGTCGGTGATGCCTCGGGTGAGCTCATCGGCCAGCGCCTGGATCTGCGGCGTGACAGCGGCGGCCTCGCCGCCCTTGAGCTGGTAGGCCTGCGCCACCTGCGACCAGTCACGATACGTACTGGCCATGATGCTGGGACTGTACTCCCACGCGGCGGCGGACCAGTTCTGCGCCTTCAGTGGATCCGTTCGCCGGTATGCCCATTCCCAACGTGCCATGCCATTGCGCACGCGCGGCGTCTGGCTGCCCTGCACGCCACGCTGCTCCACCTGCATGGGCAGATCAGCAGGCGCGCTCAGGGTCACGCGGGCATCGTCGTACTGGGTGAACACGCTGAAGGTTTCCCACAGGCCAAAATAGCCCGGGAAATACGGCGTCTTCTGGGTACGACGGGTCTGGTAGACCACACGCGTACCAGGCGCCAGATTCGGGAACACGACCACGCGCACCTTGCGGTCGGCATACATCGCCGCGGCGGCGCTGGAGTAACTTTCCTGCGTATAGATGCGGTCGGCCGGCACATCACGGCGCTGGCCATCGGCGGTGAGGGTGTAGGCCTGCAGCACCTCCAGCGTTTCCATCTTCTCGCTGTAGCTCAGCCGCACCTGGCTGAACTGCTCGACCGCTGATTTGGTCTTGAGCAGGATGTCGTACTCTTCGGTCTGCGTATTGCCCGCATCGGGGCGCACCACGTAATCAGCCCGATAGCGCACGTAACTGAAGTTGTTGCTGGCCTGCGCCTCCGCGCCAGTGCCCGCGCCCGGCCCGCCCGGCGTTACCGGCGCGGCCGCTGGCGGTGAAGGCTGCGCCTCGCCGCGCACGGCCGCCGGCGCGACCATCAGGGCGCCCACCATTGTCCAGAGCATCAACGTCATCGCAGGGTCCTTGCGGGCAGCGCCCGGTATTACTTGGGCGGGGGCGGCGCCAGCACGCTGCGGTCGCCGTTGTGCTCGGGCGGGCTGACCACGCCAGCCGCCTCCATTGCTTCGATCAGCCGCGCGGCGCGGTTGTAGCCGATCTTCAGGCGACGCTGCACACCGGAGATCGACGCGCGGCGGGTTTCGGTGACGATGCGCAGGGCTTCGTCGTACAGCGGATCGGACTCATCGCCGCCACCGCCGCCCGCCTCGGGCAGGCCACCGGGGCCGACCACGACGCCATCGCCCATCATCTGCACTTCGTCCAGCACGCCGGTGATGTAGTCCGTCGGGCCGCTGGCCTTGAGGTGCTCGACCACGCGGTGCACTTCCTCATCGGAGACGAACGCGCCGTGCACGCGGTCCGGCAACGCCGTACCCGGCGGCAGATACAGCATGTCGCCGTGGCCCAGCAGCGTTTCCGCGCCGGACTGATCGAGGATGGTGCGCGAATCGATCTTCGAACTGACCTGGAAACCGATGCGGGTCGGGATGTTGGCCTTGATCAGGCCGGTGATCACGTCCACCGAGGGGCGCTGGGTGGCCAGGATCAGATGGATGCCGGCCGCACGCGCCTTCTGCGCCAGGCGGGCGATCAACTCTTCCACCTTCTTGCCGACGATCATCATCATGTCGGCGAATTCGTCGATGAAGATGACGATGAACGGCAGGGTCTCCAGCGGGCGCGGGGCCTCGCCGAGTTCCGGGTTGGGCTTGAACAGCGGGTCCATCATCGGCTGCCCGGCGTCCTGGGCATCCTTGACCTTCTTGTTGAAGCCGGCCAGGTTGCGCACGCCCACCGCGCTCATCAATTTGTAGCGGCGCTCCATCTCGGCCACGCACCAGCGCAGGCCGTTGGCGGCCTCCTTCATGTCGGTGACCACCGGCGCCAGCAGATGCGGGATGCCTTGGTAGACGCTCAGCTCGAGCATCTTCGGGTCGATCATCAGCATGCGCAGGTCTTTCGGCGAGGCCTTGTACAGCAGGCTCAGCACCATCGCATTGACCGCCACGGACTTGCCCGAGCCGGTGGTGCCCGCCACCAGCAGGTGGGGCATGCGCGCCAGGTCGGCCACTGTCGGCCGGCCAGCGATGTCCTTGCCCAGCGCCAGGGTCAGCACGCTGGCCGACTTGTCATATTCCTTGGAGCGAAGCAGTTCGGAGAGATAGATCATCTCGCGGGTGACGTTGGGGATTTCCAGACCCACCACCGACTTGCCCGGGATCACATCGACCACGCGCACCGACTTCACCGACAGGCCGCGCGCGATGTCCTTGTCCAGCGAACTGATCTGGCTGACCTTGATGCCGGGGGCCGGCTCGATCTCGAAGCGGGTGATCACCGGGCCGGGATACGCACCGACCACCTGCGCATCGATACGGAAGTCCTTGAGCTTGAACTCGATCTGGCGCGAGAGCGTCTCCAGCGTGCCCTCGTCGTAGCCTTTGGGCTGCGGCTTGGGATCATCCAGCAGCGCCAGCGGCGGCACATCCGAGCCATCGCCATTGACCCCGCGGAACATGGGAATCTGGGTCTCGCGCTTGGCGCGATCGCTCTTCTCCAACACCGGCTCCGGGCGTGGCTCGATCTTGACCGGCTCGCGCTTGGCGCGGACCTCGGCGTCGACCTTGCGCACTTCCTGGCGTTCCTCGCGCATGGCGCGGGTCTGCTGCCACTCGGTGGCCTGCTCTTTCTTCTTGTTGAACAGCGGCGGCAGCGCCAGCACCCAGTTGCCGATCTTCTCCATTACCACGAACCAGGAGATGCCCGTGGCCAGGGTGATCGACGCCAGCAGCAGTACCAGCACGAACAGGTTGGCGCCCAATGCGCCGAAACCGACGCTGAGCGAGCTGCCCACCAGCTTGCCGAGGATGCCACCGGCGTGGGCCACATCGGCCACGAACAGGCGCAGATGCAGGAAGCCGGTGCCGGCGATCAGGAAACCGACCAGGCCGACCAGGCGCAGCGCCGGATCCAGGTCATGCTCACCCTTGGCCTCCCGCTTCAGGCCGAACATCGCGATCCAGGCCAGTGCGCCCAGCACGATCGGCAGCACGAAGGCCATGTAGCCGAACAGCTGCAGCAGGACATCGGCGATCCAGGCACCGGCGCGACCGCCCATGTTGTGGACCGGTGCGACCACGCTGCCGGTATGCGACCAGCCGGGGTCGGTGGCCGAGTAGGTGAACAGACTGGCCACCAGATACAGCAAGGCCGGGGCGACTGCGATCAACCCCAGATCGCGCCACAGGCGCTGCCGGCGCGGATTGTCCTCGCCGGCCGGTTTGCGCGGCGCTGCCTTGCTGTCGGACGCCTTGGCTCGTTCCGGGACCTGTTTCGCCACCTTAGACCACACCTTGGGAATGCACTGTTAGTGCTTGATAATAAACGACTGAGACCTACGCTGGTAGGTGCGGACGGCTGCCCGGCGCGGTCAGCGTCAAAACACCGGCACAGGGATGACAGTCGCACTCGGCGGGCCGCCGCGTTCCACTGCGCGCCTTGAATCGCCCCGCCCCTGCCGCCACTCTATGACTTCGCTCGGACGCCGCGCAATCACCCTGCCCGCGTCCCGCCCTACCTTCTATTGCGAGCTTACATGAGCAACTCCAAGCACTCCCGCCTGTTGATCCTTGGTTCCGGCCCGGCCGGCTGGACCGCCGCCGTCTACGCTGCGCGCGCCAACCTCAAGCCCGTCGTGATCACCGGCCTGCAGCAGGGCGGCCAGCTGATGACCACCACCGAGGTGGACAACTGGCCCGGGGATGCACACGGCCTGATGGGCCCGGACCTGATGAGCCGCATGCAGGCGCATGCCGAGCGCTTTGAGACCGAGGTCATCTTCGACCACATCCACACCGCCGATGTCTCCCAGCGCCCGTTCAAGCTGATTGGCGACAGCGCCGAGTACACCTGCGATGCCCTGATCATCGCCACCGGCGCCACCGCCAAGTACCTGGGCATTCCCAGCGAAGAGGCCTTCAAGGGCCGCGGCGTGTCGGCCTGCGCCACCTGCGATGGCTTCTTCTACCGTGATCAGGACGTGGTCGTGGTCGGCGGCGGCAACACCGCCGTGGAAGAGGCCCTGTACCTGTCCAACATCGCCCGCAAGGTCTACCTGGTCCACCGCCGCGACACCCTGAAGGCGGAAAAGATCATGCAGGACAAGCTGTTTGCCAAGGTCGCCGCCGGCAAGATCGAGACCGTGTGGCACCACCAGGTGGACGAAGTGCTGGGCAACGAGGCCGGCGTGACCGGCGTGCGCGTCAAGTCCACGCTGGACGGCAGCACCCGTGACATCGAGGCCCACGGCTTCTTCGTGGCGATCGGCCACCACCCCAACACCAGCCTGTTCGATGGCCAGCTGACCATGAACAACGGCTACCTGGACATCCGCTCGGGCCTGGGCGGCAACGCCACCCAGACCTCGGTGGAAGGCGTGTTCGCCGCCGGCGACGTGGCCGACCAGCATTACCGCCAGGCGATCACCTCGGCCGGCTTCGGCTGCATGGCCGCACTGGATGCCGAGCGCTACCTGGATGCGAAGGGTCAGGCGAGCTGATCTGCCGCCCGTATCGCGCAGCACAACGAAGGCCGGTGAATCATTCACCGGCCTTTTTACTGACCGGTACGTTCCGCGCGCACTGCGCTCGCCCCACCTGCTCTATCCTCTGCGCATGCCCGATCCACGTTTCCTGCATCGCCTGTCCGATGTCCCCGCCGCTGCCTGGGACGCCCTGCACGACGGTCGCAACCCCTTCCTGTCGCACGCCTTCCTGGCCGGCCTTGAAGAACATGGCTGCCTGCGCCCGGAGTGGGGCTGGCGGCCACGCCACTTCACCCTGTGGGACGGGGACACCCTGGTCGCGGCGATCCCGGGCTATCTCAAGGACAACTCGCACGGCGAGTTCGTGTTCGATCACGCCTGGGCCCATGCGTACGCCCAGCACGGGCTGGACTACTTCCCCAAGTGGCTGGGCGCGGTGCCGTACTCGCCCGTGACCGGCCCGCGTCTACTTGCCGGCACAACGGAGGATCGTGCAGCGCTGCTGGCAACGCTGGCGGGCGAAGTGGCACGCCTGGGGTGGTCCTCGGCCCACATCAACTTCCACCCCGCCGACGAAGACCCCGCCTTCAGCCCGGACTGGTTGCTGCGCGAGGACATCCAGTTCCAGTGGCACAACCCCGGAAGCTGGAAGACCTTCGACGACTTCCTCGGCGCGATGGACCACAAACACCGCAAGAACATCCGCCAGGAGCGCGCCAAACTCGCACGCAGCGGCGTCACGTATCGCATCGTGCATGGCGATGACGCCACCGATGCCGACCTGCGTGCCATGCACGGCTTCTACCTGCAGACCTTCGCCGAGTACGGCAACTCGCCCGCGTTGACGCTGCCGTTCCTGCAGCATCTCGCCCGCACGATGCCGCGCGCGTTGGTGATCTTCCTGGCCCTGCTCGATGGCGAGCCGGTCGCCGGCGCGCTGTGCCTGCGCGGTGCGGACACGCTGTACGGCCGCTACTGGGGCGGCGCCACCCTGCCCGGCCTGCATTTCGAGACCTGCTATTACCAGGGCATCGAGTACTGCCTACGCGAAGGACTGGCCCGCTTCGAACCCGGCGCCCAGGGCGAGCACAAGCTGGCGCGCGGCTTCCTGCCGCACCGTGTGCGCAGCCGGCACTGGATCGCCGAGCCGGCCTTTGCCGAAGCACTGGTGGCGTGGTGCGCGCAGGAACGCGCCGAGGTGGCCCACTATGCGCGGGTGCTGGCGGCGCACAGCCCGTTCAAGAGCGCCCCGGCATGACGCGCCGCTTGCCCTGGCGCCTGGACGATGCACCCGACGCCCCGTTCCCGCCCGCCGAGACCGCGCTGCGCGATCCAGACGGCCTGCTGGCACTCGGTGGCGACCTCTCGCCGGTGCGGCTGCTCAACGCCTATGCCGGCGGCATCTTTCCGTGGTTCTCCGACGGCCAGCCACTGCTGTGGTGGTCGCCGGACCCGCGCATGGTGTTCCGCACCGACGGCGTGCACCTGTCCAGCCGCTTTCGCCGCTCGCTCCGGCGCAGCACCTGGACACTGCGGGCCGACACCCGTTTCGAGCGGGTGATCGATGCCTGCGCGGCCAGCCCGCGCCCCGGCCAGGACGGCACCTGGATCACGCGCGACATGCGCGACGCTTATGTCGAACTGCACCGACTGGGGTTCGCGCACTCGGTGGAGGTGTTCGATGGCGACCAGCTGGCTGGGGGCATCTACGGCGTGGCGATCGGGCGGATGTTTTTCGGGGAAAGCATGTTCAGCGCGGCGTCCGGTGGCTCCAAGGTCGCCCTGGCCGGATTGGCCCATCGGCTGGCCGGTTGGGGCTGGCCGTTGATCGATGCGCAGGTGGAAAACGACCACCTGCTGCGCATGGGGGCAGAGCACTGGCCGCGGCAGCGCTTTCTCGCACTGGCCCGTGAACAGGTCCAACAGGCAGCCCCCGCAGGCGATTGGGTGGATGTGTTTGGCATCCTGGCCGCCGCCAAACTCGCCGATCCGGGACCGCCTTAACCAAAACTTTGCATCAAACGCCCGACGCGCGTAAAATGCCCGCTCTTCAGGCCAGCTCGGCCGGTTACAGAACTGCACAGGACTACATGTCGAAAGACGACTCCATCGAGTTCGAAGGCACCGTCAGCGAGACGCTGCCGAACACCACTTTCCGCGTACGACTGGAAAATGGGCATGAAATCATCGCCCATATCTCCGGCCGCATGCGCAAGAACTACATCCGCATCCTGACGGGCGACCGCGTCAAGGTCGAAATGACCCCGTACGACCTGACCAAGGGTCGCATCACCTACCGCATGAAATAAGCGGTCCGGGGGTTGTTCCCGCCAGAAGGCCAGCCAGGTGCTGGCCTTTTCGCGTGGGCGCCATTCAGCCGGCGACCCTACCCTGCCATGCGGCACCCTGACCCAGTGCACCCTGACGTCGGTCAGGATGCCTTGATGCAGATTCGCCCTTGCCGGCAACCGTCCACCCTGGCTCTCGATCCAATCCGGATCCTGCCCGATGGCCCCCGCCATGAAGTGCCTGCCTTCCCTGCTCCTGCTCGCCTCCTGCGTTGTCACCGCTTCGTCGGCCCAGGCCGCCGAGCCCGCCACACCCACGGACTGCATCACGCTGTCCGCCGACCAGCAGGTTGTGCGCAACCGCGCCGATCGCGATGTGCTGCTGCGCAATGGTGACCAGCACTACCTCGTACGCTTTGAGCGTTCGTGCACCAGCGCGGCGATGTCTCCGAAACTGACGTTCGCCACGCCCGGCCAGGACGGTCAGTTGTGCGGCGCCGGGGTAACCAAGCTCCAGACCAGTTCCCAGAGCTGCGCCGTCGCTGCGGTGGAGCCCCTTAGCGCCGAAGAGTTCGCCCGCAAGGCGCGCATGCGCCGCTGAGCAGGCACCTTGGGCCCACGCACAAAAAAGCCCCCTCGCGGGGGCTTTTCGATTGCAGGCAACGAGACGAGGCCCGCGTTACACCGTGGCCGGCAACAGACGCTCCGGCTCGGCTTCGGTCTCCACGAACAACTGGTCGTCGCGGACGTCGATGCTGACCTTGCCGCCGTTGACCAGCTTGCCGAACAGCAGCTCGTCGGCCAGCGGACGCTTGATCTTGTCCTGGATCACGCGGGCCATCGGGCGCGCACCCATCAGCGGGTCGAAGCCATGGTGGGCCAGCCAGTCGCGCGCGGTCGGGGTGGCCGACAGGCTGACGTGCTTTTCCTGCAACAGCATTTCCAGCTCGATCAGGAACTTGTCCACTACGCGCAGGATGTGCTCGAAGCCCAGCGCCTGGAACTGCACGATCGCATCCAGACGGTTGCGGAACTCCGGCGTAAAGCTCTTGCGGATGACTTCCATCGCGTCGGTGGCATGGTCCTGGCGGGTGAAACCAATCGAGCGCCGCGAGGCCTGGGCCGCACCGGCGTTGGTGGTCATCACCAGCACCACGTTCTTGAAGTTCGCTTCACGGCCATTGGTGTCGGTCAGCACACCGCGATCCATGACCTGCAGCAGGATGTTGAAGATGTCCGGGTGGGCTTTCTCCACCTCGTCCAGCAGCAGCACGCAGTGCGGGGTCTTGACGATCTTCTCGGTCAGCAGGCCGCCCTGGTCGAACCCGACATAGCCCGGAGGGGCGCCGATGAGACGGCTGATCGAATGCGACTCCATGTACTCGCTCATGTCGAAGCGGACCAGTTCGATGCCCAGCTGCAGCGCGAGCTGCTTGGTCACCTCAGTCTTGCCCACGCCGGTCGGGCCCGAGAACAGGAAGTTGCCGATGGGCTTTTCCGGATTGGCCAGGCCTGAGCGGGCCAGCTTGATCGCCGAGGACAGCGTCTCGATGGCCGGGTCCTGGCCGAAGATCACCATCTTCAGGTTGCGCTCCAGATGCTGGAGCACGTCCTTGTCGGTCGCGCTGACCTGCTTGGCCGGGATCCGCGCCATCTTGGCGACGATGGTCTCGATCTCCTCGATGTCGATCAGTTCCTTGCGCTCGCCGTCCGGCAGCAGGCGCTGGCGGGCACCGGCCTCGTCGATCACATCGATCGCCTTGTCCGGCAGCAGACGGTCGTTGATGTGCTTGACGGACAGATCCACGGCTGCCTGCAGCGCATCATCGGCGTAGGTCACGCCGTGGTGGGCTTCGTACTTCGGCTTGAGGCCCTGCAGGATTTCGTAGGTTTCGCCCACGGTCGGCTCGACGATGTCGATCTTCTGGAAGCGGCGGGCCAGCGCCCGGTCCTTCTCGAAGATGCCGCGGTATTCCTGGAAGGTGGTCGAGCCGATGCAGCGCAGCTCGCCCGAGGCCAGGGCCGGCTTGATCAGGTTGGAGGCATCCATGGTGCCGCCCGAGGCCGAGCCGGCCCCGATGATCGTATGAATCTCATCGATGAACAGCACCGCGTTCGGCAGCTTCTTCATCGCGGTCAGCACGCCCTTCAGGCGCTTTTCGAAATCGCCGCGGTACTTGGTCCCGGCCACCAGGGCGCCCAGGTCCAGCGAATAGATGACCGCATCGGCGAGCACGTCCGGCACCGAGCCTTCCACGATGCGCTTGGCCAGGCCTTCGGCGATCGCGGTCTTGCCCACGCCGGCCTCACCCACATAAAGCGGGTTGTTCTTGCGGCGGCGGCAGAGGACCTGGATGGTGCGCTCGATCTCATCGGCACGGCCGACCAGCGGGTCGATCTTGCCGTTGCGGGCCTGCTCGTTGAGGTTGCTGGCGAACTCGGCCAGGGCATCGCCCTTGCCTTCGCCCTCGGCCCCCTCCGCACGCCCTTCGCCGTCGGCGGCAGGCGGCACTTCGCCCTCCTCGCCCAGCTTGGCGATGCCGTGGGAGAGGTAATTGACGATGTCCAGCCGGGTGACGTCCTGCTGGTTGAGGTAGTACACGGCATGCGAGTCCTTCTCGCCGAAGATCGCCACCAGTACGTTGGCGCCGGTGACCTCCTTCTTGCCCGAGGACTGCACGTGGTACACCGCGCGCTGCAGCACGCGCTGGAAGCCCAGCGTCGGCTGGGTATCGCGCCCATCATCTTCGGCCAGGCGCGAGACGGACGCCTCGATGGCCTGTTCCAGTTCCTGGCGCAGGCGGTCGGCATCGGCACCACAGGCCTTCAGGACGGCCTGGGCGGACGGGTTGTCGAGCAGTGCCAGCAGCAGGTGTTCCACCGTCATGAATTCATGCCGGGCCTCACGGGCGCGCTTGTAGCACTGTCCGATGGTGTGTTCGAGGTCTTTACTGAACATGATTAACTCCGGCGGCAGTTAGGAACAATATGCGGCCAACCTTCACGATTTCCATCACCCTAGCGGATCAGTGCGTTCAGACGGCGTTAGCACTTGCCTGATCGCTTCGTCCATTCGACCAGGCTCCATCATGCACGATCTTCCGGCCACGAAATGGCAGTTCGGCCGTGATGGCAATGTCACGGTCGTCCGAGGGTGTCGTTATCCATGGAACAGTGCGGATCGCGGGCACACGCAGTGCGGGCCCGCGCCAACGGTCAGCCGCTGGTCTTTTCCATCGTGCACAGCAGCGGATGCTGGTTCATGCGCGAGAATTCGTTGACCTGGGCCACCTTGGATTCGGCGACTTCGCGGGTGAACACCCCGCACACGCCGCGGCCGCGGGTATGCACGTGGAGCATCACCTGGGTGGCTTTGTCCAGATCCATCGAGAAGAAGTGCTGCAGAACGGTCACCACGAAATCCATCGGGGTGTAGTCGTCGTTCAACAGCATCACCTGGTACATCGGCGGTGGCGCGACCTCAGGGCGTGCAGGCTCAAGCAGCACGCCATGGTCGTGATGAGTTTCGTGGGAAGTCTCGCGGGGCATCCCCACATTATAGGGCCCTGCCCCGCCGGATTGGACGTTGCCCCCCGCCGCCCTTCACAATCTGCACTCTCCAACCAGACTTTCACAGGGATTTCATGAAAAGGATTGCTGCCGCACTGCTGCTGGCCATCACTGCCACCGGCGCCCATGCGGCCGAAGCAGACAAGGCTGTCGGGCGCGCTCTGGACAAGCTGGAGTACACCTACGAGGTGGACGAGGACGGCGACTACAAGATGGTCTTCGACATGGATGACGGCCGCAGCCAGCTGGCGTTCGTGCGTTCCACCGTCGAGGAATTCGGCAAGCACAAGATCCGCGAGATCTGGTCGCCGGCCTACAACTCGCCGGGCAAGCAGTTCCCGGCCGCCGTGGCCAACCGCCTGCTCGAGGACTCCCAGGATGCCAAGATGGGCGCCTGGGTGAAGCAGGATCAGCTGGCGATGTTCGTGGTCAAGGTTGACGCCAATGCCACCCCCGAGGCACTCAGCGACGCCATCGATGCGGCCATCCGCACCGCCGATGCGATGGAGCTGGAGCTGACCGAGCAGGACGAATACTGAGGTGAATGACGTGCAGGAACCGCGCTGGGCGCCCCATGTCACCGTGGCCACGGTTGTGGTCCGCGATGGGGGCCTGTTGCTGGTCGAGGAAGCGATCGACGGCCGCCAGGTGCTGAACCAGCCGGCCGGGCATCTGGAGCCGGACGAAACCCTGGCCGAGGCCGCATGCCGCGAAACCCTGGAAGAAACCGGCTGGACGGTGCGCCTGAGCGCCTTCATCGGCACCTACCAGTGGACCGCCCCGGATGGCACGCCGTTCCTGCGCTTTGCCTACGCGGCCGAGCCGCTGTCGCACGATCCCGCTCGTCTACTGGACGACGGGATCCTGCGCGCCCTGTGGCTGACGCCCGCCGAACTGAAGGCCGATTCCACCCGCCTGCGCAGCCCGCTGGTGTGGGAGGTGGTGGCCGACTATCTGGCCGGCCAGCGCCACCCGCTGTCGATCGTGCGGGAGGCCCGATGAGCACGCCGCGCGTGATGGTAGGCGTTTCCGGGGGGGTGGACTCCTCGGTGGCGGCCTGGCGGCTGGTCCAGCAGGGCGAGCCGGTCGCCGGCCTGTTCATGCAGAACTGGGCCGATGACGGCAGCGGCGACTGCCGTGCCGAGGATGACCGCCGCGACGCCGTGGCGGTCTGCGGCCTGCTGGGCATCCCGTTCCACTTCCGCGATTTCTCCAGCGAGTACTGGCAGGGCGTGTTCGAACACTTCCTGGCCGAGTACGCCGCCGGGCGCACGCCCAACCCGGACGTGCTGTGCAACCGTGAAGTGAAGTTCAAGCATTTCCTCGACGCCGCGCGCGAGCTCGGCGCCGAGCGCATCGCGACCGGGCATTACGCCCGCATCGCACAGGTCGGCGGGCGCTGGGCCCTGCTGCGCGGCGCCGACCGCAGCAAGGATCAGAGCTACTTCCTGCACCAGCTGGGCCAGGAGCAGCTGGCCGCCACCCTGTTCCCGATCGGCGATTTGCAGAAGAACGATCTGCGCCGGATCGCCCGGGATGCGCGCCTGCCGACCCATGCCAAGAAGGATTCCACCGGGATCTGCTTCATCGGCGAACGCGACTTCCGCGAGTTCCTCGGCCGTTACCTGCCGGCCAAAAGCGGCGAGATCCGCGATCCGGATGGCGCCCTGATCGCCGAACATCCCGGCGTGTTCTACTTCACATTGGGCCAGCGCGAGGGCTTGAACATCGGCGGCGTGCGTGGCCGGCCGGCGGCGCCGTGGTACGTGGTCGGCAAGGATGTCGCCAGCAACGTGCTGTACGTCGACCAGGATCGCGAGAGTCCGTGGCTGCAGTCGACCCGGCTGCATTCCGAGCCCGCCCACTGGATCGCCGGTGCGCCGCCTGCGCGCCAGTTCGACTGCGCCGCCCAGACCCGTTACCGCCAGCCCGACGAGCCGTGCACCGTCACCGTGCACGACGATGGCACCCTGGCGGTGCGCTTCGCCCGGCCGCAGCGTGCCGTCACCCCGGGTCAATCGCTGGTGTTGTATGACGATGAGGTCTGCCTGGGTGGCGCTGTCATCGCCGCCACCGATGCCCCCCTGGAACAGCGCCTGCGCGCCACCCCTTCTCCTTTCGAGGTATCTGCTGCATGAGTTTTTCCGTCGACGACCGTGTTCTTGCTCTGGCCGGGATCGCCCAGGCCCTGCAGCAGGTGCGCCGCATCGCCGAAACCGGCCACTCCGAAGCCGCCGTGGTCCGTACCGCGGTGGACAGCGTGTTCCGCATTGACGCTGCCACTCCGCAGGAGATCTACGGCAGCGCCAGCAATGTCGCCCCCGGGCTGCGCCTGCTGCATAACTACCTGAGCAGCCAGGGCCAGGACGAGCACCTGCCGCGGCTGGCGCTGTCGGTCCTGCAGCTGGAGCGCCGCTTCGTGCGCGAGCACGAGATCGTGGCCAAGGTCAGCACCGGTATCGAGCGCGCCCAGGCCCAGGCCACCGAGCTGGGCGACAGCGCCCACCCGGACGTGCTGGCCGCGCTGGGGGGGCTGTACGCCGACACCATCAGCAATCTCAAACCCCGCGTGATGGTCCAGGGCAACCCGCATTACCTCGGCCAGGCCGGGGTGGTCGCCGAGATCCGCGCGCTGCTGCTGGCGGCGGTCCGTTCGGCCGTTTTGTGGCGCCAGACCGGCGGCCAGTACTGGGACTTCCTGTTCTCGCGCAAGGCGATGCTGGAAGCGGTCGCCCGCCAGCTGCGCTGAGGCAAACCGCGGTAACACCCGGTCGCCGGGTCCTTGCGGGGGCCGGCACCGGGGCGTGTGCAGGGTCGCGAGCCCGCCGCCGTGATGCATGAAAATTACGCGGATGGCTAAAGCAAACCGGGGTACGGCCGATACAGCATCCGTGCACCTCCCCGAGAACGTCCATGTACTCACGCCTCTTCATCCGCTTGGCCGCCCCCCTGGTCCTGACCCTTCTGCTCCCCGTTGCCATCGGCTTCGAGTGGCCAGCCGCCCTTCGCTGGGCGATCCTGACCACGATGACGCTTAGCTGGCTGGGCTTCGCCTGGTGGACGGCTCGCGCCCAGAACCAGCGGTCGCCCGAGCAGGCCCGCATCCTGCGTGAGCAGGACCAGTTGCTGAGCGAGCTGCGCTCGTTCGTCGGCAACGAAATCGAAGGCTCCCGCGGCGAAGTCGAACGCGCCCGTGACCTGATCCGCCACGCCGTCAGCGGCCTGGGTGGCAGCTTCGATGCCATGAACCGCAAGTCCCGCCAGCAGAGCCAGGCCCTGGCCCGCATCGTCGATCGCGCCGGTGAAGACGGTGGCGCCGGCGTCGATGTGGCCCGCTTCGCCCAGCACGCCAGCCACCGCATGGAACAGCTGGTGGAAGCGCTGGAACAGGTCAGCGGCCAGAGCAGCAACACCGTGCAGCACATCGATCAGATGGCGCAGCACCTGGATGGCATCTTCGCGCTGCTGGAAGACGTCAAGTCGATTGCCGACCAGACCAACCTGCTGGCCTTGAACGCCGCCATCGAAGCTGCGCGTGCCGGTGAAGCCGGTCGCGGGTTCGCGGTGGTCGCCGACGAAGTCCGCAACCTGTCCGAGCGCTCGACCACCTTCAACGAGCAGATCCGCAAGCTGGCCCACAGCTCCAAGGACGCCATCGCCAAGGTCCGCGAGACGGTTTCGCACATGGCCTCCCGCGATATGGACCGGTCCCGCGAAGCGCGCCAGGAAGCGGCAGCGATGCTGGACAACGTGGCCCAGATCAATGCGTCGCTCGGCGACGGCATGCGCGAGATTTCCGAGTGCGGCCGGGCGATCGACAGTAGCGTGGCCGAAGCGGTCCGCGCCCTGCAGTTCGAAGACATCGCCACCCAGGCCCTGGGCGGCGTGCATACCCACTTGGACCGCCTGACCGCCATCAACCGCGAAGCGGTGGCCCTGCAGGAACTGCTGCAGCGCAATGGCGGCGTGATCGACGAAGAGATCGTCACTGCCCTGCAGCGCACCGGCAACCGCCTGCGCGACATGCGCAGCGAATGGGAGCGTCCGCCGCACAAGGCCGTCGCCCAGCAGAGCATGGCCGCCGGCGCGGTCGAACTGTTCTGATCCCGCACTACCGTGCCCCTCCCGGCACACGCTGCGGCCCCGGTTCATCCCGGGGCCGTTGTGCTTGCATTACCCGCCTTGGCTGCAGATGATCGACCGATGTTGAATGCGTCCATGCTGTCCGTTGCATCCCCAGCACCCACCGACCTGGAGCCGGTGGTGCAGACCGCCGACGGCGCCCTACCGGCAGCCAGCAAGGAACGCCCTCCCCTGCAGGGCCGCGCCCTGATCGCGCATCTGGAACGGCTGGCCCAGCAGGAGCTGGCGAAACTGGCCAGTCAACCGATCGATCCGGCTGCCACGCCCATCGATCCCGCCCTCGCCGGCCTGGCGTGGGACCTTGGCTTGAGTGGTGATGATCTGGGTGCTGCCGCGCGCTGAAGGTGAGGCGGCGGTCCGGCCAACCCGGATATCCTTCATCTTCACACAAGGTGAGTGCGCATGAAGGAACGCCTGAAACACGTGGCATTGCATGCCCAGGGACTGGGTTCGGCCCCGCTGTTCAACCCAGCGGCCGATGGAGCCCTCCACGCCATCTCGCATCTGGGCTACGTCCAGATCGACACGCTGTCGGTCATCGAGCGCGCACATCACCACGTGCTGTGGAACCGGGTACCGGATTACGAACCGGCGAATCTGAACCACCTCGTCGGTGAGAAGAGAATCTTCGAGTACTGGTTCCACGCCGCTGCCTACCTGCCGATGCGCGACTACCGCTTCGCACTGCCGCGAATGCTCTCGATACGCACGGGCGAAAGTCGCTACTTCTGCAACGGCGACAAAGAGCTGATGAAGGAGATCCTGACGCGGATCCGGTCAGAGGGTGCACTGCGGCTGCGGGACCTTGAAACGGGCGATAAACGCAGCGGCAGCTGGTGGAGCACTGGCCCAGGACGGCGCGCTGTCGAAACGCTGTTCATGCGTGGCGACCTGATGGTCTGCGAGCGACATGGCGCCGAGAAGCGTTACGATCTCGCCGAACGCTGCCTGCCGGGAGATCTGGACCTGCGCATTCCCACGCCGCACGAGTCTGCCGTCCACCTGTTCGATACCACGCTCAGGGCGCACGGCGTATTCACATCCAAGCAGCTGCTCCACCTCAGGACCGGCACAGCGCTTCGCGCCGCCATGCGCGAGGTGGTCCATGACCGGAAGACTGCAGGCAGCATCCAGCAGCTGAAAGGCCTCAACGGTGTGGACGTGTACGTGAACAGTGCTGCGCTGGAATCCGCGCCAGTCCCCCGCGCCGCGGTCACGATTCTCTCGCCGTTCGACAACCTGATCATCCACCGTGATCGCCTCGGCGCGCTGTTCGATTTCGACTATCGGATCGAATGCTACACCGCCGCAGAGAAACGCAGATTCGGCTATTTCTGCCTGCCGGTGCTGTTCGGAGACTCTCTGGTGGCACGCATCGACTGCAAGGCCCATCGGGCGGAGGGAAGGTTCCAGGTGATCAGCGCGCATTGGGAACCAAGGGTGGACCAGGATGCGGTGCGTCCGCCGCTCATCAAGGAGCTGCAGCGCTTTGCCACCTTCAACGGTTGCCCGACGCTGGATGCCGCTCGCGTCTGAGACCACTGGATCGCGCGATGCCAAGGGCGCGCAGACGCGGCCCTTGTGCGCCATTGCTGGTAAAGCGCAGCGCGCCTACACGCTTTGGGTTACTTCAACATAGCTCTCACGCGGCGGCGTCTGCGTGCCCTGCTTCAACCACAAGGCCAGGTCACGCGGGGCCAGCGGACGCGAGTACAGGTAACCCTGGATCTCGTCGCAGCCCTGGCGGCGCAGCATGGCCTCTTCCTGCGCGGTTTCCACGCCCTCAGCCACCACCTTCATGCCCAGGGCGTGGCCCAGGTGCACGATCGCCTGGGTGACTTCCGCGGTGCCCGCGTCGTGCAGCATGCCTTGAACGAAACTGCGGTCGATCTTCAGGCGCCCGACCGGGAACCGGTTGAGGTAATGCAGGTTCGAGAAGCCGGTGCCGAAGTCGTCCACCGCGAGCGGGACGCCGTGGCGCTCCAGCACATCGAAGCAATGCCGCAGCACATCGGTGTCACGGATCAGCGCGGACTCGGTCAGCTCCAGCTCCAGCCGCTGCGGCGGCCAACCGTGGGCATGGCAGATGTCAATCACCCGCTCGGCAAAGCCGCGGTCACGCAGCTGCACGGCCGAGACGTTCACGGCCACGCGGTCGAACTCCAGCCCGGCCGCGTCCCACGCCGCCGCCTGGCGGCAGGCCTCTGCCAGCACCCAGTCGCCGATGCGCACGATCTCGCCGCACTTTTCGGCGATCGGGATGAACTCGGCCGGGCTGCAGTAGCCGATCCCGGGCCGATGCCAGCGCAGGAGCGCTTCGATGGCCGGCGGCTGGTCATTCTCGGCGTGCAGAAGCGGCTGGTAGGCCAGGGTGAACTCTTCGCGCTCGATCGCGCCCAGCAGCGCGTGCTCGATCTCCAGCTTGCGCTGGATCTTGGCCAGCGCGTCCTGGCTGTAGTACTGGTAGGTATTGCGTCCGGCTTCCTTGGCGGCATACATCGCCGCATCGGCGGCGCGCAGCAGCGACTCGAAATCCTGTCGACTGTCGTCCAGCATCGCGATGCCGACGCTGGCACCTACCTTCAGGGTGCTTTCGCCACGCTGAAGCGGTTCGGCCAGCGAGGCGATCAACTTGCGCGCCACGTGGCCAGCATCTTCCGGCGCGGCCAGGTCACGCAGCACGACAATGAATTCATCACCACTGAAGCGGCCGAACAGGTCGTTGTTGCGCAGGCTCTGATGCAGGCGCGAGGCAGCGGCCTTGAGCAGCGCATCACCGGTGGCGTGGCCGAAGGTATCGTTGATGGTCTTGAAGCCATCCAGGTCGATAAACAGCATCGCCAACGGACTGCCGCGATCACGCGCCACCTCGATCGCATCGGCGGTCTGCTCGCGCAGCAGCATGCGGTTGGGCAGGCCGGTGAGCAGATCATAGTGGGCCAGCAGCTCGATGCGCTCGTTGGCCTCACGCTCGCGGGTGATGTCACGGAACAGCACCACGAACCGCGTCGGCAGGCCGTCGCGGTGATCCAGCTCGATCAACACCTGCACCCAGATGCGCAGGCCGGACTGCCGGTAGAAACACAGGTCAAGCTGCTCGGGCAGACCGCCGTCGGCGATACGCAGCAATGCCGCTTCGAAGGCGTCGCGCGAGTCCTGGGTGTATAGGCTCAGCGCCTGGTCCAGCGTGATCGGCTCCTTGCGCAGCCCGTGGATGCGGTAGCACTCCTCGGTCCACTGCATGTGGCGGGTGCTCACCTCGATCTCACAGCCGCCGATGCGGCCCAGCGCCGAAACGCGGTTGAGCAGTTCGGTGCGCCAGCGGATCAATGCGTCGGTCTGGTGCTGCTCGGTGATGTTCTGGACCTGGCCCAGCAGGCGCTGGATGCGCCCTTCCGGCCCGACCAGCGGCTGCATCCACACGCGCAGATGCAATGCATTGCCGGCGCTGCGGATCAGTTCCAGATCCAAGGTCGCCGCCGCGCCATCGCGCCACATCCGCCGCCAGGCGCGCCGCAGCCGGCCGCGCGATTGCGGCTCCAGCTGACGCAGCCAGTGGCGACGGCCATGCATGGGGTCGTCGCCAGTCTGGAGCAGCGCACGGAATTCCGGCGACCACCAGAACTGGCGTGCCGCCGGATCCCACGACCAGCTGCCCATGCTGGCGATGCGCTGGGCTTCGCGCAGGTGGACCTGCTGCTCGTGCAGCTGGGCTTCCATCTGTTTCTGGGCCTGGATGTCGGTATGGGTACCCACCATCCGCAGCGGCTGGCCATCGGCGGTCCGGGAGACGACGCGGCCGCGGTCCAGCACCCAGCGCCACTCGCCATCGGGATGGCGGGTGCGGAACTGGGCGGTGTAGGCAGCGCTGTCCCCTCGCAGGTGGGCGTCCAAGGCGGCGCGCACCGCCGGCTGATCGTCGGGGTGGACATGCTCCAGCAGCGCACTGACGCCGTCAGCATGGGCATCGGACTCCTCGATCGGCTGGCCATCCCAACGTCGCGAGCGGCGCACGCTGTCACTCGGCAGGTCCCAGTCCCACAGGCCATGCCCGGCGTGATCCAGCGCGACTTCCCAGCGGCTGCCGGCGACGCTGGCGACCGGCTCGGGCACGCTCACGGTGAAGGCCAGCAGGTGGCCGTCCGGATCGTGCACGGCGCGCATCCAGCCGTCGAAGCGACCGGCCGGGCCGCCCGGCAGCTGGCAGGGAATCAGCCCGCCATCGGCGGCAAGCAGGCGCAGGTCCTCCAACATCTCGCCATACGCGGCAATCGTCGCCGGCAGGCCGTGTTCACGCGCGGCCGGGTTGGCCGCAAGCGGACGCCCGGCACGGTCGAGGATGACCAGCGCCGAAGCCAGCGGGTGCTGCAGCAGACTCGCGATAATCCCTTGGTCCACGCCTGTAACTCCGATAACGCCCCCGACAGCCGGGAACGCAATCGTTAGCGGCGGGTTTTGCGGATTATTGAGCGTCCCGGCTACCTGCATGCGCTTCCCGGACAGGTAAGATGACGTTCGCCTTTCCTGATCGGCCCCGCCCTGCCCCATGCCCACCGACCTGCCAGGCCCCCTCGCCCCCGCCACCGCGACCTTGCTGGCCCGTGACCTG
Organism: Stenotrophomonas sp. TWI587; assembly: GCF_039674145.1. Taxonomy (NCBI): domain Bacteria; kingdom Pseudomonadati; phylum Pseudomonadota; class Gammaproteobacteria; order Lysobacterales; family Lysobacteraceae; genus Stenotrophomonas; species Stenotrophomonas sp. TWI587. Next base: position 594,707 of record NZ_JBDJMW010000001.1, on the reverse strand, counting down.
CGCCGCGACCGGTGGCGCGTGGTGGTGGCCTACCTGGTGCTGGCGCTGGTCTGGATCCTGTGCAGCGATGCGGCCGTCAAGGTGGTCGCCGGCGATATGCAGACGGCGGCGCAATGGCAGACCATCAAGGGCACCTTCTTCGTACTCGCCAGTGCCGCCCTGATCTACCTGCTGCTGCGCCCGCTGGCCCAGCATGTGTTGAGTACCCATGCCCGGCTGGAGTCCTCGGAGACCCGGCATCGCCAGATGTTCGAGGGCAATCCCGGGCCGATCCTGGTCTATGACCTGGACTCGCTGGCCATCCTGGACGTCAACCCGGCCGCGGCCAGCTTCTTCGGCTTCAGCCGCGACGCGTTCACCGCGATGTCGATCAACGCCCTGTGGCCACCTGGCGATGTCCCGGCGCTGGAAGCCAAGCTGGCGCAGATACGCGACAACCCCGAGCAGTTGTGCGTGATCACCGCCGATCTGTGCCTGAGCGATGGCAGCACCCGGCGCATGGAGATGCGTAGCAATCTGATCAGCTATGGCGGTTGCCGTGCACGCCTGCTGATCGCGATCGACCGCACCCGCGAAGACCAGGCCCTGCTGCGTCGCGACCAGGCCTTGGCGCGGGTAGAGGAAGCCCACGAGATGGCGCGTATCGGCGCGTGGGAGATCGACCCGGCCACCGGCCTGGGCCGCTACGCCAACCAGGTTTACCGCCTGCTCGGCCGGCGCCCGCCCGAGGCCCGACGCTGGCATCGCTTCGAGGAGCTGCTGGTGCCCGCCGACCCGGCCACCGCCGCGCTCAGCGAACAGCTGTTGCAGGACATGAGCTCCGGCGAGCCGGTGCAGATCGATGTGCTGCTGCCGCTGCTGGCCATGGATGGGCGGTCACTGATGGTGCACCTGCGCGCCGAGAGCGGCCAGGACGATGCTGGCCGACCGCGCGTGCTCGGTACCCTGCAGGACGTCACCGAGCGCGAGCAGTCGCGGCGCCTGCTGCGCGAACGTGAGGAGCAGTTCCGCGAGCTGGTGCGGGTGCTGCCTGACGGCGTGGTGATCCTTTCCGAAGAACATGTGCTGTACGCCAATGCCTGCGCAGCGGCGCAGTTCGGCTACGGCCAGCACACGCTGCTGGGTGAGCCGCTGGCCGCCCTGGTCGCGCCGGAGGATCTGGCGCGGGTCCGCAGCCAGCTGTTTGCCCAGATTCCGCTGCAGAGCGTGGGGGCCGGCGAGGTGATCGGCATGCGCCGGTTCAACGGCCAGCGCTTCCAGGCCGGCCTGGCGGTGGGTGACGTGCGCTACGGTGGGCGCAACTGCAAGCTGCTGATCGTGCGCGATCTCAGCGAACCGGAGCGTATCCGCGAGGCGCTGGAGACCAGCAACCGCGAACTTCAGGCCATGGCCGGCCGCCTGTTTTCGCTGCAGGAAGATGAGCGCCGGGCGATCTCGCGCGACCTGCACGACGACATCGGCCAGGCCATCACCGCGATGAAGCTGTCGGCCTATGCCGCGCAGGACGAGCAGGACGCTGCGCGCCGTGACGAGGACCTGGCCCAGATCATCCAGCTGGCCGACGCCACCGTGGGCAAGCTGCGCGACATCTCCACCCTGCTGCGCCCACCGCAGCTTGATGCGCTGGGCCTGGAAGCGGCGCTGCGCTGGCAGGCCGGCGTGCTGTTCCGCTCGGCGGCGATCGAACTGCTGCCGGATATCCAGTCACTGCCACGGCGGCCGGCCGGCGATATCGAGCAGGCCTGTTTCCGTATTGCACAGGAAAGCCTGACCAACGTGCTGCGCCATGCGCGCGCCAGCCAGGTGAACCTGCACCTGCGCGATGTGGACGACCAAGGCCTGCACCTGCAGGTCCGCGATGATGGCGAAGGTTTCGACCCCGATGGCCCGCGCGGGCTGGGCCTGATCGTGATGCGCGAGCGCGCGCAGAGCGTGGGTGGCACATTGCGCATTGAATCGGCGCACGGTGCCGGTACCCTTATCGACCTCTACCTGCCGTACCGCGCCTCGGGCGCGACGGCTCACGACGCTCTGGAACACTGACCCATGTGGAACCCTTCCCTGCCCCTGGTCAGCATCGAGGATGCACCGCCCCGCCTGGGCGCGGGCAATCCCGAGCTGCAGGCCATGGTGACCGAGGCTGCCTCCGGCGGCACGCCGCTGATGCTGATGCACGTGGACATCGACCACTTCGCCTCGGTCAACGAGAACATGAGCGCGGAGGTGGGTGATCAGGCCCTGGTGCTGGTCGCCCAGCGCCTGCAGCACCACCTGCGTGGCCGCGGCAAGCTGTGGCGCCACGGCAGCGATGAATTCCTGCTGGCGGTGCCGCGCACCGCGGACATGCCGCTGCCCGAAGACCTGGCCGAGGAAATCCGCCAGCAGCTGGAGCTGCCGCTGTCGGTGCTGCCGTACACGCTGTTCATGACCGGCAAGCTGGGCGTGAGCCTCTGCCCTGAGCACGCCACCGGCGTCTCGCGTCTGCTGGATCACGCCGAAGACGCCCTGTACCAGGCCGCTCGCGAAGGCGGCAACGCGGTGCGCATCCATGCGGTGGACACCCCCTCCAGCGCGCACAGCGAGAGCATCATCGCGCGCCAGATTGTCGACGCCATCCCCAATGGCGAGCTCAAACTGCGTTACCAGCCGCTGGTGAGCGCCCGCGATGGCCACGTGGTCGGCATGGAAGCGCTGCTGCGCTGGCAGTCGCCCACGCTGGGCATGCTGGTGCCCGAGCGCTTCATGCGCACGGCCGAGCGCTTGGGCATCATCGTGCAGATCGGCACCTGGGTGCTGGAGGGCGCGCTCAAGCAGGCCAAACTGTGGCGCGATCAGGGCTTCGATGATTTCACCATCGCGGTCAACGTCTCCACCCTGCAGCTGCTGCGCCCGAACTTCTTCGCCGAGGTGATGTCGCTGATGCAGGCCGCTGGCGTGCCGGCGCACATGCTCACGCTGGAGATCAACGAAAGCGCGCTGACCAACAACGTCAACTTCGTCCACGAAACACTGGTCAACCTGCGCAACGAAGGCATCAGCCTGAGCCTGGACAACTTCGGCACCGGTGATTCCAGCCTCAGCGCGCTGGTCCGCTACCCGGTGGACAAGCTGAAGATCGACCGCAGCTTCATCAAGAGCGCGCCGGCCGGCAACCGCGAGGCCGCCATCGCGCGCGCGATCATCGCCATGGGCCACCAGCTGGGCATGACGGTGATCGCCAACGGGGTGGAATCGCAGGCACAGCTGGGCTTCCTGCGCCGCAACGACTGCGATGTGTTCCAGGGCTATCTGTTCGGCGAGCCGATGTCGGCCGATGCCGCCGGCATGACCCTGCGCCGCCGCTACCTGCGCCCGGAAGCCTTCGCCGAGACCCGTCCGGACCGCACCCTGCTGTTGCTGGATGACGAGGAGAACGTGCTGCGCTCGCTGGTGCGTCTGTTCCGCCGCGATGGCTACCGCATCCTGGCGGCCGGCAACGTGCGTGATGCGTTCGATCTGCTGGCCATCAACGACGTGCAGGTGATCCTGTCCGATCAGCGCATGAGCGACATGAGCGGCACCGAGTTCCTGGGCCGGGTGAAGATGCTCTATCCGGACACGATCCGGCTGGTGCTGTCCGGCTACACGGACCTCAACACGGTGACCGACGCGATCAACCGCGGCGCGATCTACCGGTTCCTGACCAAGCCGTGGAACGACGACGAGCTGCGCAAGCACATCCACCAGGCGTTCCGCACCCACGAAGAGCAGCGCCGGGCGAATACCTCGCCGATGGTGGCCGCCGCCCCGGCAGACGACTGATCAGCGCGGCTGCTTGATCGGCAGCACCACGCGGAACTTCGACCCCACGCCCGGGGTGCTGTCCAGATCGATGCGGCCGTGGTGCTTGTTGATGATGCTGTAGGAGATCGACAGGCCCAGGCCGGTGCCGCTACCGACCGGCTTGGTGGTGAAGAACGGATCGAAGATGCGCTGGCGCAGCTCCGGCGAGATGCCGCCGCCGGTATCCTCGAACTCCACCCAGACCGTGTCGCCGTCCACGCCGGTACGCACGTTGATCGTGCCGCGATCGGCGATGGCATGGCCGGCGTTGAGCAGCAGGTTCATGTAGACCTGGTTCAATTCCGACGGCAGGCATTCCACCAGCGGCAGCTGGCCGAACTCGCGGTGCAGGGTCACCTTGTACTTGAGCTCGTTCCAGATGATGTTGATCGTCGATTCCAGACCGGCGTGCAGATCGACCAGCTTCCACGACTCATCGCGGCCCGAATACGAGAAGTCCTTCAGGTCGCGCACGATACGCGTCACCCGCTCGATGCCCTCGCGCGACTCGGCCATCAGCTGCGGCAGATCGCGGCTGATGAAATCGATGTCGAAGCGTTGGCGGATATCGTCGATCTCCGGGATCAGCGCCTTCGGGTCGGGCGCGCGCAGCGCACGCTCATAGGCTTCGATCACGGTGAACAGGCTGCGCAGGTATTCCTGCAGGCTGCCCAGGTTGGAGTGCACATAACCGATCGGGTTGTTGATCTCGTGCGCCACGCCGGCCGCCAGCTGGCCGATGGAGGCCATCTTCTCGGACTGCAGCAGCTTCTCCTGGGTGCCGTTGAGGCGCAGGTAGGCCTGCCGCAGCTCGGCGTGCCGCTGCTGCAGCTCGCGCTCGTAGTCTTCCTGGCCTTCGATGCGACGGAACAGCGCCAGATAGTGCCGCTGGCCGCCATCGTCGTGGTGGTACACGTGAGCGATGACCATGCGCTCGCCGACCGGCAGGCTGCCATTCCAGTGGCCGTGGAGGCGCGCCTGTTCCAGCGCATCGGGCGGCAGCAGCTGGCGCAGCCATTGCGCGGGCGTCAGCTCGGCATCGCGTTCGGCCTGGCCGAGAATCTCACTGACCGCGGTGTTGGCCAGCGCGACGCTGCCGTCCTCACGAAACAGCAGAACCCCTTCCTTGATCCGCTCGAACAGGGCAAGCAGGACCGGATGCGGGGGCAACGGGGCGGTGACAAGAGAGGACGTTACGGTCACGGTCACATCGAGGCGGCTGGAAACAGGCGCTCAATATACGCGGTGACGTCATCGTCGGCAGCCTCGGGCCGCCGGATCGGGCTGCTCAGGCGACCGCGAGCGGCCGCCGGGTATGCAGCGTGTGCGACTGTCCCTTGGCGTCGTACGCCGAGGAATCCTCGCTGCGGCCGAGCTGGCGCAGCGCCCAGTTGACCTCGCGGCGCCGACGCGAGAGCAGCACGCCGTTGGCGCGGTTGCGCTCGGCCAGCTCCTGCACGCGCTCGGCCTGGCCGAGTGGCAAGGCGGCCTCAAGGGCCCGCAACGCCTCCAGCTTGGCGCCGGTCGCGCGGATCAGGGCCTGCACGTCATGCTCGACCAATGCCTGGCGTTCGACGTCCAAGGCATCGCTGAGGCGCTGCAGCGGCTCGCTCATCGCCAGCTTCATCCCTGCAGCTGCTGGTCCAGCTCAAGCATGCGCGAGGCGATCGCGTCGGGATTGATCTTGTAGGTGCCGTTCTGCAGCGACTCGCGCACGGCCTGGACACGGTCAGCGTCGATCGCCGGGGCCGTGGACAGTTCGCGCTGCATGGCCTGCAGGCTGGTCGCTTCGCCGGTCAGGCGCAGGCTGTCAGCCGCTTCCACCGGGCGTGCCGGGGCATCGGTGCTGACGCTGGGCTTGTTGCCGAGCGCAACACTGCGCAGATGGGCGGTGGCCTGCAGGTTGCCGTCGATTTTCTGGCTCATGGGTTTGTCCTGGGATTGCGGTTCACAAGGGATAACGGCACGTCAGCCGCCATCTTTAGGGGAATATTGCAGGTTCTACGGTAAAAGTGGCCCGCATTCACAATTGTGGTCAGCGCGCCACTAAAACGTCACCGCTGGCGGCGACGGTGCCCTGCACGATCTTGCGGGAAGAGAGGTTCTCGACCGAGACCCGCTCATTCTCGCCGGCATCGGCCATGGCACGCCCGGCAACCCGGACCTCCACCCCGCCGCGCCGGGACACCAGGGCGACACTGTCGCCCCGCCGGACCAGCCGCTGGGCAACCAGATCGTTGGCCGAGAGCAGGCTGCCCGCACTCAGTGTCCTGCGTGCCACACGGCCCACCGCAGCGGCGGGATCGGCCAATGCTGCGCCGGCGATCCGTGCCGCATCACGCTGGCCGGTAGTGATATCGGCCGCCGAGAGGGTTTCTCCAGCCGCCACGCCTCTATTGAGAATGAGCACGGTCTGGTTGCGCCGCACCTTTACCGGTACGAACAGGCGCCAGCCGCCCGCCTCGGGGCAGCTGACCTCCACCGTACTGGTCCCGGTGGGCTGGGCGGCCAGCGGTTGGCCACAGGCCGGCAGGCGCAGTGCCGAGTCCAGGGTGGTGTCACCTTCGCTACCGGCCGGCAACGTACCCAGCGCCGCCTGGCGGATGCTGTCCACGGGTTGCCAGCCCCCAGCGGCCCAGGCGGGCGCGGCCAGCAACAATGCGGCAAAGACAAGAGAACGCATGGGCACTCCACGGGCAAGGATCATGCGCAGCTCGATGCAAGGGTCATGCCGAACTGCTGCGTGCACGGCACTCAAGTCGCCGCCGGTGCCGCCGATACCAAGTCCATGTCCCATGACCTGCTCAACCGCATCGACCAGCGTACGCGACTGGCCGGCCACAATCGTCTGGCCCTGCTGCTGTTTCGGCTGGGTGGACGTCAGCTTTTTGGCGTGAATGTGTTCAAGGTGCAGGAAGTCCTGCGGCGCCCTGGCTTGTTCCAGGTGCCGGGGCTGCCCAGCCAGTTCGCCGGTGTGGCCGATGTCCGTGGCCGCTCGGTGCCGGTGCTGGACCTGGGCCTGGCGATCGGACACCCCGAGCGTGAACCCGATGCCGACAAGGCACCGGGCTACCTGGTGGTGACCGAGTTCAACCGTTCCATCCAGGGCTTCCTGGTGAGCGGTGTCGAACGCATCGTCAACATTGCCGTGGAAGACATCCACCCGCCGCCGGAACTGGGCGCCGAGTCGAGCTATCTGACTGCGGTAACCCGCTTCCAGGGCGAGCTCATCCAGGTCATCGACGTGGAAAGCGTGCTGGCCGACATCGCCGAAGTCCGCGGTGAGGCCGTGCTGGATCCCTCGATGGCACTGCCGGCCGATGCCCCGCCGATGCAGGTACTGGTGGTGGACGACTCGCGCGTGGCCCGCCAGCAGATCCGCAGCGTTCTGGACCAGCTGGGGGTCGGGGCGACCCTGCTCTCGGACGGCAAGCAGGCGCTGGACCACCTGCTGCAGATCCACGCCTCGGGGGAAAACCCGGCCGAGCGCTATGCCATGGTGATCTCCGACATCGAGATGCCGGCGATGGACGGCTATACCCTGACGACGGAAATCCGGCGTCACCCGGGCCTGGCTGGCCTGTACGTGCTGCTGCATACCTCGCTGTCGGGCGTGTTCAACAATGCGATGGTCGAGCGGGTGGGCGCGAATGCGTTCGTGGCCAAGTACTCGCCGCATGAGCTGGCGGACTTCCTGCTGGACCGCCTGAAGAAGGTCGCGATGGCGGCATGAGGGGCGGCTGGCGCTGGCGTCGGCGTCCTTCCCCCGGTGGGTTTACGGCATCCATGCGTCGCGTGGATGCACACCCGGGGCATGGCCTGCTCATCCACGCATGGCGTGGATCTACCCCGGGGCATGGCCCCCTTGCCCTGGCGTGGTGAATTCCCTGGCGTGAACATGCCGCCAGGTACCTTCTCGCCCTGCCCTCTGGCACGCCGCTTGCACTGCCCCTGGCATCGTCCCGTGGGAGTGCGCCATGCCCAATCTGATTTCCAACTATCTGGGTGTCCATGCCCAGGCCATGCCGTTGCGCGAGCAGCGGATGAAGCTGATCGCCAGCAACCTGAGCAACGCCGATACCCCCGGCTACAAGGCCCAGGACCTGGATTTCGATGCCGCGTTGCGTAATGCCCAGGGCCTGGATGCAAACGGCCTGATGAAAACCACCAACGAAAAGCATTATGAGATCGGCGGCGGGTTGAACCCGTTCCAGATCGCCAAAGAAGGCGTGCAGCCGAGCATCGACGGCAATACCGTCGACCCGGATGCCGAACGCGCCGCTTACGGCCGCGCTGCGCTGGAGTACCGCGCTTCGCTGAGCTTCGTCGAATCCAAGGTGCGCTCGATGCTCACCGCGATCACGGGGCAATAAGCCATGAGCAACCTGCCCATTTTCGATATCGCCGGTTCCGCGCTGCAGGCGCAGTCCGTGCGCATGAGCACCATCGCCTCCAACCTCTCCAACGCCGATACCGTCGCCGGTTCGGCCGATGCGGTCTACAAGCCGCTGGAGCCGATCTTCCAGTCGGTCACCAGCCGCACCGACCCGAACATCACCACGGTGCAGGTCAAGGAGATCAGCCAGAGCAACGCCGCGCCGATCCAGCGCTACGAGCCGGGCCACCCGCTGGCCGATGCCGATGGCTACATCTACCAGCCCGACGTCGACCCGGTCGCGCAGATGGTCAACCTGATCTCGACCTCGCGCAATTACCAGGCGGGCGTGGAGATGCTGACCACCGCCAAGGAACTGGCGCTGGCCACGCTGACCATGGGTCGCTGACCCTCACTCCCCAGGAATCGACCCCCATGAGCACCACCAATGGCGTTGGCCAGAACAACAGCGACATCTACACCGCGCTGGGCCTGAACGCACCCAACAGCGACACCAGCAAGAAAAAGAGCACGCTGGACCAGGCCGACTTCATGCGCCTGATGACCGAGCAGCTGCGTCACCAGGATCCGCTCAAGCCGATGGACAACACCCAGATGGTCGCGCAGATGGCGCAGCTGTCGCAGGTCCAGGGCATCACCGACCTCAACAACACGGTCAAAGGCTTCCAGGATTCGATGTCCAGCGACCAGATCCTGCGCGGCGCGGCCCTGGTGGGTCACGAAGTGCTGGTGCCCTCGGAGAAGCTCGCGCTGGAGAAGGACGGCGACGTCACCGGCATGGTGGCCGCGCCCGGCGCCGGCTTCGTGACGGTGGACATCACCGATGCCAACGGCGTGAAGGTCAACCAGATCAGCGTGGAAGCCAAGGCCTCCGGCGAAGTCACCTTCGACTGGGACGGCAAGGACGCCAATGGCAACCGCATGGCCGAAGGCACCTACACCATCGCCGCCTCCCATACCGATACCGCCGGCACCAAGACCAAGCTCAACACCTATGTGCAGGCCCCGGTAGAGAGCGTCACGGTCGGCACGGACGGCCTGTACCTCAACCTCAAGGGTCTGGGCACGGCCCCGATCGACTACGTGCTCCGCATCAGCTGAGCCGCACCACCCGAATCCACAGGAGCAACCCATGGGCTTCAACGTCTCGTTGTCCGGCATCAACGCAGCCAATGCCGATCTGAACGTCACGGCGAACAACATCGCCAACGTCAACACCACCGGCTTCAAGCAGTCGCGCGCCGAGTTCGCCGATCTGTTCTCGGCCACCAGCTACGGCCTGTCCAAGAACGCGGTCGGCTCGGGCGTGCGCCTGACCAACGTCGCCCAGCAGTTCTCGCAGGGCAACAACGAGCAGACCGGGCGCAGCCTGGACATGGCCATTTCCGGTGAGGGCTTCTTCACCATGACCATGAACGGCGCCCGCGTGTACTCGCGCGCCGGCAACTTCCAGACCGACCAGGCCGGCTACGTGATCAACCCGCAGGGTGCACGCCTGCAGGTGTTCGCACCCAACGCCGACGGCACCAACTTCGATGCCGGCCGCCTGACCGATCTGCAGCTGCTGACCACTGACAGCCCGCCCAAGCAGACCACCGGCGTCAACATCAGCTTCACCCTGCCGGCCAATGCCAAGCCGCCGACGGTCACCGACTTTGATCCGGCCGATTCGAACAGCTACAACCATTCGACCGGTGGCATCACCGTGTACGACTCGCTGGGCGTCAGCCACACCCAGACCTCGTACTTCGTCAAGACCGCAACCACCAACCAGTGGCAGGTCTACAACTTCGTCGACGGCCAGCAGGTCGGCGCCGCAACGCCGATGGCCTTCAACGAATCGGGTGCATTGACCAACCCGGCCAACGGCAAGATCGCGTTCACCGCGTTCAGCCCGACCACCGGCGCCGGCGATCTGTCGCTGACCCTGGATATCAGCGGCTCGACCCAGTACGGCGAGAAGTTCGCCCTGCGCAACACCCAGCAGGACGGCTACGCGGCCGGCAAGCTCAACGAAATCACCGTGTCCGAAGAAGGCGTCGTCTACGCGCGTTACTCCAACGGCGATGACCGTCCGCTGGGCCAGGTCGCGCTGACCACCTTCAACAACGCGCAGGGCCTGGAAGCCAAGGGCAACAACCTGTGGGTGGAAACCTTCAACTCCGGCACCCCGCGTACCGGCGCGCCGGACAGCTCCAACCTGGGCAAGGTCCAGGCCGGTTCGCTGGAAGCCTCCACGGTCGACCTGACCGAGCAGCTGGTCAACATGATCACCGCCCAGCGCAACTTCCAGGCGAACTCGCAAATGGTCTCCACGCAGGACCAGATCACCCAGACCATCATCAACCTGCGTTGATGAGCCACTGACCGCAACACGGGACTACACCACCGATGGACAAGGCACTCTACGTCGCGATGACCGGTGCACGCGCCTCCCTGCAGGCGCAGGGCACGCTGTCGCACAACCTGGCCAACACCGACACCCCCGGCTTCAAGGAGGCACTCGCCAATACCGAGGCCTACCCGGTGAAGGGGACCGGCTACGCCTCGCGCGTGGATGCGATGCACGTCGACGCCGGCTTCAACCGCCGGATGGGCGCACAGCAGCTCACCGGCAACCCGTTGGATCTGTCCCTGCAGGCCGGCAACTGGCTGGCCGTGCAGGCGCCCGGTGCCAACGGCGGTGAGGCGTACACCCGTGGTGCGGCACTGTCGATCACGCCCAATGGCCAGCTGGTCACCGCCGGCGGCCATCCAGTGCTTGATGAGAACGGCAATCCGCTGGCGGTGCCCCCGCACCAGGCCATGGATATCGGCAACGACGGCACGATCTCGATCATCCCGCTGGGCGAAGGCCCGCAGACCATGGCCAACATCGGCCGCATCCGCGTGGTGCAGGCCGAGGACGCCCGGCTGGAACGCGGCCTGGATGGGCTGATGCGCAATACCGATCCGCAGCAGCCGTTCGTGCAGGCCCAGGGCAAATCGCTGGAAAGCGGCCAGCTGGAAGGCAGCAATGTCGACGCGGCCGGTGCGCTGGTGCAGATGATCCAGCTGCAGCGCCAGTACGAAATGCAGGTCAAGGTCATCAAGCACGGCGACGACAACGCCCGCAGCGCCAACAGCCTGCTGCGCCTGGGCGGCTGATTGCCGCCTGCGACGTAATCCCGGCGCCGTTGTGGCACGCGCCATGCATTGACCTTCACAAGGGCCGCGCCACGCGGCCATCCGCTACAACACAGGAATGACGCCATGAACCAGGCATTGTGGATCGCCAAAACCGGACTGGATGCGCAGCAGACGCGCATGTCGGTGGTTTCCAACAACCTCGCCAACACCAACACCACCGGTTTCAAGCAGGACCGTGCCAGCTTCGAAGACCTGCTGTACCAGCAGGTTCGTCAGCCGGGTGGCGCCTCCTCCGCCCAGACGCAGCTGCCCTCGGGCTTGCAGCTGGGTACCGGTGTGCGTGTGGTCGCCACCGCAAAGAACTTCGAGCAGGGCAGCCAGCAGCAGACCGGCCGCGCGCTGGACGTGATGGTCAACGGCCGCGGCTTCTTTGAAGTGCAGATGCCGGACGGCTCCTCGGCCTACACCCGTGATGGCTCGTTCCAGCGCAACCAGGATGGCGAGCTGGTCACCAACAGCGGCTACCCGGTGCAGCCGGGCATCCAGATTCCGGAAGGCGCGCAGTCGCTGACCATCGGTACCGACGGCACCATCAGCGTGAAGATGGCCGACGACGCCGCCACCGTGGAAATCGGCGCGCTGACCCTGACCGACTTCGTCAATCCGGCCGGCCTGCAGGCCCGCGGTGAAAACCTGTTCCTGGAAACCACCGCTTCGGGCCCGGCCCAGAACGGCAATCCCGGCCTCAACGGCCTGGGCACCGTGGTGCAGGGTGCGCTGGAAGGCAGCAACGTCAACGTGGTGGAAGAGCTGGTCTCCATGATCGAAACCCAGCGCGCCTACGAAATGAATGCCAAGGCGATTTCCACCACCGACGCCATGCTCGGCTACCTCAACCAGAACGTCTGATCGGTCGAACCGGGAACCTGCCATGTCGCGTCTTGCCCCTACCCTCCGCCTGCTCACCGCCGCCGTGATCGTCGCCACGCTGAGTGGCTGCGTGATTGCCGGCGATGTCCGTCCGTATCCGGCCATGGCTCCGGTCACCCCCGTCATGCCGCCGTCCGCCGAAGCCACCGCCGGCGCGATCTACGCCGCCGGCCCCGGGCTGCAGCTGTACTCCGACCGCCGGGCACGCGATGTGGGCGACCTGCTCACGATCACGCTGACCGAGAACACCACCGCGCAGACCACCGCCAACACCTCCACCTCGAAAGAGTCGGAGCTGAGCATCGGCACCCCGACGATCTTCGGCGCGCCGGTCACGCTGGGCGGCAAGGACATCCTCAGCGCCAGCGCCGCAGGTTCGCGCGACTTCACCGGCAAGGGCACCAGTGCGCAGAGCAACCGCCTGCAGGGCAACGTGACCGTCACCGTGATCCAGCGCCTGCCCAACGGCAACCTGGTGGTACAGGGCGCCAAGAACCTGCGCCTGAACCGTGGCGATGAGCTGGTGCAGGTGCAGGGCATCGTGCGCGCGGCGGACATCTTCCCGGACAACACCATTCCCTCCAGCCGCGTTGCCGATGCCCGCATCGTGTATGGCGGCCGTGGCCCGATCGCCCAGTCCAACGCGATGGGCTGGTTGAGCCGCTTCTTCAACTCGGCGCTGTCGCCGTACTGAGCCTGACATGACCTTCTTCCTTTCCCTGTTCGGGCAGCGACGCATCGCGTCGCTCTACACGTCGAAGCAACGACGCGTGGTGTCGCACGGCGCGACGCGGGCGCTGCTGGCGCTGCTGGCCATGTTCGCGGTGGTTGCGCCCGCCTCCGCCGAGCGCATCAAGGATCTGGCGCAGGTTGGCGGCGTGCGCGGCAACGCGCTGGTCGGGTACGGCCTGGTGGTCGGCCTGGATGGCAGCGGCGACCGCACCAGCCAGGCCCCCTTCACCGTGCAGAGCCTGAAGAACCTGCTCGGCGAACTGGGCGTCAACGTGCCGGCCAACGTCAATCCGCAGCTGAAGAACGTGGCGGCCGTGGCGATCCACGCCGAGCTGCCGCCGTTTGCCAAGCCTGGCCAGCCGATCGACATCACCGTCTCCTCGGTGGGCAACGCGGTCTCGCTGCGCGGCGGCTCGCTGCTGATGGCACCACTGCGCGGTGCCGACGGGCAGGTCTATGCGATCGCCCAGGGCAACCTGATCGTCGGCGGCTTCGGCGTGCAGGGCAAGGATGGCTCGCGCGTCTCGGTCAACGTGCCCAGCGTCGGCCGCATTCCCAACGGCGCCACCGTCGAACGCGCGCTGCCGGACGTGTTCAGCGGTGGCGGCGACATCACCTTGAACCTGCACAAGAACGACTTCACCACGGTCTCGCGCATGGTGGCGGCGTTGAACAATGCCTTCGGCGAAGGCGCTGCCCGTGCCATCGATGGCGTGACCGTCTCGGTGCAATCGCCGTCCGATCCGGGCGCACGCATCGGCCTGCTGGCGCGTATCGAGAACCTGGAACTCACCCCGGGCAGCGCGCCGGCCAAGGTGGTGGTCAACTCGCGTACCGGCACCGTGGTGATCGGTTCCCAGGTGCGTGTGGGCGCGGCGGCGATCTCGCATGGCTCGCTGACCGTCACCATCAACGAGAACCTCAACGTGAGCCAGCCGGGCGCCTTCAGCGGCGGCCAGACGGCGGTCACGCCCCAGTCGACGATCACCGCGACCGCCGATGGCAGCCGCATGTTCAAGTTCAATGGCGGCACCACCCTGGATGAAATCGTGCACGCGGTGAACGCCGTCGGCGCGGCCCCGGGCGATCTGATCGCCATCCTGGAAGCCCTCAAGCAGGCCGGCGCGCTGAGTGCCGAGCTGGAGGTGATCTGACATGCGCATTCAACCGGCGCTGGAACTCAACCCCGCCCAACCCAACAGCCCGGCCAAGGTCGACAAGGTCGCCCGCCAGCTGGAGGGCCAGTTCGCCCAGATGCTGATCAAGAGCATGCGTGAGGCCAGCTTCGGCGATTCGCTGTTCCCCGGCGAAAACACCATGTTCCGCGAGATGTACGACCAGAAGATCGCCGACGCGATGACCCGCGGCCGCGGGCTGGGCCTGTCCAGCATGATCGCGCGCCAGCTCGGTGGCGGCGAAGGCGAGACCGCCAAGCCGGTGGATACCTCGCTCAACCCGGCCGCCGCACTGCGCGCCTACCGCCTCAATGCCCCGGCCGCCGCTGGCCTGCCGCTGCCGGCAGCGACCGCGCCGGTGGTGCCCAGTGAAGTGGATCTGCTGCAGCAGCTGGGCGGCAGCGAGCCGTCGGCGGTCCTGCAGCCGATGGAGCGCGCGCTGGACCTGATCGCCGGGCGCGAGAGCAGCCAGATGCACGAGGCGATCGGCAGTCGTGACCCCTACGCCGCCGCTGCCGAGGCCGATCCAGCCAGCACCAACTGGGCGATGGCCGACGATCGCTGGCAGGACGTCAACCGCACGGCCGCCGCAGGCCCCAGCGCGGTCGACAGCCTGGCCGCCTCCACCGCGGCTGCGGAACTGGGTCCGCACACCCCGGCCGGCTTCGTCGCCAGCATCTGGGGCCATGCCCAGCAGGCCGCCCGCGAACTGGGCGTGGACGCCAAGGCGCTGGTCGCCCAGGCTGCCCTGGAAACGGGCTGGGGCCGCAAGCTGGTGCGCCGCAGTGGCGGTGACAGCTCGCACAACCTGTTCGGGATCAAGGCCAACGGTTGGCAGGGCGAGCGCGCCACCAGCGGCACCCACGAGTACGTCAATGGCGTACGCCGTAACGAAACCGCCAGCTTCCGCGCCTACAACTCGGTGGGCGAGAGCTTCGCCGATTACGTTCGCCTGCTGAAGACCAGCCCGCGTTACCAGAACGCCCTCCAGGCCGGCAGCGACGTCCGCAGCTTCGCGCAGGGCCTGCAGCGCGCCGGCTACGCCACCGACCCGACCTATGCCGCCAAGATCGCCGCGATTGCCGGCGGCCCGACCATCGAACGCGCCGTCGCGGCCGTGACCGATGCCGGCCAGCGCCTGGGTCGCACTTTTGCCAGCACCGCCAGCCCGACCGGGCTGGGTGTCATCCGTCGTTGAGGTAATCCATGTCCAGCGTTCTCTCCACCGGCACCAGCGCCCTGCTCGCGTTCCAGCGCGCCCTGGCGACCACCAGCCATAACGTCGCCAACATCAAGACGCCGGGCTACAGCCGGCAGAAGGTGGATTTCGCCACCGCCAACCCGCAGAACTACGGGTATGGCGACGTCGGCAACGGCACCCGCATCACCGACGTGCGTCGCGTGGCCGACCAGCTGGCGATCTCGCGCCTGCTCGACGGCAGCGGCGAACTGGCGCGCCTGAAGCAGCTGTCCACCATGGCCGACCGCGTGGACGCGATGTTCTCCGACACCGCCACCAACGTCGCTGGTGTGTGGTCGAACTTCTTCGACTCCGTCAGCGGCCTGTCCTCCAATGCCTCCGGCAGCGCCGACCGCCAGAACGTGCTGGATGCGGGCAAGACCCTGTCCGGCCGCTTCCAGCAGCTCAACACCCAGCTCAACAACCTCAACGGCGAGGTCAACAACGGCCTGATCGCCGGTGCCACCGAGATCAACCGGCTGGCCAAGGAAATCGCCCAGCTTAACGGTGCGATCGGTGGCAACGCCGCCACGGCCGCCCCGGACCTGCTGGACCGCCGCGATGAACTGATCGCCAACCTGGTCGGCTACACCGGCGGCAACGCGGTGATGCAGGACGGCGGGCTGATGAACGTCTACACCGCCGGCGGCCAAGCGCTGGTGGTAGGCACCACGGCCTCCAGGGTCACCACCGTCACCGACCCCTACCAGCCCGAGCGCCTGCAGCTGGCGCTGGAGAGCCAGGGCCAGAAGATCACCATCGAGCCCAAGACGCTCGGCGGCCAGATCGGCGGCCTGCTGGAGTTCCGCGACACGGTGCTCACGCCGGCCCAGGCCGAGCTCGGCAAGCTGGCGATCGGCATGGCCAGCAGCTTCAACGACGTCCACCGCCAGGGTGCCGATCTTTACGGCCAGATGGCCGGCGACTTCTTCAACATCGGTAACCCGCGCATCACCGCCAACAGCAACAATGCCGGCACCGCCCAGATGACCGCGCGCTTCGGCGATCTGGCCAAGCTGGACGGCCAGAACATCGTGATGAAGTTCGACGGCACCCAGTGGCTGGCCTCGCGTGCCGACACCGGCGCCAGTATCCCGATGACCGGCACCGGCACCGCTGCCGACCCGCTGGTGCTCAACGGCGTCGAGCTGGTCATGACCGGCACCCCGTCCACCGACGACCGCTTCCTGCTGCAGCCCACCGCAGGCGTGGCCGGCAGCATGGAAGTTGCGATCACCGACACCTCCCGCCTGGCCGCGGCTGCCCCGATCAAGGGCACCGCCGCGATGGCCAACACCGGCACCGGCAAGCTGACCGGGGTCAAGGTGACCGACGCTGACAATGCCGCGCTGCGCAATCCGGCAGCGATCGTGTTTACCAGTGCCACCGAGTACACCATCGATGGCGTAGGCCCGAACACCTATACGGCTGGCCAGACCATCACCGCCAACGGCTGGAGCTTCGTCCTCGACGGCGCGCCCAAGACCGGCGACACCTTCAACATCGGGCCGACCCCGGCTGGCTCCTCGGACAACAGCAACGCGCTGCTGCTGGCCAAGGTCGAGCAGGCCAAGGCGTTCAACGAAGGCACGGTCACCCTCAGTGGCGCCCTTGGCGGCCTGACCACCCAGGTCGGCGCCGCCGCCCGGTCGGCCGAGTACTCCCTGATGGCCCAGCAGGTGATCACCGACCAGGCCCAGGCCGCCCGGGACTCGATCTCCGGCGTCAACCTGGATGAAGAAGCCTCGGACATGCTGCGTCTGCAGCAGGCCTACCAGGCCGCCTCGCAGCTGATCTCCACCGCCGACACCATGTTCCAGACGATCCTCGGAGCCGTACGCTCATGAACAATCGTATTTCCACCGGCATGATGTTCAGTCAGTCGGTATCGCTGATGCTCGCTTCACAGGCCAAAATGAACCACCTGGAGCGGCAGATCGCCACCGGCAGCAAGATCGTGACCGCCAAGGACGATCCGGTCTCGGCCGGCAGCGCGGTCGGCCTGGACCGCACCCTGGCTTCGCTGGACCGCATGCAGCTCAACGCCGGCAACGTGCAGAACCGGCTGGGCGTTCAGGAAAACGCGTTGGCCCAGGTCGGCGACATGATGGGCCGCATCACCGAGCTGACCATCTACGCCAACAACCCGGCGCTGGCCGCGGCTGACAAGCAATCCATGGTCACGGAAATCGAAGCGATCCGCGGCAATCTGCTGGCGGTGGCCAACAGTACCGACGGCACCGGCCGCTATGTATTCGGTGGCACCGATGACGGCAGCCCGCCCTTCAGCCAGATCGATGGACGGATCATCTACAACGGCGACCAGAACCAGCGCCAGGTCGAGGTCGGCCCGGACACCTACGTGCTCGACGCCCTGCCCGGCAGCGAGATCTTCATGCGCATCGTCACCGGCGATGGGCATGTGGATGCCGCGGCGGCCACCGGCAACACCGGCACCGGCGTGCTCACCAACGTCACCCGCAATGGCGACGGCGGCTGGAATGGCGAGGGCTTCAGCGTGCGCTTCACCGCCGCCGATGCCTACGAACTGGTCGATGCCGGCGGCACCGTGGTCTCCACCGGGAGCCTGAAGACCGGGGACGACATCGTGGTCAACGGCGTGCGCCTGCATATCGACGGCGTGCCAGCGGCCGGTGACACCTTCGAAGTAAGCCCGTCCTCCAGCCGCGACATCTTCAGCACCCTGGATTCGCTGATCGGCGCCCTGAAGATGGACACGGGCACCCCTGCCCAGCAGGCAGCCCAGCAGAACCTGCTGCAGAGCGGCCTGCGCGACGTGGCCCGTGCCTCCGAGCGGATGATCGACTCACGCGCATCCGGCGGTGCCCAGCTGAAAATGCTGGATAACGCGGCGGACATGCGCGAATCGAATGTCGTGACGCTCAAGACCACGCTGTCGCAGATGCGCGACGTGGACTACGCCGATGCGTTGAGCCAGTACCAGCTGGAAAAGACCGCCCTGCAGGCGGCACAGACCCTGTTCTCGCAGATGCAGCAGATGTCGCTGTTCAACACGATCCGCTGATCGCCCTTACAACCTGGGTTGGCCTGAAGGCCGCGATGCTTTAAGCATCGCGGCCTTTTCGTTTTGGGGCCGGGCATATCGATGACCAGGCCTGAGTAGCACTACGACGACGCTCGCGGCGCGCTAAGAATGGCCCCCTAAAGCCACCCAGCCTCGTTTCACGGTATCCCGCGACGGCTCACACGAACCGCGGGAGCTCCCGGATGACCGTGGAGTAGCCGCCCCCCTCCTCCCTGTAAATCAGCGTGAATCTCCTCCTAAAGGTTGTTGACAAAGCGCCGTTATTGATTTGGCAACAGCGAAGCACACAGCCAAAAACAAAAAAACGGCGGCGCTTCGTTCCTTTCACCACCAGGATTCCAATAAGGGAGACGATCCATGGCACAGGTAATCAACACCAATACGATGTCGCTCAACGCTCAGCGCAACCTGAGCACCAGCGGCAGCTCGCTCGCTACCACCATCCAGCGCCTGTCGTCGGGCCTGCGCATCAACAGCGCAAAAGACGACGCCGCAGGCCTGGCGATCTCCGAGCGCTTCGGCACCCAGATCCGCGGCACCGATGTCGCCATCCGCAATGCCAACGACGGCATTTCGTTGGCGCAGGTCGCCGAAGGTTCGCTGAACGAAGTCGGCAACAACCTTCAGCGTATCCGTGAACTGGCCGTGCAGGCTTCCAACGCCACTAACTCGACCAGCGACCGCAAAGCGCTGCAGGCCGAAGTGACCCAGCTGGTGAGCGAGATCGACCGCGTCGCTAAGCAGGCTGACTTCAACGGCACCAAGCTGCTCGACGGCAGCTTCACCAGCCAGCTGTTCCAGGTGGGCGCGAATGCGGGTCAGGCCATCGCCATCAACAGCGTTGTGAATGCCAAGGCGGATTCGCTGGGTGCAGCGAGCTTTGCAAATGTTTACGAGGGGACCAGCCTGGCTACCGACGATGCGGCCACTGCTGATTCGGTGTTCTCCAAACTGCAGATTGTCGTCACCTCCGAAGGTGGCACCGCAACCCCGATCAACATCGGTGATATCAAGGTAAAGGCCGGCGAATCGATCACGGCCGCCACCGCCGCCGCGATCAATAGCAAGCTTGGCGAAACGGGTGTCATGGCCAAGGTGGACAAGGGGGTGATCAGCCTCACCTCCGTGAAAGCCGGCCAGAGCTTCGCGCTTGACATGGCAGGCCCCGACTCGACATCGACGGATCCTGTTCCGACGCCTGTTACCGACCTGGCTCTCGTTGGTCTGGACACCGCTGATGCAGATGGCGGAAGTCTGACAGGTGTCACGAGCAGCTTCGTTCAGGACCTGAATGTCACCACTGCTGAAGGTGCCCAGCAGGCGCTGGAAATTGTCGACAAGGCGCTCGAATCGGTCAACAGCGTCCGCGCCGACCTCGGCGCCATCCAAAACCGCTTCACCTCCGTGGTCGCGAACCTGCAGACCTCCTCGGAAAACCTGTCGGCCTCCCGCAGCCGCATCCGCGATACCGATTTCGCAAAAGAAACTGCGGAACTGACCCGCACCCAGATCCTGCAGCAGGCCGGTACGGCGATGCTGGCCCAGGCCAACCAGGTACCCCAGAACGTGCTCAGCCTGCTGCAGCGCTGACATGAGCCGCTCCTGAAGCACGTCAGGGGCGTCTAACCCAACTCACGTGCAACTGCTCAAGGACCCTTCCTCATGGCACAAGTCATCAACACCAACACGATGTCGTTGAATGCTCAGCGTAACCTGAGCACCAGCGGCAGCTCCCTGGCCACCACCATCCAGCGCCTGTCGTCGGGTTCGCGCATCAACAGCGCCAAAGACGACGCCGCAGGCCTGGCAATCTCGGAACGCTTCGGCACCCAGATCCGCGGTACAGACGTCGCCATCCGAAATGCCAACGACGGTATCTCGCTGGCCCAGGTCGCCGAAGGCTCGCTGAGCGAAATCGGTAACAACCTGCAGCGCGTCCGCGAACTGGCTGTGCAGGCCTCCAACGCCACCAACTCCGCCAGCGACCGCAAGGCCCTGCAGGCCGAAGTGACCCAGCTGGTCAGCGAAATCGACCGTGTTGCCAAGCAGTCCGAGTTCAACGGCACCAAGCTGCTGGACGGCTCGTTCTCCAGCCAGCTGTTCCAGGTCGGTGCCAATGCCGGCCAGGCCATTGCTATCGACAAGGTGGTTAACGCCACTACCGCTAAGCTCGGCACCTCCAGCTTCAAATCCGCGGAAATGGCATCGATCGGCGCTACCCTGCCGACCGAACGCTCTCAGATCACCGGCACTGTCAGCGTCACCGGTGCTGACGGCAGCGTAAGCACCATCGACCTAGGCAAGGTAGAGGTTGCGGCGGGTGGTTCGGAAGCCGATTTCAATCGCGCTGCCGTGACGGCAGTCAACTCCAAGCTGGGCGAAACGGGCATTCTCGCCACCATCAGCGATGATGGCACGGCAATTACCTTGACGCAGGTCAAGGCTGGCGGCGACCTCGCCGATGGCGTCGATGACACCGTGGCAGGCACGGTGGCACTGACCGTGGCCGAGTGGGACGACGCGACTGGCGACTTCGGCACTGCTGACGCAGGCTTCGCAGTGTCCGCCACCGCCGCCGCAACCGAGAATGTCATCGATCTGGACATCTCCTCGGTTGCCGGTGCCCAGAAGGCGCTGTCGCTCGTCGACAACGCACTGGAATCCATCAACAGCACCCGTGCAGACCTCGGCGCCATCCAGAACCGCTTCACCTCGGTGGTGGCCAATCTGCAGACCTCGACCGAAAACCTGTCCGCGTCGCGTAGCCGCATCAAGGACACGGATTTCGCCAAGGAAACTGCCGAACTGACCCGCACCCAGATCCTGCAGCAGGCCGGTACGGCCATGCTGGCCCAGGCCAACCAGGTGCCGCAGAACGTGCTCAGCCTGCTGCGCTGATCCGCGCCAGAGTGACAGCCGAGCGCAGTCAATGACTGCGCTCGGACTCTGAATTCGGCCTTACCTTCGCCAAAGGAATTGCACCATGGCACAAGTCATCAACACCAACACGATGTCGTTGAATGCTCAGCGTAACCTGAGCACCAGCGGCAGCTCCCTGGCCACCACCATCCAGCGCCTGTCGTCGGGTTCGCGCATCAACAGCGCCAAAGACGACGCCGCAGGCCTGGCAATCTCGGAACGCTTCGGCACCCAGATCCGCGGTACAGACGTCGCCATCCGAAATGCCAACGACGGTATCTCGCTGGCCCAGGTCGCCGAAGGCTCGCTGAGCGAAATCGGTAACAACCTGCAGCGCGTCCGCGAACTGGCTGTGCAGGCCTCCAACGCCACCAACTCCGCCAGCGACCGCAAGGCCCTGCAGGCCGAAGTGACCCAGCTGGTCAGCGAAATCGACCGTGTTGCCAAGCAGTCCGAGTTCAACGGCACCAAGCTGCTGGACGGCTCGTTCTCCAGCCAGCTGTTCCAGGTCGGTGCCAATGCCGGCCAGGCCATTGCTATCGACAAGGTGGTTAACGCCACTACCGCTAAGCTCGGCACCTCCAGCTTCAAATCCGCGGAAATGGCATCGATCGGCGCTACCCTGCCGACCGAACGCTCTCAGATCACCGGCACTGTCAGCGTCACCGGTGCTGACGGCAGCGTAAGCACCATCGACCTAGGCAAGGTAGAGGTTGCGGCGGGTGGTTCGGAAGCCGATTTCAATCGCGCTGCCGTGACGGCAGTCAACTCCAAGCTGGGCGAAACGGGCATTCTCGCCACCATCAGCGATGATGGCACGGCAATTACCTTGACGCAGGTCAAGGCTGGCGGCGACCTCGCCGATGGCGTCGATGACACCGTGGCAGGCACGGTGGCACTGACCGTGGCCGAGTGGGACGACGCGACTGGCGACTTCGGCACTGCTGACGCAGGCTTCGCAGTGTCCGCCACCGCCGCCGCAACCGAGAATGTCATCGATCTGGACATCTCCTCGGTTGCCGGTGCCCAGAAGGCGCTGTCGCTCGTCGACAACGCACTGGAATCCATCAACAGCACCCGTGCAGACCTCGGCGCCATCCAGAACCGCTTCACCTCGGTGGTGGCCAATCTGCAGACCTCGACCGAAAACCTGTCCGCGTCGCGTAGCCGCATCAAGGACACGGATTTCGCCAAGGAAACCGCCGAACTGACCCGCACCCAGATCCTGCAGCAGGCCGGTACGGCCATGCTGGCCCAGGCCAACCAGGTGCCGCAGAACGTGCTCAGCCTGCTGCGCTGATCCACGCCTGCATCGTCCCCGCCGCCGACTTCGGCTGGCGGCGGGGACAACTCGAAGCATCGCAATCGTCACGCAGGAACGGGCCATGGCCATGAGCCGGACTCTCTCCAGGTCGCCACATCTTCGTGGCCATGGCCCGCCCCTGCGGCAGAACTGTTATCAGCGCTGGTTGTTTGACTGAACACCCCGGGTGGCTTCGTCTCCCCCCGTTTTTCAGTAGCCTGACCCCTCCTCTGCATTGGAGGAGGGTTTTTTGCAGACCCTCTGGCATGAGCGCGCATCGCCGCCCTGCCCCAAGCTACCTGCAACCGCCGTGCCAAACCCGGCGCCAAGTTGCTGGCACAACTCCTGCATCAACGAGAGTTCTAAAGACCCGGCGGCTACGGCCGCTAATTTCGTTGATGGCATCGCCCTGCACCATGTGGCAGCGGCAACACACAGGAGATACAACGTGGCGGACTTCGGTTACGGCGGCATCGGTTCAGGACTCGATATTTCCGGCATGGTCAGCAGCCTGGTGGCTGCCGATCGCAAGCCGGCGGACAATGCACTGAACCTGCAGCAGTCCAAGGCCAAGATGCAGCTCTCGGCGATCGGTACGGTAAAATCTGCGTTCGACACCCTTAATACGGCGCTGAAAGCGCTGAAGGCCGAGACCGCGTTCGATGCGCGAACGGTAACCGCCAGCAAATCCGGCACTGACGAGATTTTGACAGCCACCGGCACCAATGCCGCTGCAGCTGGCACCCATCTCATCAACGTGACGAAACTCGCCACGGCCAACAAGTGGATCGCTGACACGGCACTGCCGAAAACCGAGACGTTTGGTGCCGGAACCCTGACACTGACTGTCGGAGAGGGCGACAAGCAGAAGACGTTGAACATCGACGTGGCCGCGGATGACACGCTCAGCTCGATCCGCACCAAGATCGAAAAAGCGGGTCGCGCGTCCGGGGTGCAGGCAACGCTGATCGCTTCAGGCGACAGTCAGTACTTGTCGCTGTCGCAAGGGAAGTCCGGCGCCGCCAATGCAATCAAGCTGACTGCAGACGCAGGCAATCCCAAGCTGGTCGCGCTCGCTGGGAGCCTGAAGGAGCATACGAAAGCAGCAGACGCGGAGTTGACCATCGATGGTGTGGCCGTCACCAGCAGCGAAAACACCGTCAGCAGCGTTATACCCGGCCTCACACTGAATCTGAAGAAAGAGGGCGAAAGCACCGTCACCATCACCACCGATGCCGCCGCAGCGCGCAAGGTGATGCAGGACTTCGTGACCGCCTACAACGGCGCAATCGCTGCGATCAACACCGCGACCAAGTACGACATCGAGAACAAGGAGCCCTCGTCCCTGACCGGCGATGCGCAGATGCGCGGCGCCTCGAGCCAGCTGCGTGGCCTCATGGGAGGCATCCTGAAGGATCTGTCGGCGGCCGGCCTGGATCCCAAGACGCTGGGGCTTCAGACCCGGGGCTATCCGAATGCCGATGGCAGCCTGGTGCTGGACACCGCGAAGTTCGACGCCGCGCTGGTCAATCAGGGTGGCGCGGTCCGTGAGGCTTTGACTGGCGATGACGGTGCGGCCGCCAAACTTTTCGCCGTGGTCGACGGCTACGTCAGCACTGCTGTAGGCAAGGAAGGGGCGTTTGTATCGCGCACCAAGGGCATCAACGCGACGCTGACCGACATCGACAAGCGCCGCAAAGCCCTGGACGTCCGCATGGAAGGCGTGTCCGAGCGTTACAAAAAGCAGTTCCTGGCACTGGATGCACTCATGAGCAAAATGAGTCAGTCGATGACGAGCCTGACCACGCAGCTCTCGCAGCTCGGCGGCTGATCGATCACGGCAGCGGACTCAAGTTGAACCGGTCCGCTGCCGATACCACACGCAGGACACCCCGCAGGCTCCACCCGGTGCCGACGATGTCGCGAACCTCGCGGCCCCGAACGAAGGAGACATGATTGATGTACGGTTCCAACCGTCAATTCACCGAGCAGTACCGTCAGGTCGGCGTACAGAGCGCCATCACCGATGCCGACCCGCACAAGCTGGTCGCGCTGCTGCTCGCCGGTGCCTGCGAACGACTTCGACTCGCCCTGGCCTGCCTGGAACGCGGCGA
Organism: Stenotrophomonas sp. TWI587; assembly: GCF_039674145.1. Lineage (NCBI taxonomy): Bacteria > Pseudomonadati > Pseudomonadota > Gammaproteobacteria > Lysobacterales > Lysobacteraceae > Stenotrophomonas > Stenotrophomonas sp. TWI587. The sequence continues at coordinate 569,880 of NZ_JBDJMW010000001.1, read as the reverse complement.
CCAGGCGCGCAAGGGCAAAGCCATCGGCGAGGTCTGCGCGATCGTTGGTCACCTCAACGGCTCGCTGGACCATGAAGCCGGTGGCGAGATCGCCGGCAATCTGTCCTCGCTGTACGACTACGTGATGCAGCGCCTGACCGAAGCGAATCTGCACAACGATCCGGCCGCACTGACCGAGGCGCTGGAACTGCTCGGCGAGATCGATGCGGCCTGGAATGCGATCCCGCACCAGCAGCGCCACGCTGAGCAGGCCACCCCATGACGTCGCTGGGCTCGCTCAACGCCCGTCTGGATGCTCTGGAGACGGCGCTGCAGGAAGAGAACTTCGATGAGGCCGGCCTGCAGCTGGACGCCCTCGATGCCGCCCAGACCAGGTACCTGGCCGGCCCGTCGGCATTGTTCGACGTCCCGGGCCTGTCCTCGCTGCAGGCACGCCAGCAGCGCATCATGCTGTTCATGATGCGCCAGCGCGAAGAAGCCAGCCGGCACATCCACAATGGCCGCCAGTCGCTTCGCGCCGCGCATGCGTATCTGACGGCAGAATCCCTGTCATGACCGACCTTCGCACCAGCGAGATTCATCACCCCGCCGAAAGCGAGCTGTTCGATGAGACGCTGAGCTGCGAACTGGCGCTGCCGGCCGAGTTCCGCATCGGCAGCGCGGTGATCCGCCCTGGCACCGCCGAAACCCTGCTGCGCAGTGTGGCCCTGGTGGAAGATGCCCGCAGCGATGACGGGCACGACGACCGCAGCGACGCCACGCTGCAGGTGCAGCGGCTGGAAGCCAAGCTGGACCTGGTGATGGTGCTGCTGGGCCGGCTGGTCCGCCAGAGCGCCCAGGATCTGCCGCTGCGTCCGCTGCGCTGGTCCCGTCGGGGCATCCGGATTGAACAGGGCATGCGTACCGGCGCCGCGACGGGCAGTCAGGGCGTGATCCGGCTGCAGCCCTGCGAGTGGCTGCCCGACCATATCGATCTGCCCGTGGTGATCGTGGCCGAGGCTGCCAACGGCGCTGGCGCGCATTATCTGTGGCTGCGCTTCGAAGGCCTGAGCGATGCGCTGGAAATGGCGCTGGAGCGACATTTGTTCCGCCTGCATCGCCGCCAGATCGCTGAAGCCCGGCGCCTGCGCTGACCATACGGCACCGACTGTGACCCAGTCGGCTTGGCGCTGGCCCGCCACTCCGTTAAGGTTACCGCCTCCCCGCTCCCCTAGTAGCCTGTGCGCGTACTCATAGTCGACGATCACACCCTGGTCCGTGCCGGCCTCAGCCGCCTCCTGCAGGGCTTTACCGACGTGGACGTCGTCGCCGAGGCGAGCAATGCCGAGCAGGCCCTGCAGCTGAGCGTGCAGCACGCGCCGGACGTGGTGCTGATGGACCTTTCCCTGCCCGGCCGTACCGGGTTGGAAGCGCTGAGCGACATCCTGCTGCGTACCCCCGGCTCACGTGTGGTGATGATGACCATGCACGATGACGCGGTCCATGTGCGCGATGCACTCGACCGTGGCGCCGTCGGTTTCGTGGTCAAGGATGCCGCCCCCCAGGAACTGGAACTGGCCCTGCGCGCCGCGCACGCCGGCCAGGTATTCCTGAGCCCGCAGATCTCGGCAAAGATGCTGGCGCCGATGCTCGGCAAGGAAAAGCCGGTAGGCGTGGCGGCGCTGTCGCCGCGTCAGCGCGAGATCCTGCGCCAGATCGGCAAAGGCGAGAGCAACAAGGAAATCGCTGCGGATCTCGGCATCAGCGTCAAGACGGTGGAGACCCACCGTGCCCGCATGATGGAGTCGCTGGGCTGCCGCCGCGCCACGGATCTGGTGCTGCTCGCTGCACGCCACCAGCACGAACTGGAATGACCGGCGACGGTTCAGTGGCGCTTTGCGGCCACGGGCAGGCCCCCACGTCAGGATTCTGATGCGGCAAAGAACCAGCAGGTGGCGGTATTTACGGGTTGCACCGGCAAATGCGTCAAAATGACGTGCTGTTGTAGTGGTTTTCCCTACATGCTGTCGGGGATTGGATGACCCGACTCAGGAACCCCCTGATTTCGGTGCCACCGGAACAGAAGCAAGATGTGTTCCATAACGCGCCGGGGACTCGGCGTGATCGGGGAAACACCTTGAAAGCCTCCATGTCGACCCAGATGGGTCAGCAGCTTCACCTCACGCCGCAACTGCTGCAGTCGATCCGTCTGTTGCAGCTCGATGGCATGCAGCTGGAGCTGGAAATCCGCCGCGCACTGGAAACCAATCCACTGCTGGAGATCGAAGAGGCACCCGAGCCTGTCGCCGCCGACACCGCCGAGGCGGTCACGGCCCAGGACGTGGCCGCCTTCGACGAACTGCCCGAAAGCACCATGTGGGACGTGGCCGGTGCCGGTTGGCAGGACGGCGATGATGACCGCATGCAGCGCGTTGCCGCCGGCGAATCCACCGACCCGCAGCTGCGCGTCCTGCAGCGCCTGGCGATGGAACTGGATGACCGCGAACTGGCCGTGGCCGGCTTCTGGCTGGAGCATTGCGATGACACCGGTTATCTCGATGCACCGCTGGCGCAGCTGACCCTGCTGGCCAGCGCGCATTGCGACGTTGATGCGGCCGGCGTGGAAGCCGTCCGTCAGCGCATCCTGCACGGCGACCCGGCTGGCCTGGCCGCCCAGAACCTGCACGAATGCCTGAGCGTGCAGCTGCGCACCCTGCCCGGCCGCGTACCGGCCCGGCACCTGGCCCAGCGTGTGCTCGATGATGGGCTGGCCGCACTGGCCACGCATGACTACGCCGGGCTCGCCCAGCAGCTGGACGCCGAAGTCGCCGACATCCACGAAGCCGTCCGCCTGATCCTGTCCCTGCAGCCGCGCCCGGGCGAAAGCCTGCTGCCCGATAGCAACGGTGTGGTGATCCCCGATGTGATCGCCTGGCATGCCGATGGCCAGTGGCGCGTCGCGCTGAACCCCGCTACCAGCCGCCGCCTGAGCATCAATCCCCACTACGAACAGGCCCTGGCCCAGACCGCTGACGCGGCGCAGCCGCTGCGCGACATGCTGCAGGAAGCCCGCTGGCTGACCCGTGGCCTGTCCATGCGCTATGACACCCTGCTGCGCACCGCGCGGGTGATCATCGAGCGCCAGTCCGGCTTCCTGACCCGCGGCGAGGAAGCGATGGCGCCCCTCACCCTGAAGGAAGTGGCCGACGAAATCGGCATGCACGAGTCCACCGTCTCGCGCATCACCACCGGCAAGTACCTGCAGACACCGCGCGGCACGCTGGAACTGAAGCACTTCTTCGCCGTCCGCCTGGAAGGCGCCAGCGTCTCCGGGCAGGCGGTCAAAGCCATGGTGCGCCGCCTGATCGAGTCCGAGCCGGCGGCCCGCCCGCTCGCCGATGAGGCCATCGCCGGCCTGCTGTCGCGCCAAGGGGTGAACATCGCCCGCCGTACCGTTGCAAAATACCGCGAACAACTGGACATCGCTCCGGCGCGCGAACGCCGCCGCAGCCATGCCGGCACCCCGCAATTGGCCCGGGTGGGCTGAAGGAAATGGACGACATGAACAAGCTCACCGTGCTGCTGGTCGATGACCACGAGGGTTTCATCAACGCTGCGATGCGCCACTTCCGCAAGGTCGATTGGCTCGATGTCATCGGCAGCGCCGCCAACGGCCTGGAAGCGATCGAACGCTCCGAGTCGCTGCGCCCGCAGGTGGTGCTGATGGATCTGGCCATGCCGGAAATGGGCGGCCTGCAGGCAACCCGCCTGATCAAATCGCAGGATGACGCGCCCTACATCGTGATCGCCAGCCATTTCGATGATGCCGAACACCGCGAGCACGCGCTGCGCGCCGGGGCCAACAACTTCGTCAGCAAGCTCTCCTACATCCAGGAAGTGATGCCGATCCTGGAAGGCCTGAAGGAACCGGGCCATGAGTGAATCGCGCATCCTGGTGGTGGACAACGACGCGGTCCGCGCCGAGCGCACCGTCGCGCTGCTGGAGTTCATGGACTTCAACCCGCGCTGGGTGGCCGACGCCAACGATTTCGACGTCACCCGCCACCGCCCCAATGACTGGATGGCCGCCATCATCGGCAGCCTGGACAACTCCGACCGCAGCGATGCGTTGTTCGCGTGGCTGGGCAAGGGCGCCCTGCCCCCGCCGGTGATGCTGATCGACGGTGATACCACCGCGTTCGCGCAGCAGCATGGCCTGCACGAAGCCAATGTCTGGCCGCTGGAGGCGCCGCTGCGCCACGCGCAGATGGAAGGCCTGCTGCGCCGCGCCAGCCTCAAGCGCCTGGATGCCGAACACCAGGCCGGCGCCGTGCAGGACCAGGGCCCGACCGGCGAAGGCGTTGCGGTCACCCAGCTGCGCCGGATGATCGAGCAGGTCGCCGCCTTCGACACCACCGTGCTGGTGCTGGGCGAATCGGGGACCGGCAAGGAAGTGGTCTCGCGCTCGATCCACCAGCGCTCCCCGCGCCGTGATGGGCCGTTCGTGGCGATCAACTGTGGCGCGATCCCGCCGGACCTGCTGGAAAGCGAATTGTTCGGTCACGAAAAAGGCGCCTTCACCGGTGCCCTGAGTGCGCGCAAGGGCCGTTTCGAAATGGCCGAAGGCGGCACGCTGCTGCTGGATGAAATCGGCGACATGAGCCTGCCGATGCAGGTCAAGCTGCTGCGCGTTCTGCAGGAGCGAAGCTTCGAGCGCGTCGGCGGCAACCAGACCATCCGCTGCAACGTGCGCGTGATCGCCGCGACCCATCGCGACCTGGAAACGCGCATCGCCGACGGCAAATTCCGCGAGGATCTGTTCTATCGCCTCAACGTATTCCCGATCGACGTGCCGGCCCTGCGCGAGCGCAGCGAAGACCTGCCGGCGCTGGTGACCACGATCGCCGGCCAGCTGGCCCGCACCGGCCGCGGTGAAGTGCGCTTCACCGGCGAGGCGCTGCAGGCGTTGGCCAGCTATGAGTGGCCGGGCAACGTGCGCGAGCTGACCAACCTGGTCGAACGCCTGGCCGTACTGCATCCCAGTGGCAACGTGCGCGTGCAGGATCTGCCGGCCCGTTACCGCGGCGATTTCGCCATCACGGCCCCAGTCGCGGCCGCGGCACCGGCGCCGCTGGCCGATGAACGCCTGGACCTGCGCAGCTTTTCCTTCCACACCCCGGGCAGCCAAGGCGCTACCTCGGCAGAGAACGGCACCGCCCCGGCCAACCGCGCCCCGGCCCTGCCCGACGATGGCCTCGACCTGCGCAACCACATGGCCAACATCGAACTGACCCTGATCAACGAGGCGCTGGAACGCACCCAGGGCGTAGTCGCCCATGCCGCCCAACTGCTCGGCCTGCGCCGCACCACGCTGGTGGAGAAGCTGCGCAAGTACGGCATCGAGCGCGACCAGACCGAACTGGCTGGCTGAGCAGAGCAACACATGGAAACCAGAAGCCCGGGCATGTCCCGGGCTTTTTTTTGGTTCGTTTCCCCTCCTTGTGGCGAGACAGCACTTGCACGGTGATGCGTTCCTGAAGCGGGGCCGGTGCCTGGCGCTGGGGCGCGATGCCCTTGCCGGCGAATGTCCCCCGGGGCCGGCCCGCGGCCGCCCCCTCCTCCTTTATTTCGCCCACAAGGGCATCACGCCCCACGTGGACAGAACACTGGCGCCCAGCACCAGGTCCGATTTTAGGCGCGCGTACAACACGCGAAGTCCCGTAGCGGCCGGTAGGCCACTGGGCAAATGTCCCCCGGCCGCCGCCTTGCGCCGACGCCCTCCTCCTTGATTTTGCCAAGGATCTAATGGCCGCTACGGAGCGCCGGCTTACGGTAAGCAAGCGGAGAAACCCAGCCTTTCTGCCGGCCGCCAGCAGCCTCGACACGTTGGGTCGCGATGCCCTTGTGGGCGAAATAAAGGAGGAGGGGTCGGCCGCAGGCCGGCGCCGGGGGACATTCGCCGGCAAGGGCATCGTGGCCCAAAGCCCGACCGACCCACCGGTCTCCGCCTCGAAGGTTCAGAGCACCCTCCGCCGGTTTTCCGGCGTCGACTCTCCGGCACGCCAGCGCGTCAAACCGCCGCTGGGTCAATCGACCGCACCTTGCGTACACCACGTCCACCTCTGCGGGAGCGGCTGAACACGCAAACCCCCGCCACCGTTACGAAACTGAACCACTCATCACTTTCGGCACGGCACTTGCAACGTATTCACTCGAAACCCATCCCCTGCTTCGGAACGTTCCAGATGTCGCACTCCGTCACCTCGATCCTTTCTCAGATCCGCACCTTCCAGACCCAGATGGGGCAGCCCGCCGTCAGCCCGCTGACGGAGGCCCCGCGCAGCAATGCCATCCAGGGCCTGGTGTCCCCCCAGGAGATCCAGGGCCCCAGCTTCACCGAAACCCTGCGTGGTGCCATCGCCGGCGTCAACGATGCACAACAGAAATCCGGCGCCCTGGCCAAGTCCTTCGAACTGGGTGAACCCGGTGCGGACCTGGCCAAGGTCATGGTCGCCTCGCAGCAGTCCCAGATCGCCTTCCGCGCCACCGTGGAAGTCCGTAACCGTCTCGTCCAGGCTTACCAGGACGTGATGAACATGCCGCTGTAAGGATAGAAACGCATGGCCCTGTCGCTCTCCAAAGAATCGCTGAACACCGAAAAGGCTGGGCAGTGGTTCGACCGGCTGCAAAGCCTGCAGATCACCCGTCGGCTTGGCCTGATGGCTATGATCGCCGTGGCCGTGGCGGCAGGCCTGTTCGTGTTCTTCTGGTCGCAGAAGCCCGGCATGGTGCCGCTGTACACCGGGCTGGATCAGAAGGCCACGGCCGAGGCCACCGACCTGCTGCGCGCCGCGCAGATTCCATTTGAACTGGACCAGGCCACCGGTGGCATCACCGTGCCGGAAAAGAACCTGCACGATGCCCGCCTGAAGCTGGCCAGCTCCGGGCTGACCGACAGCGGTCGTCTGGGCTTCGAGCTGATGGAGCGTGACCCGGGCTTCGGCGTCAGCCAGTTCATGGAGAACGCCCGCTACCAGCACTCGCTGGAAACCGAGCTCTCGCGCACCATCAACACGCTGCGCCCGGTCCGCGATTCGCGCGTGCACCTGGCCATTCCCAAGCCCAGCGCCTTCACCCGCCAGCGCGACGTCGCCAGCGCCTCGGTGGTGCTGGAACTGCGTGGCGGCCAGCAGCTCGAACGCGGCCAGATCGATGCCATCGTGCACATGGTCGCCGCCAGCATTCCGGATCTGGCGCCGGAGCGTGTCACCGTGGTCGACCAGAGCGGGCGCATGCTCAGCGTCTCCGACCCGAACAGCGAGGCGGCGATGAATGCCGCACAGTTCGAGCAGGTGCGCCGCCAGGAAACCTCGTTCAACCAGCGCATCCGCGAACTGCTCGAGCCGATGACCGGCCCCGGCCGCGTCAACCCGGAAGTGAGCGTGGACATGGATTTCTCAGTGATCGAGGAAGCCCGTGAGCTCTACAACGGCGAGCCGCAGAAGCTGCGCAGCGAGCAGATGAGCGAAAACAGCAGCAACGTGCCCGGCCCGCAGGGCGTGCCCGGTGCCGCCAGCAACACCCCGCCGGGTCCGGCGGCCGCCCCGGCCACCGCACAGGCACCGACGGAAACCTCCAAGAACGCGACCCGCAATTACGAGCTGGACCGCACCCTGCAGCACACCCGCCAGCCGGCGGGCCGCATCAAGCGCGTCTCGGTGGCCGTGCTGGTGGACAACGTGCCGCGCGCCGGCGCCAACGGCAAGATGGCCGACCAGGCCCTCTCCGCTGCGGAGCTGACCCGGGTGGAAGCACTGGTCAAGCAGGCGGTCGGCTTCGATGCCGAGCGTGGCGACACGGTCTCGGTGATGAATGCCCCGTTCGTGCGGGAAGTCACCCCGGTCGAAGGGCCGAAGTGGTGGGAACTGCCGCAGGTCCAGGACGCGCTGCGTCTGCTGCTCGGCGCGATCGTGGTGCTGGCCCTGGTGTTCGGTGTACTGCGCCCGGCGCTGCGCTCGATCACCGGCCAGAACAAGGCCAAGGAAGAAGAGCTGGAACCCCATACGGCCGACGTGCAGCTGGTCGACGATGGCGAGGGCCTGCCCGCCCTCGGCAGCGAACGCTTGAACGCGGCTGGACATGAACCCCTGGCACTGCCGGTGGACTCTTACGAGGAACGACTGCGCATGGCGCGTGAAGCTGTAAAGACCGATTCCAAGCGCGTGGCCCAGGTGGTCAAGGGCTGGGTGGCCAATGACTGAGAACGCCCCCATGACCGGCGTCCAACGCGCCGCAGTGCTGCTGCTCTCGCTGGGTGAACTGGATGCGGCCGAAGTGCTGCGCCACATGGAACCCAAGGAAGTGCAGAAGATCGGTATCGCCATGGCCACCATGACCGATATCACCCGCGAACAGGTTGAGCGGGTCATGGACCAGTTCGGTGCAGAACTGGGCTCCAAGACCTCGCTGGGCGTGGGCTCGGACGACTACATCCGCAACATGCTGGTGCAGGCGCTGGGCACGGAAAAGGCCGGCAACCTGATCGATCGCATCCTGCTCGGCCGCAATACCACCGGCCTGGATGCGCTGAAGTGGATGGATCCGCGCGCCGTCGCCGATCTGGTCCGCAACGAGCACCCGCAGATCATCGCCATCGTGATGGCCCATCTGGAAACCGACCAGGCCGCCGACGCGCTCAAGCTGCTGCCCGAACGCACCCGCGTGGATGTGCTGCTGCGCATCGCGACCCTGGATGGCATTCCGCCGAACGCACTCAATGAGCTCAACGAGATCATGGAGCGCCAGTTCGCCGGCAACCAGAACCTGAAGTCCTCCAACATCGGTGGCGTGCAGTGCGCCGCCAACATCCTGAACTTCATGGACAGTGGCCAGGACCAGGCGATCCTGGGCGAGATCGCGCGCATCGATGCGCCGCTCAGCGGCCGCATCCAGGACCTGATGTTCGTGTTCGACGATCTGGTGGATCTGGACGACCGCGAACTGCAGCTGGTGCTGCGCGAAGTCAGCGGCGAGCGCCTGGGCCTGGCCCTGCGTGGCGCCGACATCAAGGTGCGCGACAAGATCACCCGCAACATGTCCCAGCGTGCGGCCGAAATCCTGCTGGAAGACATGGAAGCCCGTGGCCCGGTGCGCCTGTCGGATGTGGAAGTGGCACAGCGCGAGATCCTGGCGATCGTCAAGCGCATGGCCGATGAAGGCACCGTCACCATTGGTGGCAATGCGGAGGCCATGCTGTGAACGCTGCCGTGCGCTGGCTTGCCCCGGATCTGCTGGCGGTGCCCGAGCCGGCGCCGGAAGAAGAGATCTTCGAACTCACCGAGCCGGATCCGGAGTTGGAACCGGAACCCCTGCTGCAGCTGCCGACCCTGGAAGAGATCCAGGCGATCCAGGACAGCGCCGAGAAGGACGGCTTTGACCAGGGCCATGCCGATGGTCTCGCCCAGGGCCAGGCCGAGGTGCGCCGGCTGATCGCACAGATCGAAGGGATCCTGGACAACTTCAGCCGGCCACTGGTGCGGTTGGAAAATGAAGTGGTGGCCGCGCTCGGCGAACTGGCCGTGCGGATCGCCGGCAATCTGGTCGGCCGGGCGTATGAAGCCGAGCCGGAACTGCTGGCCCAGCTGGTCAACGAAGCCGTCGATGCCGTCGGCGGCGCGGCCCGCGAGGTCGAAGTACGTCTGCACCCGGACGACATCGCCGCGTTGACGCCGGTATTGAACCTGTCGTCCAACCAGCGGCTCACTCCGGATCTCAGCCTGAGCCGCGGTGACCTGCGGGTACATGCCGAGACCGTCCGCATCGACGGCACCCTGGACGCCCGCCTGCGCGGCGCGCTCGATGCCGTCATCCGCAAGGCAGGCACCACGCCATGAACACCGATACCCTGCCCCCGCCGGCCGATTGGACCGCCGTCCGCAACCTGCGGCTGGCCTCGCGCCTGGACAACATCCGCCCGGATACCGCGCATGGCCGTGGCCTGATCCGCGAAGGCGTGCTGCGCCGCGCGGTCGGCCTGACCCTGGAAGCGGTCGGCTGCGAGGCGCCGATGGGCGCCAGCTGCAAGGTTGAAGTGGCCGACGGTGGCTGGGTGGATGCCGAAGTGGTCGGCTTTGCCGGTGAACGCACCTATCTGATGCCGAGCGCGGAGCTGCACGGCCTGCTGCCCAATGCGCGGGTCGTGCCCGCGCTGGGTCGCGGCGGCGTGGAAGTCGGCGAAGGCCTGCTCGGCCGCGTCATCGACAGCGATGGCGTACCGCTGGACGGCAAGGGTCCGATCCGCGCCGAAGGCACCGTCGGCATGGCCGGCGTGTCGATCAATCCGCTGGCCCGTGAGCCGATCACCCAGCCGCTGGACGTGGGCGTGCGCGCGATCAACGCGCTGCTGCCGATCGGCCGTGGCCAGCGTGTCGGCCTGTTCGCAGGCTCCGGTGTCGGTAAATCGACCCTGCTGGGCATGATGACGCGCTACACCGCTGCGGACGTGATCGTGGTTGGCCTGATTGGCGAGCGCGGTCGCGAAGTCCGCGACTTCGTGGAAAGCACGCTGGGCGAGGAAGGCCTGCGCCGCGCCGTGGTGGTGGCCAGCCCGGCGGATCGCCCGCCACTGGCCCGCCTGCACGGCGCCTACCGTGCCACGGCGATCGCCGAGTGGTTCCGCGACCAGGGCTTGAACGTCCTGCTGCTGATGGACTCGCTGACCCGCTTCGCGCAGGCCCAGCGCGAGATCGGCCTGTCCGTCGGTGAACCGCCGACCACGCGCGGCTACCCGCCCTCGGTGTTCGCCAAGCTGCCGGCCCTGGTCGAGCGCGCCGGTAACGGCGCCAAGGGCCGCGGCTCGATCACCGCCTTCTACACCGTACTGACCGAAGGCGATGATCCGCAGGATCCGATCGCCGATGCCGCCCGCGCGATTCTCGACGGCCACATCCTGCTCTCGCGGCGCGTGGCCGACAGCGGTCTGTATCCGGCGATCGACGTGGAATCGTCGGTCAGCCGCGTGGTCACGGAAATCGCCGACGAGCCGTGGCGCCTGCGCATCCGCAAGCTCAAACGGCTGGTCTCGGCGTATTCGGCCAACCGCGACCTGATCGCGATCGGCGCCTATCAGCGCGGCAATGACCCGGCGACCGACGAGGCGCTGGAGCGCTGGTCGGACATCGTTGAATTCCTCGGCCAGGACGTCGGCAAGGCCGCCGACCTGCCGCACAGTCAGGCCGCCCTCAAGCGGCTGGTGGAACCAGAGAGTTAAGCCATGATGCAATCCAAGCGATTCGACCCATTGCTGAAGCGCGCCCAGGACCACGAGGACGAGGTCGCCCGCGACCTCGCCGAGCGCCAGCGCTCCCTCGACACCCATGTGTCGCGGCTGGATGAACTGCGCCGCTATGCCGACGAATATGCTGGCGCGCAGATGGCCGCAACCAGCCCGGCCCAGCTGATGAACCGGCGCGCGTTCCTGGATCGTCTGGACAGCGCCGTGGCCCAGCAGCGCCAGACCGTGGACAACAACCGCGAGAAGGTGGAGGCCGAACGTGCGCGCCTGATCCTGGCCAGCCGTGACAAGCAGGTGCTTGAGCAGCTGGCCGCCAGTTACCGCGCGCAGGAGAAGGTGGTCACCGATCGCCGCGACCAGCGCGAGATGGACGATCTGGGTGCGCGTCGTTCGCGCCAGGCCCAGCGCGAAGACAGCGACAACGGAGGCACGCCATGACGCCCTCGGCCCTGCTTGGCGGTACCGCGCCGCTGCAGAACGGCAGCACGGGTACGTCCTCTGCACGCCCTGAGGTGTCCAGCGGCAGCGATCGTCGAGAGTTTGACGCGATGCTCTCGCCCGGGACTGACACGTCACGCCCGGCAGCATCCAGCAAGCCAGCCGGGCGCCGCGATGCACCTGCGGGCAAGGACGCTGCAACACCGGATACCGGCAAGGACACCGCACCACGCCCCGGCAGCGCCAGCAGCAAAGACACCGCCGAGGTGCCTGCCACTACCGATGCCGGCGCCGCGCCCCCCGCCACCGCCGACAAGCCGGTTGCTGAGGCCGCCGACGATGATGCAGCGTGGCCGCCGTTCGGTCTGGCCGGGTTGGCGTTGAACGGGCTGCCCGTTCCAGCCCCCGTGCCGGTCGCGCCCGCACCTGTGGGAACGGCCGCCGGTACCGCGCCCGCAACGGCGGCACTGCCGACGCTGCCCACCGCCACTGCGGACAACACCGCGCCGGCCACGGGCCCGCTGGCAACGGCCGCACCGGCGGCGAGCGGCATCGCCCTGCCCGCCCTGGCGGCCGATGCCGCCCCGGCCGATGCGGCGCCGCTGTTGAAAACCTTCACCGAGGCCTTGAGCGCGGCCGCCAGCGATGGTCCGGATGCTCCGGCCACGCCGGTGCTGCACGCCCTGCAGAGCATCGCAGACGTCAAACCGGCGGCGCCTACGCCATTCACCGGCTCGCCGACCGCCACGCCGCAGCTGGGCGCTGGCGATTTCGATGATGCCGTTGGCGCCCGCGTCAGTTGGTTGGCGGACCAGAAGATCGGCCACGCCCATATCAAGATCACCCCGAACGACCTGGGCCCGATCGACGTGCGACTGCATCTGGACGGTGACAAGGTCCATGCGACCTTCACCAGCGCCCATGCCGACGTGCGTCATGCACTGGAAAGCAGTCTGCCGCGCCTGCGCGACATGCTTGGCGAACAGGGCTTCCAGCTCGGCCAGGCCGATGTCGGCCAGCAGCACACCGCGCAGGATGGCGGCCGCGGCGAGGGTAGCCGGACCGGCGCGGGCGATGACGGCGAGCCGCTGATGGCCGAGACCACGCTGTCGCCCTCGCAGTTGATCCGTCAGCGCGGATTGGTCGACGCCTACGCGTGATCCCCGGGTGCGACGCCGCTTCGGCGGCGCCGCCAGAAACCCGTCGCCCGCCCGCTTCAGCATTCAGGCACAGCCTTTGCATGTAGTCAGGAAGCAATCCTCTGGAGCTTCCTCGTGGCCGCAGCCGCCGATAAAACCAAGAAATCCGCCGACAAGGACGCCACGGCCAAGCCGCGTCGTCCGATCCTGATCACTGCCCTGGTCGCGGTGCTCGCCGCCGGTGCCGCCGGTGGCGGCGTCTGGTATTTCACCCAGTCCCAGCACGACGACAAGGCCGCCAAGCCGGCCGCCAAGGCCGCGGTGCCTGCACCGGCCCAGTACTTCGGCCTGGAGCCGCCGTTCGTGGTCAACCTCAACAGCAGCTTCGACGGCCCGCGCTACCTGCAGGTCGAAGTGCAGCTGATGAGCCGCGATCCGGCCGCGATGGAAGCGATCAAGCTCCATGCCCCGGCCATCCGCGCCAAGCTGCTGATGCTGTTCTCGCAGGTCGAGCCGACCGACATCGCCGACCGCGCGGGCAAGGAGCGCCTGCAGGCCACCTCGCTGGCCGAAGTGCAGAAGCTGCTCAAGGCCGAGACCGGCAAGCCGGGCGCCGACGAATTGCTGTTCACCAGTTTCGTCACCCAGTAAGGGCCGACCATGAATGACCTGCTTTCCCAGGATGAGATCGATGCGCTGTTGCACGGCGTGGACTCCGGTGCGGTCGAGACCGACGTCGATGCTGGCACGCCCGGCGAGGCGCGCTCGTATGACTTCGCCAGTCAGGACCGCATCATCCGCGGCCGCATGCCGACCCTGGAAATGGTCAACGAGCGCTTCGCACGCCTGTGGCGCATCGGCCTGTTCAACCTGATCCGGCGCTCGGCCGAACTGTCCGTCCGCGGAATCGAGCTGATCAAGTTCAACGACTACATGCACTCGCTGTACGTGCCGACCAACCTCAACCTGATCCGCTTCAAGCCGCTGCGCGGCACCGGGCTGATCGTGTTCGAGCCGACGCTGGTGTTCGCCATCGTGGACAACTTCTTCGGGGGCGACGGCCGCTACCCGACCCGCATCGAAGGCCGCGAGTTCACCGCGACGGAAATGCGCGTCATCCACCTGCTGCTCAAGCAGACCTTCGCCGACCTGCAGGAAGCCTGGGCGCCGGTGATGGATGTGGAGCTGGAGTACATCAACTCCGAAATCAATCCGCACTTCGCCAACATCGTGACGCCGCGCGAGTACGTGGTGGTCTGCCGCCTGCATGTCGAACTCGACGGCGGTGGCGGCGACATCCACGTCACCCTGCCCTACTCGATGCTCGAGCCGATCCGCGAGCTGCTCGACGCCGGCATCCAGAGCGACCGCAACGACCGCGATGCCAGCTGGGGCGTGATGCTGCGCGAACAGCTCAACATCGCCGAAGTCACGCTGTCCAGCGTGCTGGCCAGCAAACGCATGACCCTGCGTGAACTGACCGGCCTGAAGGTCGGCGACATCCTCTCGATCGACATGCCGGCGCAGGTGCCGTTGTGCGTGGAGAACATCCCGGTGTTCACCGGCGAGTTCGGCATCGCCAACGGTTGCAACGCCGTCAAGATCACCGCCACCCATCCCCCGGGCACCCGCCCACGCGTTCCCGTACTCCAGGAAGTCTCGAAATGAACGATATCGAATCCAACGAACCGCTGTCCCCGGCGGAACCGGCACCGGCGCAGTTCACCACGCTGCAGTCCGATGAGAACCTCGGTCCCGAGCTGAACCTGGATGTGATCCTGGATGTGCCGGTGACCCTGTCGCTGGAAGTGGGCCGCGCGCGCCTGCCGATCCGCAACCTGCTGCAGCTCAACCAGGGCTCGGTGGTGGAACTGGAACGCGGTGCCGGCGAGTCGCTGGACGTGTTCGTCAACGGCACCCTGATCGCCCATGGCGAGGTGGTGGTGATCAACGACCGCTTCGGCGTGCGTTTGACCGACGTGGTCAGCCCGAGCGAACGGATCCGGAGACTGCGTTGAGCACCGGGCTGCTGATCGCCGCCGGCGCGTCGACCGTCAAGGTCGGCCAGCATGCCGCCGCCGCACCGGGCATGTTCGGTGCGGTACTGGCACTGCTGGGCGTGCTGGCCTTGATCGTCGGTCTGGGCTGGCTGCTCAAGCGCATGCCCGGCAGCGGGTTCCGTCCGGCCGAAGGCCTGCGGGTGGTTGCCAGCCTGACCGTCGGCGCGAAAGAACGCGTGGTGGTGGTCGAGGTCAATGGCACCCAGCTGCTGCTGGGTGTCACCGCCGGCGGCATCAACACCCTGCATCAGCTGCCCGAACCTCTGCCGGCCCCGACGCCGGCACGCCTTCCCGATTTCAAACACCTCCCGAATTTCGCCCAGCTGCTGCAACAGCGGCTGCGCAAGGAACCCTGAACATGCGTGGCCCCCGTACCTCCTGGACCCGTTACCTGCCGCTGTTGCTGACTGCCCTGCTGTGCGCGCTGCCGGCCCTGGCCTGGGCCGCGCCCGGCGTGCCGGGTGTGCCCGCGCTGCCGGACGTGAATGTCGGCAAGATCGGTGGCCAGCCGGTCAGCCTGCCGTTGCAGACGCTGCTGCTGATGACGGCGATCACCCTGATCCCCTCGATGCTGCTGGTGCTGACCGCCTTCACCCGCATCATCATCGTGCTGGGCCTGCTGCGCCAGGCGCTGGGTACCGGCCAGACGCCGTCCAACCAGGTGCTGCTCGGCCTGGCCCTGTTCCTTACCGCGATGGTGATGCTGCCGGTCTGGCAGAAGGCCTGGGGCAGCGGCATGGCGCCGTACCTCAACGGCGAGATCGACTTCCAGACCGCCTGGACGCTGACCACCCAGCCGCTGCGCGCCTTCATGCTGGCGCAGATCCGCGAGACGGATCTGATGACCTTCGCCGGCATGGCCGGTCACGGTACCTACGACAGCCCGGATGCCATTCCGTTCCCGATCCTGGTTGCCTCGTTCGTCACCAGCGAGCTGAAGACCGCCTTCGAGATCGGCTTCCTGATCTTCATCCCGTTCGTGATCATCGATCTGGTCGTGGCCAGCGTGCTGATGTCGATGGGCATGATGATGCTCTCGCCGATGCTGGTCTCCGCGCCGTTCAAGATCCTGTTGTTCGTGCTGGTGGATGGCTGGGTTCTGGTGGTGGGCACCCTGGCCGCCAGTTTCAATGCGGTCTGACCGCCCTGCCCTGTTGATCGATACGGACCCGAGACTGCCATGACCCCCGAACTTGCCCTGACCGAACTGCGTGGTGGCCTGATCACCGTGCTCTGGGTCGCCGGCCCGCTGCTGCTCACCGTGCTGATCGTCGGCGTGGTGGTCGGCGTGGTGCAGGCTGCCACCCAGCTCAACGAACCGACCATCGCCTTCGTGGCCAAGGCCGCGGCCTTGACGGTGGTGTTGTTCGCGCTCGGCAGCCTGCTGATCGGCCATCTGGTCGAATACACCACGCTGCTGTTCCAGCGCATTCCCCACCTGATCGGCTGAGGCAGCCGCCGTGGATTCCGCGACCCAGATGGCCGCCGATGGCCTGCAGGCCTTCGGCATGATCGGCACGATCCTGTGGACCATGCTGCGCATCGGCGCCATGATCATGGCGATGCCGCTGATCGGCACCCGCGCGGTGCCCTCGCGGGTGCGTGTGATGCTCGCCGGCGCTCTGGCGATCGCGCTCTCGCCGATGCTGCCGCCGGTACCGGAATGGACCGGCTTCGATGCAGCGACGGTGTTGACCATCGCCCGCGAACTGGCCATCGGCATCTCGATCGGCTTCCTGCTGCGGCTGGTGTTCGAGGCCGGCGCGATGGCTGGTGAACTGGTGGCCCAAGGGACCGGCCTGGCGTTCGCGCAGATGAGTGACCCGATGCGCGGTGGCAGCTCCGGCGTGATCGGCCAGTGGTTCTATCTGCTGTTCGGCCTGCTGTTCTTCGCTTCCAACGGGCATCTGGCGCTGATCTCATTGTTGATGGACAGCTACAAAGCCCTGCCGATCGGCGCGGCGCTGCCGGATCCGCACGCCTTCTTCGCCATCGCTCCCACCTTCCTGCTGCAGGTGTTCCGTGGCGCGCTCACGTTGGCGCTGCCGCTCACCGTGGCGATGCTGGCCATCAATCTGGCCTTCGGCGTGCTGGCCCGCGCGGCCCCTGCGCTCAACCCGATCCAGCTTGGCCTGCCGGTGGCGCTGCTGCTGGGCCTGTTCCTGCTGACCGTCTTGGCCGGCGAGATGGGGCCGCCGGTGCAGCGTCTGTTCGATGCCGCCTTCGACGCGGCCGACAGCGTCAGCCGCTGACCCGGGACACACCCGGGACAGCGCGGAAACCCGCCGAAAGCGGGCCATTCGTCACTTGCGGCGCCCCCCGGTCGAGTTGTTAGTCTGGGCCCTGCGTTACGCTGCGCCATCGCACGGCGATGACGAAACCTTCACCCGCTGTCTGCGGTGATGGCGTGGCGTTCTGTCGTATCGCTCAGGTGTTGACCAGGGAGAGAGTCATCCATGCTGATCGGCAGCTACACCCCGTGGTTGGTCGTTGTGTCGTTTCTGGTGGCCGTGCTGGCCTCCTTTACTGCGCTGGACATGGCCAGCCGGGTCACCACCGCGGCCACGCGCCGCTCCACCTGGCTCTGGTTGACCGGTGGCGGAGGTGCAATGGGGCTGGGCATCTGGTCGATGCACTTCATCGGCATGCTCGCCTTCCAGCTCCCTATCCCGCTGGGCTATGCGCTGGGCCTGACCACGGTCTCACTGCTGGCCGCCATGGCCTCGTCCATCTTCGCGCTGTGGCTGGTCTCACGCCGAACCCTGCCGCACGGCCGCCTCGCGCTCGGTGCGCTGTTGATGGGCAGTGGCATCGCATCGATGCACTACTTGGGCATGGCCGCACTGCACATGCAGCCCGGGATCGACTACCAGCTCGGCTGGGTGGCACTGTCGCTGCTCATTGCCGTGGCCGCGTCCTGGACCGCGCTGCACATCGCCTTCCGGCTGCGCAGCAGCCACCGCCGCCGTCGTGATCGCATCGCACCGGCCCTGGCACTCGGCGCCGCCATCGCCGGCATGCATTACACCGGCATGGCCGCCGCGCGCTTCCCTGCCGGCAGCATCTGCGGTGCGGTCGCCGGTGATGGTCTGCAGACGCAGTGGCTGGCGCTGGTGGTGCTGGTGCTCACCATCGCGATCCTGGCCATCGTGCTGATCGTCTCCTGGCTGGACCAGCGCATGGAGGCGCAGCTGCTGCGCCTTCGCAATACCGACCTGAGCAGTTCACTGGATGACGCACAGGCCGAGCTGACCCAGGCCGCCCTGCACGATCCCCTGACCCGCCTGCCCAACCGCCGCCTGCTGCAGCAGCGGATTGAGCAGGCGCTTGCCGAAGCCGAGCAGCGCGGCAGCCGGTTCGCGGTGATGTTCATGGATCTGGACGGCTTCAAACAGGTCAATGATGCCTACGGTCACCAGACCGGTGATGCATTGCTGGTCGCCGTTGCCGACCGCACCCGCAAGCTGCTGCGGCCCGCAGACATGATCGCGCGCCTGGGCGGCGACGAGTTCGTGCTGGTGGTGCCGATCGAGAACGATGAGGATGTCGCCACGCTGGCCAGCCGCATCATCCAGACCGTGGGTCGCGAGCCGCTGCTGGGCTATCAGGACCTGCAGGTCACCGCCAGCATCGGCATCGCCATCTGCCCGGACCATGCCGCCAGTGAGCGTCAGCTCATGGCCTTCGCCGATGCGGCGATGTACCAGGCCAAGGAGGCTGGCCGCAATGCGTATGTGCGCTTCGCCGATTGGATGAACGACAGTGCCGAGCAGCAGTTCCAGCTGCTCGCCGACCTGCGCCGGGCGATCGGCACCGAGCAGCTGTTCCTGCACTACCAACCCAAGACGCGCGTCGCCGGCCAGTCGATCAGCGGGGCCGAAGCACTGATCCGGTGGCGCCACCCGCAACAGGGCCTGATCCCGCCGGACCGCTTCATCCGCCTGGCCGAGCGTAGCGGCGTGATCAACGACATTGGCCGCTGGGCACTCAACGAAGCCTGCCGCCAGCTGCGTGTGTGGCACGACGCCGGTCATGACGGCTGGACGGTCTCGGTGAATCTCTCGCCGATCCAGTTCGCCTCGCCCAACCTGCTGCAGGAAGTGCGCGAGGCGCTCAAGACCCACCATCTCGAGCCGCGCCGACTGATCCTGGAGATCACGGAAAGCACCGTGATGCGTGACACCGAAGTCAGCCTGACCCTGTTGCAGGCGATGGCCGCACTGGGCGTGGGCATTTCCATCGATGATTTCGGCACCGGATACTCCAGCCTGCTGTACCTCAAACGGCTGCCGGCCACCGAGATCAAGATCGACCACGCCTTCGTGCGCGACCTGGAGATCAGCTCGGAGGACGTGGTGATCGTGTCGGCGATCGTGGCGCTGGGGCATGCCCTGGACATGGACATCGTCGCCGAAGGCGTCGAGACCGCCGGCCAGCGGGCCTATCTGGAGCGACTGGGCTGCGATTACCTGCAGGGGTATCTGCTGGGGCGGCCGGTGGACCCCGAGCGCTTCATGCAGCTGCATGACCTGCCCCGCCCCCGAGTAGAGGTGGCGGCAGACTGGAAGGCCCACGCGCGCCCAGGCGCCTCGGCGGGGTGATGCTGGAGACCCGGTAGTGCCGCCACTGGCCGGCACTACCTTCTCGTAGCCCGCGGAACGGTTCTTGCACGGACACCGGTATCTCCTCCCGTGTCGTGCCCTGATGTCCGAGAACGAACAAGCCGGCGAAAAAACCGAATTACCCACCGAAAAACGCCTGCGCGATGCCCGGGAACAGGGCAACATCCCGCGCTCGCGTGAACTGGCCACGGCGGCCGTGTTCGGTGCCGGTGTTCTGGCGCTGATGGCGTTCTCCGGCACCATCGCCCGCAACACCAAAACCTGGATGCAGTTCGCGCTGAGCCCCGAGCCGGCCCTGTGGCTGCACCCGAAGGCGTTGTTCGGGCACTTCGGCGAGCTGCTGCTGCGCCTGATGCTGGCGATGTGGCCCCTGATCGTGATCTGTCTGCTGGCCAGTTTCCTGTCGCCGGTGGTGATGGGCGGGCTGCGCTGGTCCAACAAATCGATGATGCCGGACTTCACCCGGATGAGCCCGATGGCCGGCATGAAGCGCCTGTATGGCCCCGAAGCGATCGCCGAGTTCACCAAATCGCTGCTGCGCATCGTCTTTGTCGGCACCGCTGCCGGGCTGGTGGTCTGGCACGGCATCCGCTCGCTGCGCGACCTCCTCAACCAGCCGCTGGAGGCTGCCATGGTCCACGGCCTGGGCTTCACCCTGAAGCTGATGCTGGCCACCGGCGGCGCCATGATGCTGCTGGCCTTCATCGATGCCCCGTACCAGCGCTGGAACTGGATGCGCAAGCTGAAGATGACCCGTGAAGAGCTGCGCCGGGAAATGAAGGAAAGCGAGGGCAGCCCGGAGGTCAAGGGCCGCATCCGCCAGCTCCAGCAGCAGCTGGCCAACCGCCGGATGATGGAAGCGGTGCCCACGGCCGACGTGGTGGTGGTCAACCCGACCCACTACGCGGTCGCCCTGAAATACGAGGGCGGAAAGATGGGCGCCCCCACCGTGGTGGCCCTGGGCGTGGATGAAACCGCCCTGCGTATCCGTGAAGTGGCCGACGGCAACAAGGTCGCCATCGTTTCCGCCCCGCCTTTGGCACGCGCCTTGTATCGGGAAGGTCAACTTGGAAAGGAAATTCCCGTGAGACTGTATTCGGCCGTGGCCCAGGTCCTCTCCTACGTCTACCAGCTGCGCAGCTGGCACACCGGCCCGATGCCGGCCAGCCCCAGCATCGACATCGACGAATTCGGCAAGGGAGCCCGCCCATGAGCGCACAGCCTGCTTCGGGCGGCATGACCGCGCGCCGCGCCCTGGACATGATCCGCAACGGCCTTGGCGCCCCGCTGATCGTGCTGGCCCTGCTGGCCATGGTGGTGGTCCCGCTGGCCCCACCGGTGCTCGATGCACTGTTCACCTTCAACATCGCCATCTCGCTGATGGTGCTGCTGGCGGTGGTGTACGTGAAGCGCCCGCTGGACTTCACCATCTTCCCGATCGTGCTGCTGATCACCACCATGCTGCGGCTGGCGCTGAACGTGGCGTCCACCCGCGTGATCCTGCTGAATGGCCAGAACGGCCACGATGCAGCCGGCAAGGTGATCGCCGCGTTTGGTGAGTTCGTCATCGGCGGCAACTACGCCGTCGGTATCGTGGTGTTCGCGATCCTGACCATCATCAACTTCGTGGTCATCACCAAGGGTGCCGGCCGCGTGTCCGAAGTGACCGCGCGCTTCATCCTCGATGCCATGCCCGGCAAGCAGATGGCCATCGACGCCGACCTCAACGCCGGTTTGCTGACGCGCGAAGAGGCCAAGGCCCGCCGCGAAGAAGTCCGCGAGGAAGCCGATTTCTACGGCGCGATGGACGGTGCCAGCAAGTTCATCCGCGGCGATGCGATCGCCGGCATCCTGATCCTGTTCATCAACTTGATCGGCGGCCTGGCCGTCGGCGTGCTCCAGCACGGCATGCCGTTCGGTGATGCCGCCGCCACCTACACCCTGCTGTCCATCGGTGACGGTCTGGTGGCGCAGCTGCCGGCGCTGCTGGTGTCCTCGGCGGTGGCCATGCTGGTGACCCGCGCCTCGCGCTCGCAGGACATGGCCCAGGCCATGATGGGCCAGGTATTCGGCCAGTACCGCGCGCTCACTATTGCCGCTGCGATCATGGGTGTGGTCGGTCTGGTCCCGGGCATGCCCAACGTCGCCTTCTTGACGCTGGCAGTCATCCTCGGCTTCGTTGCCTGGAAGGCCTGGAAGAAGAGCGTGGCCGCTGCGCGCGCCGCCGAATCCCCCGCCGCCAGCCGTCCCGAAGCCTTGGGCCTGCCCGGTGCCACCCCGTCGCCCACCGCTGAGCTGACCTGGGACGAACTGCGCCCGGTTGATCCGCTGGGGCTGGAGGTCGGCTATCGCTTGATCCCACTGGTCGACAAGAACCAGGGCGGCGAGCTGATGGCGCGGATCAAAGGCGTGCGCCGCAAGCTCACCCACGACATCGGCTTCCTGATTCCCTCCGTCCATATCCGCGACAACCTCGAGCTGCCGGCCACCGCCTACCGCCTGCTGATCCACGGAGTGCCCGTGGCCACCGCCGAGATCCACCCGGACCGCGAACTTGCGCTGGACCCGGGCAGTGCACTGGGCACGTTGGAAGGCATCGCGGGCAAGGATCCGGCCTTCGGCCTGGACGCCACCTGGATCCAGCCGCACCAGCGCGCCAACGCTGAAACCATGGGCTACACCGTGGTCGATCCGGCCACCGTGGTCGCCACGCATCTGTCGCACCTGATCCGCGAGCACGCCCCGGAACTGCTTGGCCATGAAGAAGTGCAGCAGCTGCTGGCCAACCTGGCCAAGAGCGCACCGAAGCTGGTCGAGGATCTGACGCCCAAGTCGCTGCCGCTCTCGGCCGTGGTGCGCGTGCTGCAGAACCTGCTGATCGAACGCATTCCTATCCGCCAGCTGCGCAAGATCGTCGAATCGCTGGTGGAAAGCGCCCCGACCAGCCAGGACCCGGCCGTGCTGACCGCTGCCGTGCGCAACGCACTGGGCCGCTTCATCGTGCAGGAGATCGCCGGAATGTCGGCGGAGCTGCCGGTATTCACCCTCAACCCGCAACTGGAACGCGTCTTGCAGGAGTCCACTCAGGGCAACGGCGCCGCGCTGGAACCCGGACTCGCCGAGCGACTGCATCAAAGCCTGGCCGAATGTGTCGGCAAGCAGGAAGCGAAGAACGAGCCGGCGGTCGTGCTGGTCCCCGGCCCGGTACGTGCCGCGCTGGCACGGCTGGTACGCCACAGCGTCCCCTCGCTGTCCGTACTTGCCTACAGCGAGGTGCCCGAGGACAAACGGTTGAAGCTGGTCGGCACGATCAGTTGAGCCAGGCGCCCGACGGCACCGCGACAGAAAACAGACACCTCATTCGAATTCACCGCAGCAGGAAATAAAGGGAATCCCTGACCGTGCAGACCACCGACAACCAGCGTTTCCCTTCCACCACTCCGCCGCCCCAGTCCCGGTACCACAGCATGAAAATCAAACGCTTCGTCGCCTCCGATATGCGCTCGGCCATGAACCTGGTGCGCAAGGAACACGGTCCGGACGCCGTGATCCTGTCCAACCGCCGGATCGCGGAAGGTGTCGAGATCGTGGCGGCGGCGAACTACGATGAAGGCGCCGTGCAGCGTGCCCTGGAAGCGGCCCGCAAGGACGTCGCTCCGCCGCCGGCCCCGCGCCCGCGCAGCGCCGCCGATGCCGTGATCGCGGCGGTGACCCGTCGCAAGACCCCGGTTGCCACGCCCGAGCCGGTCGCGGCCACCACCTCGGCCGTTGCCGCCCTGGCCCGCGCCGCTGTCGGCGCGACCGGTCGCACGCTCGATACCGCCCACGAAGTGGTGCCGCCGCGCGGCAGTGATGGCTTCGCCGCCACCCTGGCCCGCGCCGGCCTCAACCCGGCTGTCAACGAACCGTCGCTGCCGGAGCAGATCTTCGCGCCGTTCAATGTCGAGCAGGCCGCGGCAGCCTCGCCCGCCGAGCCGGTGGAGGCTGTTCCCGCGCCGGCCCCGATCAACCGCGCCCGTTTCGTGATCGATCCGCCCCTGGATGAAATGGACGAGCCCGCATTGCCGGCCGCGGCCGTGCTCGCCCCGGCCGCGATCGTGGCCACCGCCGTACCGCCGGCGCTGCCGCTGCCGTTGCCGGTGACCACCGCTGCCGCCGCCAACGAACCGGCACCGGTCGTGGCCAGCGTGCCGGACCTGGCCCTGATCCCGCGCGACGACGAAGAAATCCGCCAGCTGCGTCACGAAGTGGCCGGCATGCGCCACGTCATCGAGCGTGAAATGCACCGCTTCACCGACGAGCGCCTGCGCGGCTCGCCGGTACGCGCCGCCGCACTGGACCTGATGGACGAATATGGCTTCGATGCCGGTATCAGCCGCGACGTGGCCATGCAGATCCCGCTGGACACCGAAGCCCACCGTGGCCGTGGCCTGATGTTGGGGTTGCTGTCCAAGAAGCTGCCGATCGCCCCGGTCGACCCGCTCGAAGCGGGCGGCGTGATCGCCCTGGTCGGCCCCACCGGTGCCGGCAAGACCACCACCATCGCCAAGCTGGCCTCGCGCTTCGCCGAAGCCCATGCCGCCCGCGATGTGGCCCTGGTCACCACCGATACCGGCCGCATCGGCGCCCGCGAGCAGCTGTACGGCTTCGGCCGCCAGCTCGGCATCGCCGTCCACGAGGCCAGCAGTGGAAGCGATCTGAACCAGCTGCTGGAACGCCTGAAGGACTACAAGCTGGTCCTGATCGACACCGCCGGCCTGGGCCCGCGCGACCGTGCGCTGGCCGCCCAGCTGCAGTGGCTGCGGGCCGCCGAGCAGATCCGCACCCTGCTGGTACTGCCGGCCAACACCAGTTTCGGCGACATGGACGAGGTGGTCCGCCGCTTCAGCGCCGCCAACCCGCAGGGTGTGGTGCTGAGCAAGCTGGACGAGACCGGTCGCTTCGGTACCGCCCTGTCGGTGGCCGTCGACCACCGCCTGCCGATCACCTGGGTCACCGATGGCCAGGACGTTCCTGAAGACCTGCACCGTGCCAGTGCGGCCAATCTTGTACTTCGCCTTGAAGATTTGCGCCGCGCGGCCGATATGCCCTGCAACCCGGAGTTGAACCATGCCGTCGCGTGAGTACGCCAAGCTGACCCAGACCTTCCCGTTGTCGGCTACCCGAAGCCAGCCGCTGGGCCCGGTCCGCACCATCGCCGTCACCGGCGGCAAGGGCGGCGTGGGCAAAACGAACGTTTCGGCCAATCTGGCCGTGGCGCTGGCGAGCATGGGCAAACGCACCCTGCTGCTGGATGCCGACCTGGCCCTGGCCAACGTCGATGTGATCCTGGGCCTGAAGCCGACGGTGACCCTGGCCGACCTGGTCGCCGGGCGCTGCACGCTGGAGGAGGTCATCATCGAAGGCCCCGGCGGCGTGCTGGTGGTGCCGGCCGCCTCGGGCCGCCGCAACATGGCCGAGCTGCAGCAGGCCGAGCACATCGGCCTGGTCAACGTGTTCTCCGAGCTGGAGCGCGAACTGGACATCATGGTCGTGGACACGGCCGCGGGCATCACCGACGGCGTGCTGACCTTCTGCCAGGCCGCCCAGGACACCGTCGTCGTGGTCTGCGATGAGCCGGCCTCGATCACCGACGCCTACGCCTTGATCAAGGTGCTCTCGCGCGAACGCGGCGTGGACCGGATCCAGGTGGTCGCCAACATGGTGCGCGACCCGAATGAAGGCCGGGTGCTGTACGAGAAGCTGACCCGCGTCTGCGAGAAGTTCCTCGCCGATGTGTCGCTCAACTACCTGGGCTGTGTGCCGCAGGACGACTGGCTGCGCCTGTCGGTCCAGCGCCAGCAGCCGGTGGTGAAGGCCTACCCGTCCAGCCCCTCGGCGCTGGCATTGACCGAGATCGCACGCCGTACCGCACGCTGGCAGGCCCCGACCGAGCCACGTGGCGGCGTCGAGTTCTTCCTGGAACGCATCCTCAAGCAACGCGGGGTGACCGCATGAAAGGCGCCGCACAGTACAAAGAGGTCCAGCGGGTCGCCGCGAACGAGTGCATTGCCCAGCACTCCGACCTGGTCCGCCGTATCGCCCATCACCTGGCGGCACGCCTGCCGGCGAGCGTGGAAGTGGACGACCTGATCCAGGCCGGCATGATGGGCCTGATCGAAGCGTCGCGCAGCTACGACGCCGACCAGGGCGCCTCGTTCGAGACCTATGCCTCGATCCGCATCCGTGGCTCGATGATCGATGAGATCCGCCGTGGTGACTGGGTGCCGCGCTCGGTCCATCGCCGGGCCCGCGACGCCGCCGCCACCATCCGCCGGCTCGAACAGAGCACCGGCCGTGCCGCCAGCGCCACGGAAGTGGCCGCCGCGATGGACATGCCGCTGCCCGACTATCTGCGCCTGATGGAAGATGCCTCGCGCGGCCAGGTGCTGAGCCTGGAATCACGGATCGAAGACCAGGGCGAGCTGGACACCGTCGCCCAGGGCGGCCCGACCCCGCAGCAGGTGCTGGAGCGCGGTGAGTTCGGGCGGGAGCTGGGCAACGCGATCGGGCTGCTGCCCGAGCGCGAACAGCTGGTCCTGTCGCTGTACTACGAGCAGGAACTGAACCTGAAAGAGATCGGCGCCGTGTTGGGCGTCAGCGAATCGCGCGTGTGCCAGATCCATGGCCAGGCCGTATTGCGCCTGCGTGGCCGACTGAAAATCTTCGAGGCGGCCGACGCCGGCCTCGAGAACCATTAAGACCGAGGAAAGAGCTTTGGACAAGAACATGCGTATCCTGATCGTCGACGATTTTTCGACCATGCGTCGTATCGTCAAGAACCTGCTGGGCGATCTGGGCTTCACCAACACGGCCGAAGCCGAGGACGGGCATGCCGCGCTGATGCTGTTGCAGAGCCAGCCGTTCGATTTCGTGGTCACCGACTGGAACATGCCGGTGATGACGGGCATCGACCTGCTCAAGGCCATCCGCGCCGACGCCAAGCTCAAGACGCTGCCGGTGTTGATGGTGACCGCTGAAGCCAAGCGCGAGCAGATCATCGAAGCGGCCCAGAACGGCGTCAACGGCTACATCATCAAGCCGTTCACCGCCCAGACCCTGGAAGAAAAGCTCGGCAAGATCTTCGAGCGTCTGGCGGCGAGCGCCTGATGGAAACCCTGAGCGACAAATCAGCGCTGGTGCAGCGCCTGCAGGATGCACTGGCCGCGCTGGAATCAGGCGACGAAGCGGCGTGGCGTCAGGAAATCGACGCACTCGCCGCACTGCGCACCCAGCCGATGATGGCCGGGTTGAACCGGCTCGCCCGCGAGCTGGGCCAGGCGCTGGGCGAGCTGCCCAGCCTGCCCAGCGAAGCCGGCGAACTGGACGATGCCTGCGCACGCCTGGATCACGTGGTGGCGATGACCGAACAGGCCACCCACCGCACCCTGGACCTGGCCGAAGAATGCCGCACGCTCACTGAGCAGCTGCGCGCCAATGGCTTGACGGCCGACCAGGACCAGCAGCTGGACCGCATACGCCACAACCTGACCGAGATCGCCCTCAGCCAGAGCTACCAGGATCTCACCGGGCAGATCATCCGCCGCGTGGTGGGCATCGTGCGTCGCGTGCATGAGGGCTTCGGTGCACTCGGGCTGCCGCCGCAGGACGACACCGCGCACAAGCGCGACAACGGCCTGGCCGGCCCGGCCGTGACCGGTCTGGACCGCCACCAGGTTTCACAGGTCGACGCTGACGACCTGCTCTCCGATTTGGGACTTTAACGATCATGAGTGCTGTTCCGGACGATATCGCTGCCGACTTCATCCTCGAGGCCCAGGAGATTCTGGATCGCCTCGGCGAACAGCTGGTGTCGCTGGAGCAGGCGCCCCAGGACGGTGACCAGCTCAACGCCGTGTTCCGCGGGTTCCACACGCTCAAGGGCGGCGCGGGCTTCCTCGGCATCCAGGCGATGGTCGAGCTGTGCCATGCCGCCGAGGAAACCCTCGGCATGGCGCGCTCGGGCCAAGCCACGCTGCAGGCCCATCACTTCGATGCGGCCCAGCAGTCGCTGGACTACCTGCAGTCGATGCTGGATTCGGTCTCGGCCGGCACCGAGCCGGGCTATGCCCCGCCGGAGCTGATCGCACAGTTCGACGTCAACGGCCCGGCCACTCCGGCGGCGGCACCGAGTGCCGCGGCCGGCCCCAGCAGCGGTGAGCTGATCACCGACGATGAATTCGAAGCGTTGCTGGACCAGCTGCATGGCGGTGCCGCACCGACCGCGGTCGCCGCCAGGAAAGACGACGGCATGATCAGCGAGGACGAGTTCGAATCCCTGCTCGACCAGCTGCACGGCGGCGCGGCACCCGGTGCCAAGGCCGTGACGGCCGCGCCGGCACCGGCGCCACGTGCAGTAGCTGCGCCCGCCGCGCCTGCCGCCAACAAGCCGGCGCCCAACAAACCGGTCGCCGAGGCCGAGCACACCGTGCGCGTGGACACCAAGCGCCTGGATGCGATCGTCAACCTGATCGGCGAGCTGGTGCTCTCGCGCAACCGCCTCAAGACCCTGCGCGCACGCCTGCACGATGAAGAGCTGGACCGCGCGGTCTCCACCCTGGACATTGCCACCGCCCGCCTGCAGTCGGCGGTGATGCGCACCCGCATGCAGCCGGTCGGCAAGGTGTTCTCGCGCTTCCCGAAGGTGGCGCGCGATGTCGCGCGCTCGCTGAAGAAGGAAGTGGAGCTGGAACTGATCGGCGCGGAAACCGAGCTGGACCGCAACCTGGTCGAAGCACTCGCCGATCCGCTGGTCCATCTGGTCCGCAACGCGATCGACCACGGCGTGGAAATGCCGGACCTGCGTGAAGCCCAGGGCAAGCCGCGCAGCGGCCACGTACGCCTGTCGGCCCAGCAGGAAGGCGACTACGTCAGCATCGAAGTGCAGGACGACGGCGCGGGCATCGATCCGGAACGTCTGCGCCAGAAGGCGCGCGAGAAGGGCCTGATCGACCCGGAAGCCGCCGCCCGCCTGAGCAGCGAGGAATGCCTGCACCTGGTGTTCCTGCCCGGATTCTCCACCAAGCAGCAGGTGACCGACATCTCCGGCCGCGGCGTGGGCATGGACGTGGTCCAGTCGCGCATCCGCGAGCTCAGTGGCCAGATCCAGATCCAGTCCGAGCTGGGCCGCGGCAGCCGCTTCATGATCCGCGTGCCGCTCACCTTGGCCATCCTGCCGACCCTGCTGGTACAGGCCGGCGAGGACGTCTACGCCCTGCCCCTGGCCCGCGTGATGGAGGTGCTGCACGCCCCCAACACCTCGCTGGGGTGGTTCGACGGCCGCGCCGTGCTGGACCGCAAATCGCACACGCTTGCCCTGGTGGATCTGCGCCACTGGCTGGATGTGGAGCCGATGCCGTCCTCGCTGCTGACCATCGTGGTGCTGCAGGCCGGTGAAGCCCGCTTCGGTCTGGTGGTCGACCAGGTCCGCGGCCGCGAGGAAGTGGTGATCAAGCCGCTGCCCAAGGCGCTGCGCGGACTGCGTGGCTATGCCGGCGCCACCCTCATCGGTGACGGCCGCATGGCGCTGATTCTGGACGTGGACGGGCTGCGCACCAACCACGATTGACCGCGTGAAAGTGTGACCGCCGCATCAGTGGATTCCTTCGGCGTCTCAAGTCCCATTCACACAAGCCGATAACGGACCCATGGACAGACTCAGCCTCATTGGACTTTTCCTCGCGCTGGCCTCACTGGTCGGCGGCAGCATCCTCAAGGGGGCCGGTCTGGCGTCGCTGTGGTCGCCGGCCGCCTTCGTGATCGTCATCGTCGGCACCATCGCATCGATCCTGCTGCACACCTCGCCGGCCGTGTTCAAGCATGCCTTCAAGATCGTGAAGTGGGTGATCCTGCCGCCGAGCAGCGACCGCCGGCACCTGATCCAGCAGATCGTGGAGTGGAGCAACATCGCCCGCCGCCAGGGCCTGCTCGGCCTGGAAGCCCAGGTCGATGCCCAGGACGACCCGTTCCTGCGCAAGGGCCTGCAGCTGCTGGTGGACGGTGTGGAGCCGGAGACCATCCGGCACATGATGGAAATCGAGCTGAGCAGCCAGGAGAGCCAGGATCTGGCCGCCTCCAAGGTGTTCGAGGGCATGGGCATCTATGCGCCGACGCTGGGCATCATCGGCGCCGTGCTCGGCCTGATCGCGGTGATGAAGAACCTCGCCGACCCGAGCAAGCTCGGCCACGGCATCGCCGCCGCCTTCACCGCCACCATCTACGGCATCGCCTCGGCGAACCTGCTGTTCCTGCCGGTCTCGGCCAAGCTCAAGAGCGTGATCCACCACAACAGCCGCGACCGCGAGATGATCATCGAAGGGCTGATCTCCATCGCCCAGGGTGAAAACCCGCGCAACATCGAAACCAACCTGTCCGGGTTCCTGCACTGACATGGCCCGCCGCAAGCACCACGAAGAACATGCCAACCATGAGGCCTGGGCTATCCCCTATGCCGACCTCATGACGCTGCTGCTCGCCTTCTTCGTGGTGATGTACGCCATCTCCTCGCTCAACGAGGGCAAGTACCGGATCATGGCCGACGCCCTCACCACCGCTTTCGGTGGCGCGCCGCGCACCATCAACCCGGTGCAGGTCGGCAACCAGCAGGTCCAGGGCGGCGGCTGGGACAGCCCCTCGGTGATCAAGGCCGGGACCAAAGTCGGGCCGTCCGCTCCCGCGCCCAGCAACGACCCCACCCTGCTGCCGGCGATGGCCTCGCAGATGCGCATGCCCGTCTCCATGCGCAACCAGGAACAGCTGCAGCGCGCCGAGCGCCAGCTCAACGGCATCGCCGACAAGCTGACCGCCACCCTGGCCCCCTTGATCGAGCGCGGCATGATCACCGTGCGCCGCACCGAGCTGTGGATCGAAGTGGAGATCAACAGCGACATCCTGTTCCCCACCGCATCGGCCACGCTGGACGTGCATGCGCGCGAGACCCTGTCCACCCTCGCCCAGGTGCTGCGCGATGCGCCCAACGGCGTGCGCGTGGAAGGCCACACCGACAACATCCCGATCGCCACGGCGCTGTTTCCCTCCAACTGGGAACTGTCCGCCGCGCGTGCGGCCAGCGTGGTGCATCTGTTCGCCGACCAGGGACTGCAACCGGCACGGCTGGCGATGGTCGGGTACGGCCAGTTCCGGCCGCGCCAGAGCAATGCCAGCGCCGACGGCCGCAACCGCAATCGGCGGGTCATGGTGATCATCCTCGCCGACACCGCTGCAGGCGTCGACCCGATCACCGACCGGCTCAGTGCCGATGCCGAGCCGGCCGATACGGCCGCCGCACCGAGCGCCGCCCGTACCTCCCCTGTTACCCCCATCGCACCGGTGCAGTTGCCACCGGTGCCGGCCGGCAGCCGTGTTGGCGCCGCCGTTCCGTCTGCAATGAAGGAGTGAACCGCATGCGTATCTGGGCTGTTGCCAATCAGAAAGGCGGCGTGGGCAAGACCACCACGACGCTCGCGCTCGGCCGTGGTCTGGCCACGCAGGGCCACCGCGTGCTGTTGATCGATCTGGATCCGCATTCGTCGCTGACCCGGGCCTTCGGCGTGCCGCTGGATCCACCGCCGCAGGGCGTGCTGGAGCTGTTCGGCGCGCCGCCGGCCGAGCTGGCCACGCTGGCCCACCACAGCAGCATTCCCGGCCTGGACTACGTCTGCGCGCAGGCGGCACTGGCCACGCTGGAGCGCCGCAGCGCGAACCAGCCCGGCCTCGGCCTGGCGCTGCAGAACGCGCTCGCCCGCCACCAGGGCCAGCACGACTACATCCTGCTGGACTGCGCCCCGACCCTGGGCCTGCTGATGATCAACGCCCTTGCCGCGGCCGACCGCCTGATCATCCCGACCCAGGCCGAACCGCTGGCGCTGCACGGCCTGGACGGCATGGTGCGGACCGGCGAAATGGTCGAACGTTCGCGTCGCCGCCCGTTGCCGATGTCGATCCTGCCGACCCTGTTCGACCGCCGCACCCGCGCTGGCAACGAAACCGTCAAGCTGATGCAGGACAAGCACGGCCAGCGGGTGTGGGAAGACGCGATTCCGGTCGACACCCGCATCTGCAATGCCGCCAGCCTGACCATGCCGCCCCAGTCCGAGGATTACCCGGGTCGCGGTTTGGCTGCCTATCGGCGTGCGCTGGAATGGATCCTGGCCGACGACGCGCAGCAGATGGAGCGCGCGGCATGAACACGGCCGGCGTACTGGATGATTACCTGGAACAGCTGCTCGGCGACGCCGTCCCGGCACCCGCGGACGCACCGTCACCGGCGGCGTCGCTCGGTGCGGGCGAAGCGCCAGCCGTCGTGGCCGCGCCGGTCGCCATGCCCTCGGCCGTGCTGGACGATCTGCTGGACGAGGTCCGCAACGATCCCTCGCTCAGCGGCCTGATGACACTGCCCGATACCAGCGCGGGCACCGCCGATGATGCCCGCCCGGACTGGAACGACCTGCCGCCGGAGGTGGTCTACGAGACCGACGCCCCGGTGGCCGCCGCAGCAGTCGAGGCCATTGCACCCGCGCCGGGCTTCGACGACCTGCTTGACGAGGTCCGCAACGATCCCTCGCTCAGCGGTGCGATGACGTTGGCCAAGGACGAGGATCGCCCCAGCTGGGACGATCTGCCGCCAGAGGTCGTGTACGAGACGGCGCCGGTCGTCGCACCTGCCGCAGTGACCGCTCCCGGTTTCGATGACCTGCTCGACGAAGTCCGCAACGACCCGTCGTTGAGCGGCCTGATGACCGCCGGTGAGGACGTGGCACCCTCCGCGGTGGTACTACCGCCCGCCCCTGCCTCCCCACCGGCTCCCACCGCCCGCACCATGCCTGCCATGCCACTTGCCCCCAGCATCCGCGCCAAGACGCCCACGTTGGCTCACAGCCGCCCTGGCAGCTGGGAAGAGCTGCAACGGCAGGCCCGCGACCCGGCCTCCAGCCCGCGCGAGAACCGGCGGGCCAGCGAGCGCACCTCGCGCTGGCTGCGCCTGCGCTGTGGCGCCCAGGCCTATGCGCTGGAACTGCTCAAGGTGCAGGAGGTCGTCCTGCCCGTGCCGCTGTTGCCGTTGCGCGGCACCGCGCCGGAGATGCTCGGCATCATGAACCTGCGTGGCCAGGTCGTCCCGGTGATGGATCTGGGCATCCATCTGGGCAGCAGTGCGATCATCAACGATGCCAACACCCGCATCGTGGTGCTGGAGGAGAACGGCGAAACCATGGGCCTGCGCGTCTCGGCCGTGGAAGACGTCGCCAACCTCACCGACTCGCAGATCGAGCCGCCCGATACCGCCCGCATCTGCCAGATTTCCAACGACCTGTTCCGCGGCGTGGCGCGCGTGACCGCCCAGCCGATGATCCTGCTGGATGCGACGCAGCTGTTGAACTGACCGGGAACCGGCAGCTCCCCTAAAGCTTTGTTGGTTTAGGCCGTTATAGACCTCGGAACCGTTTGTCCGGAGCAAAGATGAGCACTGTCGCACTGGGTGATGATCTCGGTATCGAGACCAGCACCGAGCTCAAAACACGTTTGGCCCCCCTGGTGGACCAGGAAGGCGATCTGACGCTGGATGCCAGCCAGGTTGGCCGTATCCATACCGCCTCGGTGCAGGTGCTGTGCGCATTCGTCGAGGCCCGCCGCAAGGCCGGGCATCCCACCGGATTCCACGGTTGCACCGCAACCTTCCGTGATGCCGCGCGTCTGCTCGGCGTCACCCAGGCCCTAGGCCTGGAAGCACCCCATGACAACCTGAAATCTGTGGAGAACGCTGCATGAGCGCACGTATCTTGGTGGTGGACGATTCGGCGTCGATGCGCCAGATGGTCTCTTTCGCCCTCACCTCGGCCGGCTATTCCGTCGAGGAAGCCGAAGACGGCGCGGTCGCCCTCGGGCGTGCCAAGGGCCAACGCTTCAATGCGGTGGTCACCGACGTCAACATGCCGAACATGGACGGCATCTCGCTGATCCGTGAGCTGCGCCAGCTGGCCGAATACAAGTTCACGCCGATGCTGATGCTGACCACCGAATCGGCCGCGGACAAGAAGTCCGAAGGCAAGGCTGCCGGTGCAACGGGTTGGCTGGTGAAGCCGTTCAACCCGGAACAGCTGGTGGCCACCGTCCAGAAAGTCCTGGGCTGATCCCGTTTTACCCTCCCCTCCCCTCGCAACCGGACACCCCGCACCATGAGCATGGATCTGCAACGTTTCCACGCCACTTTCTTCGAAGAGAGCCGCGAGGGGCTGGACGCGATGGAAGCTGGCCTGCTGGCGCTTGAATCGGGCCAGCAGGACCCGGAAATCATCAACTCGGTGTTCCGCGCCGCGCACTCGATCAAGGGCGGCGCCGGCACCTTCGGCTTCGACGCGATCGCGTCGCTGACGCATGTGCTGGAGACGCTGCTGGATGAGCTGCGCGCTGGAAAGCGCGCTCTGGAGCCGGTCGCGGTTGATGCGATGCTCGCCTCCGTGGACGTGCTGCGCGCCCTGCTGCGTGAAGCCGAACACGGCCAGCCGGCCGACCCGCAGTCCGTTGCCGATATCAAGGCACGTCTGGAAGCGGTGCTGACCGGCCAGGCCGCCACCGCCGCACCGGTGGCCGCGGCCAAGGTCGATGACACACCCGAGGCGTGGCAGATCGGTTTCGTGCCGGCGCCGTCGCTGTTCATGAGCGGCAACGACCCGCTGCGCATCATCCGCGAGCTCGAACACCTGGGCTCGCTGCAGGTCGCCGCCCGCATGGAGCGCCTGCCCGGCTTCGATCAGCTCGACCCGCTCGAGGCCCACCTCGCGTGGGACCTGGGCCTGGTCGGCAAGGTCCCGCGCAGCAAGATCGAAGATACCTTTGCCTGGGTCGTGGACGATTGCGAACTGGACATCCGTCCGGCCGCACCGCCGAGCCTGGCCACCAGCGCACCGGTCGAGGCCAAGCCTGCTGCACCCGCAGCACAGGCCGCCGCAGCCGCTGCGCCTGCCGCGGCCCACGAAGCGGAAACCTCGATCCGCGTCAGCGTGGACAAGGTCGATGCACTGATCAACCTGGTCGGCGAACTGGTCATCACCCAGGCCATGCTCAAGCAGGTCTCGCATGCACTGGATCCGGCGCAGGCCGAGCAGTTGCTGACCGGCCTGGACCTGCTGGAGCGCAACACGCGCGATCTGCAGGAAGCAGTCATCGGCGTGCGCATGCTGCCAGTGGATGCGGTGTTCCGCCGCTTCCCGCGCCTGGTCCGCGATCTGTCCTCGCGCCTGGGCAAGCACGTGCGTCTGCGCACCATCGGCGAAGGCACCGAGCTGGACAAGGGCCTGATCGAAAAGATCGCCGATCCACTGGTGCACCTGGTCCGCAACTCGATCGATCACGGCCTGGAAATGCCGGACGTGCGTCGTGAGGCGGGCAAGGACGAAACCGGCACGATCACGCTGGCGGCCTCGCACCAGGGCGGTCACATCGTCATCGAAGTCAGCGACGACGGCCGCGGTCTGAACCGCGACAAGATCCTGTCCAAGGCGCTTGAGCGTGGCCTGAGCGTGCCGGACAACCCCACCGATTCGCAGGTGTGGGACCTGATCTTCCAGCCGGGCTTCTCCACCGCCGATGCCGTCACGGATCTGTCGGGGCGTGGCGTGGGGATGGACGTGGTCCGCCGCAACATCCAGGCCCTGGGTGGTGAAGTCCAGCTGGAAAGCCAGGCCGGCAACGGCACCCGCGTGCTGATCCGCCTGCCGCTGACCCTGGCCATCCTCGACGGGATGACCGTCTCGGTCGCCGGTGAAACCCTGATCCTGCCCCTGGCCTATGTGCTGGAAGCCCTGCAGCCCAAGGGCGACGACATCCGCACCATGGCCGGCGAAGGCCGCGTGCTGCGGGTCCGTGGCGAGTATCTGCCGATCCTGTCGCTCAGCGATTACTACGGCTACGGCGGTCATTCCCAGGAAGAACCCCTGGTGGTGGTCGTCGAAGGCGATGGCCAGAAGATCGCGCTGGAAGTGGACGAACTGGTCGGCCAGCAGCAGGTGGTGGTCAAGAACATCGAGAACAACTACCGCCGGATCAGCGGGGTCTCGGGCGCCACCATCCTCGGCGACGGCCGCGTCGCACTGATCGTCGACATCGGCGGGCTGGTGCGCTCGCTCAAGGTGCCACAGGCGGCCTGACCGCCCTGCCATACGCTGCCTCCTGACGCCGCCGCTCCCCCGGAGTGGCGGCGTTTTTGCGCGCCTGCGCGATCCGGCACGGCTCCCGGCGCAATGGTGAACTTCGTCGGTACCCGGCGTGCCAGCGAACGCTCGCAACCTCCTCGGACAGCACGTACTTGGGCGAAACACCCCGTTTTTGATCGAGTTCACAGAAAAAATGTGAACTCAATGTGATGAGCGCTATCAAGTTGTTCCGCTGCAACGCCGTTATCGGCAATAGCGACACCGATAGATGTCGCGCAGCGGTCGCCTCACCTTTCCCCACCACGCCATCTCGCCCAGTTCCCCACGGCTGCGCGCCTACGCCCTGCCCGGAGTTCCCATCATGAAGTGGTTCCACGATCTTCCCATCGCCCGAAAGCTCACCGTGGGGTTCGCCCTCACCACGCTGATGACCTTGGCGCTGGGCATCTTTGCCCTGGTGCGCCTGGGCGAAGCCAATGAACAGCTGCGTGCGATGAGCACCAACGACATTCCGTCGGTGCAGCACCTGGGCGAAATCCGCGCCCAGCTCGGCGAGTTCCGCACCTATGAAATGGCGCAGCTGACCGTGCTGGACAAGCCGGAGTCGGTTGCCGACTACGACAAGCGCATGGAAGCGACCGGCAAGGTGGTCCATGACGAGATGGCGGCCTACGCTGCCCTGCCGGCCG
This sequence comes from Stenotrophomonas sp. TWI587, assembly GCF_039674145.1. Classification (NCBI taxonomy): domain Bacteria; kingdom Pseudomonadati; phylum Pseudomonadota; class Gammaproteobacteria; order Lysobacterales; family Lysobacteraceae; genus Stenotrophomonas; species Stenotrophomonas sp. TWI587. Next base: position 533,473 of record NZ_JBDJMW010000001.1, on the reverse strand, counting down.
AGCCCAAGGAACGCGAACTGTACGAAGTGGTGGCCGCGCGCAATGCGGACTACTTCAAGGCGAATGCGGCCATCAAGCAGGCCATCGCCGCCGGCGACCACGTCGGTGCGCAGCAGATCTCCGATGAGCAGTCCCGCCCCGGCCGCCGCGCACTGTTCGCTGCCATGAAGGAACTGGGTGAGTACAGCAACGGCGTCATCGCACGCCGCGTGGAAAGTGCCAACGTCATCCACCAGAACAGTGTCTACGCGATCATCGCCTGCATGGTGCTGCTGGCACTGCTGGCTGCCGCCATGGGCGTGGTCATCGCGCGCGCCATCACCCGCCCGCTGGCCCAGGCCGTGCACGCGATCCAATCGGTGTCGCGTGGCGATCTGTCGGTCAACATCCAGGCGACCAGCCAGGACGAAGCCGGCAAGATGCTGGCCGCGACCCGCGACATGACCGTGATGCTGCGCCGCTTCTCCGCTGAAACCCAGCGCATGGCCGAGATGCATGCCGGCCCCGACATCAGCCACCGCATCCCGCAGGACTTCCCGGGCGTGTACGGCGAACTGGCGAAGGGCATCAATACGATGATCTTCGAACACCTGGACGCGATCACCGATTCGGTGGCGATCCTCAACCAGTACGCCACCGGCGATCTGTCGCAGAACGCCCGTCGCCTGCCCGGCACCCGCGCGATCCTGCATGAATCGATGGATGCCGCCAAGGCCAGCCTGCTGGCGATCAACACCCAGATCCAATCCCTGGCCCAGGCCGCTGCGGCGGGCGACTTCACCCAGCGTGGCGACGCGATGCGCTTCGAGCACGACTTCCGGGTCATGATCGAAAACCTCAACACGATGATGGAAGTGGCCGACGGCAATCTGTCCCAGCTTTCGCACCTGCTGCAGTCGATCGCCAACGGTGACCTGACCGCCCGCATGCACGGCGAGTTCCACGGCGTGTTCGCCAGCATGCGTGACGATGCCAACACCACCGTCGCCCAGCTGACCCAGATCGTCGGCCGCATTCAGCAGGCCTCATCCAGCATCAGCACCGCCGCCGGCGAGATCGCCTCGGGCAACAACGACCTGTCGCGCCGCACCGAGCAACAGGCCGCCAATCTGGAAGAAACCGCCGCTTCGATGGAGGAACTGACCTCCACCGTGCGCCAGAACGCCGAGCATGCCCGTCAGGCCAACCAGCTGGCCATCGGTGCGCATTCGGTCGCCTCGCAGGGCGGTGATGTGGTCGGTCGCGTGGTCAGCACCATGCACGAGATCGATGCCTCCTCGCGCCGTATCGCCGACATCATCACCGTGATCGACGGCATCGCCTTCCAGACCAACATCCTGGCGTTGAACGCTGCGGTCGAAGCCGCCCGTGCCGGTGAACAGGGCCGTGGCTTCGCCGTCGTCGCGTCCGAAGTGCGCACCCTCGCCCAGCGTTCGGCCGGTGCCGCCAAGGAGATCAAGGGCCTGATCGATGAGTCCGTCGGCAAGGTCGCCGAAGGCTCGCAGCTGGTCAACCAGGCCGGTGCCACCATGGGCGAGATCGTCGCCTCGGTGCAGCGAGTGACCGACATCATGGCCGAGATCTCCGCCGCCTCGCAGGAGCAGTCCGCCGGTATCGAGCAGGTCAACCAGACCGTGGTGCAGATGGACGAAACCACCCAGCAGAACGCCGCGCTGGTGGAAGAAGCCACGGCCGCCGCCCGTGCGATGGAAGAGCAGGCAGGCGATCTCACCGACGCGGTCGCGCTGTTCAAGCTCGATAGCCGCGCGGGCGTGACACCGGTGCCAGCCGCGCGTGCAACGGTTGCGCGTGCTGCCGCCGCCCCAGCAGCGCGTGCCGCCACCCCGGCCAAGCCGAGCAGCGCCACCGCGCGTCGGCCCATGACCCGTGAACCGGCGATGGTCAACGACAGCGAGTGGCAGGAATTCTGATCCTGGCCTGCGGTCGCCATCCGTGACGACGACACCCCGCTCCGGCGGGGTGTCGTCGTTTTCACCGTTGCGCATCGCGGTCGCGATGTGCGCGTCCATCGGCCAGAGGGTTGCCTGCCGTCATCTTGCTTACCGGATTCAGCACAATGATGTATGCCTGCCATCAAGTAAGCGGCGGTGTGCGCCGCTAACGGGACTATCGAGTTGCGCAGGGACGCCAGCAGGATGACCACCGCGATGACACCGGTATGTCAGCAGCCGCAGATCACGACGCGCCGTGCCGTGGCAGGTCTGGTTCTGCTGTCACTCTGGCTGGGCTGGGTCCTGCCTGCGCTGTTGCGCACACTGCCCGCCGCGCCACCGGCCATGACCGCCGAGCAGATCCTGGCCCGGCTGGGCGGATCGCTGCCGGCAGTTGGCGCGCCCATTCTCCTGCTCGCCGACGGCCAGTGCACCTGCGCCGCGATGACCGCTCCGCGGCCGGCGTTGCACACCCTCGACCGACGCGACGCTGCCGCACCACTGCCCTATGCCTGGGTGGTACTCGACGCCTCCCGCCGACTCGTCTACGCCGGCCCGGCGCAGCTTGACCCTGGCTGTGGCGGCCTCGCGCGTTCGGCTGCACCTCTGATCCAGCAGCTGCTTGCGCATCCGCAGGCGCCGCTCATCGTTCCATCCCATTGTTCATGCCCACAGGAGTGACCCGCATGTCCGCCCACGCAACGCCCCTCCCCTCGCTGGTGGGTCACGAGAAGGTGCCGTACCTGCAGGTCATCGCCGCCGAGGCAGACCGCCTGTTCCTGATGGTCACGGCGCTGCTGTCGGTCGCCTCATTGGTGCTGGCCGCGCGCAGCGGCCAATGGACGCCCTTGCTGGCCATCACCCTGCCCAGCCTCGTACTGGTCGCCCTGCAGACCCGCTGGCTGCCCGGCACCCGCCTGTCGCGCTGCACGGTCGCGCTGGCATGGATGGTGTTGGCCGCCACCTTGATCCACCAGACCCACGGCATGCTGGAAACGCACTTCACGGTGATCGTGCTGATCGCCCTGCTGCTGTATTACCGCGACTGGCTCCCGATCGTGGTCGCGGCCGGGACCATCGCCGTGCACCACCTGCTGTTCTTCTACCTGCAGTCACGGGGTGCCCCGACGCCGGTGTTCGCCACCGGCGGTAGGTTCGGCGTGGTGATGTTGCACGCCACCTATGTCATCGTGGAAACCGCGCTGCTCAGCGCCATGGCCGTTCAGATGCGGCGGCAGCTGCTGCTGATCGGCCACGACCCGCGCGCACTGGCCGCCATGGCGCGCGGCGTGGTCAATGACCAACCGCTGCCGGCGAACGTGCAGCCCGACCAATTCCCGGCCGACTCGCTGGCGCGCACCCTGGTGCAGACCAGCCAGCAGCTGCTGGATCGCCGCCATCGCGAACAGGCCAGCCTCGCCGACACCCTGCGCATCCGCACCGCACTGGATGACGTCACCACCCACGTCATGATCGCCGACCGTGACCGCAACATCGTGTTCGTCAACCGACCACTGCAGCACATGCTCAGCGGGGTAGAGCAGGATCTGCGCCGCGACCTGCCGCAGTTCAACGCCCGCGATCTGATTGGCCGCAACATCGATATCTTCCATCGCCACCCGGCTCACCAGGCCAAGCTGCTCGATACGCTGGAAGGCACGTATCGCGCACAGATCCGGATCGGCGGCCGCGTGATGCGCCTGATCGTCAACCCGATCATCGGCGGTGACGGCCAGCGCCAGGGCTTCGTGGTGGAATGGGCCGACCGCACCACCGAACTCCAGGTGGAAGAGGAACTGGGCCGCATCGTGCACGCGGCCGCCAACGGTGACTTTGCCGGCCGCGTCGAGACCGCCGGCAAGGAGGGGTTCTTCCTGCAGCTGGCCGAGCACCTCAATGGCCTGCTGGATGCCAACGCAAGCAGCATCGAGCAGATCTCGCAGCTGCTCTCCGCGCTGTCGCGGGGCGATCTCACCACACGCATGGAAGGCGACTTCCACGGTGTGTTCGCGCGCATCCAGGACGACGCCAATGCCACGATCGATCAGCTGACCGGCATCGTGTCCAGCATCCAGTCCGCGTCCAGCAGCCTCAGCGCGGCGGCGAGCGGCATGTCCGAGGGCAACGGGCGCCTCTCCAGCCGGACCGAGCAGCAGGCGGCCAGTCTGGAAGAGACCGCCGCCACCATGGAAGAGCTCACCGCCACCGTGCGCCAGAATGCCGAGCATGCCCGCCAGGCCAACCGACTGGCCAGTGGTGCATCGGAGGTGGCCTCGCAGGGCGGCGAGGTGGTTGGCGAAGTCATCCGCACCATGAGCGGCATCCAGGCCTCTTCCCGCCGCATCGCCGACATCATCTCGGTGATCGACGGTATCGCGTTCCAGACCAACATCCTGGCCCTCAACGCCGCGGTGGAAGCGGCACGCGCCGGTGAGCAGGGCCGCGGCTTCGCCGTCGTCGCCACCGAAGTGCGCACCCTGGCCCAGCGCTCGGCCGACGCCGCCAAGGAGATCAAGACGCTGATCGACGATTCGGTCGGCAAGGTCGCCCATGGCAGCCAGCTGGTTGATCGCGCCGGCGCCACCATGGGTGACATCGTCACGGCCGTGCGCCAGGTCAACGACATCATGGGCGAAATCTCCGCTGCCTCGCAGGAGCAGTCCATGGGCATCGAACAGGTCAACCAGAGCATCGCGCAGATGGACGTCAACACCCGCCAGAACGCTGCGCTGGTGGAAGAGTCGATGACGGCCACGCATGGCATGGAGCATCAGGCCGGCCTGCTCGCCGAAGGGGTGGCGCGCTTCCACCTGGACGACGGCCAGACCTCGGTGCTGCAACGGATCCGCCAGATCGCCAGCGCCAACTGAGGGGGCCACGACGCGCCGGCCACGCGCCGGTGCGCCGGTCACCCGGACATTTGCCCCTACATAATTGTGATCGGCTGCCGATAAACGGACTGAGCCCTGGCATCCGCGGATGTCGTCACCCGCCCAACTCAGCAGATTCCATGTCCGAAGGCAGCCTCGACGCACACGACCCCTCCCATGCCGCGCACGACGACGGCACGGACGACCGGTATCTGGTCCGCAACCCTCGCCAGATCCGGCAGTTGCTGCAGGCGCTGATCGATCAGCGTTCGTTGATCAACGCCCACCTGGGCGGGCGCGACCAGTCCTTCCCGACGGCCGTCCTGGAACTGGACGAAGACGACGACTGGCTGCTGCTCGACGGCAGCCCGTCCGAGCCCTCCAACCGCGCGGCGGAAGAAGCTGGCCACCTGCTCTGCTTCGCCCAGCTGGACCGGGTGATGGTCCGCTTCCGGCTCGACGGCCTGGAGCGTACGCAGAACGACGGCCACGTGGCCTTCCGCGTGCCGTTCCCGGACGAGCTGGTGCACCTGCAGCGCCGCGAGCTGTACCGGCTCGAGACCCCGATCACCGATTCTCCGCACCTGAAGTTCCCGATCAACGAAGACCGCAGCGAAGCGCTCCACCTGCGGGTGGTGGACATCAGCGGCGGCGGCCTGGCCGTGACGGTGCCGGTGGACTGCAATGTCTTCTCCCTGCAGAAGCGCTATGCCGCCCAGCTGGACCTGCCTGACAGCAGCCCGCTGCACATCTCCCTGATCGTGTGCAATCAACTGGCCGTCAAGCTGCCCAATGGCGTGGAGATGAAGCGCATCGGCATGCGTTTCGATGACCTCCCGCGCGGCGGCGACAGCGCGATCCAGCGCTACATCTTCCGCATCGACCGGCAGCGCAGTGCCCGGAAAAACGGGGAGATTTGACGGCCGCTGCAACCGCGCGGCGCCGTTGAAGCGTGATCCAGGCGCCCCCGCCCCCCTAAAGTCGCCCCCAACGAGGCCGATATCCAGCGTGAAGCCGGTTTTTTCGACCGCCACGCCCGACCCAGGACCCCTCGATGAACGACAAGAACACCACCGCTGCCAGCGACGGCGGCGAATACCTCAGCTTCACCCTCGGCGCCGAGCACTACGGCGTGGACATCCTCAAAGTCCAGGAAATCCGCGGCTACGACTCCGTCACCCGCGTCCCCGATGCGCCCGACTACATCAAGGGCGTCATCAACCTGCGCGGCACCATCGTCCCCGTCATCGACCTGCGGCTGAAGCTGCGCCTGGAAAACGCGACCTATGACGCCTTCACCGTCATGATCGTGCTCAACGTCGAAGACCGCGTCGTCGGCATCGTGGTGGACAGCGTCTCCGACGTCATCCCGCTGGCGGCCGACCAGATCCGCCCGACCCCCGAGTTCGGCGCCGCCGTCGATACCCGCTTCATCTCGGGCATCGGCACCCAGGACGACCGCATGCTCATCCTGCTGGACATCGAAACCCTGCTCGACAGTGCCGATATGGGGCAGACCCATCTGGTCGTTGACGACGTCGCCGCCTGAGACGCCCGTCACAGAATTTGATCTTCCTGCCCGCGTTTGCAACCGCAATGCGGGTCACGGAAAAAAAGTGCTTCAGTTCCACAATAGCCGGCCGATAGCTGGATTCAGGACCCGGCTGCACTGGATCGCCCACGGCCGGGCCAACTTGCCCATATCCCCGGAGAATTTCCCGATGAAGTCCCTGCTTGCCCTGTTCTCGGTCGCCGTGCTCGCCACCTCCGCGTCCTCTGCGTTCGCCCAGTCCAACGAGATGATCCCGCCGGAAATGGCGCCGCGTTCGGTCGGCAAGGACGGCATGGTCTGTGGCAAGGTCGAAAAGGCCCGCTACGCCGAAGGCTCCGAAGGCCAGCCGACCTTCCTGTACATGGGCGGTGCGTTCCCGCGCCACACCTTCTCGGCCCGCATCGCCGGCGCCAACCGCGACAAGTTCAGCTTCCCGCTGGAATCGCTGGAAGGCAAGACCGTCTGCGTGATCGGCAAGATCGCCCGCGATGCCTCGCGCGCTGAAATCGAAGTCAGCTCGCCGTCCAGCCTGAAGCTGGCCAACATCAAGTAATCCCCGTACGCCCTGCCACGCCGGCATCGGCCGGCGTGGTCGCTGCAACCGGCCACCTCGGCCGGACGCGTTTGCCACTGGAGACCGCACCTGCCATGCCGTGGATCAACAACCTCAAACTGATGCCCAAGTTGATGCTGACTTTCGGCGTCCTCCTGCTGGTGATGCTGCTGCAGGGCATCGTGGCCTACCGTGGCCTCAACTCACTCAACAACGTCACCACCGAGCTGGCTGGACACCGGATGGACAGCATCCGCATGGCCGGTGAAATGCGCGGCATGGTCGGCGAATACCGCAACTCCGCCTACCAGGGCCTCATCCGCGCCAGCGATGACGTCAAGACCGAAGCCAAGACCCGCGCGGCGGACCTGCGCACCCAGATCGACGCGTCGATCAAAAAATACCCCGAGCTGATTGACAATCCCCAGCAGAAGAAGCTGTTTGACACGTTCGCCAAGGATTGGGCCGATTCGCTGGCGTCCTATGACGCCGTCACCGAAATGCTCGAGCTGGACCTGCCCGACGATGCCGTGGACACCTTTGTCGGTGAAACCCGCGCCAAGCACCGCAAGGCATCCTCCGCGCTTGAAGCCCTGATCGCCGAAGACAACCGCCTCTCCCGCGCCTCGCGCGAAGAAGCTGAATCCACCTATGCCGCCTCGGCCACGCTGACCGTCATCACCCTGCTCGGCGGCGCCGCCCTGGGCCTGGTGCTGGTGTACCTGTTCGCGCGTTCGCTGGTGGGCAGCATGCGTGGCGCCGTCTCCGTCGCCAACGATGTCGCCAGCGGCAAGCTGGACGGTCACATCGATGTCAGCCGCAAGGACGAAGTCGGTGACCTGCTGCAGGCCATGCAGCGCATGCAGCGCGATCTTCGCGAGCGCACCGAGACCGACCAGGCCATCGCCCGTGAGAACCTGCGCATCCGTACCGCGCTGGACTACAGCTCCACCGGCGTGTGCCTGACCGATACCGATCTGAAGATCGTCTACACCAACCGTGCCCTGCAGCAGACGCTCACCCAGCACGCCGAGGAGCTTCAGAAGGATCTGCCGGAGCTCGACACGTCCGCCGCCTTGGTCGGCAAGTCCGTGATGATCCTGGAGAAGCACCACCGGATCGACGATCGTTTCATGAGCCAGCTGAGCCAGCACGGCGTCGCCCATCGCCAGCTGCAGTTCGGCGAGGCACAGTTCGCGCAGTCGGTCACCACCATCCTCAACGAACAAGGCGAAACCGTCGGCCACGTCGCCGAATGGCGTGACCGCACCCCGGAAGCGCTGGTCGAAGCCGAAGTGGCCCGCGTGATCGCGCAGGCTGCCGCCGGCGACCTCTCCGGCCGCATCGACAGCGAGGGCAAGGACGGCTTCTTCCTGCAGCTGGCCCAGCAGATCAACGGTCTGCTGGATGCCAACTCGGCCAGCATCGAACAGGTCTCCAATCTGCTGACCGCCCTGTCCCAGGGCGACCTGAGCGTGCGCATGCACGGCGACTTCCAGGGCGTGTTCGCCCGGATGCGCGACGACGCCAACGCCACTGCCGAACAGCTCAGCAGCATCGTCACCCGTATCAAGGACTCCAGCCAGGCCATCAGCTCGGCCGCCAGCGAAATCGCCACCGGCAACAGTGACCTGTCGCGCCGCACCGAGCAGCAGGCCGCCAACCTGGAAGAAACCGCCGCCTCGATGGAGGAACTGACCTCCACTGTGCGCCAGAACGCCGAGCATGCCCGCCAGGCCAACCAGCTCGCGATCGGCGCGCATAGCGTTGCCTCGCAGGGCGGTGATGTGGTCGGCCAGGTCGTCACCACGATGAGCGCGATCCAGACCTCGTCCAAGAAAATCGCCGAGATCATCTCGGTGATCGACGGCATCGCCTTCCAGACCAACATCCTGGCGTTGAACGCCGCCGTGGAAGCGGCGCGTGCCGGCGAGCAGGGTCGCGGTTTCGCGGTCGTCGCCTCGGAAGTGCGGACCCTGGCCCAGCGTTCGGCCGGCGCCGCCAAGGAGATCAAGGGCCTGATCGACGACTCCGTCGGCAAGGTCAATGACGGCTCGGCGCTGGTCCACAAGGCCGGTGCCACCATGGGCGAGATCGTCGCCTCGGTGCAGCGCGTGACCGACATCATGGCCGAGATCTCCGCGGCCTCGCAGGAACAGTCGGCCGGCATCGAACAGGTCAACCAGACCGTCGTGCAGATGGACGAAACCACCCAGCAGAACGCTGCGCTGGTGGAAGAAGCCACGGCGGCCGCCCGCGCCATGGAAGAACAGGCCGGCCACCTCACCGACGCGGTGTCCATCTTCAAGCTGGACGAGCACGCACAGGCTTCGGCACCAGCACGCGCCGTGCGCGCACCGGTGGTCGCCGCAGCGCCCGCCGCTGCACCGGCGGCACGTCGCCCGGCGGCGCGCCCGGTCGCCACCGAGCTGGCCGACGGCGACTGGCAGGAATTCTGATTTCCTGACGGCTCGCGTTGTCACACAAAGGCCCCGGTGCTTCGGCATCGGGACCTTTTTCGTGCAGAACCGGTGACCTGAATGGCCTACGGCTAAATACTCGCCGGAATCGGCCGATAACAGCATTGCCAGACACTTCGTCGCGGCCGGCCAGGTGGGTGAACGTCACCGCGATTTCCCTGGCATCGCCACGTGCTTCCCTGCCGATCAGATGCCCTGCCCATGACTCTATTCCACCGCTGGAACCAGTACTTCGCCAACCTCTCCGTCCGGCGCAAGCTGAACATGCTGACGCTGCTCATCGCCCTCGGCGTGATTGCGCTGTCGGTGGTCGCTGCACGCATGCAGTACCTGGACCTGACCAACACCCGCAAGGACAGCCTCAAGGTCCAGGTCGAGCTGACCTACGGCATCCTGGACCACTATCACGGCCTGGCCCAAAGCGGCGAGCTGAGCGAGGAGGAGGCCAAGCAGAGCGCGCTGGAAGCCTTGGGGCGCATGCGTGCGGACAACGACGCGTTCTACTACAGCGTTTACGACGGCCAGTACCGCGTGATCATGCATCCGTTCCGCAAGGACCTGATCGGCAAGGACATGAAGGACTTCCGTTCTGAAGATGGTGTCCGCCTGTTCTACGACCTGGTCGGCATGGCCCGCATTGGTGGTGGCGTGGTCACCTACAAGTGGGAAAAGGCCGGCGAGAAGGGCCTGTTCGTGAAGTCCGCCTATGCGGGCATGTACCAGCCGTGGCAGTGGGTGATCAGCAGCGGCGTCTATATGGATGACGTGCAGGACCAGGCGCTAGCGTTCACCGGGATCATGACCGCCACCGGCGGTGGCGTGGTGCTGATCGTGCTCGCCCTGAGCTGGCTGATCGGCAACCGCATCACCCTGCCCCTGCGCCAGGCGACCAACGTGGCCGAGAGCATCGCCCGCGGCAAGCTGGACAGTCGCATCGGCGAGCAGGCCCATGACGAGCCTGGCCGCCTGCTGGAAAGCATGGCCCGCATGCAGGAACAGCTGCACGCGGTGATCAGCGGACAGCGCGAGATGGCGACCCATCACGACGCCGGCAACACCAGCTACCGCATGGATGAGGGCGCCTTCCCGGGCGAGTACGGCCTGATGGTGCATGAGACCAACACCCTGGTCGGCGCGCACGTGCAGACCATGAGCGAGGTGCTGTCCGTCGTGCAGCGTTACGCCCAGGGTGACCTGAGCGCGGATCTCACCCGCTACCCCGGCGAGAAGGCGCAGATCACCGCTACCGTCGATGCGGTCAAGCAGAACCTGGGCAACATCAACGGCGAGATCCAGCGCCTGGCATCGGCCGCCGCGTCTGGCGACTTCAGCCAGCGCGGCGACACCGCCCGCTTCAATCACGATTTCCGCCTGATGATCGCCAACCTCAACGCGATGATGGAGGTCAGCGACGAGAACCTGGGCAAACTCTCCCAGCTGCTGTCGGCCATCGCCGAAGGCGACCTGACCGCTCGCATGGACGGCGATTTCAAGGGCGTGTTCGCCACCATGCGCGACGACGCCAATGCCACCGTCGCGCAGCTGACCCAGATCGTCGGCCAGATCCAGACCGCCGCAGGCAGCATCAACCTGTCCGCGGGCGAAATCGCCACCGGCAACAGTGACCTGTCGCGCCGCACCGAGCAGCAGGCCGCCAACCTGGAAGAAACCGCCGCCTCGATGGAGGAACTGACCTCCACCGTGCGCCAGAACGCCGAGCATGCCCGCCAGGCCAACCAGCTGGCCATCGGCGCACATACCGTCGCCTCCCAGGGCGGCAGCGTGGTGGGTGAAGTGGTCACCACCATGGCCGCGATCCAGACCTCGTCGAAGAAGATCGCCGAGATCATCTCCGTCATCGACGGCATCGCCTTCCAGACCAACATCCTGGCACTGAACGCTGCGGTGGAAGCCGCCCGCGCCGGTGAACAGGGCCGTGGCTTTGCGGTCGTCGCTTCCGAAGTGCGCACCCTGGCCCAGCGTTCGGCCGGTGCGGCCAAGGAGATCAAGGGGCTGATCGATGATTCGGTCGGCAAGGTCGCCGAAGGCTCGCAGCTGGTCAATCAGGCCGGTGCCACCATGGGCGAGATTGTCGCCTCGGTGCAGCGCGTGACCGACATCATGGCCGAGATCTCGGCGGCCTCGCAGGAGCAGTCCGCCGGCATCGACCAGGTCAACCAGACCGTGGTGCAGATGGATGAAACCACCCAGCAGAACGCCGCCCTGGTGGAAGAAGCTACCGCTGCCGCCCGCTCGATGGAGGAGCAGGCCACGCAGCTCGCCGATGCCGTCGCCATCTTCCGCCTGGACAACCAGGTCGCCGCCGCCGTCAGCGCCGTCACGGCGCGCGCCGGCGCCGAGCTGCCGCCGGTGCGCAGTGCCCCTCGCCCGGCGCCCGCCGCGCCGCGCCAGGTCGCCGCGGCCAAGCCCCTGCGCGCCCTGCCGGCCGATGACGGCAACTGGCAAGAGTTCTGAGTTCCTGCGGCGGTCGCACGACCGCCGCACCCCCCTTTTTCTGTGAGCCTGCCCGTGTCCACGCCTCCTGCCACTGCCGCTTCCTCCACCGGCCGCGAATTCGAGTTCGCCGACCGTGATTTCCGCCGTGTCTGCGAGCTGATCTACCAGCGGGTCGGCATCTCGCTGGCGCCCGCCAAACGCGACATGGTCTATGGCCGCCTCTCGCGCCGGCTGCGTGCGCTCGGCATGCGCAGTTTCAGTGACTATCTGGACCAGCTCGAAGCCCATGGCGGCGAGGAATGGCAGGCGTTCACCAATGCGCTGACCACCAACCTCACCGCGTTCTTCCGTGAGCCGCATCATTTCGAAAAGCTCACCGACGAACTGCGCCTGCGCGGCAACGGTGGCGGCACGCTGCAGCTGTGGTCGTGCGCGGCCTCCACCGGCGAAGAGCCCTACTCGATGGCCATCACGGCCTGCGAGACCTTCGGCACCCTCAAGCCGCCGGTACGCATCCTTGCCACCGACGTGGACACCCAGGTGCTGGCCACCGCCAGCCGTGGCGTCTACGCGATCGACCGGGTGTCCGGCCTGGATCCGGCGATCCGCAAGCGCTACTTCCAGCGCGGCACCGGGCCCAATGAAGGCCACTGCCGCGTACACCCGGCCCTGCGCGAGCTGATCGACTATCGCCCGCTCAACCTGCTGGCCAACCGCTACGACGTCGGCGGCCCGTTCGACGCCCTGTTCTGCCGCAACGTGATGATCTACTTCGACAAGCCGACCCAGCGCGGCATCCTCTCGCGCCTGATCCAGCACATGGGCGACGACGGCCTGCTCTACACCGGCCATTCGGAGAACTACCTGCACGCCGCCGATCTGATCCAGCCGTGCGGGCGCACCCTGTACAAGCGCGCGCCCGGAGCGCCGGTATGAGTCTGCCGATCCGCAACGATGAGGTGATGCGTTACTACGACAGCCGCTTCCAGGTCACCGCCGCCAAGCTGCTGCCGACCCAGTACCTGGCGGTGGACGACAACACCGCACTGACCACCACGCTGGGTTCCTGCGTGGCCGCCTGCCTGCGCGACCCGGTACTGAAGATCGGCGGCATGAACCACTTCCTGCTGCCCGAGGGCAACGTCGGTGACGGCGCACCTGCGCGCTACGGCAGCTACGCCATGGAACTGCTGATCAACGACCTGCTCAAGCGCGGCGCGCACCGCAAGCGCCTGGAGGCAAAAGTCTTCGGTGGCGCCAACGTGCTCAAGGGCTTCACCAGCAACCCGGTCGGCACGCGCAACGCCGAGTTCGTGCGCCAGTATCTACAGGCCGAACACATTCCGATCATTGCCGAAGACCTGTGTGGCATCCATCCGCGCAAGGTGTGGTTCTTCGCCGACACCGGCCGCGTCGTCGTGCAGCGCCTGCCGCACGCGCATGAAGCCGAAGTCGCCGCGACCGAATCGGCCGTGCGCGCCCGTCTGTCCAAAGCCCCGGTCACCGGTGGCGTGGAGCTGTTCGAATGACCCATGGTGCACCCTGCAAAGTCCTGATCGTCGACGACTCGGCGGTCGTGCGTCAGATGCTCAGCGAAATCCTCGACAGCGACCCCGGTATCGAAGTGGTCGGCACCGCCGCCGACCCGCTGCTGGCGCGCGAGAAGATCAAGCGCCTGGCACCGGACGTGATCACCCTGGACGTGGAAATGCCGCGCATGGACGGCCTGGCCTTCCTTGAGAACCTGATGCGGCTGCACCCGCTGCCGGTGGTGATGATTTCCTCGCTGACCGAGCGCGGCGCCGACACCACGCTGCAAGCATTGGCGCTGGGCGCGGTGGACTTCGTCTCCAAGCCCAAGCTGGATGTCGCGCGAGGCCTGCAGGGCTATGCCGACGAGATTATCGCCAAGGTCAAGATGGCCGCGCGCTCGCGCGTGCGTCCGCTGGCGCGCCCGAATCCGCCGCGCATCACCCTCGGCGCCGCGGCTCCCGTCGCGCCGCGCTCCATCCAGTTCCGCACCACCGACCGCCTGATCGCCATCGGCGCCTCGGCTGGCGGCACCGAAGCCCTGCGCGTGGTACTGGAAGGCATGCCCGCCGATGCGCCGGCCGTGGTGATGACCCAGCACCTGCCGGCGACCTTCAGCACCCCGTTCGCCGAACGCCTGGACCGCCACTCGGCGATGTCCGTGCGCGAAGCCACCGACGGCGAAGCCGTGCTTCCTGGCCATGCGTATCTCCCCCCGGGCGGCAAGCACCTGCGGATCATCCGTGACGGTGCGCGCTGGCGCTGCCGGATCGACGATGGCCCGCCGGTCAACCGGCACAAGCCGGCCGTTGATGTGCTGTTCCGCTCGGTCGCCGAAAGCGCCGGCGCCAATGCCATTGGCGCGATCCTCACCGGCATGGGCGACGATGGCGCCCGTGGTCTGCTGGATCTGAAGAACGCGGGCGCGCCCACCTTGGTGCAGGACGAAGCGACCAGTGTGGTCTGGGGCATGCCCGGTGCGGCGTTCAAGCTGGGCGCAGCGGAGGAGATGGTGCCGCTGGAGCGGATTGCGGAGCGGTTGATGGCGTTGACGCGGGGGTGATCGCACCTCTGGTGCAGGTCGGCTTACGGCCTCATGGCTCCTGGACCCGCAAGATGCGTGAGATGTATGGCTCAGAGAAAGATCCCACGCAGGCGCCATTCACTGCGCCATCCGTGTAGCGCCCTTGCACCATCACGAAGTAAATACCCGGTTCGAGGTCGGTGGTGGAATCTTCGTACCGCACGCCGGCCAGGTCGACATCGACACAGCTCAGAAAGTCGATACGCCGCAGTGCGTCCGGAAATGGTCCGAGAACGTCTCGAGGCCCCTTCTCGTGGAGTAGGTAACCGAAGGTGGCCATCTGCCTGCCGTCGAACGCATCGGAGTTCGCGAGGATCGCATGGATAGGCGCCTGGCAGTACTGCACGCCTTCCCGGGCACCGCTGAGGGATTGGCATCTTCCTATTGCTGCAACGGATGTCGCGTGGGTCACCTGTGCTGCCGGACTGTTCACTGCGACGGCCTTTTCACAGATAACGGCCAGCAGAAGACCCCCAACTACCGCGCTGATGAGCCGCCAAGACACCACACTCATACCAAGAGTCACTGGTCCCAGTCCTTGGGCTTGGGCGGTCGGCCACCGGGCATCTTCAATTTGGTTGCTGGATCGGACATCGGGCAGTCCGCGCCATCCGATTCAATGTTCAGACGTGTGCCGCCTGCCTCTATCCTTCCCATGGATCCGAAATCAGCGACGCTTCCATCCCTGAACACGCCGACGACGGACACCGGGCAGGGCGCGAAGTACTCCCAGTCACTCATGTCTTCCTCCGCTACCTTGCGCATCTCTGCGCGCGCCGCCTCGAAACCAGCATGATCCATCTCGATGGAGATTCCCCCGATGCCACGCTGAAAGAAGAAATAGTCGAACCCCGGATACAGGATCAGCCTTCCAAATCCGGAGACCAGAAAGCCGTTGAGGATGACTGTCCGCCCGTCGTATTGTTCAGAGCGTGCCCAGAGATCGCCAAAAGCAAGATAGCAAATGGCATCTTCACCATCGCCTCCACATCGCCGCGGCGTTGCCGAGGCTACGCCGCACGCGAGAGCGAGCAGAATTCCGCACAGTAATGCACTGACCCAACGCATGTTCTCTCGTCCTTGATCCAGAGCTGGCTCAGTCTACGCAAAAAATCCTCTTCGTCGAACGACTCGCACCACAGGCATTGGCGCGGCGCACGACCAACGGTCATGCGCTACCGGCCGCGGGATTGAGATTGGCCGCAAACAAAAAACCCCCAGCTTTCACCGGGGGTTTTCGTTCAACACATCAATCGATCACGCTCAGGCAGCAACCGTACCGGCCACGTCCTGATAGTCCTCGATCTGGTCGAAGTTCATGTAGCGGTAGATGTCCTTGCTGCTGGCATCCAGCACGCCGATGTCGGCCATGTACTCTTCCTTGGTCGGGATGCGACCCAGACGCGAGCAGATCGCGGCCAGTTCGGCCGAACCCAGGTACACGTTGGAGTTGCGGCCCAGACGATTCGGGAAGTTGCGGGTCGAGGTCGAGAACACCGTCGCGCCCTCACGCACCTGCGCCTGGTTGCCCATGCACAGCGAGCAGCCCGGCATTTCCATGCGTGCGCCGGCGGTGCCGAAGGTGCCGTAATGGCCTTCCTTGGTCAGCTCCGAAGCATCCATCTTGGTCGGCGGGGCCACCCACAGCTTGGTCGGGATGTCGCGCTTGCCTTCCAGCAGCTTGGCGGCCGCACGGAAGTGACCGATGTTGGTCATGCACGAACCGATGAACACTTCGTCGATGGCCGCACCGGCCACGTCGGACAGCGTCTTGACGTCATCCGGATCGTTCGGGCAGGCCACGATCGGCTCGTGGATGTCGGCCAGGTCGATCTCGATGACGGCGGCGTATTCGGCGTCGGCATCCGGGGCCAGCAGCTCCGGGTTGGCCAGCCAGGCTTCCATCTTCTCGATGCGGCGCGCCAGCGAACGGGCGTCCTGGTAACCCTCGGCGATCATCCACTTCAGCAGCGTGATGTTGCTGGTGAGGTACTCGATGATCGGCTCCTTGTTCAGGTGCACCGAGCAACCGGCGGCCGAACGTTCGGCCGAGGCATCGGACAGTTCGAACGCCTGCTCGACCTTCAGCTCCGGCAGACCTTCGATTTCCAGGATGCGGCCGGAGAAGATGTTCTTCTTGCCGGCCTTGGCCACGGTCAGCAGACCGGACTTGATCGCGTACAGCGGGATCGCGTTGACCAGGTCACGCAGGGTCACGCCCGGCTGCATCTTGCCCTTGAAGCGGACCAGCACCGATTCGGGCATGTCCAGCGGCATGACGCCAGTGGCGGCAGCGAAGGCCACCAGGCCCGAGCCGGCCGGGAACGAAATGCCCACCGGGAAACGGGTGTGCGAGTCGCCGCCGGTGCCGACGGTGTCGGGCAGCAGCATGCGGTTGAGCCAGCTGTGGATGACGCCGTCGCCCGGGCGCAGCGAGATGCCGCCGCGGGTGGAGATGAACTCGGGCAGCGTGTGGTGGGTCTTGACGTCCACCGGCTTGGGGTACGCCGCGGTGTGGCAGAACGACTGCATCACCAGGTCGGCCGAGAAGCCCAGGCAGGCCAGATCCTTCAGCTCGTCACGGGTCATCGGGCCGGTGGTGTCCTGCGAGCCCACCGAGGTCATCTTCGGTTCGCAGTAGGTGCCCGGGCGCATGCCCTGGCCTTCCGGCAGGCCACAGGCGCGGCCGACCATCTTCTGTGCCAGCGAGAAGCCCTTGCCGGTATCCGGCGGATCCATCGGCAGGCGGAACAGATCGGTCGGGGCCAGGCCCAGCGCTTCACGCGCCTTGGCGGTCAGGCCGCGGCCGATGATCAGCGGAATGCGGCCACCGGCGCGCACTTCGTCGAACAGCACGTCGGACTTGACCTTGAACTCGGCGATGACGGCGCCGTCCTTCAGGGCCTTGCCGTCGTAAGGGCGCAGCTCGATCACATCGCCCATGTTCATCTGCGACACGTCGAGTTCGATCGGCAGCGCGCCGGCGTCTTCCATCGTGTTGTAGAAAATCGGGGCGATCTTGGAGCCCAGGCACACGCCGCCGAAACGCTTGTTCGGGATGAAGGGAATATCTTCGCCGGTGAACCACAGCACCGAGTTGGTGGCCGACTTGCGGCTGGAACCGGTACCGACCACGTCGCCCACGTAGGCAACCAGGTGGCCCTTGTCCTTGAGCGATTCAATGAACTTGACCGGGCCGCGCTTGCCGTCTTCTTCCGGCTCGATGCCATCACGCTTGTTCTTCAGCATCGCCAGGGCGTGCAGCGGGATGTCCGGGCGGGTGGTGGCGTCCGGGGCCGGCGACAGGTCATCGGTGTTGGTTTCGCCGGTCACCTTGAGCACGGTGATGGTCAGGCTTTCCGGCACCTGCGGGCGGCTGGTGAACCATTCGGCATCGGCCCAGCTCTGCAGCACGCCTTGGGCGTTGGCGTTACCGGCCTTGGCCTTTTCCTGCACGTCGTGGAAGGCATCGAAGACCAACAGGGTGTTCTTCAGCGCATCAGCGGCGATCGCACCGACGGTGGCGTCGTCCAGCAGCTGGACCAGCGGCGCGACGTTGTAACCGCCGAGCATGGTGCCCAGCAGTTCGGTGGCGCGCTCGCGCGTGATCAGCGGATTGACTTCGCTGCCCAAGGCGATCGCGGCCAGGTACGAGGCCTTGACCTTGGCAGCGTCATCGACGCCGGCCGGCACGCGGTGGGTCAGCAGTTCCAGCAGGAACTCGGCTTCGCCGGCCGGCGGGTTCTTCAGCAGTTCGATGACGTCGGCCGTCTGCTGGGCGCTCAGCGGCAGCGGCGGGATGCCAAGCGCGGCGCGCTCGGCTACGTGGTGGCGGTAGGCTTCCAACATGACAACTCCCGGGTGATTCTTTGAAAGAATGCGGTTTAAAAGTATGGGCTCAGGCGTGCGGCACGATCAGCTTCAGGCCCTTGAAGTAGTCGCGGTAAAACGTATCGTTCCAGGTGATCAGGCCATCGCACTGCAGCAGTGCATGCGACCCGACCATGAATTCATCCAGCCCGCGCGGTTTGGCACCCCGCTGCCGGTGGCGGCGGTGCATCTCACCGGCGCGCAATGCGGATTTGGCCTCCAGCGGACTGAAGTGGACGCCCATTTCTTCCAGCGCCTCCTGCACTTCGGCGCCGCCGCGCAGCGACGCGCAGATCTCGGCGAGGGTCACCCCGCAGATCACCACGCGGCCGCCGACCAGGCTCTGGCGCAGGCCCGCTTCGACCGCATCGGCCTGCGGACCATTGCTGAGCAGCTCGATCAACACCGGTGAATCGACGGCGATCATCACGCGCTCATTCCTCGTCGCGGACCGCGCGCACGGCCGCTTCGGCCGAATCGAAACCATCCAGCGCGAACTTGCCGCGGGCACGGGAGATCGCATCGTCCACGCTCTTGCGCAGGATGATGCGGCTGCCCTCGAGCTCCACCTTCAGCTGGGTGCCCTTGGTCAGGCCAAGCGCATCACGGACCGCCTTGGGCAAGGTGATCTGCCCGCGTTCTGCAACGGTAGCTTCCATCGGTACGCCCTCCAAAGTATGCACAAATTATACATACTTCCGTGGGCATACTTCCACTGGAGTACCGATCTGGCCGCCAAGACCCTTGGCACAGAAAGGATCTGTCTCATCCATGACATGAGGGATACATATCTCCGTGTAGCCTGAGACCAACTGCCGCAGGTAGGCGCCGCGCTGAATCGTTCATACTCACGACGATCGCCGGCCTGCCGGTCAGCGGCGAACGCAAGCAGGTCTGCCTCGGGCGGGCCAACGCAAGCCATCCGCAAGAGGAGTTTCTGCAATGAGCGATTCGTTCTCCACCCGCAGCCAGCTGGACGTCGGCGGCACGACCTACGACTACTTCAGCCTGCCCAAGCTGGGACAGACATACGACATCTCCCACCTGCCCTACTCGATGAAGATCCTGCTGGAGAATCTGCTCCGGCACGAGGATGGCGGCGTCACCGTCGGCAAGGACCACATCCAGGCCGTCGCCCAGTGGGACCCGAAGGCCGAGCCGGACATCGAGATCGCCTTCATGCCGGCCCGCGTGGTGCTGCAGGATTTCACCGGCGTGCCCTGCGTGGTCGATCTCGCCGCGATGCGCGATGCGGTGGTCAAGCTCGGCGGTCGGCCGGAGCAGATCAATCCGCAGATCCCCTCCGAGCTGGTGATCGATCACTCGGTGCAGGTTGATGTATTCGGTACCCCCGATGCGCTGGACCTCAACGGCAAGATCGAATTCCAACGCAACCAGGAACGCTACGGCTTCCTGCGCTGGGGCCAGAAGGCCTTCGACAACTTCAAGGTGGTGCCGCCCAACACCGGCATCGTCCACCAGGTGAACCTGGAAAACCTGGCCCGCGTGGTCATGACCGCGGACAAGGATGGCAAGGCGCTTGCGTATCCGGACACCGTGTTCGGGACCGACAGTCACACCACCATGATCAATGGTATCGGCGTGCTGGGCTGGGGCGTGGGCGGTATCGAAGCCGAAGCCGCCATGCTCGGCCAGCCCTCCTCGATGCTGATCCCGCAGGTGGTCGGCTTCAAGCTGACCGGCCGCATGCCTGAAGGCGCCACCGCCACTGATCTGGTGCTGACGGTTACCCAGATGCTGCGCAAGCACGGCGTGGTCGGCAAGTTCGTGGAGTTCTTCGGTGAAGGCCTGCAGCACCTGCCGCTCGCTGACCGTGCCACGATCGGCAACATGGCACCGGAGTACGGCGCTACCTGCGGCATCTTCCCGATCGACGAAGAGTCACTTACTTATCTGCGCCTGTCCGGCCGCAGCGAGGCGCAGATCGACCTGGTCGAAGCGTATGCCAAGGCCCAGGGCCTGTGGCACGACGCCAACACCGCGCACGCCAGCTACAGCGCCACGCTGGAACTGGACATGGGCGAGGTCAAGCCGTCGCTGGCCGGCCCGAAGCGCCCGCAGGACCGCGTGCTGCTGGAAGACGTCAAGCAGAACTACCGCGAGAACCTGGTTGGCCTGACCACCAACCGCGACAAGCGCAACGATGACGTGTCCACGTTCGTCAACGAAGGTGGCGGCGCGGCGGTCGGCAACGAACAGCTGGCCAAGGGCTACAGCGATGTCGAGCTGGATGGCCAGAAATTCCGTCTGAAGGATGGCGCGGTGGTGATCGCCGCGATTACCTCGTGCACCAACACCTCCAATCCGGCGGTGATGATCGGTGCCGGCCTGCTCGCCCGCAACGCCGCAGCCAAGGGCCTGGACCGCAAGCCATGGGTCAAGACCTCGCTCGGCCCGGGCTCGCGCGTGGTCACCGATTACCTGGAAAAAGCCGGTGTACTCACCGAGCTGGAGAAGGTCGGGTTCTATGTGGTCGGCTATGGCTGCACCACCTGCATCGGCAACTCCGGCCCTCTCCCCACCGAAGTCAGCGCCGGCATCGCCGCCGGTGACCTGGTGGTGGCCTCGGTGTTGTCGGGCAACCGCAACTTCGAAGGCCGCGTGCACCCGGAAGTGAAGATGAATTATCTGGCCAGCCCGCCGCTGGTCGTTGCCTACGCCATCGCCGGCACCACCGATATCGACCTGACCACCGAGCCGCTGGGCACGGGCAGCGATGGCCAGCCGGTGTACCTGCGCGATATCTGGCCGAGCAACAAGGAAATCGGCGACGTGATCGCCGCGACCATCGGGCCGGAGATGTTCAAGAAGAACTATGCCGACGTGTTCAAGGGCGACACCCGCTGGAACACCATCAAGTCGCCCGATGGCGATCTGTACGAGTGGGACGGCAGCTCGACCTACATCAAGAACCCGCCCTACTTCGACGGCATGACGATGGACGTCGGCCACATCGACGACGTGCACGGCGCGCGGGTGATGGGCCTGTTCGGCGACTCGATCACCACCGATCATATCTCCCCGGCCGGCAACATCAAGAAGGATTCCCCGGCGGGCCGTTTCCTGCAGGAGCGCGGCGTGCAGCCGGCAGACTTCAACAGCTACGGCAGCCGCCGCGGCAATGATGACGTCATGGTGCGCGGCACCTTCGCCAACATCCGGATCAAGAATCTGATGTTCGGCGGCGAAGAAGGCGGCAACACGCTGTACTTCCCGAAAGACGGCGGCGAGCCGCAGAAGCTGGCGATCTACGATGCGGCCGTCAAATACAAGGCTGAAGGCGTCCCGCTGGTCGTCTTCGCCGGGAAGGAGTACGGCACCGGCTCCTCGCGCGACTGGGCGGCCAAGGGCACCAACCTGCTGGGGGTCAAGGCGGTGATCGCCGAGAGCTTCGAGCGCATCCACCGCTCCAACCTGGTCGGCATGGGCGTGCTGCCGCTGCAGTTCAAGAACGGCGAGAACGCGCAGAGCCTGGGCCTGGACGGCTCGGAAGTGGTGGACATCACCGGCCTGGAGGATGGCGCCAGCAAGTCGGCCACCCTCACCGCGACCAAGGCCGATGGCACCAAGAAGACCTTCCAGGCGCATGTGATGCTGCTGACCCCGAAGGAAGTGGAGTACTTCAAGCACGGCGGCCTGCTGCAGTACGTGTTGCGCCAGCTGGCGGGGAAGAAGTAAGTACGCCAGCCGGCCAGGTGCCGGCGGTACCGGGTCACGCCCCTGCGGGCGTGACCTTCCGGCAGCCCACGACCAACGATCGTGGTCAGGAACCGCGGATGTCGCAAACAACGCGCCCCGCAGCCTCTCTGCGGCCGTTCTTCACCGGCCCTTCGCGTTTTCCATTCGGGACGGTATGCTGCCGAGGCATGAAACGACGGATACTCTCCGTCATCGCTTTACATCATCCACGTTTCCTGGAGGGGGAATATGAGTCTGGAACGACCCTGGCTGCAGAGTTATCCCAAAGGCGTACCCGCCGAGATCGACGTCAACGAGTTCCATTCGGTCTCGGCCGTCTTCGACACCTCGGTGGCCAAGTTCCGCGACCGCCCCGCCTACTCCAGTTTCGGCAAGGTTCTGACCTACGGGGAAACGGACGCATTGGTCGAGCAGTTCGCCGCCTACCTGCTCGGTGAGCTGCAGCTCAAGAAGGGCGACCGCGTCGCCCTGATGATGCCCAACTGCCTGCAGTACCCGATCGCGACCTTCGGCGTGCTGCGTGCCGGCCTGACCGTGGTCAACGTCAACCCGCTGTACACCGCCCGCGAGCTCAAGCACCAGCTGGTGGATTCCGGCGCGGCCGTGCTGGTGGTGGTCGACAACTTCTGCGACACCGTGCAGCAGGTCATCGCCGATACCCCGATCAAGCAGGTGGTGACCACCGGCCTGGGCGACATGCTCGGTGCCAAGGGCATCGTGGTGAACTTCGTGCTGAAGTACATCAAGAAGATGGTGCCCAACTACAGCCTGCGCGGTGCGATCCGCTTCAACCAGGCGCTCAAGCTGGGCAGCCGCCACACCCTGCCCAAGGTCGAGATCGATCACGACGATGTCGCCTTCCTGCAGTACACCGGCGGCACCACCGGCGTGGCCAAGGGCGCGATGCTGACCAACCGCAACCTGGTCGCCAACATGCAGCAGGCTTCGGCCTGGATCTCCGCCTCGGGGATCGAAATGGGCAAGGAGGTGATCATCACCGCCCTGCCGCTGTACCACATCTTCGCGTTGACGGCGAACGGCCTGGTCTTCATGAAGTTCGGTGGCTGCAATTATCTGATCACCAACCCGCGCGACATGAAGGGCTTCGTCAAGGAGCTCAAGGCGACGCGCTTCACCGCGATCACCGGCGTCAACACGCTGTTCAACGGCCTGCTCAACACCCCCGGCTTCGATGAGATCGACTTCTCCTCGCTGAAGGTCACCCTCGGTGGCGGCATGGCGGTGCAGCGCGCCGTTGCCGAGCGCTGGAAGAAGGTCACCGGCGTGACCCTGGTCGAAGCCTACGGCCTGACCGAGACCTCGCCGGCCGCCTGCATCAATCCGCTCAGCCTGGCCGAGTACAACGGCGCGATCGGCCTGCCGATTCCGTCCACCGACGCCTGCGTCAAGGACGACAACGGGCAGACCCTGCCCGCCGGCGACGTCGGCGAGCTGTGCATCAAGGGCCCGCAGGTGATGAAGGGCTACTGGCAGCGTCCGGAAGACACCGCCGCGGCGGTCGATGCCGAGGGCTGGCTGCACACCGGCGACATGGCGCGGATGGACGAACAGGGCTTCTTCTACATCGTGGACCGCAAGAAGGACATGATCCTGGTGTCCGGCTTCAACGTGTACCCCAACGAGGTCGAGGACGTCATCGCGATGATGCCCGGCGTGCTCGAGGTCGCGGCGGTCGGTGTGCCCGATGACAAGTCCGGCGAGGTGGTCAAGGTGGTCATCGTCAAGAAGGACCCCAACCTCACCGCGGAGATGGTCAAGGAACACGCGCGTGCCAACCTGACCGGCTACAAGCACCCGCGCATCGTGGAGTTCCGCAAGGAGCTGCCGAAGACCAACGTCGGCAAGATCCTGCGCCGCGAACTGCGCGATACGCCCGCGCCGTAACGGCTCCCCAACGGTTGCCTGTCCACAGGGCCCCTGCCGGCAACGGCGGGGGCCTTTTGCATTGTGTGAGATGCCGGGGGTGTAGGATCGCGGCGTGTGGACCCGTCAGGCCCGCCGCCCACCGTCCTCCCAGCGGGCCAGCCTCCGAGGAAATCGCCATGAGCACCATTGAAAAGCTGCCCGTCAACCATCGCTACGCCACCATCCGCACCGCGACCACCGGCAACGACGATGCCCATTGGCTGTACATGCATGCCGATGCCTCCAGCGGCATCCGCCCGTGCTGCCGCAAGGACATGCTCGATGAGATGTGGAATTTCATGAGCGCGATCACCCGTACCCCGGCCGAACGCAACAGCGGCAAGCTGCGCCATTTCGTGCTGGCCTCCGATGCGAACGCCTACAACCTGGGCGGCGATCTGGACCTGTTCACCCGGCTGATCCGCGAGGGTAACCGCGACCGCCTGCTGACCTACGCACAGCGCTGCGTGGAAGGGGTGCATC
This sequence comes from Stenotrophomonas sp. TWI587, assembly GCF_039674145.1. Classification (NCBI taxonomy): domain Bacteria; kingdom Pseudomonadati; phylum Pseudomonadota; class Gammaproteobacteria; order Lysobacterales; family Lysobacteraceae; genus Stenotrophomonas; species Stenotrophomonas sp. TWI587. Next base: position 508,996 of record NZ_JBDJMW010000001.1, on the reverse strand, counting down.
ACCTGCACACCGGCTTCGGTGGTGACGTGCGCTCGATCGCGCTGATCCAAGGTGACGCGCTCGGCGGTGGCCTGGAAATGGCGCTGGCCTGCCACACCATCGTGGCCGAGGAAGGCTGCGGCATGGGCCTGCCGGAAGTGCTGTTCGGCCTGTTCCCGGGCATGGGCGCCTATTCGTTCCTGTGCAAGCGCGTGGCCCCGCAGTTGGCCGAGAAGATCATCCTCGACGGCCGCGTGTATTCCTCCGAAGAGATGTACGCCATGGGCGTGGTCGACGTGCTGGTGCCCAAGGGCCAGGGCATCAAGGCCGTGGAGGATCTGATCCGCCAGCACCAGCGCATTCCGCACTCGTACCTGGCGATGAATGCCGCGCGCAACCTGGCCCAGGCCGTGCGTTACGACGAGCTGCTGGAAATCACCAAGGTATGGGTCGATTCGGCACTGGCGCTGGGCGACAAGTCGCTGCGCACCATGGACCGCCTGATCAAGGCCCAGACCCGCCGCGCCACCCTCGACGTCGCCTGAGCCTCCCCCTCCCCTGCTGTTGTTCAAGCCCGGCTGCCGCCGGGCTTTTTTTCAGCGCATGTCGCCGCCGTCGTCGGCCTGCCCCTGTGCCTTGCGCTGCGCGCGCGCGTCCAACGCCTGACGCCCTTCCTTGATGCCGGCCTGCAACAGGCTGACGCGCTGGCGCCACTCGCTCTTGAGCTGCCAGTCGGCCATGCGCATCAGGTCGCCCGCGCGATTGGCCACACGCACCAGGCCCAGGTTGCTGGCCACGCCCTTGATGGCGTGCGCCTGCTCGCGGAAATGCACCCAGTCGCCGCGCTCGCCATCGGCCAGCGCTACACCAATGCACTGTTCGGCATCGGCGAGGCATTGGCGGATGAACTCCCGTTCGAAGCCATCGCCCATGCCCAGTGAGGCAAGCTCATCCAGCACGCCCGGATCGAGCACGCCATCCAAGGCGGTGGCCGTGCGCACGATCGGTGCGCTGGCCTTGAGCTGGCCGTTGGAAGCGATGTCGGCCAGCACGTCCAGCAGCCGCACCGCGACCACCGGCTTGGCCAGGAAGGTATGCGCACCGGCCTGGGTGCAGCGCTGGATCGCTTCGGGGGTCACGTCGGCACTGAGCACCAGCACCGGCGTGCGTGGCCCGCCGCCAGCCTGCATCACCCGCAGTTCCTTGAGCATGTCCAGGCCGCTCATGCCGGGCATGTGCAGATCCACAATGGCTGCATCGAAATCGCTCTCGGCCATCGCATCGAGCACTGCTTCGCCGCCATTGACGCACAGCACCTTGTGGCCAGCCTTCTGCAGCAACCGCTGCAGCACCATGCGGTTGGCCTCATGGTCGTCGGCCACCAGGATGTGCATGCTTCGCACGCGGGCGCGGTGGCGCAGGAACGGATCGGCGAACGCGATGACGTTGCCGTTGCTGTCCGGCAGCCCATCCCCCACCAGGGCCGGGGTCACGGTGCCCAGCGGCACGCGCGGCGGCGCGAAGGGCAGTTCGACCCAGAAATGACTGCCCTGCGGCGGGTTGTCTTCGTACCCGATCTGCCCGCCCATCGCCTCGACCAGGCCTTTGGCGATGGTCGTGCCCAGACCGGTGCCTTCGTGGCGACGGGCCATGCTGACATCGGCCTGCTCGAACGCCTCGAACAGGCGCGGGCGCATCTCAGGCGGGACACCGATGCCGGTGTCCAGAATGTCGAAGCGCAGCCGCACCCCGCCGTTGGATTCGGCATTGAGCACGCCGACACGGATTTCGACGCGGCCATGGTCGGTGAACTTGACCGCGTTGCCGGCCAGGTTGAGCAGGATCTGGCGCAGATGCCCGACGTCACCACGCAGCAGCGGCGGCACGGTCTCGGCCACCTTGACCCGGTAATCCAGCCGTTTGCCTTTCGCCTGTGGCAGCAGGATCAGCCCGATCGCCTGGATGACATCGGCCAGCGCGAAATCCTCGGCGTTGACGCGCAGCTTGCCCGCTTCGATGGCCGAGATGTCCAGCACTTCCTCCACCAGCGCCAGCAGGCTGCGTGAGGAGGCCTGGATGGTATTGACGCACTCGCGCTGCTCTTCATCCAGTTTGGTCGTGGCGAGCACTTCGGTCATGCCGGACAGGCCATTGAGCGGCGTGCGGAACTCGTGGCTCATGTTGGCCAGGAAGCGGCTCTTGGCTTCGTTGGCGCGACGCGCCTCGGCCATGGTCCGGGTCAACTGGCGCAGCAGCGTGGAGAAATACAGCGGCACCGCGGCCAAGCCCAGCCAGAGGCCAAACGCCAGGCGTGCGTTCTGCCCCCAGTACGGCGTCAACAGCGCAGTACTGCCAAAGCTCACCATGGCCATCGCCACGGCCACGTAAAGATAGTTGTTGCCGAACCGCATGCCGTTGCCGACCGTGACCCACATCACCACGATGTAGACCCACGCCAGCGGCTCGCCCATCTGCACCATGCCTGCCGCGATCAAACCGTAGTCGGCCAGCATGCCGGCCACGCGGCGCGGGTCCGAGCGCCCGGGTCGCCACAGCAGCCACCCGAACAGCCCCAGCGACAGGGTCAGCCCGGTCAGGACGATAGCCAGAACGCCGTGGTACTGCGCCGGCGGCAGATCGTGGCGCGGGCCAGGCATGAGGACATACATCAGGATCAGCGTGATCAGCGCTATCCGCACGATCGCCTGGCCGTGTTCGGAATCCGGGCGTTGCGCCAGACGTTGTTTCAGGCGCGGGTACAAACGGCGCATATCACATCCCCGGGCGGGATGACGCAGTGGAGTGCTGTGCGCAGATGTCCTCAAGCTGGAGACGGCCGCGCATCAGGGCATCGACGCAGCGCGGATCGAACAACCGTCCACGCTGGGCGTACAGATAAGCCAGCGTGGCTTCCATGGTCCATGCTTCCTTGTACGGACGCGGTGAGATCAGGGCATCGAACACATCGGCCACGGCCACGATGCGCGCTTCCAACGGAATGGCGTCACCGACCAGACCATCCGGGTAGCCGCTGCCGTCGTAGCGCTCATGGTGGCGCAGCGCGATCAACGCACCGACCTGGATGAAACGGTTCTGGCTGCCACTCAGCAGTTCATAGCCGATGCGCGGGTGCCGGCGCATGATCGCCTGCTCCTCATCGCTCAGCTTGCCCTGCTTGAGCAGCACCGCATCGGGAATGGCGATCTTGCCCATATCGTGCAGGGGCGCGGCCATCTCGATCAGCTTGACCTCTTCCTCCGGCAGCCCGAGCTGCTCGGCGATCAGGCCCGCCACATGCGCCATGCGCTCCAGATAGGCACTGGTGCCGGCATCACGGAACTCGATCGCACGCGCCAGGCGCGAGAGCGTCTCACGCTCGCGCTCTTCCACCTCGTGCATGCTGGCCAGCAGGCGCTGCTCCAGCGACAGCGCGCGTTGTTTGACGTTCTCCGACTGCTGGCGCAGCTGCAACAGGTTGTAGCAGCGCGCGCGCAGTTCGCGCGGGCGGATCGGCTTGACCAGGAAATCGATCACCCCGGCTTCCAGCGCGGCCTGGCGGATCGGCTCGTCGCCAACCACGGTGATCAGGATCACGGGGATATCGCGGTGTTTGGGCAGGCGACGGAACCGACGGGCGAACTCCAGCCCGTCCATCTCCGGCATGCGGTAGTCGAGCAACAGCAGATCCACGGCATGCGACTCGCACCAGGCGAGCGCCGTCAGCGGATCGCCGAAGTCGTGCACGGACAATTCCGGCGCGATGTCCTCGATGACATGGCGCAGCATGGTACGCGCGGACGTCTGATCGTCAACGATGACAATATTCAAGGCTGCTTCTGCCTTCTTCCTTGACCACACTGGAACATGCTGCGGAGAGGATACTCCGCCGCTCTGGACACTGGCACCTTGCATCGGTCCGCCTCCCGTCATGAACACCCCAGTTCATGATCGTCGTCACAGTGTGATGCCGGTGTCGGCACCTCCTGCGATCCGTCATGATCCGTGGCCATCACGCCATAGCACCTGGCTAAGGCCACGCAGAAACCATACTCGCGCGGCCACGGGAGCGGAACCCCCATCCGGACGTGCCCCAAGCACGCCCGGACCTGCGTCTCAGTTTTCGGGACGCATGTACGGGAACAGGAGCACATCACGGATCGAGCTGCTGCCGGTCAGCAGCATCACCAGCCGGTCGATGCCGATACCCAGCCCGCCGGTCGGCGCCATGCCGTACTCCAGCGCGCGGATGTAATCGGCGTCGTAATGCATGGCCTCGTCATCGCCGCCCTCCTTCGCCGTGACCTGGGCCTGGAAGCGGGCCGCCTGGTCTTCCGGGTCGTTCAGCTCGGAGAAGCCGTTGGCCAGCTCCTTGCCATTGATGAACAGCTCGAAGCGGTCGGTGTAGCCCGGCTGGTCGTCGTTGGCACGCGCTAGCGGCGAGACTTCCACCGGATGGTCGGTGATGAAGGTCGGCTGGATCAGGGTGTGTTCCACCGTGGCCTCGAAGATCTCCAGCAGCAGCTTGCCCCAGCCGTAGGACGGCTTGATGCGGATCTTCAGGCGCTCGCAGTGGGCCACCAGCGCATCGCGATCGGTGCAGTCGGCCGCACTGATCTCCGGATTGTGGTGACGCACCGCCTCGTCCATGCGCCAGCGTCGGAACGCCGGGGCCAGATCGATCGTAGCGCCGTCCCACTCCACCGTGGTGGTGCCCAGCACCTTGCTGGCCACGTCCCGGATCACACCCTCGGTCAGGTCCATCACTTCGGTGTACGTGGCGTAGGCCTCGTACAGCTCCATCATGGTGAATTCCGGGTTGTGGCGGGTGCTGACGCCTTCATTGCGGAAGTTGCGGTTGATCTCGTACACGCGCTCCAGCCCACCCACGACCAGGCGCTTGAGGTACAGCTCCGGGGCCACGCGCAGGTACAGGTCAAGATCCAGCGCGTTGTGGTGGGTGGTGAACGGCTTGGCCGTAGCACCGCCGGGGATGTAATGCATCATCGGCGTTTCGACTTCCAGGAAGTCGCGGTTGTCCAGCCAGGCGCGCATGGCGCGGATGATCCGCGAGCGCTTGATGAACACCTCGCGCGACTCCGGGGTCACGATCAGGTCCACGTAGCGCTGGCGGTAGCGCTGCTCCACGTCGGCCAGGCCATGCCACTTGTCCGGCAGCGGGCGCAGCGACTTGGTCAGCAGGCGGATGCTGGTGGCCTTGACCGACAGTTCACCGGTCTTGGTGCGGGTCAGCCCGCCCTCCACGGCGATGATGTCGCCCACGTCCCAGCCCTTGAAGGCGGTGTAGGCATCGCCCAGGGTGCTGCCCTGCAGGAACAGCTGGATGCGGCCGGACTCGTCCTGGATCTGGGCGAAGCTGGCCTTGCCCATCACGCGCTTGGCCATCAGGCGGCCGGCCATCTTGACCTGGCGGTCAGTGGCTTCCAGCGCTTCGGCGGTCCACTGTTCGGCGTCGGCGAACTCGGCCTGCAGGGTGCCGGCGAAGTGCTCGCGGCGGAAATCGTTCGGGTAGGCGATGCCCTGCCCGCGCAGGGCGGTCAGTTTCGCGCGGCGCTCGGCGATGAGGCTGTTCTCGTCGACGGGGGGCTGCGGCGCGGCGGTCTGATCGTTCATGGCGTGGGTCTATGTATGTCGGGGGGAGGTACGGTCCCCGCCATCATGCCGATGGTCGGGGCGGATTGCGAAACCGGGCGTCACCCGGGCACAACGGATCGGGGCCGCGCGCGGCGGCCCCGACGGTCAGGCGTCGGTGCGTTTGGCACCCACGGCCAGGCCGGACTTCAGGCTGGCTTCGACGAATTCGTCGAGGTCGCCGTCCAGCACCTTCTGCGTATCGGAGCGTTCGATGCCGGTGCGCAGGTCCTTGATGCGGCTCTGGTCGAGCACGTAGTTGCGGATCTGGCTGCCCCAGCCGATATCGGACTTGGTGGCTTCCACCGCATCGCGCTCGGCGTTGCGCTTCTGGATCTCCAGCTCGTACAGCTTGGCGGCCAGCATCTTCATCGCGTTGTCGCGGTTCTGGTGCTGGCTGCGGCCGGTCTGGCAGGCCACGACCGTGTTGGTCGGGATGTGCGTGATACGCACCGCCGATTCGGTCTTGTTGACGTGCTGACCACCCGCGCCCGAGGAGCGGTACACGTCGGTACGCAGGTCGGCCGGATTGATGTCGATCTCGATGTTGTCATCGACTTCCGGGGACACGAACACCGAGGTGAAGCTGGTGTGGCGGCGGTTGTCCGAATCGAACGGCGACTTGCGCACCAGGCGGTGCACGCCGGTTTCGGTCTTCAGCCAGCCATAGGCGTAATCGCCTTCCACGCGCAGCGTCGCGGACTTGATGCCCGCGACGTCGCCGCCGGAGACTTCCATCAGCTCGGTCTTCCAGCCGCGCGATTCGCACCAGCGCAGGTACATGCGCAGCAGGATTTCGGCCCAGTCCTGGGCTTCGGTACCGCCGGCACCGGCCTGGATGTCGACGAAGGCCGCCGCGGTATCCATCTGCCCGGAGAACATGCGCTGGAACTCCAGCTGTTCGACGTGCTTCTGGTACTTGTCCAGGTCGCTGACCACGGCCAGGGCGGTTTCTTCGTCCTGCTCGCTTTCGGCCAGTTCCAGCAGTTCACCCGACTCGGTCAGGCCGTCGAGGATCGTGGCGATGCCGCCGACGGTCTTGTCCAGATTGGCGCGTTCGCGGCCAAGATTCTGGGCGTACTCGGCGTTGTTCCAGATATCCGGGTTTTCCAGTTCCCGGGTTACTTCTTCCAGACGCTCTTTCTTGGCGTCGTAGTCAAAGATACCCCCTGAGCGAGAGCACGCGATCGGTGAGATCGGTGATGCGCTGGCGGACAGGATTGAGCTCGATCATGTCGGCGATTAATGCGTGCGAAAAGACTGTCCATCATAGCCTATCCGGGGCTTTCCGGCGGCAGCCGGGGTGCAGGGCCCCCTCTCCCGGCTGCGAAAACGACATCACTGAACACGGGCGCCCGGCCAGACGGTAGACTTCGCCCCCGCTGCGCGGCCCCCTGCCCGCGGCGTCCCCCAACGCACTACATGGAGCACTACCCCGATGAGGACGTCATCCTCCGCCCTGCTGCTGGCGCTTGCCTGCCTGACCGCTTCCACCACCGCTTCGGCCCTGGACCTCAAGCAGCTGACCAGCACCGGCCTGAAGGCCGGCCAGGCATTGACCCTGTCCGACCAGGACGTGGCCAAGGCCGCCGACGAAGCCTGCGTCTACATGGACCAGCAGAACAAGGTCGCCCCCGCCAACAATCCGTATGCCCAGCGCCTGGCCAAGATCACCCAGGGCCTGGCCAACGAAGACGGCATGAGCCTGAGCTTCAAGGTCTACCTGACCGAAGACGTCAACGCCTGGGCCATGGCCAACGGCTGCGTGCGCGTGTACTCCGGGCTGATGGACATGGCCTCGGACGATGAGGTGCGCGGCGTGATCGGTCACGAGATTGGTCACGTCAAACTGGGCCACTCCAAGACCAAGATGCGCACCGCCCTGCTGGCCTCGGCAGGTCGTGACACGCTGGCCGCCTCAGGCAATGCCAATGTCGCCGCCCTGACCCAGGGCCAGCTCGGCGAACTGGCCGAAGGCTTCGTCAACGCGCAGTTCTCGCAGAAAGAAGAAAGCGCTGCCGACGAATACGGCTACCGCTTCATGAAGCGCCACCAGTACGACCCGGCCGCATTGGCCAGCATGTTCCGCAAGCTGTCCAGCGATGGCGGCCTGATGTCCTCGCACCCGGGCTCGGAAGCCCGCGCCGGGCGCATCGACGCAATGATCAAGAAAGACAGCAAGCGCTGAGTGCCACACCGGCATCCTGGTCCGCCAGGGTGCCGGTCAGCCAGGCAGGATCAGTCCGGCGCCTGCACCGCCAGCGCCTGCCGGAACGAGGGAAGCTGCCGCCGGCTGCACGGCACCCGGCCTCCATCGTCCATGTGCAGCAGGGCCTCGCCCCCGTCCAGCGGCTCGATCGAGACCAGGTGACGCACGTTCACCAGCCAGCTGCGGTGGGCACGCACGAAAATTCCCGGATCCAGTCGCTCTTCCAGTGCCGCCATGGTGCTGCGCAGCGGGTAATCGTGCCCGCGCACCCGCAGATTGACGTAGTTGCCGGCCGCCTGGGCATATTCGATATCACCGGTGGCCACCAGGAAGTCGCGCCCCAGCTTGCGTACCAGGAACCGCTCCGGGCGCTCCACTGCGTCCACCGGCGGGGCATCGTCCGGTGCGGCCAGCAGATGCGCCTCGCCCTGCCGACGCCGCCCGAACCAGCTGAAGAAGTGCTCGATCGCCACGAAGGTGAAGAACGCACGGACGTCCTTGAGGTACTCGTACAGCAGGCGTACCGGCCAGGTGGCATCGTCCTGGTAGTGGTAGCCCAGCGCGGCATAGGCCAGATGCCGCAGCGCCATCATCCCGGTCACATGCACCAGCGACCACGCCACGCTGGCCAACAGGTACAGGGGCAGCCGTCGCTTCCAGGTATCGGCGTGCAGCGGCCAACGCTGGCAGCCCCACCACAGCACCGGCAAGGTCAGCAGGATCATCGCGACGCTGCTCAGCTCCCAGATCATCGGTTGCCACAGGCCGAGATCGTCACCACGGCGAGCCGCATCCATGACTTCGACCAGCGCATTGGCCACCGCACTGGTCAACAGGATTACCGACCACACCAGCATCCGTGCACCCGGCCGCCACCGCGCGGCCCTTCCGTTCGCCATTGAATCGTCCATTCGCAAAGGGTCGTCAGCCTGCCTCATCTCTCCATGGTAGTGCGCCCCACCCGTCCCCGGGCGACCGCCATTCGTCACTTGGCGCGGCGTCGCCTGGCTGCGTCCTCTTTTCGGACTGCGCCGGCAGCGGCTATCGTTGCCGGTCACGCGGGCGGTGGCCCAGCACTGAGGAATACGGATGTTCCAGACCCATTGGCATGTGTGGCTGCAGTCGTTCTTCGATGCAGCATGGATGTTGCCGCTCATGAGCTTTGTCAGCACGCTGGGCTACGAGTGGGCGTACGTGCTGTTGATCGTGGTGTGCAGCTTCGGGGTGCGCCTGCGTGCCGGGCTGGGCGTGATGCTCGCGGTGCTGCTGATGTCGATGGCCACGCACGCGATCAAGCAGGGTGCTGCCCTGCCCCGCCCCAGCGATGTCGACATCCTCGTGCTGGACAAGGGCCGCCCTGGCCATGCGCTGGTGGCCGATGGCGCTGCCGGATCGTTCTGGTCGCTGCCGACCGATGAGGCAATTGCAGCGTTGCGTGCGCAGCCGGATCCAGACTACGGATTCATCAGTGGTCATGTGGGCGTGGCCACGGCGGCGATGACGGCGCTGGTGCTGTGCTTCGGCACCCGCAGCCGCGGCTGGCGGCTCGCGCTGCTGATCGGCTGGCCGCTGTTGATGGCGCTGTCACGCATGTACCTGGGCCGGCACTTCCTGTCCGATGTACTGGGCGGCTGGCTGGTCGGGATGGCCTTGGGCTGGTTTGCCTGGCAGTGCCTGCCCACCCCCGCGCATCACAATCGAACGCGTTACCTGCTCCTTGCCACGCTGGGCGTTGGGGTGACGGCAGCGGCGTTGACCGGCGACCTCGTCCCGGCAGACAGCGCCGGGCGTTACCTGGGGCTGCTGCTGGTCTTCGGCTTTCTGCACTGGCGCGGCTGGCCGGCGGATCCGCACACGCCGTGGCAGCGGATCGGGCGGGTGCTCGTCGTGGTCGGGCTTTATCTTGTCATCAGCCCTGTTCTGGGCGCAGTCGCCACTGCACTGGCACTGCCTGACACGGCGGTGGTGGAGGCAGTGTTCAACGCCATCGGCAACGCGGCGATCTTCATCGGCGGCATCGCCTTGGCAGGGTATTGGCCGCTCACTTCACCTCGAATTCCCCGACCAGCACCGTCTCCGCACGGTCCTTCAACCGCAGCGTGACCTGCTGGTCGCGCTGGTCGCGGCTGCCCCACTTGGTGCTCAGGCGCAGCATCAAGGTGGTGGCGCCGGTAACCACCTGCTCGCGGCTGCCGAAGTAGTTCGCTTCGATCTTGTAGGTGCCGGGCTTGGCATCACGCAACGAGAACTGCTCCGGTCCATAGCCGCCGGTGAAGTCCTGCGACATCTGCCCGCCCTGGTAGGTCAGCCGGTTGCCGTAGTAGGCGCGCTCGCCATTGGGATCGGTGACCCACAGGTCCATGTCGCTGTTGTCGCTGTCCCAGCTCAGCACCACGCGCAGGTCCAGCGGCATCGCACGGCGCAGGCGCGGGTCGATGGCCGAGGCGTCGACGCGCTCGCGTGCGATCAGTCGGGTCAGTTCATCCAGCGCGATCAGCGAGATGCCGTCGAAGCGGCCATCCCACGGTCGCACCACCACTTCATACAGCGATGCCACCGCCGCCTGGTACTCCCCGGCTGCTTCCAGCGCCAGGCCGAGATCACGGAAACTCTGCGGCTCCTCCTCGCCCATCACCAGCACCTGGCGGAACACCGGCACGGCCAGCGCCGGCGCCTTGGCCTGCATCAGGCGATAACCAAGCACGCGCAGCACGTGGCGATTTTCCAGTTCCATCTCGGCAAGGTTGGAGAGCACGCGCAGGGCCAGGTCGCGCTGTCCGCTGGCCAGCAGTAGATCGGCCACGTCCAGATAGAAGGCGCTGCTACCAGCGTGCTGTTCGCGCTCCTGCAGATACAGCGGATACAGCTGCGCCGGCGTGGCGTGGCGCAGACGGCGCGCGTAGGGCGAGTCGGGCGCCCACGGCGCCAGGGTCAGGGTGATCTGCCCGCGGTTGGCTTTGGGGGCCGATTTGGCGAGGCGCTCGCTCGAGGCGTCGGCCTGGTCCGCGACCAACGAAGCCGTCATCTCCACCCTGTCCAAGGCCATCGAAGCCGAAGGCGCCGGCGGTGGCGGCGCCATCGCCATGGCGACCGGTGCGGCGACGGACCGCGATTCCGGCTTGGGCCGCGGCGGCGCACCCTTGGGCCAGCGCGTGTTCCACCACTGTTCGCGCTCGGCGAACTGGCGGGCGATGCCATCCAGGCGGCGCTTCCGCTCGCTTGCCACATCCGCCACCGTCAACGCATGGCGCTGGTCGTAGGCCGCGCGCAACGGACCCGGCGGACGGATGCCGTAGCGCAGGTAATCTTCCAATGTTTCAAGAACCAGCAGCGAGGTATCGGCGGTCACCACACCGAACTGCTGCGACAACGCCTTGGCGGCCTGCGCCCCGGCCGGGTCCGCCGCCAGGGCCGCCAAGCGGGCATTCGCCCACGCGTGAGCCACCAGGCCGCCTTCCACCCCCCGTGCGTTCGCGACGTTGAGCGTGATCGGTTGTGGATCACTGCCGCCACCGCGCAGCGACAGCAGCACTGTCGCATCGGGACGCAGCACACGGCCGGTGACACGGATCCAGCCCTGTGTGGCGCTGGAGGCATCCACGTTCACGTCCTCCACGCCACGTGCCACGACATCGGCCACGTCGACCGGCTGCTGGAGCAGCAGCGGCATCACGCCCGGCACGTCTGCCTCACTGCTCACCTGCAGCAGCTGCCCATGATGGGCGCCGGTCCAGGCGCGCAGGCGCGGGGTGTCGGTCTTCGCACCGGCGCTGCTCAGCGCATAGAGGCGTTGATTGGGCGACAGGGTGGGCAACGTCTGGCTGCCGTAGTTGGCCAGGCCATCGCTGACCAACAGGTACTCGCCGATGGCGGGGTTCGGCGTCCAGTCGCCCAGCGCACTGGCGCCATCGTTGGGCAGTGCCCTCAGGTACTCGCGCAGTGCTGACCAGTCGCCCTTGTTGACGGTGAACTCCCGCGGCGTTTCGCTGCGGTCACGCAGCACGGTCAACTGGACCTGACCGGTGCCGAGGGCCTGGAAGTAGCGATCCAGCACAGCGAGTTCAGCCGCACCGTTGCGCGTACCGGCCGAGCCAGACGCATCCCAGAGCAGGCCGATACGCGCCGGCAGGATGCGCGCAGCGGTGGACGTGCGAACCGGCACGCTGGCCAGCAGATAGCGCTGCCCCTCATGCAGACCGGTGACCACGTCAGTGCTGCGCGCGAGCGGAAGGCTCCACTGCAGCTGTGCAGGCAGATCCGCGCCCCGCCCCTGCCACTGCGCCGCATAGGCGCCGGTCTTCACTGTGAATCCCAGTGGATTGGAGCCCACGGCGACCGGCTGGCCCGTCCCGCTCGCCTCGAGCTTCACCGTTACCTGCTCGGCCTGGCGTGCGAAGAACACGGGCAGTGACCACTGCAGGCCCTGCGGAACGGTCGGCAGGCTGTCGCGCAGCACCAGACGGACGCGACGCTCACCACGCGCCGGGATGGGATAGAGCCGCAGCCGGAACTGATTGCCGGCGGTCTGTTCCAGCTGCCCCGGATCAACCTGGCGCCGCTCGATCGCCTCGAACACCTGGCGGCCCTGCGCCTTGGGGACCGGCACCGCGTCGCGCAGCGCGCCATCGATATCCAGTGCGAACCCGGCCACCTGTTGGCCCGCGGCCAGCGGGAACGCCAGCTGCCCTTCCAGCACCCGCGCGTTGGGATTGTGGAAGGTCAACTCGATCGTGGTCTCACCCAGCCCCGCCATGACACGACTGTCGATACGGGCCTCGGTCAGCCGCACCGGCACCTCGGCGCCGGCGACCTGCAGGATGGGGGGGCGTGGCGGCGGGAAACGCCGCGCCTGTGCGTGGGCGCTGGGCAGCTGCCAGCACAGCAGCGCGAGCAGACCGATACTGCGCAGTGCGATTCCCATGTGACGCTCCTGATCTGATGACACCTCCTTGAACGCACGGCGCACGAGAACGGGGTTGAGCGGCGGCAATCGCCTGTTCCGGTCATGGACGCCTCATCCGTGCTGGGCCAAGATCGCCCTCCACGGATTGATGGACCAAGGATGCCGCATGCTCCTGTTGTTGACCGCCCCGCTGTTGATGGGGCTCACCCTGCCCGGTTACGCCGCCGCCCCCATCGAGGGCGTGACGTTCACCCACCACGACTGGACGCTGGCCTGCGACAACACCCGTACCTGCCGCGCCGCCGGTTATCAGGCCGACGACAATGGCGGCGACCCGGTCTCGATCCTGCTCACCCGCGCGGGCGGGCCGGACCAGCCGGTGCAGGCTGAACTGATGCTCGGCCAATACGACGACAACTCCGCCACCCAGCGGCTCAGCCTGCAGATCAACGGCACCTCGCTGGGCCCGATGCAGTTCGACGCCGCCGATGGAACCGCCACCTTTTCCGCGAAGCAGCTGGCTGCCCTGCTCGCTTCGTTGGCACGCAACAGCCGCATCGAGCTGATCGGCGACGATGGCGCGCGCTGGACGGTCTCTGATCAGGGCGCCTCGGCCGTGCTGTTGAAGATGGATGCGTTCCAAGGTCGCCTTGGCACACCCGGCGCGTTGATGCGCAAAGGCACCCTCGCCGAATCCTCGGTGCCGCCCGCACTGCCGATGCCGGTCGTGCGACTGGGCAAGCCGGTGGCGACCCGCCCGGCGGACACCGCGCTGGCCGCATCGCCGGCGCTGCGTGCCGCCCTCGCAGCAGTGACTTCAGCCGACGATTGCGAAGCGCTGGGACCCAGCGGCAGCGTGTCGCCCGGCGAGGAACCCGAAGCGCTGACGGTGCAGCGGCTCAGTGCCGACAAACTGCTGGTCTCGCTGAGCTGCTGGCGCGGCGCGTACAACACGGGTGACGGCTACTGGGTGATCAACGACCGCGCGCCGTACCAGCCGCGACTGGTCACCACGGCAGCGGTCGGTGATGAGGTGCGCACCATCCAGGAGGCGCACAAAGGCCGTGGCCTTGGCGATTGCTGGTACTCCACCACCTGGGGCTGGACCGGCACACAGTTCGTCAGGACCGCCGACAGCAGCACCGGCTTGTGCCGCCTGGTGTCCGCCGGTGGCGCCTGGGAAATGCCGACGCTGGTGACCAAGGTGCAGGAATAAACCACTCGATCGACGCGATCACCGTTGGCCCGGCGATGCTCAGTCGTCGCCGTCTTCCCAGCCGTCGAACGGAAACAGCGCGGGCAGGATCGTCTCCATGACCGCCATGCTCTGCATCACGGCGTGGTCGGCCGAGTACGGGCGCGAGAATACGGCGTGATGTGCGTGCACAGACCTGTCCGGTGCGCTGGACAGGTGTTCGACGTAAGCGGCCAGCAGACGTTGCGCGGCCTGATGCCGATCCGGACCGTCCTGGGCCGCGCGCAGCGCTGCATGCACGGGACGCAACGCAGCGGGATCGGGCAGCTGGCAGGTATACGCCAGCGCCCCTGCCTGATCGTCGGCATCCCGGTAATCGTCCGGGTCGTCCGAGGGCTGGTAGGCCGTGGCCACGCAGCGGGTCCTTCTCAGCCGCGCCATCACCGCGGCAACCGCATCGTCGACTGTGATCGGACCGGTGGACGCGCCGTCTCCGCCCTCGATCCGTGCGGCCAGTTCCTGCCGCAACAACCATGCCACGCTCTGGCGCGAGCCTTCCAGGTCCGGGAATTCGAACCCTTCGCGGGCGGAGAGTCCGGTGCGTGCGGTCTCGTCACCCTGCAGCACGATGCGGCTCTGCAGATCGAAACGTTCGGTAGGCGACAGGCGCATGTGGGTCTGCGCGGTGCGGCTCAGGTCAGGCATCCGCGCAGTGCTCCACGATCAGCTGGATCGCCCCGCCGCCACGGTAGTCATCGCTGACCAGCCGGTACGCGATATGGACGTTGTTGGCCGGTGCGTTGCCGGTCCAGCCGCTGAAGTGGATCGCGCTGATCGGCTCGGCGCGGCCCGGCACGCGCAGGCTCAGTTTCAGGTGCTTCTCTTTGAGCACCTGCCAGCGCGCCACCTGGAAGTGGCCATCGAACAACGGCTCGGGAAAGCCCTGCCCCCATGGGCCAGCCAGACGCAGCGCCTCGGCATGCGCGAAGTCCAGCTCCTGCGGCAACAGCTCACCGTCGGTGAGCAGTTGCTGCTGCAGCGAGAGCGGATCCAGGGTGCGCTCCACCACGTCGACGAAGGCCTGCTCGAACGCCGCCAGCTGCGCGTGCGGCAGGCTCAGGCCGGCGGCCATGGCATGCCCACCAAACTTGTCGATCAGGCCCGGGTGCGCCGCGTTGACCAACGCCAGCGCATCCCGGATGTGGAAGCCGGGAATCGAGCGCGCCGAACCACGCAGCGAATCGCCGCCCGGCTCTGAAGGCGCAAACGCGATCACCGGGCGGTGCAGGCGATCCTTCATCTTGGAAGCGACCAACCCAACCACGCCCGGATGCCATTCGGCATCGAACAGACATGCCGCAACCGGGCGCACGCCCTCCGCACTGAGCACCGCACGGGATACGGCCAGTTCGGCGTCGTCGGTCATCAGCTGCTGGACCGCGCGGCGCTCGGTGTTGATCGATTCCAGCGTCGTGGCGATCTCACGCGCCTGGGCGCGGTCTTCGGTGAGCAGCAGCTCGATGCCCAGCGCCATGTCTTCCAGCCGGCCGGCCGCGTTCAACCGTGGGCCGAGCGCGAAGCCAATGTCGCTGCCGGTCAGCCGCGAGGCATCACGCCCGCTGGCTTCGATCAGCGCCTGCAGACCGACGCAGCCCTTGCCGCTGCGCAGCCGGCGCAGACCGGCCGAGACCAGGGCGCGGTTGTTGTCATCCAGCGCCACCAGATCGGCGACGGTACCCACCGCGACCAGATCCAGCAGGGTCAGCAGGTCCGGCTCGGGCGTGGTGGCGTACGCGCCCTGCTCGCGCAGGTGGCGGCGCAGCGCCATCAACACATAGAAGATCACCCCGACGCCGGCCAACGCCTTGCTCGGGAAGGCATCGCCGCTGATGTTGGGGTCCACGATGGCGTCGGCCGGCGGCAGGTGCTCGCCCGGCAGATGGTGATCGGTGACCAGTACTTTCCAGCCCAGTGCCTTGGCCGCGTTGACGCCGGCATGGCAGGCGATGCCATGGTCGACCGTGACCAGCAGGCCGGGTTTGAGCGGGGCCAGCTCGGCCACCAGTGACGGCGACAGGCCATAGCCGTGCAGCATGCGGTTGGGCACCGCGTGCACCACATCGCGCGCGCCAAGCATGCGCAGGCCGCGCACCCCGACCGCACAGGCAGTGGCGCCGTCGCAGTCGAAATCGCCGACGATCAGGATCCGTTCGTTGTTGGCGATCGCATCGGCCAGCAGCGTTACCGCAGCCTGCATGCTGCCCAGCAGATCTGGCGCATGCAGCTGGGCCAGCTTCGGCTGGGCCTGTGCGGCATCGGTCACCCCGCGCGCGGCGTACAAGCGCTGCAGCAGCGGCAACATGGAGGACGGCCACTCGCTGACGGCGGCGGCAGGACGGCGCTGGATACGGGGTGCTTCAGACTGGGTCAAAACGGGCTCGATCAATGACGTGCGCGACCATGATACCGCCCTGCCACGGATGGAGCCGGCGGCTGGCCGGCTGCCGATCGACGCACTCAGAGGTCGTGCAGTTGCACCGGCTTCTTCCAGAACCGCCAGCGCTGGGTCTTGTCGATCTCCACGCGGGCGCCGTCCTCGAAATCCAGCACCAGCCGTTTCAGTTCCCCGCGGGCAATCGCCGCCAGCAACGGGCGGATCGCCTCATTGCCCAACTGTTCCAGCGAACGCAGCTGACGCAGGTCCACCAGGGCATCCACGGTCTGCTCGCCATCGGCCTGCAGACCTGCGGCCTTGGCCAGCGCCTGCAGCAGCGCATCGCGGCTGCGGACCTGGGCATGCGCGGTGGTCACGCGTTCGGGCAGCTTACCGCCACCCCAGAACCACAACGAGTTGATCGCCCGTTTGCCGTCGGCCACGCGCTGCTGGTTCCACTCGTGCTGGTGCAACACCACCTGCGCTTCGGTCAGCAGGGCGCGCCAACGGCGGCCCGCATCGCCTTCAGGCAGATGGGCAAACAGATCATCGCCAAGCACTTCATCAGGCTCGGCGAACGCGGGCAGCGTGGTGCCTGGCGGCAGGCGCAGGTACCAGCGTGACGGCACCGGGGCATCCAGCACGAAACCGAACCCGGCAAACAACGGCTGCAACGCCGGCAGCAGATGCATGACATCGGCCAGATCGGGACGCAGGGTGTCCCCGTGCCCCATCAGGCGAGCACCGTGCATGTCCGGCACCACGTTGGCCGGATCGGCCCGCAGCCACACCGCCCCGTCGGCATCGCCGACATCCAGCTGGCGGGTCAGGGCGGCGGCAGACCACGCGTCCGGCTGCGTCTGGAAATGCCGACGCAGCTGGGCGCGTTCGCCCGCCTCGGCGCTGCGGCGCTGCGCACGCCCCAGCGCCTTGGCGACGTCATCGGGCAACGGCGCCGCCGGAAACCGGCTGCGCGCCGGCAGCAACAACGTCGCCGTGGCCATCGCCGTCAGTCCAGGTACTGGACGCTGACGATTTCGTACTCGCGCTGGCCGGCCGGTGCGTCGATGGTGACCGCATCGCCTTCCAGCTTGCCGATCAAGGCACGGGCCAGCGGCGAGGAGATCGCGATCAGGCCCAGCTTGATGTCCGCTTCCAGGTCGCCAACGATCTGGTAGCGCTTCTCTTCCTCGCTCTCCACGTCCGACAGCTCGACCGTGGCGCCGAACACCACCTTGCTGCCGGCGTTGAGCTTGGTGATGTCGATGATCTCGGCATGCGAGAGCTCACCTTCCAGCTGCTTGATGCGGCCTTCGATGAAGCCCTGCTCTTCGCGCGCGGCGTGGTACTCGGCGTTCTCTTTGAGATCGCCGTGTTCGCGTGCCTCGGCGATCGCCGCGATGACCTTCGGGCGCTTGACCGACTTCAGGTGGTCAAGCTCTTCGCGCAGACGCTGCGCGCCCTTCAGGGTGATCGGTGCTCTCATGCGTTCAACTCCTTGTGCAGTTCCTGCAGTGACCAGACCGGGCCGGTCCCGCGGAATTCCAGTGATTGCACCAGCGCCATGGCGCCGGCGATGGTGGTCGAATAGGTCACGCGATGCTGCAGCGCTTCGCGACGGATCGAGAAGGAGTCGTTGATCGCCGCGCGACCTTCGGTCGTGTTGACGATGTAGACGATCTCGCCGTTCTTGATCGAATCGACGATGTGCGGACGGCCTTCGACCACCTTGTTGACGATTTCGCAGGTCATGCCGTGCTCCTGCAGCCACGCGCCGGTGCCACGGGTGGCGACCAGGGTGTAGCCGCGCTCGACCAGCGCCTTGGCGACCGGCAGCACGCGCTTCTTGTCCGGATCACGGACCGACACGAACGCCTTGCCCAGCGGCGGCGCCTTGATGCCACCGGCTTCCTGCGCACGCGCGAAGGCGGCGCTGAAGCTGCGGCCCACGCCCATCACCTCACCGGTGGAACGCATCTCCGGCCCGAGGATCGGATCGACGCCCTGGAACTTGGCGAACGGGAAGATCGCTTCCTTGACCGAGTAGTAGCCCGGCACGATTTCCTTGGTCGCACCCTGCTCGGCCAGCGTCTTGCCGGCCATGCAGCGCGCGGCGATCTTGGCCAGCGGCATGCCGGTGGCCTTGGACACGAACGGCACGGTGCGCGAGGCACGCGGGTTCACTTCCAGCAGGTAGACGATGTCTTCGCCGTTCTCGCCGGCCTGGATCGCGAACTGGGTGTTCATCAGGCCAACCACGTTCAGGGCCTTGGCCAGCTCCACCACCTGGCGACGCAGCTCGGCCTGGGTTTCTGCCGACAGCGAGTACGGCGGCAGCGAGCAGGACGAATCGCCCGAATGCACGCCGGCTTCTTCGATGTGCTCCATCACGCCGCCGATCAGAACATTACCGTCCTTGTCGGCAATGATATCCACGTCCACTTCCACGGCGTTGTCCAGGAAGCGGTCCAGCAGCACGGGCGAATCGTTGGAGACCTTCACCGCGTCGCGGACGTAGCGGGCCAGATCGGATTCACCGTAGACGATTTCCATCGCACGGCCGCCCAGCACGTAGCTCGGGCGCACCACCAGCGGGTAGCCGATTTCGCGGGCCAGCAGCAGCGCTTCCTGGTCGTTGCGGGCGATGCGGTTCGGCGGCTGCTTCAGGCCGAGCTTGTCGACCAGCTGCTGGAACCGCTCGCGGTCTTCGGCCAGATCGATGGAGTCCGGCGAGGTGCCGATCACCGGCACGCCGTTGGCTTCCAGCGCGCGCGCCAGCTTCAGCGGGGTCTGGCCGCCGTACTGCACGATCACGCCCTTCGGCTGTTCCAGCTCGACGATTTCCAGCACGTCTTCCAGCGTCAGCGGCTCGAAGTACAGGCGGTCGGAGGTGTCGTAATCGGTGGAGACAGTTTCCGGGTTGCAGTTGACCATGATGGTTTCAAAGCCATCATCGCGCAGCGCCAGCGCAGCGTGCACACAGCAGTAGTCGAACTCGATGCCCTGGCCGATGCGGTTCGGACCGCCACCCAGGATCATGATCTTGTCGCGGTTGCTCGGTGCGGCTTCGCACTCGTCCTCGTAGGTCGAGTACAGGTACGCGGTGCTGGTGGCGAACTCGGCGGCGCAGGAATCCACGCGCTTGTACACCGGGCGCACCTTGTGGGCACGGCGCAGTGCGCGCACGGCCGCTTCGTTGGTGCCGGTCAGCTCGGCCAGGCGGGCGTCGGAGAAACCGGCGCGCTTGAGCTTGCGCAGGCGCACGGCGTCCAGCGCGTCGATGCCATCGGCAGCCACCTCGGCCTCGGCCTGGATGATTTCTTCGATCTGATCCAGGAACCACGGGTCGATGTGCGACAGCGCGAACACCTCTTCCACGCTGAAACCGGCGCGGAACGCATCACCGACGAAGAACAGACGCTCCGGACCCGGGGCCTTGAGCTCGCGCTTGAGCGTGGTGATGTCGTCCTCGTTGGACAGGTCCAGACCGGTCGGGTCCAGGCCGATCTTGCCGGTTTCCAGGCCACGCAGCGCCTTCTGCAGCGACTCCTGGAAGGTGCGGCCCATCGCCATCACCTCGCCCACCGATTTCATCTGGGTGGTCAGGCGTGCATCGGCCGCCGGGAACTTCTCGAAGGCGAAGCGCGGGATCTTGGTGACGACGTAATCGATCGACGGCTCGAACGAGGCCGGGGTCAGTCCACCGGTGATTTCGTTCTTCAATTCGTCCAGGGTGTACCCCACGGCCAGCTTGGCCGCGACCTTGGCGATCGGGAAACCGGTGGCCTTGGAGGCCAGCGCCGAGGAACGCGACACGCGCGGGTTCATCTCGATCACCACCACGCGGCCGGTGGTCGGGCTGATGCCGAACTGCACGTTCGAGCCGCCGGTATCCACGCCGATCTTGCGCAGCACGGCGATGGAGGCATCGCGCAGGCGCTGGTATTCCTTGTCGGTCAGGGTCTGGGCCGGGGCCACGGTGATCGAGTCACCGGTATGCACGCCCATCGGGTCCAGGTTCTCGATCGAGCAGACGATGATGCAGTTGTCGGCGGCGTCGCGCACCACCTCCATCTCGAATTCCTTCCAGCCCAGCACCGACTCTTCCACCAGCACTTCGGTGGTCGGCGACAGTTCCAGGCCGCGGGTTACGATGTCGACCAGCTCTTCGCGGTTGTAGGCGATGCCGCCACCGCTGCCGCCCAAGGTGAAGCTGGGGCGGATGATGGTCGGGTAGCCGACGCGGGTCTGGATCTCGATCGCTTCTTCCAGCGTGTGCGCCACCGCCGCCGACGGGCACTCCAGGCCGATCTCGCCCATGGCCACGCGGAACAGCTCGCGGTCCTCAGCCATGCGGATCGCATCGCGCTTGGCGCCGATCAGCTCGACGTTGTACTTCTCCAGCACGCCGTTGTCGGCCAGGTCCAGCGCGCAGTTCAGCGCGGTCTGGCCACCCATGGTCGGCAGCAGCGCATCGGGCTTTTCCTTGGCGATGATTTTCTCGACTGTCTGCCAGTTGATCGGCTCGATGTAGACGGCGTCGGCCATCTCCGGGTCGGTCATGATGGTGGCCGGATTGCTGTTGACCAGCACCACGCGGTAACCCTCGTCGCGCAGCGCCTTGCAGGCCTGCGCGCCAGAGTAGTCGAACTCACAGGCCTGGCCGATGACGATCGGGCCAGCACCGATGATGAGGATGGTTTTAAGGTCAGTGCGCTTGGGCATTGTCTTCTCTAAGTCAGTACAGCGTGGCGGGGGGAACTGATCGCACGCTGTCGATCAAGTAGCTTGGGGACTGCTGACACCGCAGTCTGACTGGAACCGTTGATGCAATTGCTGTGATCGCTTGAAGCTGAAAGTGGGCTGGCCCGACAGCGCATTGACGAAGGCCGCGAACGGCGCCGACGCCATGAAGGTTTCGGCCTCCGCGCGATACGCTGCCGGCGGCAACGGAGCCTGGCTGTCGTCGCCCGACACCAGCTGCGCCTGTGCGTTGGCCGCGAAAGCGGCCATGAACGAAGCGCCGGCCGGGGTGTCACCAAAATCCAGCCAGTGCTGGACCTGCGCGCTGGTCATCCGCTCAGCCAGCCGCTCGCGCGTCATCTCATCCAGGGTGAGGTTGAGCACCTGCGTGACGCAGGCGCGCTGCGGGCCATCCAAAGCACCCAGGCGGTCGTCGTCGGCCACCAGACCGTCGGCGATCAGGGCCAGCGTCCGTTGCCACCGTACCTGCTCCACCAGTTGGCCGACCCGCTGCGCGTGACCACCGGCCTGCGCCATCGCCATCGATGGGGCCATGGCCAGCGCCGACAGCATCCCGGCACGAACCAGCACGGCGACGCAGGAGGTACGCGACGTCAGCATGTGCGGTGCGGCATGACAAGGCGGAGTGAACGCACACTGTCCATCAGGCGATCTCGTCCGGTGCCAGTACGATCCGGCACTGGTCCTGCAGCCCTTTCGCCAACTGCACGCCGATGTCGTCGGGCAGCCCCGATTCGGTATCGAATGTGGCGATGAAGCGGGTGTAGGCCGGGCTGGCGAGAAACGCCGCTGCATCAGCGCGCTCTTTTTCGCTCAGAACCGCGTGGGTCCTGGCCGCCATCGTTTCCGGGCCGGCCGCGGCAAATGCCGAGGCCAGACCTTTGCCAGCGGGCGTGGCCAGGAAGCGCGACCACTCGGCGATCACCTCATCGCCATCAGTACCGAGACCGGCGATCACCGAGCGACGGAACTCCGCATCAAGCAGGTCCTTGATCGGGGTGTGCGCGCACTCGCGGTCAGCCTCGGGCAGGCTGTCGAGGGCCGGCAGGTTGTCGACCATCATCTTGGCCATGTCCTTGCCCAGGGTGCCCATGCTCAACTGCTGCATGACCGCCTTTACCTCGGCATCGGTGGCCGGTGCGGCGTGGGCCACACCGGTGACGCACAACAACGACAGCAGCAGCGCGTGGCTGCGCATCAAGCGTTCGCCTCGGCCATCATCGCAACGAACCGGTCGAACAACGGACCGACATCATGCGGGCCCGGCGAGGCTTCCGGATGGCCCTGGAACGAGAACGCCGGCACGTCGGTGCGCGCGATGCCCTGGTTGGTGCCGTCGAACAGCGAGCGGTGGGTCACGCGCAGGGTGGACGGCAGCGAGGCCTCATCGACCGCGAAACCATGGTTCTGCGAGGTGATCATCACGCGGCCGCCGTCCAGGTCCTGGACCGGGTGGTTGGCGCCGTGATGTCCGTGGCCCATCTTGACCGTCTTCGCACCGGAGGCCAGCGCCAGCAGCTGATGGCCCAGGCAGATGCCGAAGACCGGCACCTTCTTCTCGAGGAAGGTCTTGATAGCAGCGATCGCGTAGTCGCACGGCTCCGGATCGCCCGGGCCGTTGGACAGGAACACGCCGTCCGGGTTCATCGCCAGCACCTCGGCCGCCGGGGTCTGCGCCGGCACCACGGTCAGCTCGCAACCGCGCTCGGCCAGCATGCGCAGGATGTTCAGCTTCGCGCCGAAGTCATAGGCCACCACCTTGAAGCGCGGTGCGGCGTTGACGAAGGCGTTGCTGTCCAGATCCAGTTGGCCCTCGCTCCAGGTGTAGCGCTTGTCGGTGCTGACCACCTTGGCCAGATCCATGCCCTTCAGGCCCGGGAATTTGCGTGCTGCTTCCAGCGCCGTTTCAACGTTCAGCCCTTCGCCCGCCATCAGCGCACCGTTCTGGGCGCCGCGCTCGCGCAGGATGCGGGTCAGCTTGCGGGTATCGATGCCCGAGATGGCCACCACGCCGCGCTGGATCAGCCAATCCTGCAGCGACACCTGGCTGCGCCAGTTGCTCGGGCGGCGCGGCACATCGCGCACGATCAGGCCGGCCGACCACACCTTGGCCGCTTCATCGTCCTGGTCGGTCATGCCGGTGTTGCCGATATGCGGGTAGGTCAGCGTGACCATCTGCCGGGCGTAGGAAGGATCGGTCAACACTTCCTGATAGCCGGTCATGGCGGTGTTGAACACCACCTCACCGACGGACAGGCCGGGCGCGCCTACGGATTCGCCCTCGAATACGGTGCCGTCTTCGAGGACGAGGATTGCGGCTTGGGTCACGGAAATCTCACTTTGGCTACCGAGGGGTCACCGAAGTCACGCCTGCGCTTCACGAAAAAGCGGCTGCAAAAAAGCGCGGACTGCGGTTCTGGACCGGTCCGGCTGTCGTGATTCGGCGAGCGGGAATTGTAAAGGGAACCCGGGTGCGACGCCAGTATCCGCGTGCAATTGCCCTGTTCAGCCTGACAGAAGGCGCAGCGCCGGTTCAGGCCTGCGCCGTGTTCCCCATTCAGACGGCCGGCGGCGGCGTGGCCCCGTCCAGCAGGTCCCGGACCCGGTAGCTGCCCGGCGCGCGGCCCGGCAGCTGGCTGGCCGCAAACAAGGCCCCACGGGCAAAGATGTCCCGGTTGGTGGCACGGTGGGTCAGCTCGATACGCTCGCCCAGCCCAGTGAACTGGACCAGGTGCTCGCCGACGATGTCGCCGGCACGCAGGCTGGCATAGTGCGGCTGCGCCCCACCCTTCGCCGCCGCCGCGCCCAGCGTCAGGGCCGTGCCGGAGGGCGCGTCCTTCTTCTGGGTGTGATGGGATTCGACGATGTCGCAGTCCCAGCCGGCCAGCGCCGCTGCCGCCCGCTCGACCAGTTCATCCAGCACCGCCACGCCGAGGCTGAAGTTGGAGGCCCAGACCAGCGGAATCCGGCCCGCGGCCTGGATCAGCGCCTGACGCTGCGCCTCGCTGATGCCGGTGGTACCGGACACGAAACCCGCGCCCCGCTCCACACACAGCGCCAGCACCGGGTCGAAGCCCTCGGGCAGGCTGAAATCGATGGCGACATCGAACTGGGGGGCACCGGCCAGCTCACTGCTGGCGAAATGCGGCACGCCCTCGACCACGCGCTGGGCGGGTGAGCGGCGGTTCACGGCAGCGACAACCTGCAGGGCGGCGTTGTCAGCGGCAAGGCGGAGCAGTGCCTGGCCCATGCGGCCGGAGGCACCGTGGATGAGCAAACGTAGGGGAGTGGTAGTCATGCATGCAGGCTAGCGGGTGGTGGCGCGGCTGCACAAGCGGTTTTGGCGCCGCTCAGTGCTGCTTTGGCGGGGTCGGCCCGCAACTGTCGCATCCACCACAGGCCCCACCGCCACCGGTGACCGGTGGCGCCATCTTCCGGCCGAGCGCCTGCAGCCAGGCGGCGCGCTGCGGCTTCACCAGCCCCAGCGCGATCGCCCCGCGCACCTTGCGCACGGTGCCCGGGAACTGCTTCTTCATCACCACCCACGCACTGACCACCACGGCCAGCGCGATCACGGCGTACTGCAGCAGCAGCCCGGTCTCCATCAGCCGCCGCCCAGGGCCACGGTCACCTGGTAGGTGATCAGCGAGGCGATGTAGGCAGCCGCGAACAGGTAGAACGTGGCAAAGCCCATCTGCTTCCACGAGTTGGTCTCACGCTTGATCGTGGCCAGCGTGGAGATGCACATCGGGGCGTAGATGTACCAGACCAGCAGCGACAGCGCGGTGGCCAGCGACCAGCCATCGCTGATCAGCGGGGTCAGCGCCTGGCTGGCAGCGTCGTCATCGGCAGCCGACAGCGCGTACACCGTCGCCAGCGAGGCGACCGCCACTTCACGCGCAGCCAGACCCGGGATCAGCGCGATGCAGATCTGCCAGTTGAAGCCCAGCGGCGCGAAGAACACGGCCATGGCGTGGCCGATCTGCCCGGCGAAGCTGTAGTCGATCGCCGGCATGGTCGCGTTCTCCGGCGCGCCCGGGAAGGACAGCAGGAACCACAGCAGGATGGTCAGCGCCAGGATGATGCCGCCGACGCGCTTGAGGAAGATCATGCCGCGCTCGTACAGCCCGACCGCCAGATCGCGCGGGTGCGGAATGCGGTAGGACGGCAACTCCAGCATCAGCGGGTGCTCGCTCTTGTCGCGGCGCCACTTCTTCATCGTCCAGGACATCAGCAGCGCGCTGACGATACCGGCCGCGTACAGGCCGAACAGGACCAGCCCCTGCTGGTTGAACACGCCCCAGATCTGCTTCTGCGGGATGAAGGCGCCGATCAGCAGCGCATACACCGGCAGACGCGCCGAACAGGTCATCAACGGGGCCACCAGGATCGTGGCGAGCCGGTCGCGCGGGTCCTGGATGCTGCGGGTGGACATGATGCCCGGCACCGCGCAGGCGAAGCTGGACAGCAGCGGGATGAACGAGCGCCCGGACAGGCCGGCCGCGGCCATCATGCGGTCCAGCAGGAAGGCGGCACGCGGCAGGTAGCCGGACTCCTCCAGCGCCAGAATGAAGGCGAACAGGATCAGGATCTGCGGCAGGAAAATGATCACGCCGCCGACGCCGGCGATGATGCCGTCGGTCAGCAGGCTGTTGAGCGGACCTTCCGGCAACGCGCCACCCACCCACTCACCGAGCGCACCGGTACCCGCTTCGATCAGGTCCATCACCGGCGTCGCCCAGGCGTAGACGGCTTGGAAGATCAGGAACATCACCACGGCCAGGGTCAGCAGCCCGAACACCGGGTGCAGCAGCCAGCGGTCCAGCGCGTCATCGATCTTGGCCGTACGCGTGGGCATGCTCACCGCGCTGCCCAGAATGTCGCGCACCTGGGCGTGATAGTCGGTCTCGGCAGCGGGCACCGCCACCGGGGCCTGCAGGTGCGGCACCATCGCATCCAGGCGCTCGACCAGCTTGGCGGCGCCGTTGCGGCGCACCGCCACGGTTTCCACCACGGGCACGCCCAGCGCCTGTTCCAGCGCGGGCACGTCGATCTTGATGCCGCGTCGCTCGGCCGCATCGACCATGTTCAGCGCCACGATCATCGGCTTGCCCAGCTCGCGCAGTTCCAGCGCGAAGCGCAGGTGCAGGCGCAGGTTGGTCGCATCGATCACGCACAACAGCACGTCCGGCGCGGCCTCGCCCGGGTAGAAGCCCCGGCACAGGTCGCGGGTGATCGCCTCATCCAGGCTGGCCGGCTGCAGGCTGTAGGCGCCCGGCAGATCGAGCACGGCGAACTCGCGGCCCGACGGCGCGCGCAGGCGACCCTCTTTACGCTCGACGGTGACGCCGGTGTAGTTGGCCACCTTCTGGCGGCTGCCGGTGAGCTGGTTGAACAGCGCGGTCTTGCCGCTGTTGGGATTGCCCACCAGGGCGATGCGCAGCGCGTTGGTCACAGCGCTCATGCGCGGGCCTCCTGGGCGTTCAGCGCGGTCACCACGATGCGGGCCGCCTCACTGCGGCGCAGCGCGAAGCGCGTGAACCCGACCTGCACCAGCAGCGGCTCGGCGCCCACTGGACCACGGGCTACCAGACGCACTTCTTCCCCTTTGACGAAGCCAAGCTCCTTCAGTCGGCGGGCGATCGCATCGTTTGCGTGTAGTTCCTGCACGGACTCCACCAGGGCGGAGTCGTACAGCGCCAGATCGGACAACGTCACGGAGCGCCTTCTCGATGATAGGAATGGTTATCAATTCTACCATCGCCGCGCCGCGTCATTGCCCGTGACCGATGGCCCGCTATGATCTGTACATGTTATGGAGCAAGCCGACCCATGAGTGATGCACTACGGATTGAACGCAGCGCCTCGGTGCTGACCCTGTGGTTGAACCGCCCCGCCCTGCACAACGCCTTCGACGCCTCGTTGATCGCCCAGCTCACCGCCGCCCTGGAGGCCGCCGGGCGCGACGACCGCGTCCGCGCGGTGGTGCTGGCCGGCGAAGGCGCCTCGTTCTCGGCGGGTGCGGACATGCAGTGGATGCGCGGCATGGCAGCCGCCAGCGAGGAGGACAACCGCCAGGACTCGCTCGCCCTGGCCCGCCTGATGCGGACCCTGGACGAGCTGCCCAAGCCGACCATCGCCCGCGTCCAGGGCGCCGCCTTCGGTGGCGGGGTCGGCCTGGTGGCCTGCTGCGATATCGCCATCGCCAGCACCAGCGCCCGCTTCGGCCTGACCGAGAGCCGCCTGGGCCTGCTCCCGGCGGTCATTTCGCCGTATGTGATCGACGCGATCGGCCCGCGCCAAGCCCGCCGCTGGTTTGCCACCGGCGAGCATTTCGACGCGGAGACCGCCCTGCGCATCGGGCTGGTCCACCAGCTGATCGAGCCCGAACGCATCGATGAGGCCGTGCAGCGCCAGCTGGGCCTGCTCGACAAGGCCGGCCCTGTCGCCTCGTCTTCGGCCAAGGATCTGGTCCGGCGCGTGGCGCTGGGCCGCGACCGCGACGCCACCGACCGTGACAATGCAGCCCTGATCGCCCGGCTGCGGGTCTCGGCCGAAGGCCAGGAGGGCCTGGGCGCCTTCCTCGACAAGCGTTCCCCCCATTGGGTCACCCAGGACTGAGGAGAGAAGTCATGCTCGATCATGTGGGCATCCGCTGCGCCGATTTTCCGCGCAGCCTGGCGTTCTTCCAGCAGGCCCTTGCCCCGCTGGGCATCTCGGTGGTGATGCAGGTATCGGCCGCCCAGACCGGCGACCATGACCATGCTGGCTTCGGCCGTACCGGCAAACCGGATTTCTGGATCGGCAGTGCCCCCGGCGCGCATGGCGGCGTGCATCTGGCCTTCAGTGCAACCAGCCGCGCCGACGTGGACGCCTTCCACCGCGCCGCCCTGGCGGCCGGCGGTACCGACAACGGCGCCCCGGGCATCCGCGAGCATTACCACCCCGACTATTACGGGGCGTTCGTGCTCGACCCGGACGGCAACAACATCGAGGCGGTCTGCCACCACCCCGGCTGACCTCACACCACCGGGATGGCCGCTTTGCCGCCCATCCCGCGTATCCCCTTTTCGTGGCCCGCCGGGGACCGTGGGCCGCCTTTCGTCTGACAGGACTCTCCGTGATCTCTACCCCACCCCGCCCCCCGCTGGTCGTCCGCCGCTCCGTTCGTGGAGCGCTGGCACATGGATGATTTCGTCCGCATCGTCGAGGTCGGCCCGCGCGACGGGCTGCAGAACGAGGCCCAGCCGGTCGCCACCGCCGACAAGATCGAGCTGATCCGCCAGCTCTCGCTCACCGGCCTGCGTACCATCGAAGCCACCAGTTTCGTCAGCCCGCGCTGGGTGCCGCAGCTGGCCGATGCCGCCGAGGTCTACACCGGCATCACCCGTGTGCCGGGCATCGCCTACCCGGTACTGGTGCCGAACGAACAGGGTTACGACCGCGCCCTGGCGGTGGGAGTGCAGGAAGTGGCGGTGTTCACCGCTGCTTCGGAAACCTTCAACCGCACCAACACCAACGCCGGCATCGATGAGTCGCTGGCGCGCTTCGCGCCCATCCTGGAACGTGCCAAGGCCGATGGGGTCAAGGTGCGTGGCTATGTGTCCACCGTGCTCGGCTGCCCCTACCAGGGCGAGGTCGCGGTGAGCGAGGTGGTCCGCGTCGCCCGCGCGCTGCATGAGATGGGCTGTTACGAAATCTCGCTCGGCGACACCATCGGCGTCGGCACGCCGCGCAAAGCGCGCGCGATGCTCAAGGCCGTCGCCAGCGAGCTGCCGATGGACGCGTTGGCCGTGCATTTCCACGACACCTACGGCCAGGCACTGGCCAACATCGATGCCTGCCTGGAAGAAGGTGTGCGCGTGGTCGACTCGGCCGTCTCCGGTGCCGGCGGCTGCCCGTACGCCAAGGGTGCCAGCGGCAATGTCGCCAGCGAAGATGTGGTCTACATGCTGCACGGCATCGGCATGCGTACCGGCATCGACCTGCCCGCGCTCGCCAGCACCGGGCGCTGGCTGGCCGCACGCCTGGGGCGCGAGACCGGCAGCAAAACCGGCAAGGCTCTGGCGGCGACATGAAACAGGGCGGCCCGCGCAAGGACGCTGCGGTCGGTGATCACCTCACCGCCCACGTCCACGCGCTGGCCGCCCTGGATCGCGCACTGGCACGCTCGCCCGGCGAGCTGCATGGCCTGCTGGAAGAGGTCCAGCAGGCGCTGCAGGAAGCCATGGATGAGCGCCAGCTGGCGCTGCGCCGGTACGCTGCCCTGTTCGATGCCGTGCCCGATCCGGTCAGCATCCTGAGCGAAGATGGCGTCGTGCTGGACCTCAACAAGGCGGGCGTGCGCGCCTACGGCCGCCCGCGCGAGGAGATCATCGGCCAGCCGATCGAGCTGTTGAACCCGGACCTGCCGAACGATCATCTGGATCCGGTCTGGGAGGCGCTGCGCCAGGGCGAAACCTACGTCATCGAAGTCACCAACATGCGCGGCGACGGCAGCCGCTTCCCGGTAGAGGTGCATTCGGCCGGCTTCGAACATCAGGGCGAGCACTGCATCGTGGCGGTGGCGCGCGACCTGAGCAGCCGCTGGCAGGCCGAGTCGCGCTACCGGCTGTTGATGGAGTCGATCGACAAGGGCGTGATCCTGTTCGACCGCCAGTTGCGGGTCGTGTCCGCCAACCCGGCCGCGCACCGCATCCTCGGCATTGCCGGCAATGGCGGCAGCCTGCAGGCGATGCTGGCGCCGGAAGACTGGATCAGCGTGGACGAGCACGGCCACCCGCTCACCCGCGAACAGTGGCCGGCCGCCGTCTCGCTGCAGACCGGGCGCATCGTGCGCAGCACCATCGTCGGCCTGTACCACCGCCCGCGTGGCCGCATGATCTGGATCTCCACCACCAACGTGCCGGTGTACGGCAATGGGCGCGATGCACCGGACCACGTGTTCGGCCTGTTCAGTGACATCACCGAACTCAAGCGCAACAACACCCTGTTCGACCGCGCGCAGTCGCTGGCGCACATCGGTGGCTGGGAATGGGACCGCGGCCTGCAGCGCCTGTACCTGACCGACGAGGCGACCCGCATCCTCGGCCAGGCGCTGCCGATGCGCGACATGGCCGAACTGCTCGAATGCCTGCGTCTGGATGACCGCGCGCAGCTGCAGCAGGCACTGCTGGACGTGATCGACAAGCAGGTCTCCTTCGAGCTGGAGCTGCAGGGCCAGCGCAGCGACGGTCACTCGTTCTGGGTGCGGATGATCGGCGAGGCCGAGGCCGGCGACGTCGATGCCGCGCGCATCGCCGGCACGGTGCAGGACATCACCGCGCGCAAGCAGGCCGAGGAGACGCTGCGCATCCAGGCGCGCACCGATCCCCTGACCGGCATCATGAACCGCGATGCCGTGCTCAATGACCTGGCCACGCGCATGGCCAACCCGACGCACTGCCGGGTCGCGGTGCTGTACATCGATCTGGACCGGTTCAAGACCGTCAACGACCTGCTCGGCCATAACGCGGGCGACGAGCTGCTGATCGATGCCACCCGCCGCATCGCCACGGCGATCGGCACCGAGGGGCTGCTGGCCCGTTTCGGCGGCGACGAGTTCCTGGTGATCTGCGATACCCGCGACCAGGCCGACCAGCCCGAGCGGCTGGCTGCGGCGATCACCCGCGCCTTCAGTACCCCGTTCCGCTTTGGTGCCGACGAGTTCCCGGTAACCACCAGCATCGGCATCGCGCGGGCCCCGCAGGACGGCCTGCGCCCGCAACAGCTGATCCAGAACGCGGACATCGCGATGTACGACTGCAAGCGGCGCACCCGCAACGGCTGGCAGGTGTTCTCGCCCGAGCTGGCCCAGCGCCAGCATGATCGCCTGCAGATCGAAAGCCGCCTGCACCGCGCGCTGGACGATGATGAGTTCCATCTGGTCTACCAGCCGCAGGTCAACCTGCACAGCGGCCAGCTGGTCGCGGCCGAGGCCTTGATCCGATGGCGCAACACGCAGCTGGGCGAGCTGCGCCCGGATATCTTCATCGCCCATGCCGAAAGCACCGGCGACATCGTCCGGATCGGCCTGTGGGTGCTGCGGGAGGCCTGCCGCCAAGTGCGCCAATGGCAGGATGAGGGGCTGGGCATCGTGCGGGTGGCGGTGAATGTGTCCTACCGACAGTTCGTCGGCGAGGATCTGGCCCGGCACGTACGCGCGGTGCTTGACGAATTCCACCTGCCCGGCAGCGCGCTGGAACTGGAATTCACCGAGCGGGTGTTGATCGAGGACGCACCGGACACCCTGCAGACCTTCGCCCGGCTGCGCGAGATGGGCGTACTGCTCACCATCGACGACTTCGGCGAAGGCTACAGCGCGCTGAACTACCTGCGTCGGCTGCCGATCCACGGGCTCAAACTGAGCCAGCTGTTCGTGGAGGGCGTGCCGGGCAACCGCTCGGACGTGGCGGTCTGCGAAGCGGTCTGCGGGATCGCCCGCAGCCTCGGGCTGGGGCTGGTCGCCGAGGGCGTGGAATCGGAGGCGCAGCGCCAGTTCCTGCAGACGTTGGGGGTCTCTGTCGGCCAGGGCTTCCTGTTCGCGCCGGGGCTGGCACCGGAGGAGTTCGCCCGCCGCCTGGCCCTGCGCGCAAAGGTCGCGGTGGGCAGTGCACAACGGTGATCGCGGCCGCTTCCGTTAGAATCGGCGGTTCTTGAACCAGCGGGATCGTGCAATGCAGCTGTCTTCTGTCCGCGCCGTCATCACCGGCGGTGTCTCCGGCCTCGGCCTGTCCGTGGCCCAGCACCTGGTCGCCAACGGCGCCAAGGTGGCCCTGTTCGACCTCAATGACGACAAGGGCGCAGCCGCCGTGGCCGAGCTGGGTGAGGCCAATGCACGTTACTACCGCACCAACGTCAGCGATGAAGCCGCCGTCGCCGCGCAGATCGATGCCGCCTGCGATTTCCTGGGCGGGCTGAACACCGCGATCAACTGCGCCGGCATTCTCGGCGCCGGCCGCGTGCTGGGCAAAGAAGCACCGATGCCGCTGGCCAACTTCCAGGGCACGGTGATGGTCAACCTGGTCGGCAGCTTCAACGTCGCCAAGGCCGCCGCCAACCGCATGCAGCACAACACTCCGGGCGACGACGGCGAGCGCGGCGTGATCATCAACACCGCCAGCGTGGCGGCCTACGAAGGCCAGATCGGCCAGGCCGCGTATGCCGCCTCCAAGGG
Source organism: Stenotrophomonas sp. TWI587 (assembly GCF_039674145.1). Taxonomy (NCBI): domain Bacteria; kingdom Pseudomonadati; phylum Pseudomonadota; class Gammaproteobacteria; order Lysobacterales; family Lysobacteraceae; genus Stenotrophomonas; species Stenotrophomonas sp. TWI587. The sequence goes on along the minus strand of NZ_JBDJMW010000001.1, from coordinate 476,648 downwards.
CGGCGTGGTCAGCATGACCCTGCCGATGGCCCGCGAACTGTCGCGCTTCGGCATCCGCGTGATGACCATCGCCCCGGGCATCTTCTGGACCCCGATGGTGGATGGGATGCCGCCGGCCGTGCAGGAATCGCTGGCCGCGTCCATTCCGTTCCCGCCCCGCCTGGGCAAGCCGGAGGATTTCGCCGGCCTGGTCGCCTATATCCTGGGCAACACCTATCTCAACGGCGAGACCATCCGCCTTGACGGCGCCGTGCGTCTGGCGCCGAAGTAAGCGAGCACGCAACCCGCTGGGTGCCCGGTTACGGCACCCGCCACCTCCACGAACCGACCTTCATTCCCATGAAAGCCAGCGACATCAAGAAAGGCAACGTCGTCGAATTCAACAACGGCGTCTACCAGATCCGCGACATCGAACGCAGCTCGCCGCAGGGCCGCGGCGGCAATGTCCGCTTCCGTTTCATCATGTACAGCGTGCCGGGCGGCAACAAGCTCGACTCCAGCTTCGACGCCGATGACAACCTGCCGGAAGTCGAGCTGCTGCGCCGCCAGGCGACCTACTCGTACATGGATGGCGACGCCTTCGTCTTCCTCGATGACGAGGACTACACCCCGTACATGGTCGATGCGGACGTGCTCGGCGACGACGCCGGCTACATCACCGACGGCCTGACCGGCATCTACGTGCAGGTGATCGACGAGACCCCGGTGGGCGTGCAGCTGCCGACCAGCGTCGTGCTGGAAGTGGTCGAGACCCCGCCGGAACTCAAGGGCGGCACCGCCACCAAGCGCCCGAAGCCGGCCAAGCTCAACACCGGCATCGAGATCATGGTGCCGGAGTACATCGCCAATGGCGAACGCGTGCTGGTCAACACCACCACCGGTGAATTCGCCGGCCGTGCCGACTAAGCGGTCCGTACTGATCGTCCTGCTCCTGCTGCTCGCGGCGTGCTCGCCGCGGGCAGTGGAGCGTGAGACGCTGGATGCGTCGGCTCCGGGCGCGATCTCCGACAGCAGCAACAGCAATGCGCGCTGCGAAGTGCCCGCACAGGTGTTCGTGGCCGAGGACATCCGCATGTACTGCGCGATGCCGGGCGACGTGCAGGCCTTCCTGACGCGCGAAAGCGCCTGCCAGCACTTCGCTGGCGAAGAAGCCTACGACGAGGACCGCGCCCGCGAGCTGGCGTATGCGATCCACGCGTACTGCGACGACCGCGCCGGGGTGTTCAATCTCCTCCTGCAGCGGCATGCCGACAACTGCCTGGTGCACACCGAGCTGATGCTGCTGGGCACCCGCAACGAACTCGCGTTGGATGCCGACAGCCGCGTGCTACCCAACCCCTGCCCGCGCGGCATGTAACGGTTCACCCGACGCGCACGCGCGCATCCGGCGTCTTCAACTCGATCAGGGCTTGGCCGCCAACGATGGCGCGCCGGCGAAATCACCACAGCCGTGGTACTGGCGCGCGCCAACGGTCAGCATGGCCGTGGCACCGAAGGCCTGCCCACTCATATCGTCCTGGCACACCGTGCGCTGGAAGGTCAGCTTGACCGGCGTGCCATCGGCCGCATTGCCGGACCAGCCGTCCCGGCCCTGCGTGGGGCTGGCAATCTCGAGCGTGCGCTCGCCGTAGTCCAGTTCGATGTGCAGCGCCGGCGCGGCACCCGCCGCCACCTGGGCCAGCCAGCCCGGCTCGTTGCCGGTCGCACGGAAGCCGCCTGAAGCATCAGCATCAGTTGCGTCAGCCGTGGCATTGACCGGCGGTGCTTCGCCGCCCTGCTCGCCGGTGCCGGTGCAGGTGCGGTCCGGCTCGCCGTTGAGAATCAGGCTGCCCTCGGTGGTGCCCTTGGTCCAGAATTCGTTGCCCTGCCCGTCACCGTACTTCGCGCCCGATGCTGCGGGCTGGGAGGACATCGGGAAAGTGCGGTCGCCCACCACTACGGTGGCCGAATCCTGACCCCGATAGGTGGCATGCACTTCCAGCTCCCCACAGCGGAACGCATACGCGCGCTCTTCAGCGGTGGACGCATTGATCGGCGGGGGGGCTTCACTGCCATCGGCGGCGGGGCTGGTCTGACTGGCCGGCTGGCAGGCGGCGAGTGCGCCGGTAATGGCCAGGCTCAACAACCAGGGAGATGCGCGCATGAGGGACTCCTTGCGATAACGTCAACAACACTTGATCGTACCTGCCGCGCTGTGAGAGCAGGTGAAGCGAGGCTGACCTCGCGGGCATCACTGAACGCGCGGTTCAGTGCGCTGCGACCCGTCCTTCGTCCTCTCGCGCCAGCGCACGCATGCGCGCGCCCAGCCGTGCCAGGTTGCTGTCGATCATGGCCAGTTCGTGCTGCTGTGCCTGCGGCAGGCGTTGCTTGAGCTGCTGCTGCAGCGCCTTCCAGGCCGGTACGCCCTGCGCACTGAGCTGCGCCGCAGCGTCGGCGGCCTGGAGGCGCTCGTCGGCGGCCGGCAACCCGTAGCCACCGCCGGTCACCAGCGCCGCCGGGCTGACCAGTTGTCCGGTGTCCTCGAGCAACGCGCGCACGCTGTCGCGCGCCGCTGCGCCGCCCGTGTCTGGACGACCGAGCAGGCGCTTGAGCACATCGCGTGCGCGCAGTTCTTCGCGCCGCAGCGCCGCCTGCTCCAGCAACAGCATGGCCGCCGTGGCCCGCAGGTCGCCCTGCTCCACCCAGCGCGCACGCGCGCTGGCTGGCTGCCGCAACCAATCGCCGACCGTTGTCGTGTCCAGCGGCAGGTGTTGCCGGGCTGCATCGAACAACTGCTGGTATTGATCTTCGGCGGAGGCGAAGTAGTAGCCCTGCCGCGTTGCCTGCTCACGATCCGCCAGCACGCTGGCGTCGGCCACGCCCTGTCGCTCAAGGCGGGTCAGCAGACCGCGCGGTGTGAGGCGATTCAATCCGGGCGACGCCAGGCGTGGCACCCCTTCCTGCAGCAGCTTGCCGGTCTCCACCGCGCAGTTGTTGCTGACAAACAGGTAGCGGCCGTCATAGCTCCAGTGCACCTGCGCGACACGTTCGATCAGGTTGGCGACATCGTGCGCATCCAAGGCCAGCGGTACCGAGGAAAGGCCGCGCAGTTCCAGCTGGGTGTATTCGTTGATGACCTGGTTGAGCGGGAGCACGAACAATCGGGAGGGATAAGAGCCGGTCAGCCCACGCCAGCTGGAGATCTGCACATCCCCCACGAAGGCGCGGTAGGACAGCACCCGGTGATGGGACAAATCCATGCGGCAGGCCGGCCCGCGCGGCCGGCCCGGTGCGCAGATCACCAGCCGCAGCATGCTGTGGCCCCAGCGGCTCATCAGTTGGTCGTTGCCTTCGGCGAGCAGGTAGTCGACGGCGTAGACCCGGGCCGGATCCAGCTCAAGCAGGGTCGCGGCACCGGCCTCTTCTTCGGCCTGCATCAACGGGAGGCGGGCATCGCAGTCGGCTGTGCGCCCAGTCGCGCCCAGGTGCTCGGTGAACCACGCAGCGACGGCCGGCCGGCGGCAGGCGTAGTCAGGATCGAGCAGCATGTGCTCGGCGTTGACCGCCAGGAACTCGGCCGGGCTCGCGCGCTCGTAGGCATCCGGGCTGCGGCCACTGAACGCGTTGCCGGTGCGGCCCAGCTTCCACGGCCGCCGCTGCCAGCCGGCCAGATCGCGCCAGCGCCCATCGCGCGACCATCCACCCTGCGGCGAGCGATCCAGCACATGGGTCAGTTCATGGATCAGCGCCGCTTCGAGTGGCCGCGGCAGCGGCCGACCCTCCTGCACGGTGTCCAGCAACGCGCGCTGCAGGGTGATGCTGCCGTTGCGGGCACGGCCATGTATGTGCGCGGGGAGCGTGTCCGACCAGCGCACCTGTACAGGCTGCTGGAAGCGCGCCTGCCACTGCGGGGGCATGCGCATCCGTACCTGCTGCAGCGCACGCTCGGCGGCCACGATCTGCGCCGCGTTCAATCCCTGCGGCTGCAACTCCAGCTGCAGCGCCGCATGTGCGAACGGCGCGGCGAGCCACCCGATCAGGACCGCCCAGCGCCAGCGGCGGACCTGACCCGGCGTTCGCATCAGCGGGCCAGCAGGGTCCTGGCCAGCGCCATGTCACTGGCCTGCTGCTGCGCCATGCTCTGCTCGCGCAGGTGCAGCAGCGCCGCCTCCAGGCGTGCACCGCGGATGGCACCGTCGCTGGCCACGAAGGCTGCGGCGTCATCGCGCGCATCGAGCACGATCTTGTCATCGCTTGAGCTGGACGAACCGGCCGAGGACGCGCCAGAGGCGGAACCGGCAGAGCTGCCGGCAAAACTGGAGGCCATCGCCGACAACGGCAGGGCGAGCACGGCAAGAAGCAGGATCGGACGCATCATCAGGGTGTCGTTCGCGGTGGAAAGCACAGAGCGTATAGGCTGCGTGAAACGCTGTCTTGCCTCAGATGTCGAACACCTTGCCGGGATTCAGCAGCGCTTGGGGATCAAACGCACGTTTGACCGCCTTCATCAGTGCGATTTCCGGCGCGCTGCGCGTGCTGTCCAGGTAGCCCTTCTTGACCAGGCCGATCCCGTGTTCAGCCGAGATGCTGCCGTCAAAACGAGCAAGCACGCCGGCCAGCAGTTTGGTCACATGCTCGCACTGGGTCAGGAACTCCGCATCGGCGGTGTCGTCCGGCTTGAGCACGTTGATGTGCAGGTTGCCGTCGCCGATGTGGCCGAACCAGACCACCTCGAACTTCGGGTACGCCTGCCCGATCAGCGCCTGGGTTTCGGCAAGGAAGGCCGGCATCGCCGAGATCCGCACCGAGACATCGTTCTTGTAGGGCTTGTAGCGCGCCACCGCTTCGGTAATGCCCTCGCGCAGTCGCCACAGCTGCGCGGCCTGCGCATCGCTCTGGCTGACCACGCCATCGCTGACCCAGCCATGTTCCATGCAGTCTTCAAACGCCGCCATGGCTGCGGCTTCCTGCGCCTCATCGCCAGCCGCGAACTCGGTGACCACGTAATACGGATGAACCTCGTCGAACGGTGCCTGCGCGCCATGCGCCAGCACATGTTCAAGCGCGCGGTCGGTGAAGAATTCGAAGGCCTGCAGCTGCAAGCGCTCGCGGAAGGCGGCGAACACCTGCATCAGCACCTCGAACGAGGGCAGCGCCAGCAGCATCACATTGCTGGCTGGCGGCGGGTCGGTCAGCTTCAAGGTGGCTTCGACGATCACACCGAGCGTCCCCTCCGAGCCGATCAGCAGTTGCCGGAAGTCGTAGCCGCTGGAGTTCTTGATCAGGCCCTTGTTGAGCTCGACCAGCTCACCGGCCATGGTCACCACCTTCAGGCCGGCGATCCACTCGCGGGTGTTGCCGTAACGGATCACGCGGATGCCACCGGCATTGGTGGCGATGTTGCCGCCGATCGAGCACGAACCGCGCGCGGCGAAATCCACCGGATAGATCAGGCCGTGTTCGAGTGCGGTGTTGTGCACCGCTTCCAGCGCCATACCGGCCTGTACGGTCAGCGTGCGGTCGACCGCATCGAAGGCCAGCGGCTTGTTCATCCGCTCCAGGCTGAGCACCAGCTCACCGTGCGCGGCCACCGCGCCACCGGAGAGGCCGGTGCGGCCACCGGAGGGCACCACGGCCACGCCCTGGGCGGTCGCCCAGCGCAGGATCGCCTGCACCTCCTCCACCGTGCCCGGCAGGGCGATCGCCAGCGGCGCCGGGGTCCAGCGCCGGGTCCAGTCGCGGCCGTAATGCTCCAGATCGGCTGGATCGGTCTTCAGGCGCAGCCCGGGGCAAGCGAGCAACAGCGAATCGAGGCGCGGATCGGTCATGGGGCGTCTGGCGGTGCCGGGGGAGCCCGCAAGCCTGCCAGCCGCTACCGGCCGCGTCCAGTAGCAGGCGCGCCTGTGACGGCCACACGCACTCACGAAAATAGGTGCATCTGAAACCGTTCGGACGTTGATTGGCGCACCGCACCATCGCCGCCCGCTTCTGGCATAGTTGGGGGCTCCACCGCCATACGTCGCACGCCGCCCATGTCGCCGAAAAAGACCTCGTTCCCGAAGCAGGATATCCGCGTACTGTTGCTCGAGGGGGTCAGCCAGACCGCGATCGACGTGTTCACCGCAGCCGGCTATTCGCAGATCGAACTGCATAGCAAGGCGCTGCCGGAAGACGAGCTGAAAGCCTGCATCGCCGAAGCCCACATCGTCGGCATCCGCTCGCGCACTCAGCTCAGCGCGGATGTGCTGGCCAACGCCAAGCGCCTGATGGCGGTCGGTTGCTTCTGCATCGGCACCAACCAGGTCGACCTGGAGGCAGCGGAACTGGCCGGCATCCCGGTGTTCAACGCGCCCTACTCCAACACCCGCAGCGTGGCCGAGCTGGTGATCGCTGAAGCGATCATGCTGACCCGCGGCATCCCGCAGAAGAACGCCGAATGCCATCGCGGCGGCTGGTCCAAGTCGGCCGCCGGCAGCCATGAAGTGCGCGGCAAGACGCTGGGCATCATCGGGTATGGCCACATCGGCACCCAGGTCGGCGTGATGGCCGAAGCGATGGGCATGCAGGTGATCTTCCACGATGTGGAAACCAAGCTGTCGCTGGGCAATGCCCGCGCGGCGATCAGCCTGGATGACCTGCTGTCGCGCGCCGACATCGTGACAGTGCATGTGCCGGAAACCCCGGCGACACAATGGATGATCGGTGCCGATGAACTGGCCCGGATGCGTCCCGGTGCGCACCTGATCAACGCCGCGCGCGGCACCGTGGTCGATATCGACGCTCTGGATGCAGCGCTGCGTTCGGGCCACCTGGGCGGTGCGGCGCTGGACGTGTTCCCGGTGGAGCCCAAGGGCAACGGCGATGCGTTCGTGTCACCGCTGACCGCGCACGACAACGTGATCCTGACCCCGCACGTGGGCGGCAGCACACTGGAAGCGCAGGACAACATCGGTGTGGAAGTGGCGGCCAAACTGGTGCGCTACAGCGACAACGGCAGCACCCTGTCGGCGGTCAACTTCCCGGAAGTGACGCTGCCCGAGCACGCCGAGAGCCTGCGCCTGCTGCACATCCACCAGAACGTGCCGGGCGTGCTGTCCAAGGTCAACGAGATCTTCTCGCGCCACAACGTCAACATCGACGGCCAGTTCCTGCGCACCGACCCGAAGGTGGGCTACGTGGTGATCGACATCACCGCCAGCGAAGCCCAGGCCGGCGCCGTGCGCGACGAACTGGCCGCCATCCCGGGCACGCTACGCACCCGCGTGCTTTATTGAATCACCGCGCCAGCCATCGCTTGGCCATGCGCGGGAGGGAGTCATCCCCATCCGGGGTCTCGATCGCCGCATTGGCCACGTCACGGATATCGCGCCAGGCCAGCGCCAGTGACTCTTCGCTGATCGCGAACTGCTCGCTGCCCAGCGCCCGAACCACGTAGCGGGCGTCGTAGTGCCAATGGCCTGGCACGTCCGTGCGTTCGGGGATCCAGTGCTTGTCGATGTCGAACAGTTCACCATCTTCCAGCACCAGCGCGGTCAGCCCGGATTCCTCCTCGGCCTCTTTCAGCGCCACCTGGGCCAGATCGCGCTCGCCATCGGCGTGCCCACCCAGTTGCAGCCAGCGGTCCAGCTTGCGGTGATGGGTGAGCAGCACGCGCTGCCCGTCGGCGCTGACCAGCCACGCGCTGCCGGTGAAATGCCCGGCCAGACGCTCGCGCAGGAAGGGGTTCTCGGGATCGTCCAGCAATGTGCTGAATTCGTCAGCCAATGCCGCGTGCCCGGGGTGTCGGCGGGCGTAAGCGTCAAGCTGACTGCGCAGGGCAGCGTCAGGAATGGCAACGGATTCAGGGTTCAGCGACATGGCAGGTGCAGGCATCGTGCGGATTTGGCCGATTATCGCTCGGCCATGCTGCATTTGTGCTTGTACAGCGGCTTCAGCTTTGGCTAAGGTACAGCGGGCCCTGCACCGCTGGGGCGCCCAGTCGCCATCAGGGCGTGCGGCAATGTACCGCGCGCCTCACCTTTGTTCATTTTAGGGAAGCACTGCATGCTGAAGTCTCTGTTGAGGGTCAAACCGGTCGAGCCGGCCGGCCACGTCGATGCTGGCGAACCCATCGAAGGCAGCCTGGACGGCGAGCCCACACTGAAACGGACCCTCACAGCGAAACACCTCATCCTGCTCGGCATTGGTGCGGTGATTGGTGCCGGTATTTTCGTCATGACCGGCCAAGCGGCCGCCTTCCATGCCGGCCCTGCTGTCACTCTGTCCTTCATTGCGGCCGGACTGGCTTGCGCCCTTGCCGGTCTGTGCTATGCGGAGTTCGCGGCAATGATGCCGGTCTCCGGGAGCGCTTACTCCTACTCCTACGCCACGTTGGGCGAAGGCATGGCCTGGTTCATCGGCTGGTGCTTGGTACTGGAGTATCTGTTCGCTTCGGCATCTGTCGCGGTGGCCTGGTCGGCATACTTGATCAGCTTCATCACAACGACCCTGCACCTGCCCTTCCCGGACGCGTTGGCGTCGGCTCCTGTGGCTTGGGAAGCAGGACAATTCGTTTCCTCGGGCAAGCTGTTCAACCTCCCCGCCGTTCTGATCGTCGCGGCGGTCACCGGCCTGCTGTACGTCGGCATTACCCAGTCGACGTTCATCAACGCAATCATCGTCGCGATCAAGGTCGCGGTGATCTGCCTGTTCATCGGCGTTGGTGTGGCGTACATCGATCCCGCCAACTGGACCCCGTTTGTTCCGGAAAACACGGGCACGTTCGGCGAATTCGGCTGGAGCGGCGTACTTCGGGCTGGCTCCATCGTGTTCTTCGCGTTCATCGGGTTCGATGCGGTGTCCACTGCCGCGGGTGAAACCAAGGACCCACAGCGCAACATGCCGATCGGCCTGCTCGGTTCGCTGGCCATCTGCACCATCATCTACGTGATCGTCTGCCTTGTACTGACTGGCTTGGTGCCCTACACCCAGCTCGGTACCGCCAAGCCGGTGGTGACCGCGCTGGAAGCGCATCCGCAGCTGTCGTGGCTGAAGACCTTCGTTGAAGTCGGCGCCATCGCAGGTCTGTCCTCGGTGGTGCTGGTGATGATGATGGGCCAGACCCGCATCGCCTACACCATCTCGCGCGACGGCCTGCTGCCCAGGCTGTTCGGCAAGGTGCATGCACGGTTCAAGACCCCCTATGTGGCCACCATCATTGTCGGCGTCATCGCAGCGGCGCTGGCCGGTCTGATGCCTCTCAATGTGCTCGGCGAACTCGTGTCGATGGGCACGCTGCTCGCGTTTGCCACCGTCTGCGTGGGCGTACTGGTGCTGCGCTATACCCGCCCGGAACTGAAACGGCCGTTCCGCGTGCCTGCCGCGTGGCTGATCTGCCCGCTGGGCGCGCTGGCATGCTTGACGCTCTTCGGCATGGCATTCCGTGAGCATTGGCATCTGTTTGTTGGCTGGACCTTGCTGGGGACCCTGATCTACTTCGGCTACGGCATCCGCCACAGCAAGCTGAACAAGAAGAACGCCTGAGTGCTGCCGGGCCGGCCCAGTGCCGGCCCGGTCGTTTGATACGTCGCGCCTGAGAAGAAAAACCAAACCATGTTCAAGCAACTGTGGGCCACCAAGCATCCGCACGCCGCCCATGAAGACGCCAACGGCCTGAGCCTGCGCCGTACCCTCGGCCCCTGGGGCCTGACCGCGCTGGGCATCGGCGCGGTGATCGGCGGCGGCATCTTCGTGATCACCGGCCAGGCTGCGGCCAACCACGCCGGCCCGGCGATCATGCTGTCGTTCGTGCTGGCGGCGATCTGCTGCGCGTTCTGCGCGATGGCCTACGCCGAGTTCGCGGCAATGGTGCCGGTCTCCGGCAGTGCCTACACCTATACCTATGCCACGTTCGGCGAGCTCTCGGCCTGGTTCATCGGCTGGATGCTGGTGCTGGAATATGGCGTCTCCGCCTCGGCCGTGGCGGTCAGCTGGACCGGCTATTTCCTGAGCCTGCTCAGCCATTTCGATATCCACCTACCGGCGGCGCTGGTCAGTGCGCCGCTGGATGGCCAGCTGCGGCCGACGGGTGCGATCGCCAACATCCCCGCCGCCGTACTGGTGCTGCTGCTGACCTGGCTGTGCTACGTGGGCATCAGCAAGTCCTCCGCGATGAACATGGCGATGGTGGTGCTCAAGACCGCACTGATCCTGCTGGTGATCGTGGTGGGCTGGAAGTACGTTGATCCGGCCAACTGGACGCCGTTCATTCCGGAGAACGAGGGCCCCGGCAAGTACGGCTTCGATGGGGTGCTCCGCGGTGCGGCGATGGTGTTCTTCGCCTACATCGGTTTCGAGGCGGTGTCGGTGGCCGCACAGGAATCGCACAAGCCGCAGCGCGACATGCCCATCGGCATGCTGCTCTCGCTGGTGATCTGCACCGTGCTGTACATCGCCATGGCCGCAGTGATGACCGGGCTGGTGCCGTACCAGCTGCTGGGCACGGACGAGCCGGTGGTGACCGCGGTGGCGGCGCACCCGCAGCTGGGCTGGTTGCGCGTGGTCGTGGAGATCGGCGCACTGATCGGGCTCTCCTCGGTCGTGCTGGTGATGGTGATCGCGCAGCCGCGCATCTTCATGATCATGGGCCGCGACGGCCTGCTGCCGCCGCTGTTCACCAAGATCCACCCGAAGTACCGCACGCCGCACATCAACACCGTGATCACCGGCATCGGCATCGCGCTGCTGGCGGCGGTGTTCCCGCTGGACGTGCTCGGCGAGCTGACCTCGATGGGCACGCTGATCGCATTCGCGGCGGTCTGCGCGGGCGTGTTGATCCTGCGCCGCACCCAGCCGGACCTGCCGCGTCCGTTCCGGATGCCGATGGCGTGGCTGATCTGCAGCCTGGGCGTGCTCAGCTGCATTGCGCTGTTGACGGCGATGACGGCCCACAACTGGATGCTGATGGGCTTCTGGACGCTGGGCGGTTTCGCGATCTACTTCTGCTACGGGTATCGCCATAGCCGCTTGCGCGGGAAGTAAGGTCTGCGTCTCAGATCAAGAGCAGAAGACTCGGCTCTGCTGCTGACCTAGGTTTGGCGGGGTGGTGAGGGTTCGCGGGGGACGCCGTGAATCCATCCCTGGAGGCTTATGTCGCCGCATCCATGCGGCTCATACCCCCGCCAACCCACACCACCCCGCCTCTGACAGCGTGCGGGTGACGGTGCCCACGTCAAATGCAACGCCGAATACTCGGCCTTCGACTTCCGGTTCGGCTAAGGACGTACTTGCGGCGCCCCCCGCAAACCCCACCCCGTCCGGCCAAGCATAGAACCTGCTTTTAGCCGTTGACCTAGCTAAAATGACCGGCATGAACACCCCCACCTTCCCGTACGACACCGCGCGCCTGAGCGAACTGGCCCAGCTGCTGATCGACAACGTCCGCGAGCTGGCCCACGCCGGCTGGACCCCGGCCACCAGCAGCAACTTCTCCCACCGCCTGGATGACCGCCACGCCGCGATCACCGTGTCCGGCAAGGACAAGGGCCGGCTGGTGGAGGACGACATCATGGTGGTGGATTTCGACGGCAAGGCCGTCGGCCGCCCGCTGCGCCCCTCCGCCGAGACGCTGCTGCACACCCAGCTGTACCGCCGGTTCCCGGAGATCGGCTGCGTGCTGCACACGCATTCGCCGGTGCAGACCATCGCCTCGCGCCTGTATGCGCCGCAGGGCCATATCCGCCTGGAGGGTTATGAGCTGCTCAAGGCCTTCCACGGCAACAGCACCCATGAAATGGCGGTCGATGTGCCGGTGTTCGCCAACACCCAGGACATGGACGTGCTCTCGGCCCAGGTCGATGCCCTGCTCGACACCCAGCCGCTGTGGGGCTATCTGATCGACGGCCATGGTTTGTACGCCTGGGGCCGCACCATGGCCGAGGCGCGCCGCCACATGGAAGCCTTCGAATTCCTGCTCCACTGTGAGCTGGAACTGCGCAAGCTGCGCGGCTGATCGCGATCAGATTCCTGAAGAGAATCTGTATTCCGCGCATCGGCATCAGTGCGTCGCCCCCACCTCGGCGCCGCACTGGTACCCTTTCCTTCCCCTTTTCGCCTCGATGCCGCCGCCATGAGCCGACTCCGTATCTTTGATGACACCGCCCCGGACGTGCCGCTGTTCGACAGCCGGGATGGCGAGGCAATCGCCGCCGAGCTGAAGCCGATCGGCGTCACGTTCGAGCGCTGGCAGGCGGCCCACGAGGTCGCGCCGGGCGCGAGCCAGGACGAGGTCTTCGCTGCCTACAAGGTCGATATCGACCGTCTGGTCGCCACGCATGGCTTCAAGAGCGTGGACGTCGCCTCGATCGCGCCGGACAACCCGAACCGCGCCGAACTGCGCAAGAAGTTTCTGGACGAACACTTCCACAAGGAAGACGAGGTCCGCTTCTTTGTCGCCGGGTCGGGCCTGTTCACCCTGCACGTGGACGGCAAGGTCTACGAGATCGAGTGCGTCAAGAACGATCTGATCGCCGTGCCCGATGGGATCACTCATTGGTTCGACATGGGCGAGGAACCGAGTTTCGTGGCGATCCGCTTCTTCACCGAGCCGGACGGCTGGGTCGGCCATTTCACCGGCAGCGACATCGCCCAGACCTTCCCGCGTTACCACCCCGCACAGCACCAGGCCGACTGATCCATGCCGCATCCGACCGTCATCCTCACCGATATCGAGGGCACCACCAGCAGCATTTCGTTCGTCAAGAACGTGCTGTTCCCGTATGCGCGCAAGGCACTGCCGTCGTTCGTCGCCGCGCACGGCCAGGAGCCGCAGGTGCGCCGCTGGCTGGACGCGGTAGCGGTGGAGATCGGTGGGGCCTGCCAGGACAGCCTGGTCGTGGAGACACTGCAGGGCTGGATCGACCAGGACCGCAAGCACACCGCGCTCAAGGCGCTGCAGGGCATGATCTGGGAAGCCGGGTACCGCAACGGCGACTACAAAGCGCACTTCTACCCGGAGGTGGCCGCCGTTCTGAAGGGCTGGCATGCCGAGGGCAAGCCGCTGTACGTGTATTCCTCCGGTTCGGTGCCGGCGCAGAAGCAGTTCTTCGGCTTCAGCGAAGCGGGCGACCTGACCGGGCTGGTCTCGGGCTGGTTCGACACCGAAGTCGGCGGCAAGCGTGAGGCGGACAGCTACCGCCGTATCGTCGAGGCGATCGGCGTGCCGGCCGCGCAGATTCTGTTCCTGTCCGATGTGGTGGAAGAGCTGGATGCCGCGCGCGACGCCGGCCTGCAGACGCGCCTGATCGACCGCCTGGACGATTACCCGCTGCCGCGCAGTGGTGAGGCCACCCATGGCCACGACCGCGCCGAGAACTTCCAGCAGATCACGCTGTAACCGGTGGATCCACGCCACGCGTGGATCCTTTCCGCTCGTGATTCAAGGTAGATCCACGCCATGCGTGGATGCCTTTCGCACGATTCCGGTACCACGCCAGCCACGCATGGCGTGGCCCTACCTCCGGATATCTGCCAAGGAGTGCAGGCGCAATGCGCTGCGCAGCGTCGCCAGGTCCGTCTCCGCGCGCAGCCGGATCGTCACCGTTTCACCCGGCACCAGGTCCAGCGCATTGTCTTCCAACGCGGCGTCCAGCCCATCGAAGTCGATCCACAGCGCCCGCACCAACGTGGGCGAGCGCAGCGTCAGCAGATAGCCGTCGCCATCGGTGCGAAGCTCACTGTCGATCTTCGCCGGTGACAGCGCCAACGCTTTGGCCGGTACGAAGTAGACCACCTGCTGCGACAACAGCGTCGCAACATCGAACAACTCCACCACCGCCACGGTCCGCGCAGGATCAGCGCCCTTCAACAGGTCGGCATCGGCGAACTGCCCCACCTCCAGCGCGGACAGCGGTGGCACTGCCACGGTGTGCCGTTGCTCGCTGCGCTGGGTGCCATCGAGGTCGATCACCCGCAGCCGCCACGTGGCCTGCAGGCCCTGCTGACGGTCGTTGAGCAGGCTCACCCGGGTCACCCCTTCATCGCGCAGTGCCGCCACCGCGTGGTCGGCGAAGAAGCGCTTGGCGTGGAAATGCAGCGCTTTCCAGCGCCCGGCGTAGTCGATGCTGGACCACGACGCCCCCGGCCAGACGTCGTTGAGCTGCCAGTACAACGAGCCCATCGTGTACGGCCGCGAGGCCCGGTGATGCAGGGCAGCGAGCTGGATGCCATCGGCCTGCATCACCTGGCTCAGGTAGACGAACGTGGGGAAGTCACGCGGCGTGCCGTACTCCTCCTCGATGTACTTGAGCAGGCGCTGGTTGCCCTCGCCCGCCATGAACTTCTGGTGCGCGCGCACCATTGGGCTGTCCACCTGCTGCTCGGCGGCGGGAATGATGCCGTCCAGCGTGCGCAGCACCGGCCAGGCCTGCAGGCCGTATTCGGACATGAAGCGCGGCGTCTCGCGCAGGTAGGCGGTCACCGGCAGCGCCGGATTACCCCACACCTGCCAGTAGTGCTTGTCGCCGCGGGTGGAATCGTTGGCCTTCTGGTCGAGATCATTGCTCGGCGAGCTCGACCAGTACGGCACGCCCAGCCCTTCCTCGGCCACCACCTGGCGCAGATCATTGCCGAACAGGTCCACATAGCCCTGCCAGACCTTGGCGGCGAAGGCAGGATCGGCAGCGGTCAGGTCACGTCCGTGGCCCCAGTCCTTCCACGCGGTCTCTTCCTCGTTGTTGCCACACCACAGCACCACGCTGGGGTGATGGCGCAGGCGGCGCACATTGTCCCGCGCCTCTTCGACCACGTTCGCGCGGAATGCCGGGTCGTAGCCCGGCTGCATGCCGCCACCGAACATGAAGTCCTGCCAGACCAGCAGCCCGAGTTCGTCGGCGATATCGAAGAACACATCGTCTTCGTAATAGCCGCCGCCCCAGTTGCGCAGCATGTTCATGTTGGCATCGCGCGCCGCGGTCAGCTCGCGCCGGATCCGCGCCGCGTCCACACGCGCCGGGAACATGTCGAACGGAATCACGTTCGCGCCCTTGGCAAAGATCGGCACGCCGTTGATCACGAATGCGAAGCCCTGCCCGCCGTTGCGGTCCACTTCGCGGCGCAGCTCGACGGTGCGCAGGCCGGTGCGCTGCTCAATGTAGGTCGCACCCGACGTATCCGGGGCCAAGGTGGCACGCACGGTGTAGCGCGCCTGCTCGCCCTGCCCGGCCGGCCACCAACGACGCGGCGTCTGCAGCGCCACCGGCACTGCGATGCGGTTGTCACCGGCCTTGAGCAGCGTCTTGCGGTCGATGCGCGCCACGCGCCCACCGTCGGGGTCCAGCACCTCGATCCGCACCGCAGCCGAGCCCACCGCCGCGCTTTCCACCTCCACCGCGATCTCAAGGTCCGCCTTGGCCGCATCCAGGCTGCGGGTATGCACCGCCATCGCGGTCAAGCGCTGTGCGTCCCAGCTCTCGAGCTTCACCGGCCGCCAGATGCCGGCGGTCACGTACCGCGGGCCCCAATCCCAGCCGAAGTGGTAGCCCGGCTTGCGCACGAAATTGCCGACCATCGCGTCTTTGGGCTCATCGCCATAGGGCGAGGGGTAGTTGCCGGCAATCTTGTGCGGCATCGCCTGCACGCTGGGCAGCAGGGTGCGGATCGGCGACCGCAGCACAATCCGGAGTTCATTGCCGTGGGACCGCAACCGGCCATCCACCCGCGCACGCCAAGTGCGGTGGCTGTTATTGGCCTGCAGGAGGGGCTGGCCGTTGAGCGTGACGGTGGCGAACGTGTCCAGCCCTTCGAAGGCCAGCTCGGCATGCGCGCGCGCCAGCGTGGCCGCGTCCACATCGAACCGTGCGCGGTATTCCCAGTCGGCCAGGCCGATCCACTGCAGACCGGCTTCCGGTGCGCCCACGTAGGGATCGGCAATCAGCCCCTGCGCCAGCAGATCGGTATGCACCGCGCCGGGTACCTGTGCGGCACGCCACTGCGCCAGCTGCGGGTGGGCACGAAGCTGGGCATCGCCGGGCATCAGGCGGAATGACCACTCCGCCGCCAGCGGGGCGGCTGCCACGGGCAGTGCCCATGCTGCCAGCAGGACCAGCAACAGCCAGCAGGCAGGTGCAACGACATGGAGACGGCTGTGCGCGCGCATGGGGACCTGCCTGGCTGTGGGAGCAGCCGACCAACGGTCGGCTCTACCGGGGTTTCAGGGCAGCCGACCGACGGTCGGCTCTACCGGATTCAACGCACGACGTTGAGCACTTCGTAGCAGGCGCCCATGGTGTGGTAATCGGTCTTGCCGGCCGGGCTCTTCTCATCGCTGTACTTGCGGTTGTCCGCATCCAGGATGCGGAACCACGCGCCGTACTGGTGGTCGACCATGTGTGCCCACGCATACGCCCACAGGCGGTCGTACCAGTCCCAGTACACGGCATCGCCGGTGCGCTTGGCCAGCAGTGCGGCAGTGGCCAGCGATTCGGCCTGCACCCAGAAATACTTGTCGTCATCGCAGACGCTGCCATCTGGCGCGAAGCCGTAGTACAGCCCGCCACGCTCGGCGTCCCAGCTGCGCGCCACGGCCACATCGAACAGATGCCGCGCGGTCGGCACCAGCCAGTCGACCTGTACATGGCGATCCAGGATCAGCAGCAGCTTGGCCCACTCGGTCTGATGCCCTGGCTGGAAGCCCCAGGGGCGGAACAGGTGCTTGGGGTTGTCGCGGTTGTAGTCCCAGTCGATCTGCCAATCCGTGTCGTAGTGCTCCCACACCAGGCCATCGCCCTGCGCGGCCTGGCGGCGGGTCATGTGGTCGGCCAGCAGCAGCGCTCGATCCAGATAGCGCTGCTCGCCACTGGCTTCGAACGCGGCCAGCATCGCCTCGCACATGTGCATGTTGGCGTTCTGGCCGCGATAGTCGCTGAAGTTCCAGTCGGCATCGGCTTCGTCCTTGTACAGGCCAAACGCCGGTTCCCAGAAGCGCGTTTCCAGCAGCTGCCAGGTTTCGTCCATCCACGCACGCGCCTCGGTAATGCCTGCTTTCAGCGCGCAGCTGTAGGCCAGCAGCACGAACGCGACGCCATAGCAGTGGTTGGTCGCATCTTCGACCACGCCGTCACGCAGGGTCCAGGCGTAGCCACCGGTGGCCGGGTTGCGATGCACGTCGCGCAGGTAGCGCACGCCGTGTTCGACCGCCGCCAGATCCTCGGGCTTGCCGAACTCGCGGTAAGCCATCGCGTGGTTGAACACGAAACGCGTGCTGCTGACCAGATGACGGTGGCTGGCGTCGTACACGCTGCCATCGTCACGGTAGTAGTGGAAGAAACCACCGTTGGGGTCGATTTCATGTGGCTGATAGAACGCCATCGTGCGCGCGATATGGGCGCGCAGGAAATCCGGCGAACGGAAATCGGGCTGGGATGCGGTGGTGGTGCTCATGCGGCGGTTTCCTGTTGTTGCTGCAGCAGTTGCTGGACTTCCCCAAGGCTGGGCATCGCGGCGAACGCGCCCTTGCGGGTCACCGCCAGTGCACCCACGGCCGCGCCGAAGTGGATCGCCTCGAGCAGACCGGTCTGTTCGGCGCAGAACGCCGCGAACGCCGTGGCGTCACCGCCGCGTTCGCCGATGCCGAACAGCAGGCCGCCCACGAAGGCATCGCCGGCCGCGGTGGAATCCACGGTTGTCACCTGGAAACCCGTCAGTACGCCGTTGCCGTGGCGGGTGTGCCAGCGGATCGGCGCGGCGCCGTCGGTGATCACCACCGCCTGTGCCTGCGCGCCGAGCAGGCGCTCGATCACCGCCGCACCGCCATCAGCCACCGAGGCCGCCAGGTACTCCAGTTCCTCGCGCGACAGCTTGACCAGATCGGCCAGCGACAGCGCCTCCCACAGGCGCGGCAGCGGATCGACACCGGTCGGCCACAGCGCGGGGCGCAGGTTGAGGTCGATGCTGACCATCGCGCCGGCCTGGCGCGCGCGCCGCATGCCCTCCAGCGTGGCCTCGGCAATCTCCGCCTCGGTCAGGCTGTTGGAGCACACATGGAAACTGCGCGTGCCCTCGAAGCAGTTCGGGTGGAAGTGCGCGCTGCGGAACAGCAGATCGGCCGCCGGCGGGCGGTAAAAACTGAAGCTGCGCTCGCCGCTGGCATCGAGTGCGACGAACGCCAGCGCCGTCTTGGCTTCATCCGTGCGCACGATGCAATCGGTCGCCACGCCTGCACTTGCCAGGCTCTCGGCGAGGAAATCGCCGAACATGTCCTGACCGAGCATGCCGGCGAAATGCGTGTCCGCGCCCAGCCGTGCGGCCGCCACGGCCACGTTGGCCGGCGCGCCGCCGGCATATTGCAGGAACGCACGCGGCGTATCGGGAGACGCCGGCGGTTGGGCAAGTAGATCGATCAAAATCTCGCCGAAACAGACAATCTTGGACATCTTGGCCTCAATTTCCCTGGCGGATTCCAGCGGCCGGGCGCGAGCCCCACAGGCCGTAGAAGATGATGTAGCCGTAGCACAGCAGCGGCAGGATGAAGGACGGCTGCAGGCCGATATGGTCGGCCAGCTTGCCCTGCAGGACCGGGATCAGCGCTCCGCCGACGATCGCCATGATCAACAGGCTGGAGGCCTTGGTGGTCAGGGTGCCCAGACGTTCGATGCTCAGCGCGAAGATGGTCGGGAACATGATCGAATTGAACAGGCCGATCGCCACCACCGAGTAGAGCGCCACCTGCCCCTGGCTGAGCATGGTCAAGGCCAGCAGCGCCACGTTCATGCTGGCGAACAGGGTCAGCAGCAGGCGTGGCGAGAAGCGGGTCATGATGGCCGAACCGGCAAAGCGGCCGATCATCGCCATCGTCCAGTACGCAGAAACGTAATGCGTGGCCTGCTGCTCGCTGAAGCCGCCGATGTTCGGCAGCGACAGGTAATTCACCAGCACGCTGCCCACCGCCACTTCCGCGCCCACGTAGAAGAAGATGCCGAGCACGCCGAAGCGGACATGGCGGTGACGCAGCGCCTCCATCAGGGTGTGCTTGTCGCCGCTGTTCTGCTCGGTCGTCTCATTCAGTGCCGGCAGGCGGAACAGATAGACGAACACGGCAAGCAGGACCAGCGCGATCGCCAGGCCGACATACGGGCCCTGCACCGACTGGGCTTCCTGGGTGCGGTAGGCCAGCTGTTCGGCCATCGGCAGCACATTGATCTCGTCGGCCGTCTTGACGGTGTTGCCCAGGATGAGCAGCCCGCCGAAGATCGGCGCGATCGCCGTGCCCAGCGAGTTCAAGGCCTGCGCCAGCGTCAGGCGGCTGGAGGCAGTCTGCTCCGGGCCCAGCAGCGCGACGTAAGGATTGGCCGCCACCTGCAGCACCGTGATGCCGGTGGCCAGTACGAACAGCGCGCCGAGGAAGGCCTCATACACGCGCAGCTCGGCCGCCGGCCAGAAGCCGAGCGCGCCCACCGCGGCAATGGCAAGACCGGCCACGATGCCGTTCTTGTAGCCCAGCCGTGCGACCAGCCGACTGGCCGGCACCGACATCAGGAAGTACGCACCGAAGAAGGTGAACTGCACCAGCATCGCGCGGGCGTAGGTCAGGTCGAACACCGCCTTCAGATGCGGGATCAGGATGTCGTTGAGGCAGGTGAGGAAGCCCCACATGAAGAAGATCGTGGTCGCCACGGCCAGCGCGACACGCGTGTTCACCACGGGCGCAGCGGAGGATGAGGTCGGGAGACGGGGCGTTGGGGAAATGGGCATTCAGGTACGCGCCTCATTGCGCGAGCAGGTGAAAAGGGGCGATCTCAGGCGACAGGCGTGCCGCTGCTTTCGCGGATACGAAGTTGAACCGGTGCCACAGTACGCTGCGGCGACGCTTCCGGGTGATCCAATCGCTGCAGCAGCAGCTCGGCGGCCTGTTGCCCGCGCTCGCGCGGGTTGACCGTCAACGTGGTCAGCGGCGGCATCGCGACCGAGGCCTCGGAGATGTCATCGAAACCGGTGACGGCGAAATCACGGCCCGGCTGCACGCCGCGCGAGGCCAGGCCGAGCATCAGCCCGAGCGCGACGCTGTCGTTGTAGCAGACCGCTGCGGTCGGCACGGCATCCAGCGCGAACAGTTCGCTGGTGCGCGCCGCCGCGTCCAGGCGGCTGGGCGAGGATTCGATCAGCCACTCCGGCTGCACCGGCATGCCCGCCTCCACCAGGGCCTGCGCATAGCCGGTGCGGCGCTGGTGGCAGGAACTGGAGGCGGCGTGGCCACCATAGAAGGCGATGCGCTGGTGGCCCTGCGCGATCAGATGGCGCGTGGCCAGGTAGGCGCCCTGCTGGTTGTCCAGGGTCAGGAAGTCCCACTCGGCACCCGGCAGTTCCCGGTTGAACAGCAGTACGTTGGCATGACCGAGCACCTGGCGCAGCTGCCCGGCATCGCTGCCTTCGGCCGGCGACAGGATCAGCCCGGCCGGCATGTGTTCCATCAACGTGGTCAGCACAGCCTGCTGCCGCGCCGGCGATTCACCGGTGCTTCCCAGCAGGGTCACGAAGCCCTTGCCACCCAGCGCCTCATCCACCCCGGAGGCGAACTCGGCGAAGAACGGGTTGGACAGATCATTGATCACCAGCGCCACGCTGGAGGACGTGCGCCGACGGAGGTTGGCCGCGCCGCGGTTGTACACGTAGCGCTGGCGCCGCAGTTCGGCCTCCACCTTGGCGCGGGTATCGACGTTGACCAACGGGCTGCCACGCAGCACCAGCGACACGGTCGCGCGCGACACGCCGATTGCCTCGGCGATGTCGGTCACGGTGACCGCACGCGTGCTTTTGCCGCTGGGGGTGGCCTTGTCGTTCATCGGGTCGTCGGGTTCCTCAACCAAGGTGCAAGCCTAAACGATCGCGTTGACCTGCTGCTCATTCCAGCACCGCGCCCGGCGTGGCGCAGAACGAGACCGGCAGCGCTTCCGCCTGGGTGCCCCAGCCATTCTCCGGCGCGGTGCTGCCCAAGGCGAAGGCGATGGTGCCGCCGCGCTGCAGCTGCGCCCAGTCCAGCCACACCGGCGCATGCGCGCGGCCATCGACCTGGACGTTCTGGACGTACTGCAGCTGACGGCCATCGGCGCCCGGCGCCTTCAGGGTCAGGGTCTTGCCCTGGCCCAGGTCGATCTCGGCGCGGGCGAAGCGCGGCGTGTGCAGCAGGAACTCGCCACTGCCGGGCACCGCCGGGTACAGGCCCAGCGCACTGAACAGGTACCAGGCGGACATCGTGCCCAGGTCATCGTTGCCGGTGACGCCGTTGGGCGCGTTGGTGAACAGCTGCTGCGCGGCGCGCACCACGGTGGCGGTCTTCCACGGCTGGCCGATCAGCGTGTACATCCACGGCGCGTGCAGGTCCGGCTCGTTGTTGGGGTTGTAGCGGAACTGGTTGTAATAGCTGTACGGCCCGACCACCCATTCCTTGCGCGCGGCGGTCAGCGGCGATGTCAGCAGGGCGTCGTAAGCGAAGAAGGTGTCCAGGCGGCGCGCGGCCTGTTCGCGGCCGTGCATGGCCTGGACCAGGCCCGGCACGTCCTGCTGCGCCAGCCACTGGTACTGCCACGCGGTGCCTTCATGGAACCCGTGGTGCGAGCGCGGGCTGTACTTGCCATCGGCCGGCAGGTACCACGCACCATCCTCCATGCGCGGCCGCGGGAAGCCGTTGAAGTCGCCCTCCTCGTCACGCACCGACGGGTCCCACACCTTGTGCCAGTTGCGGCCGCGCTCGCGCAGCACACCGGCATCGGCAGCATGACCCAGGCCATCGGCCATCTGCGCCAGCGCGCAGTCGGCCAGTGCGTACTCCAGCGTTGCCGAGCCCCCGTGGTGCGGGTCCACGTCCATGCCCTTGGAGGGGAACGCACGGTCGTACTGCACATAGCCGTTGGCCAGGTAGTTCGGGTTGCCCGAACGGCCGGCATGACGCGAGTTCATCGGCGGCACGTCGAAGGCGTTCTTGCGCAGCGCGGTGTAGGCCTCACCCTCACGGCCGGCCAGTGCGCCGAAGCGCCACAGGTCCACCAGGAATGGCGTGACCGGGTCGCCGGTCATGATGTTGGTTTCGAAATTGGCGTAGCCCCAGCGCGGCAGCCAGCCGCCCTGCGCCTCGATGGCCAGCAGGGTCCGGCCGATGTCGCGCGCGACTTCGGGCTTGGTCAGTGCCAGCCACTGGTTCTGCGCACGGTAGGTGTCCCACAGCGAGAAATACTCGTAGTAGGTCCAGCCATCGGCGCGATGGATGTTGTCGTCGTAGCCACGGTAGCGGCCATCGGCGTCGCTGCCGGTCAGCGGCTGCAGCAGCGCGTGGTACAGCGCGGTGTACAGCACGGTGCGGTCGTCATTGCTGCCGCCCTGCACGCGCACGGCCGCCAATTCCTTGCGCCACTGCTGCTGGGCCATCTGGCGCATCTGATCGAAGCCGAGCAGGCGATCGCCCTGCATGCCATCGCTGCGCAGGTTGGCGCGCGCGCCTTCGGCATCCACGTGCGAAATCGCGGTGACCGCGGTCACCGCGCGGCCCTTGGCCAGATCGAAGCTGAGCCAGGCACCGCTGGGCTTGAGCTCGCCTTCCATGCCGTGCCGTGCACCGGGCAGGCCACCGCCCTCGCCCCAGGTGCCGAACGCCTTGAACGGACGGTCGAATTCGATGCGGAACCAGGTGGTGTACTGATGCCCACCGCAGAAGCTCTTGGTGACCAGCTTGCCTTCGACGGCACGGTCGCCGACCACGTCGACCACGCTGCCGATCACCGAATGGCGCTCGTTGGCCTGGCCGAGGTTGACCAGCACATGCCCGGTGCCGGCATCGGCGGCAAAGGTGTAGCGCTCGGCGGCCGCGCGGGTCCGCGCGGTGGCCTCGGCATCGATGCCGCCGTAGTTGGTCAGGCGCACCTTGTAATAGCCCGCCTGACCGACTTCGCCGTCGTGGGTGTAGCTGGAGGCGTAGCGCTTGTGGTCGAAGCTCTTGGCATCGTCGGTATTGAAGTCACCGCCCGGGCCGATGCTGCCGGTCACCGGCAGGACCGAGACCTGGCCGCCCTGTTCCCAGCAGCCGGCACCGGACAGGAACGAATGCCCGAAACCGCGGATCTTGGGGTCGTCATAGCGCCAGCCGGCGTAGTGCTCGCCGATCGGGCTGACCTGGATCAGGCCGAACGGGGCCGAGGCGCCCGGGAACGTATTGCCATCATCCTTGCTGCCGATGAAGGTGTTGACCTCGCGCTCCAGCGCGGCGGGCGCGGCCTGCAGCAACAGGGGTGCACAGCTCAGCGCCAGCAGGCAGGCCAGACCAGCGAGCGGGCGGCGGCGGACCGGACGAGCGCCGGCAGTAGCAACAACAGCAACATGGTGGGAAAAACGGGTCACGGACACGGGCTCCTTGTCGGACGTGGCGGCAGCGAGAACCAACGGCGACGGGGGCCGACGGCTCCTTGTACTGGGGTACCCAATCCACACCCCGGTGAATTTAGATCGATTTAAGTAAAGCACGGAGATTTCGCGGGATGCATTCTGCGCTGCAACATGGCTCGTGCTGCCTCCTGCCCACGCCTCTGGAGCCGTGCTGCGCACTCTCCCTCCCCCGATGCGCTCCCGCGTCAGCGGTCACTGCAGTTGCGGCGACGCCTGGTTCCGAGGCGATGCCGCGCCGCACCGCGCTCACGCGCAGGCCCTGAGGACGTTCGGCCCCGTTCCATATTGCGGAGCAGCATGCTTCCCGGCGCGGGGCGTGTTAAAAATTCGCCGCCAATCGTTTAGATCGATCCAACTAAAAACGGTCACGATTGCCGGAAGTGGGGAGCCGGGGGACTGCCCCACGCGATGCATGCGGGACGCGCCAGGCAACTCGACGCCCGAGATGATTCGCCTTCAACATTAGATCGATTCAAAGAATTCGTATCGCCACCGTGTCAATCCAGGAGAGGGAGAGAGTGGAATGAAGATGTCACGCATGCACCGCCGCGTCAGGTTGTCCGCGGCCATTGCCAGTGCCTTGGCCACCGCTGTTGTGCCGGCCAGCGCCTTCGCGCAGCAGGCCAGCCCGGCAACCGGCACCCCCGATGCAACCACGCTGGACAGCGTGACCGTCACCGGCTACCGCTACGCCATCGAAAAGAGCCTGCAGCAGAAGCGCGATGCCAATGCGGTGGTCGAAGTGATCACCGCCGAGGACGTCGGCAAGTTCCCCGACAAGAACGTCGCCGATGCGCTGCAGCGCGTGCCCGGCGTGGTGATCACGCGCAGCGGCGGCGAAGGCAAGAGCGTCAGCGTGCGCGGTCTCGCGCCTGACCTCACCCTCACCCAGTTGAACGGCAACTACGTCGCCACCTCGGAAACCAACAACGAGGCCTCGCGTTCGTTCAATTACACCCTGCTGCCGTCGAACATGCTGTCCAGTGCGGAGCTGTTCAAATCTCCCGAAGCGCGCATCGACGAAGGCGGCATCGGCGGCACGGTGATCCTGCATACCCGTCGTCCGCTCGACATGGAAGCCAACTCGGGTTACGTGAACCTGGAAGGCACCTCATCGGACACCAGCCACGACATCGATCCGCAGGCCTCGGCGCTCTACTCCTGGCACAGCAAGGACGAACGCTTCGGCGTGCTGGTGGGCGTGACGCAGCAGAAGCGCACCAGCCGCACCATGGAAGCCAGTACCGAGGATTACCAGTGGTATGGCGCCGGTGACGCGCGCGATGCCAACGGCAATGTACTGGCGCAGGATGGCATCCACTACTGGTGGGGGCAGTCCGGTTTCAACAACCAGACCGGCGGCAACTACAGCGATTTCTTCATGCCGACCTCGGTCAACTTCGCGGTGAAGGAAGAAAAGCGCGAGCGCAAGGGCGGCCAGCTGACCTTCCAGTTCAAGCCGCTCGACAACCTGACCCTGACCGCCAACTACTTCCGCTTCGAGCTGCAGGGTGATTACACCCAGAACATGCTCAAGGTGCCGGAGTGGAGCATGGCCCGCTTCAACGGCGACGGTAACTGGGCCGGCGGCCGGCTGCTCAACGGGCTCGATTTCGATCCCAGCGGCACCATCGTGACCGGCGCGCAGTTCGAGAAGCTGCCGGGCAAGGCCTACATCTGCAGCGAAGAACAGGCCGCAGCGGCCGGCCTTGCGCCGGGCGGCTGGGGTCCGGACGACTGCACCCTGCCCACTCCGCAGCTGACCGGTGGCTACAGCAAGGAGAAAGCGCTTTCCCAGACCGCCGATCTGGCCGTCGAATGGGACATCAGCCCGCTGTGGAAGGCGTCCTTCACCGGTGGCCGTACGTGGTCCGAAGGTGGCCCGTCGATGAACTTCCGGATGTCGGCCAAGCCGCGCCGCAAGGTCGGCGCGGACTATCTGTCGGGCAACCAGTACACCGCGTGGGACCTGACCGGTACGCCGTCGGTGCAGTTCTCCCCGGACCTGCAGGACCAGTTGATGGCCGGCATTGCCGAGGTCGACACCGGCTCGACCGACTCGTCGTGGATGCAGACCGAGGTTGAACAGAACTACTTCCAGGCCGACTTCACCAAGCTGTTCGAAGCCGGCTGGCTGGACTCAATCCAGTTCGGCACCAAGTACCGTGACGGCAAGGTCCACCGCAACACCGGCAACACCTACTGGGTCTGCCAGGGCCTGGATCCGGCCGACTATGACAACAATCGTTACCAGGCAGGCTGCGATTCCACCGCCGGTGATGCCCAGCCGGGCTTCTTCCTGTCCAGCCCGATCAGCAACATCGCCGGCGGCTTCAACGCCAACGTGTTCCCGGGCGTCAACTACCCGGCCTACATCAATTACCTCAACCAGACCTACGGCGGCTCGCACAACCGGACCGAAGAAGACTTCGTCTACGACGTCAACGAGAAGATCTACTCCGGTTACTTCCAGGCCAACTTCCGCACCGAACGCGTCCGCGGCAACGTCGGCGTGCGTGTGGTGCGCACGCAGCAGTTCGCCCAGTCCAGCGATTCTGTCGAGCGTTTCAACGACTACTTCGTGGACAACGCCAACGGCTCGCCGATGAGCTGCGATGATCCGGCGGCCGATCCGACCCTGCGCTGCCAGGGCGGCTTCGTGCGCCTGCCGGACAACCAGGTCCGCGACAAGGTGTATACCCTCAGCTCGCTGGACAAGACCTATACCGATTTCCTGCCGAGCTTCAACATTGCCTGGGACATCACCGACAGCCTGGTGCTGCGCGGCGCCGCATCGAAGGTCATCGCACGTCCGGGCTACACCAGCATCGCCTACCCGGGTGGTCTGAGCTACATCAGCGAGGAGTACAGCAACGACCGCCGTGTCGCTGGCGGTACCGACACCCCCGGCTGGTACGGCTCGGGCAGCAACAAGAACCTGGAACCGTTCGAAGCCGTCCAGTTCGACCTGGGCCTGGAGTGGTACTTCAAGCCGGGCTCCGCCGCAGGCGTGGCCCTGTTCCGCAAGAACGTGGACAACTTCACGGTGCCGGTGGTGCGCGATCAGCAGATGACGGTCGGCGGCCAGACGGTCACCGTGCAGAAGTACGCCACGGAAGCCAACGGCCGTGACGGCGTTTCGCAGGGCGTGGAGGTGTACGGTCAGTACACGTTCGACATGGGCTTTGGCGTCCAGGCCAACTACACCTACAACGACACCAACCTCGCCTCGATCGTGCTGGATGGCGAAGAAATCGGTGCCTCGCCGCTGGTGGGCAGCGCCAAGAACCAGGCCAACGTCACGATCTTCTACGAGAACGACAAGATCCTGGCCCGCGCCTCGTACAACCGCCGTGGCGAAGTGGTCGGTGGCCTGAACAACGGCCTGACCACCTACACCAAGCCGTACGACCAGCTCGACCTCAACGTGGCCTACAACATCACCCCGGACTGGACGGTGACCGCTTCGGTGCTCAACGCCACCAAGTCCGAACTGAAGAGCTACATCGGCGGTGACAGCGAAGCCCGCCTGCTGTCCAACATCTATGCCGGCCGCCAGCTGTACTTCGGCGTGAACTGGAAGTTCTAAGCCTCACCCGTCCCCGCCTTCGGGCGGGGCAATGGTCCTCCACGGCAGCTGCGCTTCTACAGGCGGCTGCCGTTTCTTTTAACGTTATCCCAGCGCCGCGCGAAGTGCGCTGACCTGCGCCACGTCGGTGGCGGTCCAGTCCGGTGACAGTCCAAGCAGGGCCGGATTGTGGTGGCGCATTGCCGAACGCTGCGTCGCCTTTGCCGAGGCGTGCAGTTCGATGCACCCACTGCGTTCGGCGACCTCCATGATGTTGGCTGCCGTGATTCCCGCACCGGCCATCATCGCGATCCGATCGCCTGCCTGCGCCACCAGTGCGGCCAGCGTATCGGCCCCGGCCAGCGCGCTGGCCTGCCCGCCCGAACTCAGGATGCGCTGGCAGCCAAGCGCCACGATCTGCTCCAGCGCCTC
Organism: Stenotrophomonas sp. TWI587; assembly: GCF_039674145.1. NCBI lineage: Bacteria > Pseudomonadati > Pseudomonadota > Gammaproteobacteria > Lysobacterales > Lysobacteraceae > Stenotrophomonas > Stenotrophomonas sp. TWI587. Next base: position 449,266 of record NZ_JBDJMW010000001.1, on the reverse strand, counting down.
CGGCAGATCACGTGCGGCATCGAACGCGCGATGGAAGGTGATGCCCAGCGGGCCTGCGGCGGACACCAGTTCCCCGCACAACACCGTGTCGATACCGCCGTCGGCCTCCAGAGCACCGATGACCACGCCATCGCAGCCAAGCGCACGGCAGTACGCGATATCGCGCAGCATGACCTCGGTCTCCAGCGCGGTGTACAGGAAATCGCCCGGACGCGGCCGGATCAGCACGAACAGCGGAATCTGCAGGCGATCACGGGCGACCGCAATGCTGCCCTGCGATGGCGTGGTGCCGCCCTCGGCCAGGTTGTCGAACAGTTCGATCCGGTCCGCACCGCCCTGCTGCGCGGCCAAGGCAGAGGCTACCGAATTCGATGCAATCTCCAACACCCGGCGCGGGGTACTCACGTCTGCTCGCTCGTATACACCGAGACGGAATCGCGTAGCTCGTCCTGCCGGTCCTTGTCGCAGACCGCGTAAACGAAGCCGCGATGCAACGCATACGCCCCGACCTCACCGTGCTTGTTCAACGCGAGGAAACACACCTGCAGGGTCTTGCTTGCCTCGGGACGCTTGCGCACCACCCGCGCGATCGCCTCGCGGCAGGCGTCGGCAGGTGAGCGGCCCTGACGCATCAGCTCGACCACCAGGAACGAGGCCGCATTGCGGATCATTTCCTCGCCAACACCCGAGGCGGTTGCTGCCCCGACCTCGTTGTCCACGTACAGGCCGGCCCCGATGATCGGGCTGTCGCCGACGCGGCCATGCATCTTCCAGGCCATGCCACTGGTGGTGCAGGCACCGGCCAGACGCCCCTGGGCATCGATGGCGAGCATGCCCAGCGTGTCATGGTTGCTGCTGTCGCCGGGGCGGCTGCGCCGTTCGGCATTGATCTCGGGCGTGTACTGCGCGGTCTTGAGCCACTCGCGCCAGGCTTTTTCAGCTTCCGGTGTAAGCAGCTTCCTGCGTTCGAAGCCCTGCTGCACCGCGAACTGCTGCGCGCCCTCCCCGACCAGCATCACGTGCGGGGTCTTTTCCATCACCTGCCGCGCCACCGAGACCGGATGCGCGATATCGCTCAGTGCGGCCACCGACCCACAGCGGCCATCGCCGTCCATGATGCTGGCGTCCAGGCTCAGCACGCCATCACGGTCCGGATTGCCGCAGCGCCCGACCGTGGGATTGCATAGATCACTCTCGGCCCAGCGCGCACCGGCCTCGACCGCGTCAAGCGCGGAGCCACCAGCCGACAGGGTTTTCCACGCGACCTGGTTGGCACCCGCGCCGAAATCCCAGGTGGACACGACCCGTGCGCCGGGTGCGCTCCGCGCGTGCAGCGTTGGCAATGCCAGCGCACCGGCGGCCAACGCGCTCGCCTGAAGGAATCGTCTGCGGTCATTCATCGGTGCACCTCCAGAGGATCGACAACGAAGGAACTACGCAGCGGACCGGCGATGCTCCACATGCCAGACCGCTGCCCCAAGCACGCCGAGCTCGCCATGGTCCACGCGCCAGATCGGCACCTGGCGCAGCACGTCGCGCATCACCCCCTTGGCCAGGAAGCGATCGCGGAAGCGGCCGTCGCGCAGGAAGCGGTCCACCCGCGTGGAGATGCCGCCGGCCAGATAGACCGAGCGCGCACCAAACGTCGTGGCCAGGTCGCCGGCCAGACTGCCGAGCCAGGCGCAGAACACCTCCAGCGTCTCCACTGCCAGCGGATCGTCGCCCTCATGCGCGGCCGCTATCAGTGCTTCGGTGCTGGTCCACTGCGGCGCAACTCCCCGGATCTCGCACAGGGAGGGATAGAGGTTCATCAGGCCGCCGCCGGACAGCACGCGTTCGTTGTCCACGTGCTCCCAACGCTGCAGCAGGCGTGACAGCACGTCCAGCTCCAACACATTGCAGGCAGTCAACGCCGCATGACCGGCTTCGCTGGCCAACACCGGCCGCTCGCCACCTTCAAAGCGCAGGGCCGCCCCCAGTCCGGTGCCCGGGCCGAGCACCAGCGCCGGCCAGCGCGGGGCAGCATCCGTATCTCCGTTGAGGGCCACCAGCGTGTCCGGCGCCACATGCGGAATCGCATAGGCAACCGCTTCGAAATCATTGATCAGCGCCAGCGATGCCAGCCCGGAATCCTGACGGGTCTGCGCGACCGAGACCGGCCACGGCAGGTTGGTGTTGACCAGATGGTCGCCGTCGAGCAGCCCCGCGATGGCGACCACCGCATTGGCCGGCGGCGCGGGCAAGGTGCGCACGAAATCGGCCAGGATCGCGGCCAGGCTGGCGTGGTCGGCGCAGGCATAGCGACGCAGGCCGCTCAGCACCGGCGCAATGCCCAGCTGCACGGTGGCAAGCGCAACGCGCGCGAAGGTGCCGCCCACATCGGCCACGATCAGCGTTTCTTTCTCAGTATCCCGGTGGGCCGCATAGGGCGACATCTCAGGTTGGGCCGGAACCGGTACCGCTGCGCTCACTCGCTTGCCTTGATTGAATCAATTGAATCCCGGCGATTCTCAGGCATCACCGGGGGATTGCAAAGCCGCGCCCGCCATACAGTGGCGTACTGAAGGGCGCGCAGGCAGATCAGGGCTTGGCGGTCTGCAGACGGTAGCTCGTGCTGGCCGTCGCGGTCGGGCCATCGCCATGCACCGCACGCACCTCCACCTTGTGCTCACCCACCGCCAGGTTGGTTGGCAGTGCGCCGCGCCACAGGTGCGGCGACGGCGTGGCTTCCGGCGAGCGGTCGAAACCGCGCAGGCGCTCGGCGGTGTCATCGGCGACGTTCTCCAGCAGCAGGCGCGGGTCCGGCTGTTCGACACGCTTCATCGGCTGCCAGGCACCGTCGTCCACGCGATATTCCACCAGCGAATCGGCCTGACCCATGAACACGTTGGCGTACACGCCCCAGGCCGGGTACGCGCCCTGCCGCAGCACCTTCGGCGCATGCAGAGCGATCTGGTAGTCGTCCGGCGCACGCGCCACGTAATAGCGCAGCCCGTACTCGCCGCCGGGCTTGACCGACAGCACCGCGTAGCCGTTCGGCGTGCCGTCACTCATGGTCGCGTCCGGAATGCCGTTGCTGTCCTTCACCCCCGACCAGAACGCGCCGCAGGCCGCGCCCACGTTGTATTCGTGCAGCGGCTTGCTGCCCTGCCAACCTTCGGCGGCACCGTGGTAGTAGTGCTGCTGGGTGTGGCTGTGGCCGCTCAGCACCAGCACGTTCGGGAAGTCCTTGAGCAGCGCGAACAGGCGGGTGCGGTCCGCATGGCGGAAGGTCTCCCGGCCCGGCGCGGCATCGAACAGGGGAATGTGCATGCCCAGCACGATCAGGCGATCACGCTGCAGGCCCTTGAGGTAGTTGGCGAGAAAGGTGAACTGATCCGCACGCAGGCCGCCGACGTAGCTCGGCTTGGCCTTGGGGTCGTAGACCACGTCATCGAGGAACACGAAGCTCGCCCCGCCCTCTTCCACCGCATAGGTATCCGGGCCGTACACGGCGCGCCAGCTGTCGAGCGAGTGCGCATCGTTGCCGGCGTCCATATCCAGGTCGTGGTTGCCCGGCACGTGGAACCACGGCACCTGCAGCTGCGCGGTGACCTTGTTGATGTCCGGATACAGGCTCAGGTCGTCATTGACGATGTCGCCCAGGGTGGTGCCCAGCCGCGCCGGGTGCTTGCCGATGATCGGCTCGACGATGGCGCGCTGGTAATAGCCGATGTCCTGACGGCTGGCGGTCTGCGAGTCACTGAACACCAGCATCTCGAAACCGTTGCGTGCGGCATCGGTGCCCTTGGCCGGTTCCAGCGCGAAATCCCAGTTGCGGGTGGCGCCGCCGGTGGCGCGGATGCCGTCGTATTTCAGCTTCGGCGACCCCTGCGGCGCGTAGTGGCGCCAGTAGGAGGGCAGCCCATTGGCGGCGGCCGGGAAACGGTACTCGTCCGGCTTGATCACGAAGACGGTCTGGCCCTCGCGCACCGGCAGGCTGTAGCTGCCATCGGCGGCGGTGCGCACGATCACATCCCCGTTGGAGACCTGCACGCCGGCCAAGCCGGGATCGGTCGGGCCACGCCCCGGCTTGCCGTCGCGCTCCTGATACACCTTGCCGGTGACCGTCGTTTCAGCAGCCCAGGCAGGCGAAATCATCAACAGCAGGCAAGCCAGCCAGGCGGCAGTACGGGTCATCGGGGGCGGTCCGGTCGGGGGTGGGGAAGTGTAGAGCCGCACATCATCGCCTGCACCGCGTTTCACCGACGTTAAACGATGTGCAGCCCGTGCTTACCCGGCGTGGCGCGCCGCCAACACCGCGACCGCATCGTCCAGCGACAGCCCACGCGCACGCAGCAGTACGGTCAGATGGAACAGCAGATCGGCCGACTCGCCCAGCAGCGCGTCATCGTCCTGCACCACCCCTGCCAGCGCGGTCTCCACGCCCTCCTCGCCCACTTTCTGCGCGATGCGGCGGATGTCGCCGTCGAACAGCGACGTGGTGTAGCTGCCGGCCGGGCGCTGCTGCTCGCGTTCGCGCACCACGGTATCCAGCCGGCCCAGGAAGTTGCCCGGTGCCTGCGGGAAGCAGCTCTCGCTGCCGGTATGGCAGGTCGGCCCGGCCGGGCGGGCGCTCACCAACAGGGTGTCGTTATCGCAATCGATCCGCACGGCGGTCACCGCCAGCACGTTGCCGGAGGACTCGCCCTTGGTCCACAAGCGCTGCTTGCTGCGGCTGTAGAAAGTCATGTGGCCCGTGGCCAGGGTGTGCTCCAGCGACGCCGCATTGGCATAGCCCAGCATCAGCACGCGCAGCGTGTCCGCGTCCTGGACCACCACCGGCAACAGGCCATCGCCCTTGCCCCAGTCCAGCTGCGCCAGCGCTTCGCGCGACGGCTGCACGTCAATGGAACTTACCTCAATAGACATCTCGAACCTCGATCTGCTGCTCGCGCAGGAACTGCTTGAGCGCGGGAATGGCAATGGCGCCACTGTGGAACACGCTGGCGGCCAGCGCACCGTCAACGTCGGCCTGGTCGAACACATCGGCAAAGTGCTGCATCTCGCCCGCACCGCCGGATGCGATCAGCGGCACCTGGCACAGCGCACGCGCCTGGCGCAGCTGGGCCACGTCGTAGCCGCGGCGCACGCCATCGCTGTCCATGCAGTTGAGCACGATCTCGCCGGCACCCCGGCGCTGCGCCTCCACCACCCAGTCCAGCGTGCGTACCGCCACTGCCTGGGTCTTGTCTGGATCGCCGCTGAAGCGGCGCACGCGCCATTCGCCGTCCGCTTCGCGCACCGAGTCGATACCGACCACGACGCACTGGACGCCGAAGGCATCGGCAAGTTCTTCAATCAGCTCGGGCCGACCCAAGGCGGGCGAGTTGATCGAAATCTTGTCGGCACCGGCATGCAGCACCCGCCGCGCGGTCTCGACATCGCTGATGCCACCGGCCACGCAGAACGGAATGTCGATCAGGCGCGCAATGCGCTCGATCCAGGCCACGTCCACGGCGCGCCCTTCCGGGCTGGCACCGATGTCGTAGAACACGAGTTCATCCGCACCCTGGTCGCGGTAGCGCATCGCCAGTTCGGCGATATCGCCCATGTCCACGTGATCGCGGAAGCGCACGCCCTTGACCACGCGGCCATCGCGCACATCCAGGCACGGAATCAGGCGGCGGCTCAGCATGCCAGCGCTCCTTCCAGGGTCATGCGCCCTTCCAGCAATGCCTTGCCAAGGATCGCCCCGCCACAGCCAACGGCCTTGGCCTGGGCCACATCGTCGGCATCGCGCACGCCACCGGAGGCCTGCACCGCCACGCCGGGAAGCAGTGCGGCCAGATGCTGGTAGAGGTCGATGTTCGGCCCGGACAGCATGCCGTCGCGCGCGATATCGGTGCACAGCAGGTGCTGCATGCCGGCCTCGGCGTAGCGCTGGGCCAGTACGTCCAGCGTGTCCTCGGCGGTCTCGGTCCAGCCATGCACCGGCAACAGCCAGCGGCCATCCTCGGCCTGGCGCGCGTCCAGCGCGATGGTCAGCCGGTCCGGACCGAACTCGCGCAGCCAGCGGATCACCGTCTCCGGTTCGCGCACCGACACCGAGCCGACCACCACACGGGTGGCACCGGCGTCGAGGATGCGCGCGACGTCATCGCGCGAGCGCACGCCGCCGCCGGTCTGCACCTTCAGGCTGGTCTGAGATGCGATTGAGGAGAGCAGCGGTGCCAGCGTGTAACCGCCGGCACGGGCTGCGTCCAGATCCACGAGGTGCATCCAGCTCGCGCCCGCCGCGGCAAACGCCTGCGCGCGCGGCAGCGGGTCATCGCCATAGGTGGTCTGCTGCGCGTAGTCGCCCTGCAGCAGCCGCACCACGCGGCCTTCGCGGATATCCAGGGCGGGATAGACGATGAAACTCATGTCGGTTCGTTCTCGATGAAATTACGCAGGATGCGCGCGCCGGTATCGGCCGAACGCTCCGGGTGGAACTGGGCGCCACTGTGCCGGCCGCGCTGCACGACGGCCGCGAACAGCCCGCCGTGATCGCAGGCCGCGACAGTGTCTTCGCCCAGGGGGGCGGCGTAGCTGTGGACGAAGTACGCGCTGGCCCGGGCCGGCACGCCGGCCAGCAGCGGCGACTCGCGCAGCGGCAGCAGCCGGTTCCAGCCCATGTGCGGCACACGGATGCCGGTGGCGGGACGCAGGTGGCGCACGACCCCGGGCAACAGGCCCAGGCATTCGACGTGGCCTTCTTCAGAACCATCGAACAGCAGCTGCATGCCCAGGCAGATCCCGAGCAGCGGCACCTGCAGCTCGCGCAGCGGCTGCACCAGACCCTGCGCATGCAGACGTGCCATGCCGTGCGGGGCCGCGCCGACGCCGGGCAGGATCACCCGCGACACGCCCTCCAGCCCCTGCGCATCGCGCACCAGCCGCACCTGCACGCCCAGCCGTTCCAGCGCATAGCGGACCGAGCCGAGGTTGGCGCCACCCGCATCGATCAGCGCAACCTCGGTCACAGCGCCCCCTTGGTGCTTGGCAGCGCGGTGCCCTGCCGCGGCAAGGCCTGGCGCAGCGCGCGCGCCAGCGCCTTGAAGCAGGCCTCGACCTTGTGGTGGTCGTTGTCGCCGCGCACGCTCAGGTGCAGATTCAACCCGGCCGCATCGCACAGCGAGCGGAAGAAGTGCGGCACCAGCTCGGTCGGCATGTCGCCCACGCGCTCGCGTTTGAACTCACCTTCGAAGACGAAGTACGGGCGGCCGCTGAAATCCAGCGCGGCACTGGCCAGCGTTTCGTCCATCGGCAGAGTGAAACCGTAGCGACCGATGCCGCGCTTGTCGCCGAGTGCCTCACGCAGGGCCTGCCCCAGCGCCAGGCCGGTGTCTTCAATGGTGTGGTGCTCATCAATGTGCAGGTCGCCCTCGGCCTGCACGCTCAGCGCGAAACCGCCGTGCTTGCCGATCTGCTCCAGCATGTGATCGAAGAACGGCAGCCCGGTGTGGGTCTGCGGCTCGGCGGTGCGATCCAGATCAACCTCGACCCGGATCTTCGTTTCCTTGGTATTGCGCTGCACGGTGGCCCGGCGCGGCGCATCGGCCAGCTCATGCGCGATCGAGATCCACTCCCAGTCGCCGCCGAACTGCTCTGTGCGCAGCTGGAAGCCGCGGATCTTCATGTTCTCGGCGAACTGGATATCGGTCAGGCGGTCACCCACCATCGCCGAGCGCGACCAGTCGATGCTGCGGTCCTGCAGGTACGGCAACATCAGGCCGATACCCGGCTTGCGCGTCGGCGCGTTGTCCTGCGGCCAGGTGCCGTCGATCAGCACGTCACGGAAGGTGATGCCCTGGCTGGCGAAGATCTGCAGCATCAGGTCGTTGGGGCCATCGAAGCTGGCCTGCGGATAGCCTTCGGTGCCCAGGCCATCCTGGTTGCTGACGATCACGAACTGATAGCCCGCATCGCGCAGCTTGAGCATCGCCGGGATCACATCGCGCACGAAGCGCAGCTTCTCGTAGGCGTCGATCTGGAAATCGGCGGGCTCTTCGATGAGGGTGCCGTCGCGGTCGACGAACAGAATCGGGGTCATGCGGCAGCCCTCCGGGCCATCAGGGCGGCGAGTACGCGGTCGTTCTGGTCCGGGCTGCCGAGGGTGATGCGCAGTGCATCCCCCAGTTGCGGCGCGGCACGCTGGTCACGCACCACCACACCGGCGGCGAGCAGCGCATCGAATGCGCCCTGTGCGTCGGCAAAGCGGGCCAACAGGTAGTTGCCCTGCGAGGGATAGACACGCACCACGCCGGGCAGCGCGGCCAGGCCGGACTGCAGCCGGGCACGTTCGGCCTTGATCTGCGCGATGCGCTGGGTGGTCACGGCCAGGCTCTCCGCGCCGAGACCGGCCAACGCCAACTCGGCACAGGGCGCGGGCACCGGGTACGGCGCCTGGCAGCGGCGCAGCAGCTGGATCAGGGCAGCATCGGCGATCAGACTGCCAATGCGGGCGGCGGCCAGCGCATGCGCCTTGGACAGCGTGCGCAGCACGGCGATGTTCTCATAACGGCTCAACAACGTGGTCGCGGACGGCTGCTCGGCATATTCGCCGTAGGCCTCATCCACCACCACCAGCGCCCTGCCCTGCAACGCGATGGCCACCCGCTCGATCTCGGCCAACGGGATCACGCTGCCGGCGGGATTGGACGGCGAGCACAGGAACACCAGCTTGGCATTACCACCCAGCGCAGCGGCGATCACCGCATCGATATCGGCGGCCAGCGCATCGCCCTGATCGACCAGCGGTACCTCGATCAACGGCGCGTTCTGCAGGCGGGCGCAGACGGCGTACATGCCGAATACCGGCGGCGTGGTCAGCACCGCATCACGGCCCGGCTCGCACAGCGCGCGCACCAGCAGATCGATGGCCTCGTCACTGCCACGGCCGATCAGCAGTTGTTCGGCGGAGCAGCCGTACAGCTCGGCCAGCCGATCGCGCAGTGCTGCCGGCTGCGGGTCGGGATAGCGGCGCGCGCCACCGGCAACGTCGGCCGGATTGGCCCAGGCCGATTCATTCGCGTTGAGCCAGACATCACCGGTCAGCGCGCTGCTGCGCGCCGAGGAATACCCGGCAAACGCCTGCAGGTCGGCACGGGCCAGGGAGAGGATGGAGGCAGCACTCATGCGGCCGCCTCCATGCGCAGCGTCACCGCGTTCTCGTGGGCGTCCAGGCCCTCAGCGCGCGCCAGCACGCGGGCACATTCGCCGATCGCCGCGATACCGGCGGCCGTGGCCGACTGCACGCTGATCAGGTTCTGGAAGCTGGCCACGCTGACGCCGCTGTAGGCGCGGGCGGCACCGGCGGTGGGCAGCACATGGTTGGTGCCACTGCAGTAATCGCCCAGCGCTTCGGGGGTGTAGTCGCCAAGGAATACCGAACCGGCCGCTTCCACCTTGTCCAACCACGCGCGCGGCTCGCGCAGCGCCAGAATCAAGTGCTCCGGCGCATACCGGTTGCTGATCGCGAAGGCGTCGTCCAGCGACTCGACCAGGATCAAGCGCGAGGACGCCAGCGCCTGCGCCGCAATTTCCGCACGCGACAACTGCGCCAGCTGCGCCTCCACCGCCGCTTCAACCTGATCCACCATCCGCGCATCGTCGGTCAGCAGCAGCACCTGCGAGTCCGGGCCGTGCTCGGCCTGCGAGAGCAGATCGGCGGCAACGAATGCCGGAGTGGCACCGGCATCGGCAATCACCAGCACTTCGGACGGCCCGGCCGGCATGTCGATCGCCGCGGCACCGTCCTGGGCAACCTGTTGCTTGGCTTCGGTCACGTAACTATTGCCCGGGCCATACAGCTTGTCGCAGGCCGGCACGCTGTCAGTGCCATAGGCCATCGCCGCGATCGCCTGGGCGCCGCCCAGCTTGAACACGCGGTGCACGCCGGTCAGGCGCGCGGCCACCAGCACGGCAGGATCGGCGCTGCCGTCCTTGCGCGGCGGCGTGCACAGTACGACTTCCCGGCAGCCGGCCAGCTGTGCGGGCACGCCCAGCATCAACGCGGTGGACGGCAACGGCGCACTGCCAGCCGGCACATACAGACCCACCCGACCGATCGGGCGCACCACGCGTTCGCAACGCACGCCGGGCGCGGTCTCGACCGCATAGCCCTGGCTCATGCCGGCCTGGTGGAAGGTACGGATACGTGCGGCGGCATCGATCATCGCCTGGCGCAGTTCGGCCGAGACGGCCTGCTCGGCGGCGGCGAACTCCGCCTCGCTGACCTCGAAGGTCTCCGGTGCCACCCCGTCGAAGCGCAGGGTGATCTCGCGCAGTGCGGCATCACCGCCCTCGCGCACCGCTGCGATCAATGCGGCGACGGACTCGCGGGTACGCGCCGCCACGGCCTGGACGGGGCGTTGCAGCGCCTGCGTCTGGGCACCGGCATCCAATTGGGACCACGTCAAACGATTCATGCCAGCGACCGCTCCACACTCAGCACCATCAATCCCTGCGCGCCCGCGCGCTCCAGGTCCTCCAACCGCTGCCAGGTCAATGCACCGTGGCACATGGTCTGCAAACGCAGGTGGCCGCCATCATCGGGCAGCTGCACCAGCGGATCGGCATCGGGCAGCAGGCGGGTCAACTCGGAGACGCGGTCCAGCGCGGCGCGGAACATCAGCAGCTTGCTGTCCTGCACCTTCACCACGCCATCAAGACGACGCAGCAGCATGGCCATCAGACCGGCGCGAGCGTCATCGGGTGTACGGACCGGGCCAGCCAGCACCGCTTCGCTTTCCAGCAGGGTTTCGACCGGCTTGAGCTGGTTGGCGGCCAAGGTGGCGCCGCTGGACACCAGATCGCAGATCAGATCGGCGGTGCCCAGGCGCGGGGCGATTTCGACCGAGCCGGACAGTTCGACCACCTGGGCATCCACGCCGCGCTCGGCCAGCCAGTCGGCCAGGATCGCGGGATAGCTGGTGGCGATGCGCTTGCCGGCCAGCTGCTCCACGCCCGTCCATTCCCACTCCTCCGGCACCGCCAGCATCAAGCGGCACTGGCCGAAGTTGAGCCCGCGCAGCGCCTGGTAGGCATCCGGCAGGCCGATCCGGCGGCGGGCGGCGCCCTGTTCGTCGAGCTCGTTGCGGCCGACGATGCCGAAGTCGCACACGCCATCGGCGATCAGGCCGGGGATATCGTCGTCGCGGACCAGCAGCAGATCCACCGGCAGCGATTCGCCGTAGCAGAACAGCTTGTCGCGGCTCTGCCGCCAGCTCAGCCCGCAGGCGGTCAACAGGCTGCGGGCGGGCTCGGCCAGCCGCCCGTTCTTCTGGATGGCGATACGCAGCCGGTCACGTGCCGGGGCGGTCTGGGTTGCACTCATGGGGGAGGTCTCTACTCGGATTCGGGGAAGGTCGGCGTGGCGGCGATGGCGGCGGCGTAACCGCCGTGGCCGTGGTCCAGCGAGCGCGCCACGCGCCCGGTGGTGGTCACGCTGACCCCGGTCAGCTCATGGATCTCGCGATACGGCACGCCCTGCTGCAGCAGCGGCACGACCTTCCAGCGATCGGACAGCGCTTCCAGCTCGGCGGGGGTGCACAGATCGCGCAGGAACGCGGTCACCGCGTCCGGATCGGACAGCGCAGCAAAGGCACGCGCCAACGAGGTCAGATCAGCCTGGGCATCTTTTTCGCGGGGGACGGGACGTAGTTTCATCGTATCAATGTAATAGCGTGCTATTACATTAGCGCAAATGACGGCGCACGGTCAAACCGCCGCCGCAGGTGGACTGGGCCTGTTCAGGGTCTGGAAACGAACAACGCCCGCGTTGGCGGGCGTTGGATGGGTATCCACGGAGAAGCGTGCCGACCAGCGGTCGGCACCTACCGGCAGCGGACCTCGGCACGCAGGGCACCGCTGCGCAGGCATTCGCCCAACAGGCTACCTTGGCGGCTGGGGAGCGACTCCAGGGCTTCCAAAGCCCCAGCGCCACCGGGGCACTGCCGGTCGGCCAGCTCGCCCAGGTCGCGTTCGAGCTGCTGGTGATCGATCACATGGCAGCGGTCTACCGTCAACCAGTAATGCCCGGGGCCGATCCGCTTGCTGTGACGCACCGGATCGCTCTGGCAGGCGGCGAGCAGGAGCACCATCAGCGCCCCTGCCCCGACCCGCTTCATGCCATGGCCTTGGCCTGCTCCAGCTCGACCTGCAGTGCGCTGGCCAGCTCGTCGCGGGCGACCTCGAACTGCTGCTCGCGCAGCAGATCCTTGACCGCCACCACGCCACGCGCCAGCTCATCTTCACCGGCCAGCACGACGAAACGGATGCCGGCCTTGGCGGCGTACTGGAACTGCTTGCCGATCTTCTTCGGCTCCATCTGCACTTCGGCATTGATGCCACCCACGCGCAGGCGACGGGCGATGTCCAGCGACTCGGGCAGGCCGTTGTCGTCCATCAGGGCCACCAGCGCATGCACGCTGCTGTCCTCGATCCCGGCGATCAGGCCCGCTTCGCGCAGCTGCCAGAACAGGCGGGTCAGACCGATGGAGATGCCCACGCCCGGCAGCTTGGATTTGCTGTAGTGGCTGGCCAGGTCTTCGTAACGGCCGCCGGAGCAGATCGAGCCGATCTGCGGATGGTCGGTCAGCGTGGTCTCGTAGACGGTACCGGTGTAGTAATCCAGACCGCGCGCGATCGAGAAGTTCAGGCAGTACGCGGTTTCCGGCACGCCCAGCGCCTTGACCAGCTGCAGCACTTCGCGCAACTCGGCCACGCCCTGCTTGAGCGTCTCGCTGGCGCCGCCGTCGACCAGCAGCGCATCCAGCTGCGCCAGTGCATCGGCATGGCTGCTCGAACGTACCGCCACGAAGGCCAGGATGCGCTCGACCTGCTCGGCCGGAATGGCAAAGCCCTCGCCCACCAGCGTCTCGCGCACGTAGTCGGCGCCGCGCTTGTCGAGCTTGTCCACTTCGCGCAGCACGGCCAGCTGGCGTTCGCCATCGGCCACACCCAGGCTTTCGAAGAAGCCACGCATCAGCTTGCGGTTGTTGAGCTGCACCGAGAAATCACCGATGCGCAGCTCGGCGAACACCGCATGGATGACCGCCAGCACTTCGGCGTCATAGCGGGTGCTCAGCGCGTCCTTGCCGATCACATCGATGTCGCACTGATAGAACTCACGGAAGCGGCCACGCTGGGCACGCTCGCCGCGGTACACGCGCTGCATCTGGTAACGGCGGAACGGGAAGGTCAGGTCGTGTTCGTGCTCGGCCACGTAGCGCGCCAGCGGCACGGTCAGGTCGAAGCGCAGGGCCAGCTCGGGCAGCGCCTTCTCTTCGGCTTCGGCGGCGTTGGCCAGCGCGCCGGTGGACTGCACGAAATACACCTGGCGCTCGGTCTCGCCACCGGATTTGGTCAGCAGCACATCGGACAGCTCGAACACCGGGGTTTCCACCGGCAGGAACCCGAACCGCTCGTAGTTGCGGCGGATGACGTCCAGCATGCGCTGGAACGCGATCTGCTCACGCGGCAGCAATTCCATGATGCCGGGCGGCGTACGGGGCTTGATCACTTGCGGGACTCCTGCGGAAACGGGGGGATGAGCGAGCGGCATATTCTAGCCGCAGCCGGCGCAACGAGCCGCATCCGGGCGTCGGGGCCGGGCCAATGACGGCATGACGTATCATAGGCAGGCCCCTCTTGCTGACCTGACATGACCCGGCCTCACTCCGGTACCGCGCTTTCCGCTGTTGAAGACCCTGCCGCCCCCGGTTGCTCGCCCCTGCGCGACTGCCTGCATTGCTCGGTACGGCACCTGGCGGTCTGCTCGGCGCTGTCGCCGGACGAAGTGCAGGCGCTGGAGCGGGTCACCGTGTCCCAACCGCTGCCGCTGGGGTCCACCTTGGCCCGTGCCGGTGAGCCGCGCCAACATGTCTATACGATTACCGCCGGTGCACTGCGCCTGGTCCGCACATTGGCAGACGGCCGTCGCCAGATCAGCGGGTTCGTGCTGCCTGGCGACTTCCTGGGGTTGAGCGGCAGCGATCATCACCGCTACGACATCGAAGCGATCGCCGACAGTCGCGTCTGCCGCGTCTCCCTGCCGCAGATGAAGGACCTGCGCTCGCGCTTCCCGCACCTGGAACGCAAGCTGCTGCAGCGCGCCTGCCAGGAACTGGACGCCGCGCAGGATGCCGCGATGGCACTGGGCCGGTTGCAGCCGGCCGAGAAGGTCGCCGATTTCCTGCTGCGTCTGGCCGCGCGCGAAGCGTTGCTCGGTGAGCCGGTGCTGCGCGTGACCCTGCCGATGGGCCGCGGTGACATCGCCGACCATCTCGGCCTGACCATGGAAACCGTCAGCCGCACCTTCACCAAGCTGCGCCAGCAGGGCCTGATCGCCCTGCCCCATCTGAACACCGTCGAGATCCTGGACGAAGCGGGCCTGCAGAAGCTCTCGGCCGACGAGTCGTACTGACTCCGCCTCAGCGCCGCAACAACACCTCACGCAGTGCGCCATACGCCGGTGCACAGGCTTCGGCCTGCGCCGGCCGCTCCAGCAGCGCGGCCAAGGCCGGCGGCACCGCCAGCGGCGTCCCGATCAATGGCTCCACCACCGACTCGAATTTGGCCGGATGCGCCGTCGCCGCGACCGCCCAGTGCCCCTGTGCGCCGGCGGCCCGCACGTGCTCCAGGCGCGCCACCGCCGTCGCCGTATGCGGGCAGAACACCTCGCCATGCAGGTCATGGCGCCGCTTGATCAGTTCGCGGATGGCCGCGTCATCCACCGCTTCGGCAGTGAACGCGCCCCGCAGTGCCACGTCATCGTCGTTGTACAGCCAACGCAGCCGCTCGAAATTGCTCGGTGCGCCCACGTCCATCGCATTGGCGATGGTCGCGACGCTGGTCTGTGCCCGGTAGGCCTCGCCGTGGAAATAGCGCGGCAGCACATCGTTGGCATTGGTCGCCAGCGCGATCTGCCCCAGCGGCAGCCCCATCGCCCGCGCCAGGATCGCCGCCATCGCATTGCCCAGGTTGCCGGTCGGAATCACCAGATTCAGCACGTGTCCGGTCTGCGCCTGATGGACCAGCGCGGCATGCGCGTAGTAACTCATCTGCGGCAGCCAGCGGCCCAGACTGATGCTGTTGGCCGAGCTCAACGGCACCGCGTCCTGCAGCTCGCGATCACCCAGCGCCTGCTTCACCATCGCCTGGCAATCGTCAAACGAACCGGCGACGCGCAGGGTGTGGATGTTGTCGCCGAAGCACCCCAACTGATGCGCCTGGCGCGGTGAGACCCGACCGTCCGGGTACAGCACCACCACCCGGATCCCCGGCTGCCGGTGGAAGGCCGCGGCGACGGCCGCCCCGGTGTCGCCCGAGGTGGCGACCACGATCGTCAGCGGACGTTCCCGGCCTTCCTGCAGACGGGCAAGACACGCTGCGAGGAAGCGCGCACCGAAGTCCTTGAACGCAGCCGTCGGCCCATGGAACAGCTCCAGCACATGGTCATCATCGGTCGCCAGGGGGCGCAGTGGCGCATCGAAGTTGAAGGCCTGCTCGCAGAGTTCGGGCAGCACCTGCTCCAGGGCATCGTCATGGAAATACGGCGCCAGCACGGCTGCAGCCGTCTGCGCGAAAGAACCCTGCGCTGACCAGTGCTGCAGGCGCGGGCGGTGTTCGGGAACATACAGGCCGCCATCCGGGGCAAGACCCGCGGCAAGCGCCTGGCTGAGCGAGGTAGCGGGAGCAGCGTGACGCGTGGAAACGAACTTCATCGGACATCCCAGAGTAGAAAGAGTGGACGCGTCACAGCAGGTGCGCGGCAGGCGCATTCAAGGGCGACACCCAGCCCTGGCTGTCAAAGCCCGCGTCGAGAAATGCCTGCTGGACCGACGCCTGCGCGGCAAGGGCGGCATCACGCTGCTCGAACCAGGCAAACACGCTCGGCCCTGCGCCGGAAATACTGGCACCCATCGCACCGGCCGCCAGCGCCGCGTCGCGCGCGGCGGCAAACCCGGTGATCAGACCGGCACGGCGCGGCTCGACCAGCACATCACGCAGCCCGGCACGGACCAACGCGGCATCGCCGGTGTAGCAGCCACTGAGCACCAGCGCCAGATTCGCGCTCTGCGCCACGAACTCGCCCAACGCGTAATGCCCCTGCAGCGCGGCGCGCGCGCGGCGGGTCTCCAGCACCGCCTCGGGATGCACCAGCAAGCTGTGCCACGCGGCGGGCACCGGCACCGGCACCAAGCGGTCTGCCGTACTCAGTACCAGGCCACCCAGCAGCATCGGCCCGAGGTTGTCGCCGTGGCGGCCACCACTGGCCACCGCCTCACCGGTCAACGCGAATGGATACAGCGCCTGGCGGGACAACGGCTGCGGCAACAGCGCATTGGCCGCGACCAGCGCCGCCACGCACGAGGCGGCCGAACCGCCCATGCCCGAGCCCAGCGCGATGCCCTTGTCGATCTCCACCTCGAACCCGAACGGCAGATCCAGCGCGGCACGCAGCGCGATCAACGCCGCACCGGCGGTGTTGTCCTCGGCCACCAATGGCAGGTCCACCGTGGTGCCGCGGATCGCCTGGATGCGCACCGTAGGCGCCTCGATGCGCCGCACCGTCACGGTATCGCCAACGCCCTCGATGGCGTGGCCAAGGATGTCGAACCCGACCCCCACGTTGCCGACCGAGGCCGGTGCGAACGCGCGGGCTTCCGTCATGCTGCCCTCACTCACAGGCGCGCTCCCTCGCCGACCGCCACGCGCAGCACATCGGCGAACACACCGGCGGCCGTCACCTCCGGCCCCGCGCCCGGCCCCTGCACCACCAGCGGGTTGTCGCAGTAGCGGCGGGTGGTGAACTGTACGACGTTGTCGGTCAGGCGCAGGTTGGCGAAGGCATGCCCGGCCGGCAACGCGACCAGACCGACTTCAGCGCCGTCAGGGGTCAGGCGCGCCACGTAACGCAGTACGGCGCCGTCAGCCTTGGCGACTGCCAAACGCTCGGCGAACACCGCATCGATCTGCGGCAAGCCTGTCATGAAGTCGTCCACGCTGGCCTGGCGCAGGGCTTCAGGCACCAGGCTCTCCACGCGCACCTGCTCCAGGCTGAGCTCCCGGCCCGCCTCACGCGCCAGGATCACCAGCTTGCGCGCGACATCCACGCCGGAAAGGTCATCACGCGGGTCCGGCTCGGTATAGCCCATGCCACGTGCCTGGCTGACCAGCTCGGAGAACGGCACCTCGCCGTCGTACTTGTTGAACAGCCACGCCAGCGTGCCGGAGAAAATGCCGTCGATCGCCAGCACCTCATCGCCGGTATCGACCAGGTCGCGCAGCGTGGTGATCACCGGCAGGCCCGCACCGACGGTCGCCTCGTAACGGAAGCGCGCGCCACTGCCTGCCGCTGCCTCGCGGATCGCGTGATAGCGCTCCAGCGGGCCGGCACCGGCCTGTTTGTTCGGGGTGACCACGTGGATGCCTGCGGCCAGCCAACCGGCATAGCGGTCGGCCACGTCCGCGCTGCCACTGCAATCGATGATCAGCGCGTGCGGCAGATGCGCGGACAGCAGATGCTCCGTGAACGCCTCCAGATCGCTCGGCTGCGCCGGACCGGACAACGCCGCGCGCCAGTCACCGTTCAGGCCGCGCTCGTCCAGCACCATGCGCGTGCGCGAGGCGACCGCGCGCAGACGCAGATCCACATTTGCGCGGCCGAGCAGCTGCACCTGGGCGGCCTGCAGCTGGTCCAGCAGCGCCGCACCCACATTGCCCGGGCCGATCACACCGACCGAGAACGTCTGCGGCGACAGCCAGAACCCGGCATGCGCCGCGCGCAGGGCCTTGGTCGCGTGGCGGCTGTCCACCGCCACGGAGATGTTGCGCTCCGACGAGCCCTGCGCGATCGCCAGGATGTTGACCTGCGCGCGGCCCAGCGACTCGAACAGGCGCGCCGCCACGCCGGGTTGCCCGGCCATGCCATCGCCCACCGCGGCCAGCACGCTCACGTTGTCGGTCAGCTGCACGCGCTGCACCTGACCCAGGCTCAGCTCGTGCGCAAAGGCCTGCAGCAGCGATTCGCGCGCCCGCACCGCCTCGGCCTGCTTCACCACGCAGCAGATCGAGTGCTCCGAGGAGCCCTGCGAGATCATCACCACCGACACATGCGCATTGCGCAGCGCCGCGAACACACGCTCAGCCGTGCCGGGCACGCCGATCAGGCCGGTGCCTTCCAGATTGATCACGGCCAGGTCCGGACTCAGGGTCAAGCCCTTGATCGGGCCGGACGCGGTACGCTCGGCGGTGATGCGCGTGCCCGGATGGTCCGGGTGGAAGGTGTTGCGGATGATGATCGGCAGCCCGCGCTCGATTGCCGGCGACATCGTCTGCGGGTGGACCACTTTCGCGCCGAAGTAGGCCAGCTCGCAGGCCTCGTCGTAGCTCAACGCTTCCAGCTGCACCGCCTCAGGCACCACCCGCGGATCGGCCGAGAGCACGCCGTCCACATCCGTCCAGATATGCAGCTCATCGGCATTGAACAAGGCGGCGAAGATCGCGCCGGAGTAGTCGCTGCCGTTGCGACCCAGCGTGGTGATGCGGTCCTGGCGATCGCGGGCGACAAAACCCGTTGCCACGATGCGCGATTGCGGATGCTGCAGGCGCCACTGGGCCAGACGCTCGGCGCTGCGCACCCAGTCCACGTCCACGCCCAGTTCGCCGCGCTCGATCACCAGCACATCGCGCGCGTCCAGCACCGCGCAGTCTTCGCCCAGCGTCTGCAGGTACTTGCCCAGCAACTGAGCCGAGTACACCTCCCCCATGCCCTGCACGCGATCCAGCACTTCGGTGGGCAGGCCGCCGATCACCGCCAGCGCACCCAGCACCTCGGCCAACTGGTCGAAGCGCTGGTCCAGCCACTCCACCGTTGCCCCGGCGTGTTCGCCCAACAAGGCAACCGCCGCACCGCGGTGGCGTGCCCGCAACGCGTGCCACTGCTCGCGCCAGGCCGAGCCATCTTCCGCCGCCAACGTGGCCACGCCGATCAGCGCATCGGTGACGCCCTTCATGGCCGAGACCACGGTGACCTGCATTGCTTCCTCGCGCGCCAGCAGCAACTGCGCGACATGGCGATAACGCTCGGCATCGGCCACCGAGGTGCCGCCGAACTTATGGACCACGGTGGTCACGCCGGCCCGCGCGGCGACGGAGACGGCGGGCTGGGCGGAGGGTGGAGCGGAAGCGGCGACAGAAGACATGCTGACCTCGATGGGAGGCCCCGCGTCACATCAGGTTTGAGAGTTTCCCCCGCCACCTGATCTGGGTGCGGGGCCGTGGTTTTCGGAAATTACGCGAAGACGACGGGCCGCACCGGGCGAGTGGTGGCGGTGGTAATGATGGTGGTACCGGTCGACGCGGCCTGGCCGCCCGCGGAGGCGGGAAGGAGCAGGCTGACGTGGGCGGCGGGGGTGACCATGGGCCAAGAAAACTACGCCACCGCCCTGCTTGTCAAGTGCTGCGCTGCAAAAGATGGCGGCACGTAAACCGCTGCGATCGTCGGCCAAAAAGTTGCGAATGACACCATCCAGACAGCACAACGCCTCCCCTACCCCACATGCTCGGCCACCGCCGCAGGTGGCCGATGCGCGTGCGCACACATCAGCACGCCCGACACCAGGCACACGATGGCAACCGTCTCCATCAGCGTCGGCCAGCGCTGCTGCCAGGCAAAGCCGTACAACAGCGCGAACAGCGTTTCGAAAACAATCATCTGGCCGGTCAGGGTCAGCGGCAGGTTGCGGCTGGCCCGGTTCCAGCACGCGTTGCCGAGCACCGAGGCGACTACCGCCACACCCGCACTGATCAGCCAGAAATTGAGCCAGTCGCCCGGCGGATGCACGGTCGCACTGGTCAGGAACGCACTCGGCACCAGTACGAGGGCGAGCGCGCCGGTGGTGATGCCGGTCAGCATCGACCAGTCATGGCCGGACAGATCCGGGCGGCGTGCCAGCCAGCGGCTGTTGCCGATGGAATACACCGCCCAGGACAACAGTGCACCGACCGCGCACAGCAGCCCGAGCAAGCGGCGCCCGGCCGAGCCCTGCGCGTGTTCGGCCATCAAGGCTTCATAGCCCACCAACGCCACGCCGAGCAGGCACAGCAGCAGCGCCGGGGCCAGGCGTCGCAGTGGCACCGCCCCTTCCTCGCGTACACCCGCCAGGGTCACCACGACCGGGATCAACCCCACGATCAGCGAGGCGGCCGCACCACCGGCCCACTGCACCGCATTGGCCAGCAGCAGGAAGTACACCAGGTTGCCGGCCAGGCTCAGCCATAACAGGCCACGCCACTCAGGCCAGCCGAGCCGATCCTTGAGCTGGCGCCAGCGCGGTGCCAGCAGCACGACAGCAATCAGGCCGTAGACCAGATAGCGCCCCGCCGAGAGCTGCACCGCATTGAAGCTGTGCAGCATCGCCGGGGCCAGGAACACCACGCCCCATAGCGCGCCGGCGGCAACGCCGTTGGCGATGCCCACTCCCATCGATCGTTTCATTGCGGCTCGTGCGTGTGTATTGGCCGCGCAGTGTAGGAGCAGCGCGCCACGACGTCTTGACCGAGGCTACTGCCTGCGGAAGGCCTGCGGGGTCAGCCCGGTTTCCCGGCGCAGGGCACGGGTCAGCGCACTGTGCTCGGAGTACCCGGCATCCAGCGCGATGGCAGCGATGCTGTCCGTGCTGGTGAGCAGCCGGTGCTTGGCCCAGCGCAACCGGCAGGCACTCAGCCAGGCCTGCGGTGGCACCCCGAATTCCTGGACGAAGGCCGCGTGCAGGCGACTGCCACTGATGCCGACCAGTGCCGCCATGCGGGCCACGTTCCAGTCCGCCCCCGGATTGGCCGACAGCCGGGTGCACAGTGCATGCAGGCGTGCCGCGCTGCCGGCAGGTGCGTATTGCTGAAGCAGGGTCGCCAGCAGATCGTCACTGCCGTGCGCGGGCGCACCGGCCAGGCGCTGGCGCAACCCCTTCGGCAATGCCAGCCAGCGTTGGCGACGCAGATGTTCGAGGGTGTGGTCATCAATCACGCCCGCCGGGCAATCGACGATCAACATCAGATGATCGCCATCGCCGGTCTGGGCATGTCCTTCGCCGGGCGCGACGAAGGCCCCCTGCAGCACATCCAGGCGGCCGCCCACTGCGTCGAGCTCGACATCCAGATCGCCGCGCAGCGGCAGGATCCATTGCGCAAAGTCATGCCGGTCCACATCGCTGGACGTTCCGTAACACCGCAGGTGGCAGGCGCTGGCGTGCATGCCGATAGTCTGCGCGCAGGGCGAAGGGCGCTGCAAGCTGCGCATCCGCGTACCATGGCAGCCGACCCGTACAACATGGAGCGTTCGCCGTGGCCTGCAGCATCGTCCCCTTGAGTGATCGCCCCGACCTGTTGCCGGTCATCGCCGCATGGTATTTCCAGGAATGGGGCAGCCATGTTGCTGGACTCACCCTGCTGGACGAGCAGCAACGGTTGGAGATCTTCCTCCAGGACGATGAGCTGCCCCTGCTGCTTGTGGCACTGGAGGGCGAGGTCCCCGTCGCTGCCGCGCAGCTCAAATTCCATGAGCGCACGGAGCGCCCCGAACGCCTGCATTGGCTGGGGGGCGTCTATGTCCACCCGGACCATCGCGGCCGCGGCTTGGCCGAGACGGTCATTGCGGAACTGCTGGCGCGCGGCAGGGCCCTTGGCGTGCGGGACATCTACCTGCAGACCGAAGCCGATGATGGCGGCCTGTATCGCCGGCTGGGTTGGGCGCCGCTGGAATCGCTGCAGCATGCCGCGGGCATGCCGGTCCGGATCATGGTCCGCAGCGTGGCCGCCGACCGCGTCGACTGAACACGCGGTCGCAGGACGTTGGATCGAGAATGAATGCGATGCCGTTGAACGGCGTCAGCGGAAGCGCACCGGCTGCGGCGCCGGGCGGTCGGCCAGCGATCCCAGCGTAAACGTGTAGCCAGCCTCTTCCAGCAGCTTGCGCATGCGCAGTTCCGCACGCTTGGGATAGGCCAGCGACGTCGGTGCGTGCAGCGCGTAGGAGGTGGACTTGCCGGGCAGCGTTTCGCGCGTCACCGAGGACTGATTGGTCTCGCACGCGTTGGCCCACAGGTCCATCAGCACCTTCGGGCCGATGGATTGATTGTTGCTGAGACGAAGCGTCAGCCAACGCATGTGTTCCATGTCAAATCCAAGCGGCTCTTTGTCCCGAGTATGCACCAATTTCCCGGTGACCGTTCGCTGCCGTCTGGATGCGACTCCACCTGGCTATTGGCCCCTACAAACGAACAGCCCCGGCGCGGGCCGGGGCTGTTCTGTGTACCGCTTCAGGAAGCGACGCGGTGGCGACCGTGGGGAATCGCCGCCGCCTCGCAGGTCTGAACTCAGTGCTTCATGGCGTGCTTGCGGTCGCGCATCACGGCATGGCATTCCTGCACCTGCGGCAGCAGACGCTGGACTTCCTGGCGCGCAGCCGGCGAGGTGTCGGCATCGGTCAGAGTGTCCTTGAACGCCTTCAGCAGGCGATCTTCGGATTCTTCCAGTTCGGCCACATAGCCGTACTGCTTGTCGCCCAGGGTGGCGCGCACCTTGCCGTAGAACTGCTGCATGGAACCGACGGAGGTGCCATGCTCGGCCGGCTTGCCACCGGCGGCGACAACGGTGGCGCTCAGCGAGCGGACGATCTCATTCTTGACACCGGCGATACGGGTGAAGAGCGCCGCCAACTCGGCATCTTCGACCTTGCCTGCGGCCTCGGTGTAGAACTCCTGGCCATCGCGGGCGATTTCGATCAGGTCGTTCAAGTTATGCGCGGTCTTCGATTCGGTATTCACTGCGATGTACTCCTGTTGGTCCGGTTTGACCCGTGTGTTGTTGTCGGGGTGAGTCGACTTTTCCGCATCGGCCATGAAGTCGGCGTGACACTCAAATCCCAGTGTTCAGCGACCTCAACGCGCTGCGCGATAGATGTGCACGGCGCGTCGTCGAGGTGCGAAATGCGTGTTACTTCCTTCAGCGCGCCAGCAACGAAATGGGGACGATGTCGCTCACCACATCGTCCGCCACGAAGCCCACACGCTGTTCCAGGCGGCGCAGGAAGTCACTGAAACCATGCGGTGCACGCGCGTGCCGGCGTGCGCTGGTCATCACGCGTGGACTGGCGAGCCGGGCCACCCGCATGCCGGCCCCGTGCATCGCCTGGATGAGCGCGACGTCCTCACCCGTGACCAGCGGCGCGAAGCCGCCGGACTGCCGATACGCCACCGCGCTGAAGCCCATGTTCGCGCCGTGTACGTGCGGGTGCCCGTCCACCGCATGCTCCCCCTGCAGGAACTGCTCGCGCACGGCCTGCGGGTAGTCCAACCAGTCGCCCACCGCCACCACGCCACAAAAAGCGCTCGCACCACACTGCAGCTGGCGCGCAAGCCAATCCGGCGGGACCACGCTGTCTGCGTCGGTGCAGCCGATCCAGCGCGCACCCAGCGCCAACGCGCGCTCACTCGCTGCCGCACGCGCGACACCCACACACCCGGCGTCAACGCTGACCATCTCTACGCCCATGCGCTGGCAGATCCAGGCCGTCGCATCACTGCAGCGATCCAGCGCCACCACGATCACCACGGGCTCATCGCGCAGGGCCGGATGCAGCGCCGCCACCTGCAGCGACTGCAGGCAGGCCGCGATCAGCTGTTCTTCGTTGTGCGCGGGAATAGTCACGGCGATCATCGCAGGCCCTCGCGTTCGGCTACGGAGGTGGTGTCGGCCGACCAGCCTTCCAGCAGCATGTCCTCGTCGCGGTACGAGAACAGGCGTGGCAGGCTGTCATCAAACTGCGCGTGTACGAACGCGGCACTGCAGCGCGCCTGCTCGAACGGCACGCGCCAATGGCAGGCGATCACCACGCCCTGCGGCGTGAGCGATTGGACCACCTGCGCCGCCAGCTGACGCATATCGTCTTGTGAGAGGTAGTAACCCATTTCTCCGAGCACGATCAGATCGAACACGCCTGCTGGCCAGTCCTGTGGATGACGGGCCTGCTCGATGGAGACGTGCGCGTGGCGTCGGGTGATCGCGCGCGCCGCGGCGACGGCGCCTTCGCTCAGATCAGTGGCGAGCAAGTGATCGCAGCGCTCGGCCAAGGCCGCTGTCAGCACACCGTTGGAACAGCCCAACTCCCAGCAACGGGCAACGCGCTCGCGCGGCAGACTGGCCAGGGTGAGCGCACGCTTGCGCTGCTCATACCAGCGGGTGCGGTACTGGAAGGGATCCTCTTCCTCGTACAGCGCATTGAAATAGGCGACATCGCTCATCCGATCACTACCTCGTAATTGCGTTCGAACCGCTGCAGCACCGCGGCAGGCAAAATGGGTTCGCACTGCAAGCCCTCCACCGCACCGGTCTGGGTCACGAATTGCTGGATCGCATCACGCTTGCGGTCCACCAGGGCGTCATCCAGCGCATAGCGCCTGGCCGATGCCCAGGCCGTCGCTGCCGCCGCCGGATCCAGCCAATGCCAGCCCCACACCGGGTATTCCTTCACTGCGGCGCCACGCGCGGTGCAGGCCTGCACGCAGGCACGCGCGACTGCCTCATGGTCCGGATGTCCATCAAAGCGCCACGGTGCCAACACCAGATCATCCGGCTGCAGCAGGCCCGCCAACTGCTCGCCAATCCATGCCTCGCTGGCGGTCACCGCGCCATCGCCGATGTGCCAGGCGATCCGCGTTGCGCTCGCCAAGCCCAGGCAACGCAGCGCATCGTCCAGCTCAGCCGCACGAGCCACGCGCAGCCGCTCGGGCGACCACGCGGGTTGATCGGGATAGCAGGCTTCGCCGTCCGTCACCGAGACCACCGTGACCGCCAGGCCTCCCTGGCGTGCAAGCGCCATCAGGCCGCCGCACGCCAATACTTCATCGTCGGGATGCGGCGACACCACCACCAGCCGCTGCGCATCGCCAAACAGCGTCGCGGCGGACGCAAGCGGCAGCGACTGCAACCACGGCGAAGCCGCCCACTGCGCTTCGGTTACACCGCCGCCTTCAATCTGACGATTCACAGCGTCCACGTACGCCCCTCGCGGTGCATCAGGTTGCCAAGATGCTGCCAATCGCGGTCCGCGTGGCTCTGGCGGATGAAGACCGTCAGGTCGGCCCAGCGCAGCGCGTGTGCCGGGTCCATGCACATCGGCCCTGGCCCAAGCGCCCTGCCCACCCGATCCAGCGTCAGGGTGGCGGCGCGCTCCACCGCGCTGCGCGCCCGCACGATCTCGCGCTGATGGGGTTGGTCGGGCTGTGCATCGATCAGCGCGGCGAGCTCGCGCAGCAGGGAGGCGCATGGCGACAGCGCCAGATCAATCTCACCGAGCAGGCCAGATGCCGTACCCGGTTCGTCGGCACGCGCGTTCTGCAGCAGCGGCTCGGCCAAGGCACTGGCCCCGCCAAACCAACAGGCCGCGATACCCGCGCCACCATGCCAGAAGCCGGGGCGCTGCAGATAAGCGTCCGCCGCACCGACCTCCACGGCCGGCACCTGGTCGAAGCGTGCCGTCCCACTCGGGACCCGCCCCATGCCCGTCGCTTGCCATGTCTGCGGCAAGAAGCTCACGTTGGCGCGGCGTACCGGCACCAGAAACAGCCGCGAGCGCCCGTCATCGCGCACCGTCACCAGTGCATGGTCAACCCAGCCTGCGCCGGAGCACCACGGCTTGTCACCGGAGAGCGTGCCGCTGGCCCGATCAAAGCGCAGGGTCGCTGCCGGCCCTTCGGCTGCCCATACCGCACCCAGTCGATCGCGATCCGGTCTGGCGGCGCCCAGTTCCTCCAGGATCGCCTGCGCGTCGTAATGTGCTTCGAGCACCTTGGCCAGGCACAGGTCGCGCGCCGCGATATGCGCCAGTGCCTGCCAGCGCGGCAGCGTGTCGCCGCTGCCGGGGCCCGGTAACGACGGTTGATGTTCGATCCAAGCGCGCGCCTGCGTCTGCAGGTCGTCCAGTTCGGCCACCGGCTGTGGGTGCGTAACCGGGGGTGTCGCGGGGACTACAGCGTTCATATCAGGGCGTCAGGATCACCTTGCGGCAATCCTCCTCTTTGCGGTCGAAGATCTCGTAGCCACGCACCGCGTCTTCAAGCGACAGCCGGTGGGTCACGATCACACCCGGATCCAGCCGGCCTTCGCCGATATGGTCGAGCAGCTCGGGCATCAGCTTCTGCACATGGGTCTGGCCCATCTTGAAGGTCAGGCCCTTGTCGAACGCGTCGCCGAGCAGGAAGCCGTGGATGAAACCGGCATAGACACCCGGGATGCTGACCGTGCCGCCGCGACGCGTGGCCGCGATGCACTGCCGGATTGCCACGCCGCTGCTGCCCTCCACCTTGAGCGTGGTCAGCGCCGACTCCAGCGCACTGCCCTCCGCCTCGAATCCAACCGCTTCGATCGTGGCATCGACACCGCGGCCATTGGTCTGGGTGATGATGTACTCCGCCGCATCCTCCACCTGGGTGAAATCGATCGGCGTCACGCCGTAGGTCTGCTGCGCGAACGCCAAGCGATACGGCAGGTGATCGACCATGAAGATGGTCTCCGCGCCGAGCAGGCGGCAGCACGCCGCGCTCATCAGGCCGACCGGACCCGCGCCAAAGATCGCCACCGTGGAGCCCGGTTTGACGCCTGCATTGATCGCGGCCTGGTACCCGGTCGGCAGGATGTCGGATAGGAACAGCACCTGCTCATCGGTCAGCGCGTCGGGAATGCGCAACGGCCCGACGTTGGCCTTGGGCACGCGCACGAACTCCGCCTGCCCGCCCGAGACGCCACCATAGAGATGGCTGTAGCCGAACAGCGCGGCCGGCGGGCGAATGCCTTTCTGATTTACTGCCGCGCCCTTGCCGGTATTGGTAGTCTCGCAGGCCGCGAACTCGGTGAGCCGGCAGTGGAAGCACTCGCCACACGCGATCACGAACGGGATGACCACGCGGTCGCCCGGGCGCAGATCCATCACGCCTGCGCCCACTTCCTCCACCACGCCCATGAATTCGTGGCCCAGCACGTCGCCGGTGTGCAGATTCGGGATCTTGCCGCGGTACAGATGCAGATCAGAGCCGCAGATCGCCGTGGCGGTGACGCGCAGAATGATGTCGTCCGGGGCGGCCAGCGCGGGATCCGGCACGGTGTCGACCCGTACGTCCTTGCTGCCGTGGTAAGTCAGTGCGCGCATAGCCAACTCCGTGTCCAAGTACCTCTGTGGTACGTGGTACGGCGTAGCAGTGTCGTGACCGCATTGTGTGCGGGGCCTTCATCCCGCCACTTGGCAGACGCACAGTTCCGCCACGCGGGCCCCCTGCCCTTGCGTGACAGATAAATCATTCATTCTGTAGGCACCGTATCGAGTGCGCTGCCCTTACTCGACCGTGGGCGCAGAGGGCGTTTCCGGATCCGTCGGCAGCTCCTGCGGCGGCGATGCGGGGACCGGATCGCCCTCTGGCGGGACTTCCTGCGGCGGCTCCTGCGCCGGCGGATCGCCTCGGCCGGGTTCTTCCACCGGCGGCGCGGGCGGCATGGGGTCCGGGGTCGGGTCTGGCACCTGGGAGATCACATCGTCGAATGTCGCCGCCGTTTCGGCGTTGATGGTCGTATACATGGTGCGTCTTCCTATGCTGAGGTTGCGCTCGACGCTACGCGGCAGTCTGTCAACATCCAGCGAGGGGCACGCAGATTCAATCGTCATTCGTGGAAGGACTCTTGTGCACCGTGATCTCGCCCGAGGTTTCCAGCACGGCCAGCTCGACCTGCCCAAAGCCTTCGCAGCCGTTGGCACGCATCGCAACCTCCAGATCCGCCGGGCTGACGTTGCAGCGTTTCA
This sequence comes from Stenotrophomonas sp. TWI587, assembly GCF_039674145.1. Taxonomy (NCBI): domain Bacteria; kingdom Pseudomonadati; phylum Pseudomonadota; class Gammaproteobacteria; order Lysobacterales; family Lysobacteraceae; genus Stenotrophomonas; species Stenotrophomonas sp. TWI587. The sequence continues at coordinate 421,389 of NZ_JBDJMW010000001.1, read as the reverse complement.
CCTGCTCCCAGTAGATCGTTCCGTGGCGCGCCAGCACCACCGGCACCCCCTCCACGATTTCGTTCAGGCGTTTACTGCGCGCCCCCAGGAAGCCGACGAACCAGTTCAGGCCGATCAGTGTGGCCGCCAGGATCAGCCCGCCCGGCAGCGAGGTGTCCTCACCGATCAACGAGTTCTGCACGGCCGTACCCAGCAGTACGATCACCAGGATGTCGAACGGCGTGGATTGGCCCATGGACCGCTTGCCGCTCATCCGGGTCAGCACCAGGACCACCACATAGACCGCGACCGCGCGGAACACGAACTCCCACCATTCCATCCCCAACTCGAACATCTCATGCATCGCGGCAGCCTCCGTGTGGCGAGGTCTGGACGATAGGAACTCCCAGGTGAAGCCGGTGGGAGCACCCGCCCTTCACGGCACCCCCGCCCCTTCGTAACAGCGGCAGGACTAGCGTCGAGGCATAACCGCCCTACCCGTTCGCGCAGGAGACACACCATGCAGCACGACAAGACCACGCCCGCCTCCGCCGAAGACGCCCACGCCACGCACAACTGCCCGCCGGCGGAAGGCGCCGTCGACAAGAAACGCACGTCGGAGAACCATGACGAAGCGCTGGAAGAGACGTTCCCGGCCAGCGATCCGATTTCGCCTTTCGTTGCGGCCAAGCCGCCGAAGGACGACGAGGACGCGAAAGATCCGGATGCGGCGCGGCTGGAGACTGAGAACGAGGGCTACAACCAGCACGGCCACGGCAAGGGTGGCAAGGCCGGTGAAGGCGAGCCGGATGGCGTCCGCGAGGATGACGGCATCACCCAGCCGAACTTTGGCCAGGGTGGGACGTCTGGCAAGCAGATCCCGGAACGTTGATCTAACGAGGAGATGTCATGACTACTGCACCGCGAGCACCGGCTACGAAAGAAGACGACCAGCAGAAAAGCCATACGCCGGACAAGCTAAGGAACGACGACGCCCGGTGGAAAGACAAGGACATGCCGGAGGCGGAGCATGGGGCTACGCCTGAGGATTATGAGCGGCTTGGGGAGGTGTGACGCGCAGCGCTTGTGCCGACTTGGGTAACGCGCTAGAACGAGAACCGTTGTCTCCCTGTCGAAGACGACGCATCGCATCCTTCGCACGTGTCAGCACAAGAGGCTCAATAGACCTCACCAACTCCGTCATCTTGCCAGTGCGCATGCCAAACACACACTCCCGCCTCCACGTGAAGCTTCCCATCAGGTTCCTCTGGCACGGCCCCGTTGTCTACAGAAGAGCGACGTCTTGACCGCTACTTGAAGTTGATGAACAACCGGCACCGCAGCATGATGGTTCTCTAGGCTTATGGCAGCTGCGATGCCGCTACACTGTCCAAAGCCACGAGTGGACGGGTAGGTCAACGGCTGCCGCTCTTTAAACGCTTGCCGTTCGAAGCAAGCAATGCCTGTGGGCCGCAGTCATCGCGGTGATTCCATTTGCAGACTTCACCACAGGAGCTACTATTCATTCCGCCAGGTAATTCATCTCTGGCCAAATTTTTCGAGCGCAAGGAGATTTTTATGTCAGATGGATTCAAAGACAGCCCCGAGTATGACGACTGGATTGAGTCGGGGGGACGCGACGAAGACTACAGTCACTATTACAACAAGTGGCATCGGCGAGTTAATCGATAGCCTCTAACCTCTCCAAAGAGCCTACCCACCTAGTTGGTGAGGTAGGCTCTTTGGGCTTTGGGGCCGCAACGGCCGTCTCAGTCTGATAGCTAACAGCACCGACAGACAGCTGCAGGGTAACGCTCGGCATGCTACGGGATGCGTATCTCGCATACCCTACGCCAAATGGCGTGGGCGACCAGGATCGACTGGTCTGACTCATTGTCTTTGACAACATGCCAAAGGTCCGGGCCGCTGCCGGCAGGTTTTAGCACCTCGCAGACCCTACGAGGGAGGACAAGGACCACATTACTTCGTGCCTGAAAATGACGAGGCAGCTGAGGCCAAGCAGGATCTCCGGCTGGCCGTGGGCAATCAGCAAACACGAAGCTAGCATCAGCACTTGAAAACATGGTGACCCCGGCCCGATTCGAACGGGCGACCTTCCCCTTAGGAGGGGGACGCTCTATCCAGCTGAGCTACGGGGCCACGGAGGGCGTAAAGGATACAGGCAAACGAGGGGCCTCATCCATGCCCGGCCGGTTGCCCGCCACTCATCCCCGGCGGCGCCAACTGCCCTATGCTCCTCCGTCCCCTGCGACGAGTGACATGGATGCATCCTCTGTGGGTCACCCTCTCCCAACTGGGCGACAGCCGCTGGCTGTTGCCACTGAGCTTGGTGCTGATCGTCTTCGGCCCCGCGGAGAGCCGCGCCCTCCGCCTTCGCTGGGCTGTCGGCCTGGCCGTGGCCGGCGGCCTGACGCTGGCCTCCAAGCTGGCGTTCCTGGGCTGGGGCATTGGTTGGGCCCGGCTGGACTTCACTGGATTCAGCGGCCACGCCACGATGACGGCCGCCGTATATCCGGTCGCCCTGTATCTGGCTACTCACGGCCGACTGCGACACCCCATGCTCTGGGCACTCCTCGGATCGATACTTGCCGCGGCAATCGCGTACTCCCGCCTTCCGCTCAATGCTCACTCGGTCTCCGAAGTGGTCAGCGGGTGGTTGCTGGGCACTGCGGCAAGCGCCTTCGCCCTGTCATCGCATCGCGGAAAATGGCGCACGCCGCTGCCCATCCTCGCCACGTCGATGGCAGTAGGAATCGCCCTGCCATTGCTGATGCCCACCGTACGCACCCACGACATCGTGATGCGCATCGCCACAGGATTATCGGGGCGCGAACAGGCCTTCAACCGACATCACTTTGTGCGATAGGCGTCAAATATTCGGCGCGCGAATCCCACTTCTAAAGGTGAAACTGGCTTGACACTGAATAGCCTTCAACGCGAAGATAACGGCGAAAATTTACCTCACGGAGTAGGAAACCCCGTTATGAAGAAGATCTTTGCTGCTCTTGCCCTCGTGGCTCTCTCCCCGATGGCACTGGCTCAGGAAGCCCAGGTTGAGCAGGCTACTGCTGGCGTTGACGGCACTGCCGCAGCCACCAGCGCTGAAGTTGCCGGCGCCGGCACCGCCACCGGCGTCGCCACCGGCACCATCACCACTCTTGCAACGATCGGCGCCGGTGTCGCGGTCGCTTCGGTCGTCTACGCCGCCAGCTCGAGCAGCAGCAGCAGCGACGACGCCGGCAACAACAATGGTGGCGGCACCACTCCGCCGCCGACCGGCACCACCGGTACGACGGGCACCACCGGCACCACCGGCACCAACTGATCCGTTAGTCGGCATCAGGTCATTTCGCCCTCGCCGGGCGCAGGTCCGGCGGGGGTTTTGTTTTGCCCGACAGGGCCAGGAAGAATCATCGATGGACTGCAAACGTCTTGGCGCCACTCTGGCGTTCGCCCTTACCCTGTCTGGCTGCGTGTTCGCTCCCGGCCAACACATGCGCTCCGGCGCTCTGGCCCGTGATGATCAGCCGGTCGGCAACGACAACATCGAGCTGATCCATATCACACCGAAGCTGATTGCCATGGATCGCGCCTCGCGCGACGTTCCTTCGCTTCCGAACGCACTCACCGCCTATCAGCCCGGTCCGTATCAGATCGGCGCAGGCGACATCCTGTACATCACTGTCTGGGACCACCCTGAACTCACCGTACCAGCGGGTCCCCAGCAGCAGCTCAATGCAGCTGGTCGTCTGGTCCAGTCCGACGGCACGCTGTTCTACCCCTACATCGGCAAGATTGCCGCCGCCGGCAAAACGCCAGGCGCGCTCCGCGATGAGATCACCTCGAAGCTGGCACGCTACATCGAGGCGCCGCAGGTCGATGTCTCCATGCTCACCTATGCAAGCCAGCGCGTGTGGGTGACGGGCGCGTCCCGCCAGGCCGCCACCGTGCCCTTGACCGTGACGCCCTTGACCCTCGGCGATGCCATCAGCCAATCCGGACTTGATCCGACGCAGGCCGATCTCTCGGGTGTCCGACTCACCCGCGAAGGTGTCACCTACACCATCGACCTCGACCGCCTCGGCCGTCAGGGCGGTGGCGCAACCAACGTGTTCCTCAAAGCAAACGATCACCTCTACGTGCCCTATCTGGACCGCAAAGAGATTTTCGTTGTCGGCGAAGTGAACCAGCCCGGCGCCATGAGCTTCAAGACCAGCGATATCTCACTGAGCCAGGCGCTCGGTCGTGCACGCGGCCTGCAGCAGTCGACCTCCAACGGCAACGCCGTGTACGTGATCCGGGGATCGAGCGATCTGCAGAGCGCGCCTTCCAGCGTGTTCCAGCTGGAAGCGAAGTCGCCTGCGGCATTTGCTGTGGCCAGCCAATTCGAGCTCCTGCCCGGCGACGTGGTCTTCGTTGGCGCAGCCGGCGTGACCCGCTGGAGTCGCTTCGTGAATCAGCTGCTGCCGTTCACCTCGATCATCAGCAACGCCGCAAGCGCCCGCAACGATCTCGACAATTGACGGCGGGCCAATGATGAGCAGGACCGCTCTCGTTGCGTCGCAACGGATCTCGGGTATGCGCGGCGTGGCCGCGCTCATGTTGATGGCGATCGCCCTGTCAGGCTGCGGCGTAGTCGGGCGAACCAGCGTCAAGGCCGTGCAGATGTCGATGCAGGGCAAGCCGGACGTGCAGCCATCGCCGGCGGATGTCGCTGCCAACCGATATCCGCAGATCAAGGTCACCACCTCCCGGGGCGGCGCCGTGCTGGTCCTGGGCAACATCGATGGCGGTCGCCAAGCTTGGTACAGCAACGATCGCGGCATCGTGTTCCTCGCCGATGGCCTGCTTGTGGGCACGCACGGCGGCACACCAGAGCTGCAGGACATGCGCATCGAGGGTGAGAATCCCTTCCACGCCCTCCACCTGATCGACGCACCTGTTACCACGCAGCGTCGGTACGACGTCATGCCCGGCTATCGCTTTGGCATGGCCGTGAGCGGAAGACTGGAACGCCTCGGCACTGAGAACATCGAGATTCTCGGCACAACGCGTGCGTTGCTGCATGTTCGCGAGCGGCTGAGAGGCCAAGGCTGGAAACGCGACAACCATTACTGGGTCGACCCTGCAAACGGATTCATCTGGAAAAGTGTGCAAGCCGTTGCGCCCGATGCCAGCTTGGAGATCATCCAGCTCAAACCTTATTCCCTGGATCTGAAGCGTTGATCATCTTGCGCCTGGCCACCGTCGCCTTTGGCGTGGCTGCCTCTGCCTCCCTGCACGCCGCGCCGCCAGTCACTGTCGAGGTGAGTGGCAGTGTCCGTAATCCCGGCACACTCACGCTCGCCAGCGGTGCCCTCCTGTCCGATGCTGCGCTTGCAAGCGCGCCCGACGAACGCAGCTACATGCTGGGGGCCGCCTTGCTCAGGCACGGCGAACTCATCGCTCAGACCCGACTGAAGACGGGGCTTCTGTTCGATCTGGAGATGATCGAAAGCCGCGAGGCCACCGACCCACTCGGCGCGGCCGCCGCAATACGCATTGCGAGAGAACTTTCGGCCATGCCGGTGACGGGGCGAGTTCGCCAGATATTGGCGCCGCGCTCCCTTGAGGTGGACCTCAAGGGCAATCGCCCCTTGGAAGATGGCGACAAGCTGTATTACCCGACCCGACCCGGTACGGTCAGCGTGATTGGTGCTGTCGAGCAGACCTGCTCCATCGAACATCGTCCTCTTCAGCAACCGCTCGAGTACGCGCAGCAGTGCCCAGCCCTTGCTTCTGCCAGCAAGGATGATCTGTTTGTCATTCAGCCGGACGGCGAAGTCGAGAAACTTGGCATTGCTCTTTGGAACCGCAGCGCCGAATCGACGCTCGCCCCAGGCGCCATCGTCTTTGTGCCGCTCAACGCTCACCTCCTTCGCGACGTGAATCCCGCTTTCAACGAGGAGGCTGCGCGCTTCCTCGCCACCCAGGTGCTGGACGCGCCCGGAGCGCCGAAGTGATCCGCTTTGCCAGCACACCGACTGCTCGCTTGGGCCTTGCCCTCCTCAGCTTGAGCATCAGCTCCGCCCTGTACGCCCAGAGCGCACCGGCTCCCACTGCCAGTGATTGGGGCGGCATCGGCCTGCTGCAAACGCCAACGGCGCGCATGGCGGAAGAGGGCGAACTCGCCTTCACCGCCAGCCACACTTCGCCTTACAGCCGCTACAACGTGGTGTTGCAGCCTCTGCCCTGGCTGGAGGGTGCATTCCGCTATGTCTCGGTGGCCAACCGCCGCTATGGCCCAGAATGGCTGAGCGGTGGCCAGAACTACAAGGACAAGTCGATCGACTTGAAGATCCGCCTGCTTGAGGAAAGCCGATGGGTTCCCGAAGTAGCCGCGGGCTTCCGTGATCTGGGCGGCACCGGGTTGTTCTCCAGTGAATACCTGGTCGCCAGCAAACGGATGGGCGCCTTTGACGCGAGCCTGGGCTTGGCTACCGGCTACATCGGCAACCGAGGCGACTTCAAGAATCCACTGACTGCCATCGACGATCGCTTCGAGACCCGCCCGCGCGCCCAGGGCACCGGGTCATTGAACAGTGACGGAATGTTCCGAGGCCCAGTCGGCGTATTCGGCGGCGTTGCATACCAGACGCCATGGGAGCCGTTACAGCTGAAGCTGGAGTACGACGGCAACGACTACAAGCGCGAGCCGCAGAACAACAAGCAGCGCCAGAACAGCCCCTTCAACTTCGGCGCATCGTATGCGGTGAACAAGAATGTGCATCTGCACCTGGGCTGGGAACGCGGCGACCTGGCGATGTTCGGCGTCACGTTGCGTACGAACCTCGCTCAGGCCAGTTCCATGCCGAAGTTGCTGGACCCGTTGCCCGTCCCTTTGGATCAGCGCACCTCCCCATCTGGAACTGAGCGCACCGACGGTGCCGAGCACATAGCCGAGCCGCTCGACTGGGCCGCCTTGGCTCGCCAACTGGAGCAGAACGCAGGTTTGCGCGTGCAGAGCATCAGCCAACGCGGCGCGGAAGTAATTGTTTCCGGCGAACAGCGACGCTTCTACTACCCAGCACAGGGAATTGGCCGCACCGCCCGGATTCTGGACGGCAAGCTCCCCACTGACGTCGATTGGTTCACCGTGCAGAACACCCGCTTGGGTGTTCCGATTGTCGAGACCAGCATCGAGCGAAAGACCTTCGTCGACTACGTCGAGCACCGGAGCGATCTGAGCACCCTCGCCGGGCACATCGAAATGGCGCCACCCGCGACGCAGCGCAGGGAAACGCTTTACCAAGCACCGCTGCGCCGTTTCGACGGCGGATTCAACATCGGCTACCAGCAATCGCTCGGCGGTCCAGACGGCTTCGTGCTGTTCCAGGTAGCTGGCACGTATAGCGCCAGCGCTTATCTGGCCCGCAACCTGTGGCTCAGCGGCACCGTCAGCTACAACGCATATAACAACTACGACAAGTTCCGCTACGACGCCCCCAGTCGCTTGCCGCGGGTGCGCACCAACATCCGCCGGTACATGACGGCAGAGGATCTGACGCTACCCAACCTGCAGCTGACCAGCACCCACAAGCTCGGGCAGGACACATACGGGATGGTCTACGCCGGACTACTTGAGTCGATGTACGCCGGTGCCGGCGGCGAAGTGCTGTATCGACCACTCAACGAGCGCTGGGCGGTGGGCGTGGAAGCCAACTGGATCAAGCAGCGCGATTTCGATCAGCGCTTCAGCTTTCGGGACTACAGCGTGGCCACCGGCCACGCCAGCTTCTACTACATGTGGGGCGAGGAACGGCGCGTAGTGACTGCGCTGAGCGCAGGACGATATCTGGCTAAGGACTGGGGCGCCACTCTCGCAGTCTCACGCGCGTTCAATAACGGCGTCACCATGGGCGCCTACGCGACAAAAACGGACGTGTCATCCAAGGATTTCGGCGAAGGTAGTTTCGACAAGGGCATTTATGTGTCGGTCCCCTTCGACTTCCTGCTTCCGCGCTCCACACGCGCGCGCGCAAATTTTGCTTGGAACCCGCTCTACCGGGACGGTGGCGCTCGTCTCGCACGCAGTTACGGGCTGTACCAGATGACTTCGGAGCGGGATCCGGAGTTCTTTTTCGACAACCTTAAAATGATCGACGACTGAACCTCGCGGTCCCACGCCACCTCGTGCTGCAGGCACAAAAAAGGCCAGAAGCATGCTTCCGGCCTTTTTTGCATCCGCACCCTGCCCCGGAATCCCACAGGCAGAGCGCGCGGCCAGAGCCGCGCCTCATCGCTGTCACTTCTCGTTAGAGGCGTACTCGTAGTAGCCGTAGCTGTAGTAGCCGGTCGCGCGCTTTTCAACCGCGTTGAAGATGGCGCCCTTGACCTGTATGCCGTTCTGTTCAAACCGCTTCATCGACAACAGGATCTCCTTGGCTTGGTTAACGCCAAAGCGCGTCACCATCAGGGTCGAGCCCGCATGGCTCGACACAATAGCCGCATCTGTCACCGCAAGAATAGGAGGCGTATCCACGATCACCAGATCGTACTGCCGGGACAGCTCTTCAAGTAGGCGACCAAACCGCGGATGCATAAGCAGTTCCGACGGATTTGGCGGGATGTCGCCACGCGTCATATAGTGCATCATCTCAAGACCCTGTACCGGATGAATGGCGTCTTTTGACTCCACTTTTCCAGCCAGAACATCGGACAGACCATCCGTATGGCTCACGCCCAACACCTTGTGCAACGTCCCCTTGCGCATGTCGACGTCGATGACGAGCACCTTTTGCCCTGCTTGCGCGACGACCGCTCCCAAGTTTGCCGAAATGAACGTCTTTCCGACCCCTGGACGAGGTCCGGAGATGGCAATGATGTTGTTCTTCGCTTCGATCATCGCGAAATGTAGACTCGTGCGCAGGCTGCGGAGCGCCTCTACGGCCAGATCCGCCGGCTCCGCCGCAGCCAACAAGTGAGGGCGACCATCGCCAACGATACGCCCCTTCCCTCGTCTGCCTTTCTGGATCTTCAGCAGGTTGCTGGAGACACTCAATGGAATGGCCGCATAAACCGGCAAGCCCAACTCTTCAATCTCAGCCGGATCTTCAACACCTGGATTAAGCATGCGCAGCAGGAAAGCTGCAGCAGTGGAAATGAACACACCTAGCAGCATTGAGATCAGTACCGTCAGAGCCTTACGAGGCTTGACGGGCTTGCTAGTGTCAGCAACCGCCGCATCAACAATCCGGACGTTACCAACTGTTCCCGCGCGAGCGACATCCAGCTGCTGCGCCTGATTGAGCAGCGCCGTGTACAGCTCGTTGCTGACTTGAAGGTCTCGCGTCAACCGTAACAGTTCCTGCTGCGTATCTGGCAGCTGGCTTACCTCTCGGCGGAAACCGTCCTTTCGAGCCTGCAGATCACTAATCTGCTTGAGCATTGCGCGGTATGCCGGATGCTCACGAGTAAAGCTCCGATCCATCTCCGCCTGCTTCAGACGAAGCTGCTGGATACTGCCCTCAACGGCCACTTCTTGCTCAAGTAAGCCCTTCGTCTGCATCGTGATGTCAACGGAGTTCGCCCGCGACTGATAGGTAGACATTGCTACCTGCGCTTCTTCCACCTGCTTCCGAACAGTGGGAAGCTGATCCTTCACGAACTGAAGCTGGGATGCAGCTTCAGCCGATCCACGATCCACATTCTGCCGAACGTATGCCTCTGCGACATTCTGCACAAACGACTCGGCGCGCAGCGGGTCGCTATCCTCATAGCTGATCCTCAGGATGCCGGACTCCTTTCCCTGCTCACTGACATTAATCTCCTCCTGAAGGCCCACGATGACATCAAGCCGCCGCAGCTTCACCACCTCGAAGCGAGCGCCATCATTGGCTGAGATCTTTGCGACCTCCAAAGTAAGGCCGCCCTTGGAAGAAGAAATGCCCACTCGGCCTTGCAGAAGCTCGTTCCCGTCATCATCCATCAAACGGTACCCACCATCGGCACCTGCAACCACAAGGACAAGATGCTGATCAAGTAACTTGGGCGGCACGTCAAGACGCTGTATCACGAGGGTCTCGCCTCCCCAACTGTATCGCGACAGGCCGAGAAACGGGGGCGCCAGTTCACCCGGCGAACGCCCCTCGAAGCGGCGCGCAAGAAATCCGCCAACCAACGGAAAGCGATATGGCTCGACAGTCGTGTCAAGCTGCATCCGGTCAACAGCCGTGCCGACAACGGTGCGCGAGGTCAACAGCGCTACCTCAGTCGTGGCTGCAGCGCTTCCGCCACCGGCCAGACTTGTCAAATCTGCAAGACCTGGCATTGCGGGCATCTTAGATTCCACCTGCACCATCGCCTGAGCGCGGTATACCGGCGAGGTCAACAGTGCATACGCAGCGCCAATGAGAGTGAACAGAACGGTGGTGCCCAGAATCCACCACTTCCGATCAATCAAGACTCCCAACAGGTCGCGCAGGTCGATTTCGTCGTTTTCGCGGGCGGGCCGCACACTGGTTTCCTTGCTCATGGCTTCCATTTCTGTTGAAAACACCGCACCTGCGCGGTAGTTACTTGATGTGTGGGGCCCAACGGGAAACGCCCTGCTCGATCACGCCAAACACATGCTCGAAGGCAATCCGCTGCTGTCTGTAAGGGTCAGCGACCTCGGCCTTGCCATCCCAATGCCCTAACAGGAACGTCTTGCCGCTCACCTGCGGCACATCGCGGATAATTTTGGCGATGTGCGCCTGCTCCATGACCAAGATCAGGTCAGCAGCCGTAAGAACGGATGGAGTAGCTTGGCGCGCCTGATGGCCATTGGGGTCCAACCCATGCTCACGCAACAGGTCGGCCGCCGTCTGATCTATCGGCTTTCCAACCATGGCCTGAAGACCTGCCGAGGAAATTTCAAGCCCATGGCGTTCCCGCAGCTGATGACGCATCAGCACTTCAGCGGTGGGGCTGCGGCAGATGTTGCCAATGCAGACAAACAAAACTCTCTTAAACACGTAGTCCCCGGGTATCCATTCATTTCAAGCAACAGCGAGCGTCCTGAATCCCTGAAGGCGCGTTTACTGCGCGGCGCAGTCTACATCAACAAGACACGCCTCCACAGGCACCAGCGGCCAGCGCCCCATCTCCTTCGACCGTCCAGCGGATGCTGGGCTGCGCATCACCGCTACTAAGCTGCAATGAACCCATTGTGGCGCCATATGTTACGGCAATGTAGCCCCCAGATGCACGCCAAGTGAACACTCTGTTACCATTGGAAGGCGAACTGCAATGTCCAGTCATAGAACTGGCGGCGAGCACCCCATCTCGGCTTAAAGCCAGTCTCTCAATGGCCGTGCGCATGCCGGACTCACACATGGAAGTGGAAAAATGGCGTATCTGCCCGCCCGGCACCGATCCAGCATCTGGAGCGCTACCAGCAAGCTGACCGCAATCCTGGGCCTCGCACTGAAGGCTGGCGACCCCCTCATCGTGGTGGGAGGAGCGCTACTGGCCTACGACCTTCGGTTTGGCGAGCTAGCCCTGCCGATCAACTATGCTCGACTGGTCTCCATCACGGTCCTTTTTGCCCTTTTAGTATTGGGTACCTCATCCCTCTATGCCAGTTGGCGCGGTCGAGGCCTCTTGGCTGAAGGCGCACAGTTGACGCTGAAATGGCTGATCATTTTCGGTAGTTTGCTGGCGTACGCCACCGCTGTTCAGGTTACCGATGAGATCTCTAGGCTGTGGCTTTCCCTTTGGTTCGGGCTCAGCCTTGGCGGAGTAATCGCGCTTCGTGTCGTGATTCGCGCTGCCGCCGCCTGGGCAAGAGCTCGCGGCATGGATGTTCGAAGTGCGGTCATCGTGGGCGCTAACTCGGATTCAAAGCGAATTGCCGATACCTTTCGAAAGGACCCATGGGTAGGAATCCAAGTACGTGGCTGGTTCTCTACGCCAGCCGATCGCGGCAAGATGGATGACAGCTCCCACCTCGGAGCCCTTTCCAAGCTGGGCGCCTACGTAGAAGGCAATAGCATCGACCAGGTCTGGATTGCCCTGCCCATGCGGGACGAGGCACACATCTCAGCAGCTCTCGACCAGTTGCAGCACTCTACGGCAGACATCAAGTTCGTTCCGGACATGTTTGGCATGCATCTCCTCAATCACTCCGTGGAGCAGATCTCGGGACTGCCTGTAATCAACCTTCAGCAGACCCCTCTCCAGGGCGGCGCCAGAATACTCAAGGCCATAGAAGATCGCGTTTTGGCAGCGATGATTCTGCTCGCAATTCTCCCGCTGATGCTCGTGATTGCCATTGCCGTAAAGCTGAGTTCTCCCGGCCCGGTTTTCTACAGGCAGGAGCGAATGAGCTGGAACAACAAGACCTTCTGGATGCTCAAGTTCCGCTCCATGCCCACCGATGCGGAAACGAACTCCGGGGCGGTCTGGGCCAAGGCAGGCGAGAGTCGTGCGACCCGTACAGGCGCATTCCTGCGCAAGACGAGCCTGGATGAGCTTCCCCAGTTCATCAACGTGCTGAAGGGCGACATGTCCATCGTGGGACCACGACCCGAGCGACCTGTGTTTGTTCACAAGTTCAAGAATGAAATTCCGGCGTACATGAAGAAGCACATGGTGAAAGCCGGCATAACAGGCTGGGCTCAGATCAACGGCTGGCGTGGATCTACCGATCTTCACAAGCGCATTGAGTGCGACCTCTTTTACATCGAGAACTGGTCCATTCTGTTCGACCTGAAGATCGTTTTCCTGACACTATTCAAGGGTTTTGTACACAAACACGCGTATTAGCAGCGCCGGGATTGCCAACCCCAGCCATCAAGACACCTCGAAGAATGCCCTCCATCGGCAGGTTTACCGAGCGCTCCAGGGGAGTCGGCCGCCCCGCCATCACCAGCTTGGAAATGATCAGCAGCTTGGTTGTGAATTGAGAATGAAAGGAATAGCCCTAAAGAAGATATCGGGAAATGCGGGCGCGCTTTTGCTCATACAAGCCGCCAACGCGCTTCTTCCCTTGATTCTTGCGCCCTACCTGACTCGCGTCCTGGGAAAAGAAGGCTACGGACTATTCGCTTTCGGCGTCGCATTCATCCAGGTGGCCAGCATCTTCACGGATTATGGGTTTGGCCTATCTGCGGTCTACCAGATAGCGCGTGCCGGCAAGCACCGCGCCCGTGTGCGCCGCATCGCGGGTGCCGTCTATGCGAGCAAGGCGGCAATATGCCTGCTCGCTACAGGCGTCTTGCTCGCCTACCCCTTCCTACAAGACAGTTACGCAGCGCATCGCGACTATTTTTGGCTCCTCGCGCTGTCAGTGATTGGCCTTGCTGTCCAACCGGTATGGCTGTTCCAGGGGATCGAGCGCATGGGTCTGATCACCATCTATGTTCTGATCTCGCGGTTGTCATTCGTCGCCCTGACCATCCTGTTCGTGAGTGGACCCGGCGATCTTGAACGCGCAGCCCTGTTCAATGGCGTGACTCATATTGCTTCTGGGATCATCGCCCTTGCCTTCGTCCGACGCACTGGCTATTGGCCTGCTTGGCCCGGCCTTGGCTACACACTTGGCGTACTGCGCGCCTCCACCGGCTACTTCTGGTCGCGACTGGCGGTCGTGACATACGGCGCGGGTGCAATCCTGTTTCTGGGAACCTTCTCCACGCCTAGCCAAGTAGCGCTGTACTCGGTTGCAGAGCAGTTCTATCGCGGCGCACTGGCCGTTTATGCACCCGTAACCCAAGCTCTTTATCCGCATATGGCACGCTATCGAGACGTGGCCCTGTTCAAGAAGCTTTTCAAACTCGCGATTGCCCTGGCAATCGTAGGAATTCTCATCGGGTTAATGGCCGGGCAATGGCTGATCGGCTTCATCTTCGGTCATGACTATGAGCAGAGTTACTCTGTGTTTCTGGTCTTCATGCTGGCGCTGGCTGCAGCGGTCCCATCCATTCTTCTCGGCTACCCATTCCTTGGTGCAATGGGTAACCCGACAGCAGCAAACCGAAGTGTGCTTTTCGCTGGCCTTGTACAACTCCTCGCCCTTGGGGCATTGCTTGCACTGGGCTGGACGTCGGCATTGGCCGTGGTATCGGCCGTACTGATTGCCGAAATCAGCGCACTTGTGTGGCGCATCAGATGCGCAGCGCCGTATTTCAAATCCACCAATTCTCAGCGAATCCAGAATGAAGCAGGTTAAGAACGTAGCAGTCATCCTTGCCGGTGGCCGCGGAACCCGAAGTGGGTTCAGCAAACCCAAGCAAATGATGAAGCTGGCCGGCAGGCCGGTCCTGGAGCACGTCGCCAGGGCATTCCAGACCAATGCAGCAATCGATGAAATCCTTATAGTTGCAAATTCGGACTGCATTGCCGATATCGAGCAGACGGTGATGACCAGTCGCCTCAGCAAGGTCAAGTCCGTGATAAGCGGCGGAGCGGAGCGCTACGACTCGTCGATTGCTGCGATCAATGCTACGAAACACTACTGCGCGGATTTCAACGTGCAGCTTATATTCCACGATGCCGTTCGTCCGCTGCTAAGCCAGAAGATCATTGACGACGTGATCCATGCACTGGAGCGCTACAACGCCGTGGATGTTGTGATTCGCACTACCGACACAATCATCATGGCCGACCCCGTCACCAACACGATTTCGAGCATCCCCAATCGTTCGCTGTTGCGCAACGGGCAAACCCCGCAGGCGTTCTCCCACGAGACAATTGAGCGCGCTTACAACATCGCATTGCGGGATCCTGGATTCGTAACGACAGATGATTGCGGCGTTGTTCTCAAGTATCTCCCCGAGGAGAAGATCTACCTTGTAGACGGCGACACAAGCAACATGAAGCTCACCTACGAGGAAGACCTGCACGTTCTGGACAAGCTCTGCCAACTGCGCTCCACGCTTGTTGAATCCAAAGAGAAGATTCATTTCGCCTTGTCCGAACTTAAGGGGAAGGTGCTGGTCATCTTTGGAGGCACCAGCGGAATTGGCGCTAAAATGGCGCAAGTAGCTGAGGCATACCAGGCAATCGCGGTTATCGCCGGCAAGAGCAACGGCGCAGACATTACGAGCGTCGACAGTATTCGCCGCGTTCTGGATGACACCCATGCCAAGTACGGCCATATCGACTTCGTCGTCAACTCGGCTGGCGTTCTGCACCGCCAGCCGCTGATCGACATGCGCCCTGAAGACATCAGTAGCGCCATCCACGTCAACTACATTGGCGCGGTCAACGTGGCCCTCGTAGCATTCGATCACCTTCGCGCATCAAAGGGGCAGCTACTCAACTTTACGTCAAGTTCATACACGTATGGGCGCGCGATGTACAGCCTCTACAGTTCGTCGAAGGCAGCAATCGTGAACTTGACCCAAGCCCTCGCAGACGAGTGGCATTCGCAGGGTGTACAAGTGAACTGCATTAATCCAGAACGCACGGCTACTCCCATGCGTACAAGGGCTTTTGGACTGGAACCTGCAGATTCACTGCTGACGGCGCGGGATGTCGCGGAGAAGTCGCTCCTGGTGCTGCTATCCGAGCATACCGGGCAGATCTTCGATATCAAGAAAACCCGATGAATACAGGTACAGACATCAGCATTCAAGCGACACAGGACAGAATCCTCGCTATCTTCAAGTGCTTTGATCGGTTCTGCAGCGACAACAAAATTCCCTACTTTTCCTTGGGTGGCACGCTGCTGGGTGCTGTTCGTCACGGGGGATTCATTCCCTGGGATGACGACATAGATGTCGGTATTCCCCGCGAACACTATGACCGATTCATCACCCTCGCCGCAGAGATGCCCACCCCCTATCGCGTCGAGTCGCGAGAGCTCGACAGACAGTATATCTATCCCTATGCAAAGGTCTACGACACCAACAGCATAGTGACGGAGGACTACATTGAGCCCTTCACACGCGGACTTTGGATAGACGTCTTTCCGATTGACGGCACTTATGAAAGCTCAACATTGCAGCGGGCGCACTTTACATCCGTGAAAATCATCAACGCGATGGCGTTCATAAAGGCGCGACGTTACAGTCCAGACCCGTCGCATCCCATGAAGACCAACGCCAAGCGACTGTTGTCATTAGGCCTTTCCATCGTGCCTGAGCGAATGCTGCATTCGACACTGGAATGGCTTCTCCGTAGACGCTCACCACAGAACTCGACAGCGGCAGGGAACCTGCTCGGGCGCTGGGGTAAGCGTGAGATTGTCTGCTCTAAAATGTTCACAACAGGAAGCACCGTCGAGTTCTGCAATATGCATATTCAGGCACCCGCCTCCGCTGCAGCTTACCTTGTCGCCATCTACGGCGACTACATGAGGCTGCCCCCAGAGCATCAGCGGGTCTCTGGGCATAAGTTCACAAGAGTTGACTTCGTCAGTTCTTACATGAACCCGGGACACGTGGCGACATAAAAAAATAACCGCTACGCAGGGCCTCTGAGAAAGAAACCCCAGGCCTGAAGTTGGCAGGTCAACTTCCTGGCCACCCCAGATGATGACGCAACACTCGGAGTAACGATGCAGAACCCGGCAGTCTCGGTGGTAATGGCCGAATTCAATACCGACCCCCTCTATCTGGAAGAGTCGATTGAGAGTCTGGTCAATCAGACCTTCCGCGATATTGAGATCATCATCGTAGATGATGGTGGTAGCACCGATCTTGCTGGTATCTCAGCGCGCTTCAGCGACCCTCGAATCCGCATCTTGGATAGCGTGGGCAACCGGGGCCTTGTCTACTCCCTGAACAGAGGCATCCAGAGTGCCCGCGGGGAGTACATCGTGAGGATGGACACGGATGATGTCGCTACCCCGAATCGAATTGAGAAGATCCATGCGTTCGCCGTCGCAAATCCGCAATTCACAGTCGTCGGATCGCTTGCAGTCGAGTTCTCGGACACACACGGGACTGGTCGAATTCTCGGGCGCCCTGGCGAGAAGATCGCCAGAAACATCATGCGCGGGGATGCCCCCATACATCCTTCCGTGATCTTCCGCCGCAAGGACATCATTGACTCGGGACTTTACGACGAATTTCACCGGGCGGAGGACCTGGCGCTTTGGTGCAAGCTTGTGCTCGCAGGTAGGCGCATTTTTGTCATGAACGAAGTGCTGCTTAACTACCGCGTAAATCCAGCCGACTACAAGAAACGAACGCTCAAGCACCGTCGCGGTGAGATCAAGGCGCGCGCATTTTACTATCCAAAGCTGGGAGCGGGCCTGCATGAGTATCTATTCGTCATCAAGCCAATCATCGCTGGTGCGCTTCCCCGCAAGCTTGTGATCGCCTTCCGGAATCGATTCATCCTTGGGCAGACGAAGGATCCAATCCCGTGATTGACCTTGGCTTGAAGGGCGTGGCCGCCACCGACCGCCTCGCATCGGGATTTCAACGTCGCGGCTCACACAGCTTGACGGGACGGCGAGTCGATACCAACTGATGAAGACGATTATTCACATAGTTGAAGCGACAGCGACCGGCACGCTGTCCATGGTTTGCGTGTGCGCAAACCTGCTTGCCAGCCAAGGCCATACGGTTCATGTCATCTATTCACCACGTGCGGAGACACCTGACAACCTCGGCACCCTCTTCCACTCGAGCATTCAGCTTCACCGCGTGGAGATGGCCGGCAAGTCGATCATGGCGGCCTTCGTCCATGTGCGACGCCTGCTCCGAAAGACGAACCCGGACATCGTTCACCTACATTCCTCTTTTGCCGGATTCATCGGCCGGATCGCCAGCATCGGACTAGCCGGCCCTACCCGCCTGTTCTACAGCCCTCACTGCATCTCGGTAATGCGAGAGGACATCAGGTACAAGAAGTATGTATTCGCACTGCTTGAGCGCGTTGCCAGCATAAAGTCCTGTACGTACTTGGCCTGTTCAAACAGTGAACGGGTAGCAATCAGGAAGTGGGTTGGTGTCGAGGCAGTTTTGCTTGAGAACGCGGTTGATTTCGCCGACTGCGCAGCCTCACCCGGCTTGGGAATGAACCTTGCAGCATCCGAGCCCCTGACAGTGGTTTCAGTGGGCGGCATCAGACCGCAGAAGGATCCGGCACTGTTGGCCGAGATCGCGCGAGGATGCTTCAGTGCTGGATTGAACATTCGATTCGTCTGGGCGGGTGACGGCGATCCCGAGACGGCGTCTGTTCTCATTCATTCCGGCGTTGAAGTGACGGGATGGCTGGAAAAGAAGGACGTCCATGATCTACTTTCGCGCAGCAGCGTGTACATTTCGACTGCAAGATGGGAGGGCCTCCCCGTTTCGGTCATTGAAGCCATGGCAAGCGGCATGCTCGTAATGGCAACGCGTTGCGCAGGGAACGTTGATGCAGTTGAGCATGGTCGCACGGGCTTGTTGTTCAACACCGCCGAAGAAGCTGTTGAGCTTCTGGCATGTTTGTCGACGGGGCGGCTGGATCCCGCAGCGATGATCGAAGCGGGCACCCAGGAAGCTGGCACCCGCTTCTCGCTCCAGCAATTCTCCAAGCGACTTGCTGCGGCATACGGCACCACGTCCTCTTTAACAACACAAATAATTTACTGACAATGGGCATTGAGACGCTTCTTCTTCTGTCGCTCCCGATACTGTTCGGAACGATGCTCATGTGCATCTCCGCTGGAGACCGACCTGCCTACGCAGCCACCAATCGATCTAGCAGTCATCTGCTCAAGCTTGTTCTGTTGGTCCTTCCGATTTTTGCCTACGGCTTCTATCTGGTCGCCCTCCGGCCTCTGGATGCTGGAAACGACACTGCACGGTACGTCCGCACCTATAACCAGCTAAATGGGATAGTGAACTCCGTAGCCGTGGGAGCGCGTTTCTTTGGAAACACTGAGTTCCTCTGGTGGCCGCTGCAGAGTCTGCTCAAGTTGTTTCTATCCTCCAGGGGCTGGCTGATTGCCAACTACTTGCTCGTTTTCGCCTTCACCGCCCTGTACTACAAGAGAGCCGCGAGACCACTGAAACTGGCCCCGGAGATCTTTGCTCTTGTGTTCCTCACCTTCTTCCTGGTGTATTCCGGAAACATCATGAGGCAGGCACTAGCCGCGCCAATTGGCGCGATTGGATTCTACCTTGCATTGGAACGTCGATTCCTTCGGGCCGCAGTTCTGATCGCGGTATCAGTCGGGCTGCACTGGTCCTCCATTGTATTTGTGGCGGCGCCGCTCCTGCTCCTGCGGGTTTTTGATCGCGATGGAATCTATTTCGCCCTTCCACCGATGGCACTTGCATTTTCCGCGCTTTCATCGACGGTTATTGGCGACCTGGTCAGCGCACTGAACATCCCGGGCATATCGGAGAAGTTCAATTTGTATTTCTCATTGGATCATCAGTCGCACGTGGGCGCAGTCTGGAAGACCGCGAATTTCTGGATATGCTCCGTATCATCCATTGCATTTCTCATCATTTCCCGCGCCAGCAAGCAAGAAGACAAGCGACTTCACAAGTACACGCTACTTTTCATCTCACTGGTGTTGTTCGGCATCAATACTGCGGATTTTTCGGAGCGCTACATTCCGCTGCTGCTACTCGTGTTGCCGCTCCAGATCGCAGTTCTAGTGGAGCGCTTCAGTGTTCCTAGCGCGGTGAAGAACATGATTGTATTCGGCTCATTCGTTTTGCTTGCAACCTTGGTCTTTTTCGCCGAGAGCTCTCAGCACACATTGGGATACACCGTTTGAAAACGCTGCAGATATGCCTAGAGCAACCTGACAGTCAATAAAGATCAGGAATGAACTAAAGGAGTAATGGCGTGAAACAGGAACGCAACATCCTAATTTGTGGCGGCGCTGGCTATATCGGCAGCCACATGGCGCAATGGCTTGCCGAGCACGGCCACCAGGTGACAGTTTTAGACAACCTATCAACCGGGCACCGCGAGGCCGTGCGTTGGGGGGGGCTGATTGAGGCCGATCTAATGGATCCAGCCAGCCTCGAACGAGCCTTCGGCGGACAGCGGTTCGACGCCGTAATGCACTTCTGCGCCCGTTCGCTAGTAGGCGAGTCGGTCAGTCAGCCCTATGCGTATTATGCCAATAACGTCACTGGGACACTAAACCTTCTGGAGGCAATGAAGCAGCATGGCGTGGATAAGCTGGTATTTTCTTCAACCGCAGCGGTGTTCGGCAATCCCATCGCAGACGCAATTGACGAAGGCCATCCCAAGTCCCCGATTAATCCTTACGGCGCCAGCAAATTGATGGCTGAGCGCTTCCTTGCAGATGCTGCCGAAGCCTATGGGCTGCGGTCAGTAGCGCTGCGCTATTTCAACGCTGCTGGAGCCCTACCTGACCATGGCATCGGTGAAGCTCACGCATGTGAGACCCATCTGATACCTAACGTGTTGCGGGCGGCATTAGGTCAGGGCCCGTCACTGAAGGTCTTCGGCAACGACTACGATACGGCCGATGGCACTTGCGTGCGTGACTATGTGCATGTTCAGGACCTTGCCCAGGCCCACGCACTTGCGTTGAATTTCATGGACAGGAAAGAAGGAGCCCACACGTTCAACCTGGGCAATGGGCAAGGATTCTCCGTTCACGATGTGATCGCCACCGCAGCCAACGTCGCTGGCCTTCCAATCCCTTATGAGGTAAGTGCAAGGCGCGAAGGCGATCCAGCGCGACTGGTCGCAACCAGCGGCAAGGCACGCGAGCAGCTCGGTTGGGCGCCGCAGTGGACCGAACTTGCAGCGATCATTGAGAGCGCATGGCTCTGGCATCGTGACCAGCCAGCGTGGTCGACACACCATGCCCACAAGAAACCTCTTGTTCAGGCTGCCTGAGCGGCTGAAGAAGACTGCAGCGTGAGCCATCGACGGGCGGCCGCAGACGCCCCCTCCTGAAACACTGCAAGTATGAATTCGGGGCCCCGGCCGCCCCGAGGCTCACCCGCGCCCAAACTACGCCGCACCGCCAGATGAGTCATCGCGCCCCTCTGTTACCATTCCGGGTTCAGCTTGCCGCCCCCCACCCTGCCAGCGGCCAGCGCCTTACAAACGCAACGCAACAGGAGTTTGCATGTCCTCTGACCTGCTCAAGGCCCTCGGCCTCGACGCGACCAACGCTGGCACCTACCTTGGCAACGGCGAGTGGTCTTCGGCCACCGATGCCGGTGTGATCACCCCGGTGAACCCCACCACCGGCGAAGCCATCGCCCAGGTCTACGCGACCACCGACGCCGACTACGAAACCATCGTGGCCCGCGCCCAGGAGGCCTTCAAGGTCTGGCGCACCACCCCGGCCCCGCGCCGTGGCGAAGCCGTGCGCCTGTGTGGCGAAGCCCTGCGCGCCAACAAGGACGCCCTGGGCTCCCTGGTCGCGCTGGAAATGGGCAAGAGCAAGCCCGAGGGCGATGGCGAAGTGCAGGAGATGATCGACATCGCCGATTTCGCCGTGGGCCAGAGCCGCATGCTCTACGGCTACACGATGCATTCCGAGCGCCCGGGCCACCGCATGTATGAGCAGTACCAGCCGCTGGGCCTGGTCGGCATCATCAGTGCGTTCAACTTCCCGGTCGCGGTGTGGGCCTGGAACTCGTTCCTGGCCACGATCTGCGGCGATATCTGCCTGTGGAAGCCGTCCAACAAGACCCCGCTGACCGCGATCGCCTCCATGCGCATCTGCAATGAAGCGCTGCGTGACGGCGGGTTCCCGGACCTGTTCTTCCTGATCAACGATGCCGGCACCGAGCTGTCGCAGAAGATGGTGGCCGACAAGCGCGTGCCGCTGATCAGCTTCACCGGCTCGACCCAGGTCGGCCGCCAGGTCGCCGAGAAGGTCGCGCACCGCCTGGGCCGCTGCCTGCTGGAACTGGGCGGCAACAACGCCATCATCCTGGATGAAACCGCTGATCTGAAGCTGGCGATCCCGGGCATCGTGTTCGGCGCCGTCGGTACTGCCGGCCAGCGCTGCACCACCACGCGCCGGCTGATCGTGCACGAATCCATCCATGACGACGTGCTGGCCACGCTGATCAAGGCGTACAAGCAGGTGGAAGGCAAGATCGGCGATCCCACCGACCCGGCCAACCTGATGGGCCCGCTCAACAGCGACGGCGCCGTGCAGCAGTTCCTGGCCTCGATCGAGAAGGCCAAGGCCAGCGGCGGTACTGTGCAGACCGGTGGCACCCGCATCGACCGCGCCGGCAACTTCGTGCTGCCGGCCATCGTGACCGGCCTGAAGAACAGCGACGAGGTCGTCCAGCACGAGACCTTTGCCCCGATCCTGTACGTGATGAAGTACAGCACGCTGGATGAAGCGATCGACATGCAGAACGGCGTGCCGCAGGGCCTGTCCTCCTCGATCTTCACCACCAACCTGAAGACCGCCGAGCGCTTCCTCTCGGCCGCGGGTTCGGACTGTGGCATCGCCAACGTCAACATCGGCACCTCGGGTGCGGAGATCGGCGGTGCGTTCGGTGGCGAGAAGGACACCGGCGGTGGCCGTGAGTCCGGTTCGGATGCCTGGAAGGTCTACATGCGCCGCCAGACCAACACCATCAACTACTCCGATTCGCTGCCGCTGGCCCAGGGCATCAAGTTCGACCTGTGATGGAACCCGCGCCCCATCTGCCGGCCGGCCCGCGCCTCGATTTCACCGGGCGCCGGGTGCTGATTGCCGGTGGCAGCAAGGGCATCGGGCGCGCGATGGCGCTGGCGTTTGCTTCGGCAGGCGCCTGCGTCTCGGTCTGCGCACGCGGTGAGGCCGGTCTGGCCGCCCTGCGTGCGGATGCCGCGGAACTTGGCTTGGCCGTGCACACGGCCAGTGCCGACCTCTCCCAGCTGGACCACATCGACCGCTGGCTGGCCGATGCCGCGCAGGCGCTGGGCGGCATCGATGTGCTGGTCAACAACGCCACCGGCTACGGCATGGCCGACGACGAGGCGGGCTGGGAAGCCAGCTTGAACGTCGACCTGATGTCGGCGGTACGCGCCTCGCGGCTGGCCCTGCCCTGGCTGCAGCAGTCCAGCGATGCCTGCATTCTCAATCTGGCGTCGATCGCTGCCCAACAGCCGCGCCCGGGTGGCGCGCCATACGCGGCAGCCAAGGCCGCGCTGATGCACTACACCACCTCGCAGGCCTTGGCCCTGGCGCCGCAGCGGATCCGCGTCAATGCCATCGCCCCGGGCTCGATCGAGTTCGAGGATGGCTTGTGGGCGCGCCGGCGCGAGCAGGACCCGGAGCTGTATCGAAATACCCTGGCGAAGATTCCGTTCGGCCGCTTCGGCGAGCCGGCGGCCATCGCCAACGCCGCGCTGTTCCTGTGCTCGCCGCTGGCGGGTTGGATCACCGGGCACACCTTGAATGTGGATGGTGGCCAGGTCCTGATGGGATAAACCCGCCGCTGGCCCTATCATCGAACCACCCCACCGCGACCAGGACCTGCATGAGCCTTCCGCCCCGACAAACCAGTGCCATGGCCGTGGTCAGCCTGATCATGGGCATCCTCGGCTGGACCGCCCTGCCCTTCATCGGCAGCATCGCGGCGATCGTCACCGGCCACCTGGCCCGCGCCGAGATCCGCCGCCGCCCGCTGGAACTGGAAGGCGACGGCATGGCCCTGGCCGGCCTGATCCTGGGCTGGATCATCGTGATCGGCAGCCTGCTCGCGCTGGTGGTGATCCTGTTGTTCTTCGGCGGACTGGCCTGGTTTGCCGCTACCCAATCGTGAGGTGCACATGAGCCGCTCGGATTCGACCGAACGCTTCAGCAGTCGGGTTGCCGACTACGTCCGCTACCGTCCCGACTATCCCCCGGCACTGCTGGACTGGCTGCACCACGACATCGGCGTGCCCACCGAAACGCTGGTCGCCGACATCGGCGCCGGCACCGGCATTTCCACCCGGCTGTTCCTGGCCGCTGGCCACCCGGTCATCGCGGTGGAGCCAAATGCCGCGATGCGCGAGGCCGCCGAGCAGTTGCTCGCACCGGACTACCTGCGCCTGAAGGTCGCCGACGGCACCGCCGAGGTCACCGGCCTTGCCGATGACAGCGTCGGTCTCGTCGCCGCCGCACAGGCCTTCCACTGGTTCGACACCACGGCCGTGCGCCACGAATGGGCGCGGATCCTGCAGCCCGAGAGCATGGCCCTGGTGTTCTGGAACTCGCGCCTGCTCGATGCCTCCCCGTTCCTGATCGGCTACGAACAGTTGCTGCTGGAATTCGGCACCGACTACACCGAGGTGGCCGAGCGCTACCAGGACGACGACACCATGCGCGCGTGGTTCGGCGACGGCCTGCGTGGCATGGCCCGGCTGCCGAACGTGCAGCGCATGGACCTGGATGGCCTTCGCGGCCGCCTGCTGTCCTCCTCGTACGCACCGCAGGCCGGGCACGCGCGCCATGCGCCGATGCTGGAGGCGCTGCAGCAGCTGTTCGACGCCCACGCGGTGGACGGCCAAATCGCTTTTGAATACCAAACCCGTGCCTTTGTCGGCACGCTGGACTGATTGAACGCCATGTACTCGTTTGCCCGCCCCTTCCTGTTCGCCCTTGATGCAGAACGCGCCCACGGCCTTGGCCTGAGCGCGCTGGACCTGGCCTATCGCACCGGCACCACGCCGCTGATGGGCCGCCGCATCGACCCGCTGCCGACCAACGCGTTCGGATTGAGTTTCCCGAATCCGGTGGGCCTGGCGGCCGGCCTGGACAAGAACGGCGAGCACATCGACGCCCTGTTGGCACTGGGCTTCGGCTACGTGGAGATCGGCACGATCACCCCGCGCCCGCAGGCGGGCAACCCGAAGCCGCGTCTGTTCCGGCTGCCGGACCACCAGGCCATCATCAACCGCATGGGCTTCAACAACCTGGGCGTGGATGCGCTGGTTCGCAATGTCGAGCGCGCCAAGCGCCGCACCGGTCTGCTGGGCATCAACATCGGCAAGAACAAGGACACCCCCAACGAGCAGGCGTTCGACGATTATCAGCACTGCCTGCAGAAGGTGTATCCGCTGGCCGACTACATCACCGTCAACATCTCTTCGCCGAACACGGCCGGCCTGCGCGAGCTGCAGGAAGAGACCGCGCTGCGCCAGCTGATCTCGCAGCTGCGCGACAGCCAGGAAAGCCTGGCGGCCAAGCATGGCAAGCGCGTGCCGATGCTGGTCAAGGTCGCCCCGGATCTGAGCGACCGCGATATCGACGCCGCCGCGCGCGTGCTCGGCGAACTCAAGGTGGACGGCGTGATCGCCACCAACACCACCATCGACCGCAGTGCGGTGGCCGGTGACCCGCGCGCGAACGAAGCCGGCGGCCTGTCCGGTGCGCCGCTTCTGGGCCAGTCGACCCTGGTGCTGCGCCGCCTGCGTGCGCGCCTGCCCGAGTCGATGCCGCTGATCGGCGTGGGCGGCATTCAATCCGGTGCGGATGCGGTGGCCAAGATGGCGGCCGGTGCGGCGCTGGTGCAGTGCTACAGCGGCCTGATCTTCCGTGGCCCGGAGCTGGTGCACGAGTGCGTGGAAGCAATCCGCCGCCGCAGAGAGGCGCCGAGCCGCGGCGCGGTGGCACCGCTGTGAACGACGCCATGACTGCCTGGACCATTACCGAGAACGCCTCTCTGAAGGCGCTCAACACCTTCCACGTCGACGCCACTGCCGCACAGCTGCTGGAGGTGTTCGATCCTTCCGTGCTGCCGGAGGTGCTGGCGTTGCCGCGCGTCGCCGACCAACCGCTGCTGGTACTCGGCAGCGGCAGCAACGTGCTGATCGCCGACAACGTGGACGGCACCGTACTGGTGTTCGCCAATCGCGGCATCGAGATTCTGGAGCACCGCGCCGACCACACCATCGTGCGCGCCGGTGCCGGCGTGAACTGGCATGGCCTGGTGATGTGGTCGCTGCAGAACGGTCTCTCCGGGCTGGAGAACCTGGCCCTGATCCCCGGCACTGCTGGCGCCTCGCCGATCCAGAACATCGGCGCCTATGGCGCGCAGGTCGGTGAGTTCATCCAGGCCGTGGATGCCTGGGACCGACACGAAAACGACTGGGTGCGCTTCGATGCCGAAGGCTGCCAGTTCGGTTACCGCGACAGCATCTTCAAGCACGACCCCGACCGCTACCTGATCACCGCGATCGAACTGCGCCTGCCGCTGCTGCATGGCCTGCGCCTGGGCTATGCCGGGATCGCCGAGGAAATGGAGGCGATGGGTGTGGAACTGCCGGTGGCCGCCGACGTGGCCAACGCGGTGATCAACATCCGCCGCCGCAAGCTGCCGGATCCGGACGTGCTGGGCAACGCGGGCAGCTTCTTCAAGAACCCGATCCTGCCCTTGGAACAGGTGGAAGTAGTGCTGCAGCACTTCCCCGAGCTGCCGGTGTTCCCGGCCGACGACGACAGCCGCCGCAAGATCTCCGCGGCCTGGATGATCGAGAGCTGCGGCTGGAAGGGCTACCGCGATGGCGATGCCGGCGTGGCCCCGAGCCATGCGCTGGTGCTGGTCAATTACGGCCAGGCCACCGGTGAAGAACTGCTCGCGTTGGCGCGGCGGATCTCTGCCTCGGTCCTGGAGAAGTTCGGCGTGCCGATTGAACCGGAGCCCAGGCTGATCGGCGCACAGTGGTGAACCCCGCCCCCGCGTTACCGGTGGCCACGCCGTTGCGGGCCGCCCTGCTGATGCTCGGCAGCACCTTGGCCTTTGGCCTGATGGCGATCGCGATCCGTTACGCCACCCGCTACGTGCCGACCCAGGAAGTGGCGTTCTTCCGCAACGCCTTCGGCCTGCTGGCGCTGCTGCCGATGCTGATCCGCCCCGGCAGCGCACCGCTGAAGACACAGCAGCTGCCGCGCTACTTCCTGCGCAGTGCGATCGGGCTGGCCTCGATGCTGTGCGCGTTCTGGGCGATCGGGCATCTGCCGATCTCCCAGGCGATCTCGCTCTCCTACTCCACGCCGCTGTTCGTCACCATCGCTGCCGTGCTGTGGCTGGGCGAGACGGTGCGCATGCGCCGCTGGGCGGCGGTGATCATCGGCTTCATCGGCGTGCTGATCATCGTGCGCCCGGGCTCGACCAGCTTCACCCCCGGCACCCTGGTCGCCGTGGGCGCCGCGGTGCTGAGCTCGCTGGTGGCGATCCAGATCAAGCAGCTCACCCGCGTGGACAGCGCCGATACCGTGGTGTTCTACACCTATGTGTTCTGGGTGCCGCTGTCGCTGGTGCCCGCGCTGTTCGTGTGGGTCTGGCCGACCGGCCTGGTGTGGGTCTGGCTGGTCGCGACCGGCGTGCTCGGCACGCTGGGCCAGCTGCTGTGGACGCGCGCCCTGCGCCTGGGCGAGGTCTCCGCACTGACCCCGATCAGCTTCATGCAGCTGCCGCTGGTGAGCCTGCTGGGCTGGCTGCTGTTCAATGAGACGCTGGACCGCTGGACCGTGATCGGCGCCGGCATCATTCTCGGCGCCAATGCCTACATCGCCCACCGCGAAGCGGTGCTGGCACGGCGGGCGAAATCGCAGGCCGTCACCGCAGCCGCCAAGCCGGGGGAATAGACCCCGGGCATCAATCCGACCCGAACAAATCCCGCGTGTACACCTTGTTCGCCACGTTCTCCAGCTCCGGCGTCAGCCGGTTGACGACGATGATGTCGGCCTCGGCAAGGAACGCGGCGAAATCGTTGACCACGCGGGACCGGTAGAAGGTCGGCTCGGTCAGCACCGGCTCGTACACGATGACCTCGATGCCCTTCGCCTTGATCCGCTTCATCACGCCCTGCACCGCCGAAGCGCGGAAGTTGTCCGAGCCGGCCTTCATCACCAACCGGTAGATGCCCACCACCTTTGGGTTGCGCGCCACGATGTCATCGGCGATGAAATCCTTGCGCGTGCGGTTGGCCTCGACGATGGCGTGGATCAGGTTCTGCGGCACCTTGCTGTAGTTCGCCAGCAACTGCTTGGTGTCCTTGGGCAGGCAGTAACCGCCGTAGCCGAAGGACGGATTGTTGTAATGGCCGCCGATGCGCGGATCCAGGCTGACGCCTTCGATCATCTGGCGCGTATCCAGCCCGTGCGCGCTGGCGTAGGTATCCAGTTCGTTGAAGTAGGCCACCCGCATTGCCAGGTAGGTATTGGAGAACAGCTTGATCGCCTCCGCTTCGGTCGCGTCGGTGAACAGCACCGGCACGTCCTTTTTGATCGCGCCTTCTTTCAGCAGCTCGGCAAACACCGCGGCGCGCTCGGAGCGCTCGCCTACGATGATCCGGCTCGGATGCAGGTTGTCGTGCAGCGCGCGGCCCTCGCGGAGGAATTCCGGCGAGAACAGAATGTTGTCGGTGTTGAACTTGGCCCGCAACGCGGCTGTGCAACCGACCGGCACGGTCGACTTGATCACGATGACGGCCGACGGATGGATCCGCACTACATCAGCGATCACTGCCTCGACGGAGCCGGTGTTGAAATAGTTCGACGTGGGATCGTAATCGGTCGGCGTGGCGACGATGACGAAATCCGCACCTTCATAGGCCTGCGCAGGGTCCAGCGTGGCGGTGAGGCTCAAGGTGCGATTGGCGAGGAAATCCTCGATCTCGGCATCCTCGATGGGCGACTGGCGGGCATTGATCATCGCCACCTTGGCCGGATCGATGTCCAGCGCGACCACGTCGTGATGCTGCGCGAGCAGCACCGCGTTGGAGAGGCCCACGTAGCCGGTACCGGCGACGGCAATCTTCATTCGAGGTCCTTCTTCTACAGCGTCCAGAGTGAACCGGGAATTTTAGCAAACGCCCTGCGCTGAGCGCCCGCGCAGGGGCACGGAAGGCGGCAGTATTCCTGTAAATGCTGCTGGCTGGGGAGGCCGGCTGCCCGCCACAGCTTCGCGCATCAGCCACCCGACTCGCAGAACAACGTTCCGTTACGCGCCACCCTTGACGCTTTATAAAAGATTTTCTGCACAAGACGCCATGTTTGACGCTTTATATTGAATGATTTCAATAGGCCTAAAGCGTCAAACTTGACGTCTTATCAAACTTATGGGATACAAAGCGCCAGGAGGGTCACTTTATGACGATCACAGATCTGATGACGGACGAGGCGGTCCTGGTTGAGCTGGGGCAACGCCTCGCCCGCGCGCGGCTTTCGCAGGGCATCACCCAGGAGCAGCTGGCCGATGCTGCCGGCGTCTCCAAGCGCACCGTACAGCGGCTGGAAGACGGCACGCCCGCCCAGCTGGCGAATCTGATCCGATGCCTGCGCGCCCTCGGCAGGCTGGATGCGCTGGACGTGATGCTGCCCAGCGACAGCCCCAATCCGATCGATCTGCTCGAGCGCCGCGGCCACCCGCGCCAGCGCGCGCGACCCGGGGTGGCAGAGCCCGCGCCGGCCAAACCCTGGACCTGGGGCGATGAGCAATGAGCACCACGGCCGAGGTGCGCCTGTGGGGCAGCCGGATCGGCGCGGTGACGCTGGCCGACGGCGAGCGGATCGCGCAGTTTGCCTACGACCCGGCCTTCGCACGTTCCAGCATTGAAGTCGCCCCGCTGACCATGCCGCTCGCGGCGGATCGGGTCTTCAATTTTCCCTCCCTCAACCCGGCAGGCTTCCATGGTTTGCCCGGCCTGCTCGCCGACGCCCTGCCGGACAAGTACGGCAACACCCTCATCAACGCGTGGCTGGCCACCCAGGGCCGCACGCCGGACAGCTTCAATGCGGTGGAGCGGCTGTGCTACACCGGCACGCGCGGCATGGGGGCGCTGGAGTTCTCGCCTGTGCATGGTCCGCGCGTGCGCACGGCACACAAAATTCAGATCGATGCGCTGGTCGCACTGGCCACCGAGGTTCTGAGCAATCGCGACAACCTGCGCGCCTCGTTCGGCGATGAAGAACGCGCCGATGCGCTGCGCGACATTCTGCGCGTGGGCACCTCGGCCGGTGGCGCACGCGCCAAGGCCGTGATCGCCTGGAACGAAGACACTGGTGAGGTCCGATCGGGCCAGGCCGCGGCGGCGCCAGGCTTCAGCTACTGGCTGCTCAAGTTCGATGGCGTGCAGAACAACCGCGACAAGGAACTGGCGGACCCCAAGGGCTACGGCGTGGTCGAGTATGCGTACGCGCTGATGGCACGCGAGGCGGGCATCCAGATCAGCGAGTGCCGGCTGCTGGAGGAAGGCGGCCGCCGCCACTTCATGACCCAGCGCTTCGATCGCACCGATGCCGGGGGCAAGCGCCATATGCAGTCGTTGGCGGCGATGGCCCACTTCGACTTCAATGATCCTACGGCGTACTCCTACGAACAGGCCCTCCTGGTCATGCGCCAGTTGCGCCTGCCCATGGCGCAGCTGGAGGAACAGTTCCGGCGAATGGTGTTCAACGTGATCGCGCGCAACCAGGACGACCACGTCAAGAACATCGCCTACCTGATGGACCGCCAGGGCCAATGGTCGCTGTCACCTGCGTTCGATATCACCTGGGCGTACAACCCGGACGGCGACTGGACGGCCCGGCACCAGATGTCGATCAACGGAAAGCGCGAGGGGTTCGATCTGGCCGACCTGGCCGCATGTGCTGCGACGGCCTCGATCAACGCCCGCCGCGCCCGCGACATCATTGAGCAGGTCCGGCAAAGCGTGCTGCGTTGGCCACAGTTTGCCGATCAGGCCGGCGTCGCCGAGGTATGGCGCGACCAGATCCGCGGCAGCCTGCGCACGGACATCCGCTGAGCTGCGCATTTAGATCGCCAACGCGGCCACCTGAGGGCGCGCTCCATATTGCGACGCGTCATGTAAACGGTTACAGCCCCTGCTAGCGTGGGCTCCATCCCGATGTCGGGGTGGTTCCAGATCAGGAGCACGTTGATGGGGCTGCATGCTGACCGTTCGACTGTTGTGTACCGGCCGCGCCGCGCCCTGGCCGCCACCCTGCTCGTCTCCGCCCTCGCGCTGAGCCTGTCCGCGACTGCACAGACCCTGCCGCCGCGCAGCCAGTGGCAGGCCAGCAGTTCCTCGCAGCAGGTCCCGGCAATGGCGGTCAGCCACCTCATCGATGGCGATGCGAAGACGGTGACGGGCGGCGCTTTCAGCCCGGGACACTGGTTCCAGGTGGACCTGGGCAGGCCGAGCACCCTCAGCGGCGCGCAGATCACCTGGGATGTCTCAAATCCTGAGGGTTACACCGTGCAGACCTCGCTGGACGGCCAGCAGTGGCAGCCGGCCTACACCATGCGCGATTCACTCGGCGGTATCGAAACGCTCTACTTCGCGCCACGCCAGGCCCGCTATCTTCGCCTGGTCAGCCCGGCGCGCACCTCGGACTGGGGCGTGTCGATCTTTGAACTCGAACCACTGGACGGCACCACCAGCGCGCGCGTGGCCGGCGTGGATGCCACCCGGGCCGCAGCGCTGTGGCAAGGCGGCAGTGCGGTCCCCGTTCCGCGCGGCAGCCACGGTACGTATACGCTTGAGATCACACTGCCGCGTGCGGTCGCCACCACCGGCCTGGCCGTGGACTGGTCAGGGTCCCATGGCGCCGCACGGCTGCAGGCACGCGATGCACAGGGCCACTGGATGGACCTTGCGCACGACCCGCAGGCCGGCACACGGCAACAGAGCTGGCTGGCCGGCACTGCCGCGGTGACCGCCACAGCGCTGCGGCTGACGGTGGAGGGCGATGCGCCACAGGTTGACCGCCTGCGCCTGCTCGGCCCGAAAGCCGTGATGACGCCAATGAAGCGCTATCAGATCGCCGCCAGCGGCACCCAGCGTGCGTTGTTCCCGGCCTCGCTGCACATGCAGCAGACCTATTGGACCGCGGTCGGCATCCACGCCGGCCGGCAGAAATCGATCTTCGACGAATACGGCAACCTTGAGGCCTTCAAGGGCGCGCCGCTGGTGCAGCCGATCTGGCGCAACGCAGACGGTGTTGCCACAGGCGCCGCAGACCAGCCACTGCAACACGCGCTGCGCGATGGCTGGAAGCCGATGCCCTCGGCGACGTGGTCGCCGCAACCCGGGCTTCAACTCCAGAGCGAGGCGTTCGCGGTCGAGGTCCATGGCCAGCCGGTCACCTTCGTACGGCATCGCCTGCGCAATACCGGCAGCACCACCGTCGACGGCACCCTGACCCTGGCGGTGCGGCCGATGCAGATGAATCCGCCGTGGCAGAACGGTGGCCTCTCACCGATCCGCGAGGTCGCCATCGAGGGTCAACGCGTGCGCGTCAATGGGCGCGCCCTGCTGCAGTCGCTGACGCCGGTGGATGCTGCCGGTGCGGCACCGTTCGGCCCGGAGGGCAGCACCGAGATCACCGCGGCGATCGCTGGTGGCACGTTGCCTGCCGCGATGCAGGCAAGAGACCCCGAGGGTCTCGCCTCCGCCGCCCTGGCCTACCGCATCCAGCTCGCGCCGGGTGCCAGCCGTTCGGTGGTGATCGCGTTCCCGCTTGGCACCGCGGCAACAGCCAAAGACGGCTCCCTGCCGGATGCGCCAGCGCTGGATTTGTCCGGCACACCCCGTGCGCCCGATGCCGCGTACGACGCGTTGGCCAAGCGTGCA
Source organism: Stenotrophomonas sp. TWI587 (assembly GCF_039674145.1). Classification (NCBI taxonomy): domain Bacteria; kingdom Pseudomonadati; phylum Pseudomonadota; class Gammaproteobacteria; order Lysobacterales; family Lysobacteraceae; genus Stenotrophomonas; species Stenotrophomonas sp. TWI587. The sequence continues at coordinate 388,908 of NZ_JBDJMW010000001.1, read as the reverse complement.
TCGGACGATTGGCAGGCGCGCCTGGGCCAGGTTGGCCTGCGCCTCCCCGACCCCTCGCTGGTGGACATGCTGCGCGCACAGGCTGCCTACATGCTGATCAACCAGACCGGCCCGGCGATGCAGCCCGGCCCACGCAACTACAACCGCTCCTTCATCCGCGACGGCATGGCCACCTCGGCGGTGTTGCTGCGCATGGGCGAATCCAAGGTCGCGCGCGACTACCTGGCCTGGTACAGCGAGCACGGCGTGCATGCCAACGGCCTGGTCTCCCCCATCCTCAACGACGATGGCAGCGTCAACACCGGGTTCGGCTCGGACATCGAATACGACAGCCAGGGCCAGTACATCAGCCTGGTCGCCGACGTCGCGCGCCTGGATGGGGGGCCGGAGTCGGTGCGCGCCTATCTGCCCAAGGTGAAGGCGGCGATGCGCTTCCTGCAGGAACTGCGCGAGCGCACGCTGGTGCCCGGCTACATGGCCACCCAGCCCGCCCCCGAGCGCTTCGCTGGCATCCTGGCACCGTCGATCAGCCATGAAGGCTATCCCTCGCCCACGCACAGTTACTGGGACGACTACTGGGGCCTGAAGGGCTGGCATGACGGCGCATGGCTGGCCGAGTCGCTGGGCGATCACGAAACCGCCGCGTGGGCGCGCGAACAGTACACCGCCCTGCACGATGCGCTGGCGGCCTCGATCCGCGCCACGATGGCGTGGAAGGGCATCGACTTCATCCCCTCTTCGGCCGACCTTGGCGATGGCGACCCGACCGGCGTGTCGATCGCGCTCGACCCCACCGGCGCGCAGGATGTGCTGCCGGCCGAGGCGCTGCGCACCACGTTCGCGCGCTATCTGGACGATGTCCGCAAGCGCAGCCAGCCGGACGCGCTGTATGCCTATACCCCGTACGAAATCCGCAACGTGCTGAGCTACGTGCACCTGGACCAGCCCGAAGCGGCCGATGAACTGCTGCAGGGATTGCTGCATGACCGGCGCCCGCTGGAGTGGCAGGTGTTGGCCGAGGTCGTGCATTCCCGGCTGCGCTTCCCGCGCTATCTCGGTGACATGCCACATACGTGGATCGGCGCCGAGTACGGGCGCACGCTGTTCGGGATGCTGATGCGCGAAGACGATGACGCGCTGTCGCTGCTGCCGGGCACCCCGCCGTCCTGGGTGGCCGGCGATGGCTTGGCGGTGGATCGACTACCGACCGCCTACGGCACTCTGGCGGTGCAGGCGCAGCAGCGCGACAGCACGCTGCAGGTCACGCTGGGCAAGGGGTTGCGCAGGGACACCGCAGTACGCGTGTGGTGGCCGAGCCGCACGCGCCCATCCTCCGTGCGGATCGATGGGCGCAGCGTGCGTGACTACGATGCACGGGGCGTGTTGATCAACGCGCCGTTCCGCACATTGGTGGCGACGTGGTGAGCGTCAGACACTCCCCTCATGCTCATGCAGGGTGATCAGCGACTCCATCAGATCCTCGTCCGCACTCGCGCACACGGCCAGCAGCACCGCTTCCTCGCAGCCGGTATCGACGATGTAGGCGTGGCCCATCTGGCTGTCGATGTAGATGCCCTGCCCGGTCTCCAGCACCACCGGATCGTAGAACTCGGTGTGCACCTGGATGCGGCCTTCCATCACGTGCACATACTCCTCGCCCGGGTGGCGGACCAGGTCGCCGAACTCGGCGGTAGTCTTGGCGCGCACCTTGGTCAGGATCGGGATCATCCGCTTGCGGCGCAGTTCGGTGCACAGATAGTAGTAATCGTAGTTGTCGGTCTGCACCCGCAGCGCCTTGTCCAGCGAGCCGAGGCTGCGCCGGGCGGTGACCGGCTTGGGCGCGCTGTCGGCATCGGGCTCGGAGAACAGATCGGACATGCGCAGGTTCAGGCGCTGGGCCAGGTGCTGGAGCTTGTCGTAGGTCAAGGTCAGGCGGTCGTGCTCGATCTTGGACAGCGTGGACAGGGGGATTTCGGTGTGCTCGCTCATTTCCTTGAGCGTCCAACCCTGGCGGGTGCGAAGACCGCGCAGCAGGGTTCCGAGCGTCGGGCTTTTGGGGCTCATCGACAGGACCTTTGGGCTATTGCTGGTGAAGTAGTGGATACGATACTACGTAGAGATGAATGCCATCCTGATCAGGATGGTTTCTTGTCGCGTTCGTCTCTCATTTCGCCTTTCAAGGCGCTGAAAACGTTCCCAATAGCGGAGGAACGCCGCCTGTAGTCCTCGCAAGCCCCCCGATGTGCGTACAAGGCGACGGCCCCAAAGGATCACGCGCATTTGACATTTCTCTGATCAGGAATATTGTTGTCTGATTGAGATGGTTTTGGGCCCTCTGACGCAATTGCCTAGGGTGCCCCGTCTTCCAGTTCGCAAGGGGATCGTCACATGCGTGCGTTGTCAGGCTTTGTCGCGTTGTGTTGTGGGCTGTTGTTGACCTTCCAGGCGGATGCCCAGCAGCCGCCGCCCTCTCCCCCGGCCGCGCCGGTACTGCAGGCCGATTCCGTTGCCCGGCTGACCGCCGACGATGCGACCACCTGGCTGGATGGCTTCATGCCGTATGCGATCGCACGTGGCGATATCGCCGGTGCGGTGGTCACCGTGGTCAAGGACGGCCAGATCCTGGTCCGTCGCGGCTACGGCGTCTCCGATGTGGCCAAGCAGACGCCGGTGGACCCTGACCGCACGCTGTTCCGGATGGCCTCGGTCTCCAAGTTGATGACCTGGACCGCGGTGATGCAGCTGGTGGAAGCGGGCAAGCTGGATCTGGACGCGGACATCAACCAGTACCTGGACTTCAAGGTGCCCGAACGCGGCCTGCCGATCACGCTGCGCCAGCTGATGACGCATACCGGTGGCTTCGAGGCCAACATCAAGTACATGTGGACCAGCGAGGCGGTTGCCGAAGCCGGTGGCATTGCACTGGGGCCGTACCTCAAGCGCCGCGTGCCGGCGCAGATTTTCCCGCCGGGCACCGTGCCGGCGTATTCGAACTACGGCACCAGCCTGGCCGGCTACATCGTCGAGCGCGTGTCGGGCCAGCCGTTCGCCGAGTATGTCGAGCAGCACATCTTCGTGCCGCTGCAGATGCAGCACGCCAGCTTCCGCCAGCCGCTGCCGCCGGCGTTGCGTGCGCTGGTCACCCAGGGCTATGCACTGGGCTCGGGCAAGCCGCGTGCGTTCGAAGTCACCCCGTCCGCCCCGGCGGGTGCGCTGTCGGCCACCGGCAGCGACATGGCGCGCTTCATGATCGCGCACCTGAGCGCGGCGGGCGGTCATGACACGGCCATCCTGAAGGCGGCGACCAGCCAGCTCATGCTGACGCCGCAGACGCGCTTCGCGCCGCCGCTCAACACCATGGCGCTCGGGTTCTATGAGATCGACGTCAACGGCCAGCGCGTGGTGTCCCACGCCGGTGACACCTATTCCTTCCACTCGCAGCTGTTCCTGTTCCGCGACCACGATGTCGGCCTGTTCGTCTCGCTCAACAGCGCCGGCGCCAATGGGATCACCGGCCCGATCCGGCGTGAGCTGCTGGAGAACTTTGCCGATCGCTATTTCCCGGCCGCCGCCCCGGCCCCGTCTTTGGCCGCCGACGCCGGCCTGGCCAAGCAGCAGGCACGCCAGCTGGCGGCACCGAGCTACCTCGATTCGCGCCGTGCCGAAACCGGCATCGGCCGCACCGGCATCCTCACCCAGACGCGCCTTGAAGCCCTCGACGATGGCAGCCTGCGTCTGCCGCGCCTGAAGCAGCCCAACGGGCAGCCCACCACCTTCAAGCCGGTCGCTCCGTGGCTGTGGCAGGCGACCAACAGCGAGCTGCGCCTGGCCGCCATCCTCAAGGACGGCAAGCCGGTCGGCTTCGCGGTGGATTCGTCCTCCCCGTTCAACGTGTTCCTGGCCGCGGAAGGCTACCGCTCGGCGCTGTGGCTCAAGCCGTTGCTGACGGCTGCCGTGAGCGTGCTGGCGCTGTCCGCACTGGCCTGGCCCATCGCGGCGTTCGTGCGGCGTCGTCATGGCCGTGTGCTCGGCTGGCCGCGCAGCACCCTGCTGGCCTATCGCCTGAGCCGCGCCGCCTGCTGGTTCATGCTGCTGGTGCCGGCCGTGGCCATCGCCGTGATGGCCTGGGCGTCGGCGGATTTCGCCCGCCTCGACGATCGTCTGGATCCGGCGGTGATCGGGCTGGGCATCGGCTCGGTGATCGCCATCGTCGGCGGCATCGGCGCAACGGCCTGGAATCTGGTGCAGACCTTCCGTGCCGGGCGCAGCTGGCTGGCGCGCGTGTGGGCGGTGCTGCTGCTGATCGCCGCCTGCGTACTCGCTTACGCCCTGGTCCTGATGGGCCTGGCCGACTTCGCACTCAACTACTGACCCGTAGCCCCACCACGGGGCTGGAGACATCCTGTGAAACTGACCCTGCAGATCGACTCGCTTGCGTTGCTGGCCCCGTTCCGGATCAGCGGCTACGTGTTCGAACACGCCCCGGTGCTGCGCGTGGAACTGGAAGACGGCGGCCATCGCGGCCGTGGCGAAGCCAGCGGCGTGTATTACTTCGATGACACGCCCGAGCAGATGCTGGCCACGCTGGAACTGCTGCGTGCGCGGATCGAAGCCGGCATCACCCGCGCAGAGCTGCAGCAGCTGCTGCCGCGCGGTGGCGCGCGCAACGCGCTGGACTGCGCACTGTGGGACTTGGAAGCAAGCCGCACCGGCAAACCGGCCTGGGCGCTGGCCGGCCTGTCGCAGACACGGCCGCTGCTGACCACCTGGACCCTTGGCGCCGATGACCCGGCGACCATGCAATCGATCGCAACCGGACGCTATGCGTCTGCCAAAGCGCTCAAGCTCAAGCTCAGTGGCGATCTGGAGATCGATATCGAACGCGTGCGCGCCGTGCGCAAGGTGCGGCCGGATGTCTGGATGGGCGTGGATGCCAACCAGGGCTACACCGTGGACGTGCTCGATGCCCTGATTCCGGTGCTGCTGGAGAACGACATCCAGCTGCTGGAGCAGCCGCTGCAGCGTGGCCGCGAAGCCGAGCTCAAGGGCTTTGCGCGCCCGCTGCCGTTCGCGGCGGATGAAAGCGTGCAGGACGCCGCCGAGATCGAGGCGCTGGCGGGTCTGTTCGATGTCATCAACATCAAGCTCGACAAGGCCGGCGGCCTCACCGAAGGCCTGGCGATGGTCGGCAAGGCCCGCGCGCTGGGCATGCAGGTGATGGTCGGCAACATGATCGGCAGCAGCTGGGCGATGGGCCCGGCGTTCATCGTGGGCCAGCACTGCGACGTAGTCGATCTGGATGGTCCGCTGTTCCTGAGCGATGACCGCGTACCGGGCCTGCGCTACGACGAGGGCCTGGTGCACTGCGACGACGCCGTATGGGGCAAGGGAGTTCACGCATGAACACGACATCGCATCGTCCGCGCGCGACCCAGTGGCGCACGTTGATCTCCGGCATGCTGCTGGCATCGACCGCAGCGTTCTCGCCGCTGCATGCGCAGGCGCCGACGCCGGCTGCTGCACCAGTGCCCGCGACCACCGAGTCGCCTGACAGCATCACACCCGCGCAGTCCCCCACCGGCACGCTGGATGCGGCGCGCGTGGACACCTTCCTCGATGGTCTGGTGCCGTACCTGATGGCGCAGGGCGATCTTGCCGGCGCCGTGGTCACCGTGGTCGAGAACGGCAAGGTCGTCACCGAGCGCGGCTTTGGTTTCTCCGATGTCGAGAAGCGCACACCGGTGGACCCCAGGACCACCCTGTTCCGCCCGGGCTCGATCTCCAAGCTGTTCGTCTGGACCGCGGTGATGCAGCTGGTCGAACAGGGCAAGCTGGACCTGGATACCGACATCAACACCTACCTGGACATCAAGGTCCCGGCCAAGGGTGAGCCGGTCACGCTGCGCCAGATCATGACCCACACCAGTGGCCTGGAAGAGCGCATGCGCTACCTGATCGTGCTGGGCCCGGACCACCCGGCCAACCGCGACAACTTCCTCAAGGACTGGGTGCCCAACCAGATCTCCGCACCCGGCACCAAGCCGGCGTACTCCAACTACGCCACCGGCATCGCCTCGTACATCGTCGAGCGCGTCAGCGGCCAGCGCTTCGAGGATTACGCCCGCCAGCACATCCTGCAGCCGCTGGACATGCAGTACGCCAGCTTCGAGCAGAAGCTGCCGGCCGAGCTGCTGCCGCATGCCGCCAAGGGCTATCTGCTGGGCTCGGGCAAAAGCTATCCGGCCGAGAAGAACACCGCGCCGGGCGTGGGCGGTCTGTACGCCTCCGGGTCGGCGATGTCACGCTTCATGATGGCCACGCTCAATCATGGTGAGCTTGATGGGCAGCGCATCATGCGTGCCGAAACCAACGCGCAGATGCTGACCCCGCAGGCGGCGATCCTGCCGCATCTGCCGCGCATGACCCTGGGCTGGATGGCCTCGGACACCGGCGGCTACGAGACCCGCTCGCACGGCGGCACGATGCTGTTCTTCTATTCGTGGCTGTGGATGATCCCCGAACGCAACATCGGTGTGTTCGTCTCCACCAACAGCGTGGGGCGTGATGCGGCCGGCTCGGCCCTGCGCGCCCAGGTCTGGGAGCGCTTCGTGGAGAACTTCCTGCCGACGCTGCCGATCCAGGCAGCCGGCCCGGGCGTGGATGCCGCCGTCGCGCGCGAACATGCCGCAGCATTGGCCGGCGTGACCTGGCAGAGCACGCGCCGTTCGGACAGTTCGTATCTGCGCATGCTGTCGCTGTTCGCACCGACCCGCGTGCACCCGCAGGAAGACGGCACGATCACCGTCGATGGCCAGAAGGGCCTGAACGGTCAACTGCTGCGCTGGCGCGAAGTATCGCCGTGGTTGTGGCAGCAGGAGAACGGTCGCGGCCTGTTGGAAGTGAAGGTCGAGGATGGCCGGCCGGTGTACTTCTCCGGCGGCCCGTTCGCCTCGGTGTTCGGCTTTGAACCGATTCCGGGCTGGCGTTCACCGGCGTGGCTGCGCCCTGCGCTGTTTGTCGCACTGGGGTTGCTGACGCTGTCGGCCGTGCTGCGCATCGGTGGCGTGTTCGTGCGCCGCTACTATCGTGTCAGCGCACCAGCAGAAGGCCGCGGGCTACGCTGGCTGCAGACGCTGTCGATCACCACGCAGCTGGGCACCGTGGTCGCCTGGGTGCTGTACGTGAAGTCGATCGCTGCACCGGGCGGGATTTCCGGTTACAGCAATGGTCCGCTGATCCTGATGCAGGCGCTGTCCTGGCTGAGCGTGTTCGCAGCCGTGGCCCTGGTGTGGGTGGCGGTCCGCGCGCCGGCCAGCTGGCCCCGCGTGCGCCGCTACGGCGCCTGGGTCGTCGCACTGGCCGGCGTGGTGGTGGCGTTCGTCGCCATCACCCAGCGCCTGATCAGTACCGGCCTGCAGCTCTGACCGACGGACGCCCCGCCCGATGACGATCGATGCACGGCGCAAGGCCTGGTTCGGGCAACCGCCAGGCCTGACCATCCTGTTCCTCACCGAGATGTGGGAGAAGTTCTCCTACTACGGCATGCGGGCGCTGCTGGTCTATTACATGACCAAGCAGCTGCTGTTCTCACAGGAACAGGCCTCGATGGTCTATGGCCTGTACACCGCGCTGGCCTACCTGAGCCCGGTGTTCGGGGGGATGCTCGCCGACCGCTGGCTGGGCAAGCGGCGTGCGGTGATCCTGGGCGGAGCGATCATGGCGTTCGGCCATTTCCTGATGGCCTTCGATGCGCTGCTGTATCCGGCCCTGCTGGCGATCGTGCTGGGCAACGGCCTGTTCCTGCCGACCCTGCCCGGCCAGGTCGGCGATCTGTACCAGCGCGATGATCCGCGTCGTGGCTCGGCGTTCAACGTGTACTACGTGGGCATCAACCTCGGCGCGTTTCTCGCCCCGCTGATCTGCGGCACGCTGGGGGAGGTGTATGGCTGGCACGTCGGCTTCTCCGCCGCCGGCATCGGCATGCTGCTGGGCCTGGTGATCTACATCAGCGGGCGCCGCCACCTGCCGCCGGACCCGCCGCGCAGCGAGCGGGCGACGCTGCCCTTCTCGGCGCTCTGGCAACCGGCCTACCGTCCCCTGCTGCAGCTGATGGCGATGATTGCCGGGCTCATCGTGGTGTTCCGGCTGGCTTACGAGCAGATCGGCAACACCATCGCGATCTGGCTCGACACCGGCGTGGACCGCGTACTCACTGCGGACTTCACGATTCCGATGACGTGGTTCTTCTCGCTCAATCCGCTGCTGGTGTTCTTGATCACCCCGCTGCTGGTGGGCCGCTGGACGCGGCAGGCGCGCGGCGGTCGTGAACCTGCGGCGCTGACCAAGATGGCGATCGGCGCCGCCGTGGTCGGCCTGTCGTTCGTGCTGGTGGCGATCCTTGGCGGGGAACCGTCGGCCAAGGTCGGCTGGCTGTGGGCCGCGCTGTTCTTTGCGATTTTCACCTTCGGCGAGCTGTTCATCCTGCCGGTGGGGTTGGGTCTGTTCGCGCGTCTAGCCCCCGCAGGCTTCGGTGCGACGATCATCGCGTTCTGGTTCCTCGCGTCCTTCGGCGGCAACCTGCTGGCCGGCGCGGTCGGCATGCTGTGGTCAACGCTGTCCAGCACCGTGTTCTTCTCGCTGATGGGTGGGACCTGCATGCTCGTCGCGGTGCTTCTGATTCAACTTGAACGACGCGCTCGGCCCTTGTTGGCGGGCACTGGCGCGGCGGCGAAGGGCCAGTAACACAGCCCGCGATTGTTGCAGCGCACTAGCTCCAGATGGAATGATGTTTTCTGATTGCGCTTGACATATGCCCGATCAGGCGAAATATTCCCTACTCAGGATTTGTAGGGATATCGTAATGCCCGATCAGTTTCCGCAGTCCCCCGGCCGTCGCCGCCTGCTCGGCCACGCGGTCGCCTTAAGTGCTGGCGCCCTCGCCTTCCCCGCGATTGCACGCGGTCGCCACCAGGCGTTGCCGGACGTCCCCACCGCCTATTCGACACGCGCGATCGATCTGGTCAGGGAGTCGCTGGTGATCGACATGCTGGGCGTGATCAAGATCGACTTCCGCCCCGAGTACTACGCCAGCCGCATGAGCGAACAGGATGCGGCCGACATGCGTGCCAGCGGCATCACCGGCTTCCACCATGCGATCGGCATCGGCGGTCCGGATGCCTACCAGGACACGCTCGCCTACCTCGCCGCCTGGAACGGTTTCGTCGGCCGCAACAGCCACGTTTTCACCCTGGTTGGCGAGGCCGAGGACCTGGATCGGGCCAAAGCGGACGGCAAGGCGGCGATCATCATGGGCGTGCAGAACGCAGAACAGTTCCGCACGCCGGCCGACGTCCGGATGTTCTATCTGCTGGGCATGCGCTGTGCGCAGTTGACCTACAACGCACAGAACCTCATCGGCGCCGGCGCCACCGATCGCATCGATGGTGGCGTCAGCGACTTCGGCGTGCAGATCATCCAGGCGATGCACGAGACCGGCATGCTCATCGATGTCTCGCATTGCGGCGACCGCACCACGCTGGATGCGATCGACCTCGCGCCTGGCCCGATCGCCATCACCCATTCCAACTGCCGCGCGCTCAACAACCACCCGCGGGTGAAGACCGATGAGGCCATCCGCAGGCTGGCGGCCAAGGGTGGCGTGATGGGCGTGACCGGCGTGCGGATGTTCGTGCGCGACCGCGAGCCGACCACGGTTGAACACATGGTCGACCACATCGATCACGTGGTGAAACTGGTCGGCATCGACCACATCGGGATCGGCTCGGATGCCGATCTGCAGGGCTATGACCACATGCCCGCCGAGCAGAACAAAGCGCTGCGTGCCGGCTACAAATCCAGCTACGCGTTCCGCGACAAGATCGATACCGATGGTTTCAATCATCCCCGCAAGACGTATGACCTGACCGAAGTGCTGATACGGCGCGGCTACAGCGACGAGCACATCCGCAAGATCCTCGGCGGAAATTTCAGGCGGCTGCTCGGCCAGACCTGGAAGCCGGTCGTCCTTCCCGCCTGACCCCGTTCCTGATTCCGGAGAGTCCGCCGCATGCGCAAGACGATGACACGTTCGATCCTCGCCACCACCATTTCCCTGTGCTGCATGGGCCTTGCCACCTCGGCCCTGGCCCAGGACGCCGATGCCGACGCCGATGGCAACCGCAGCACCCCCGATGTGGTGGAGCTCGATCGCGTGGTGGCCACCGCACAGAAGCGCAGCGAGAACGTCATGGAGGTGGCGGCCGGCGTCAGTGTGATCAGCGAAGAGCGCCTTGAAGCCTTTGGTGCGACACGGCTCAACGACTTCGCCGCGTATGTGCCCGGGTTCCAGGTGGACAGCGGCGGCGCGCCCGGACAGACCACGATGGCCCTGCGCGGCGTTGCGCCGCTGGGTGGCGGCTCGATCATCGGGACCTACATCGATGATACGCCGATCGGCCCGAGCAGCAACAAACAACGCGCGACCACCTACGCACTGGACCTGCTGCCGTATGACATCCAGAGTGTTGAAGTGCTTCGCGGCCCGCAGGGCACGCTGTACGGCGCCAGTTCGATGGGCGGCCTGTTCAAGTACATCACCAAGGCGGCCGATCCGGATGCGTTCGAGTTCCGCGCCGGCACGGACGTGAACACGACCAAGGACGCCGGCGATACCGGCATCGGCGTGCGCACTGCGTTCAACGTGCCGCTCATCGAAGGCAAGCTGGCCATGCGCGCCAGCCTGTCGCGCCAGAGCACGCCCGGCTACGTCGACCAGCCTGACCTCACCGGGGAGGATGCCAAGGACAGCAACGGCTACTACCAGCTGGCCTCCCGCCTGGCGCTTACCTGGCGCATCAGCGACACCGCCAACCTGCGCGTGCAGGCGCTCTCGCAGATCGTGGATGCCGACAACTCCAGCGCAGTGGGGCTGACCTACCCCACGCTGGAGCCAATACGCGGGCCGCTGGAAGGCATCCTGCAGCGCGCGACGCCGTACCGGATGGAAACGGATTACTACTCGGCGATTCTAGACTGGGACCTGGGCAATGTGGATTTCGTGTCCGCCACCAGCTTCTCCGAAACCCGCATGGATGAAGTGCAGGACTCCTCGCTTGTCTATGGCGTGGCATGGCCGTATCTGACCCCCTACCCCGCCGGCCAGGCGCAGTTCGATGTCTTCCTCGGCACGCGCAAATGGACGCAGGAGTTCCGCCTGAGTTCCAAGGAAAGCGAGCGCTTCGAGTGGCTGCTCGGTACCTTCTTCACCGGCGAGAAGAACGCCAACCGCCAGCAGGTCAGTGCCTACGATGCAAACGGCATCCCGCTGCCGTTCAATCCCGGCACCGCGAGCCTGCCGGGCACCTACGACGAGCAGGCGATCTTCGCCGATGTCACCTACAAGTTCAGCCCCCGCTTCGATGTATCCGCCGGTGTGCGGCATGCGCGCAATCAGCAGGACTTCGAGCAGCACAGCATCGGCCTGCTGTACGGACCGCGGCCGATCGATCTGGCCGATTCCGCCGACGACAACGTGACGACGTGGAAGCTGGCCTCGCGCTGGCACCTCAACGACAGCTCGATGATCTACGCCCGTTACGCCACCGGCTACCGCCCGGGTGGACCCAACGTATCGACCTCCGGCGTGGTGCCGATGACCAAGGCCGACACGCTGGACAACGTCGAACTCGGCTTCAAATCGCACTTCTGGGACCGCCGCGCGATGATCGATCTGGCGCTGTTCCGGATCGACTGGGACGACATCCAGGTGCGCGTGTCCGAGAACGGCCTGAGCTGGATGGGCAACGCCGGCAGCGCGCGCAGCCAGGGGGCGGAGCTGAGCATGATGGTGCGCCCAGCCGAGCGCCTGACCGTTGGCCTCAACGCGGCCTACATCGATTCGAAGATCGGGGATGTGCCGACGTCGAGCGGCCTGGTCGCAGGTGGCCGCATGCCCATGACGCCGCGCCTGAGCTGGTCGAGCACCATCGATTACGACTTCGATGTCAGCGACCAGTGGCAGGGCCGGGTCGGTGCGGGTTACCGCGTCACCGGCGAGCGCGTGGCCGGCGCCTATGAGATCGACAGCTACAACGCGCTGGACCTGCATGCCGAGCTGACCAACATGACGTGGACGGTCCGCCTGTATGCCCGCAATGCCACCGATGAGCGTGCCTACGTCTCGACCGGCTCCGTGCGCGACGCACTCAACCGCTATGTGGCGGTGACCGGCGTGCCCCTGCAGCCGCGCACCATCGGCATGTCGATCGACTATCGCTACTGAATCCGGTGCCTCGCGCCCGGCGGCAGGCCTGTCGCCGGGCGTCTTGGTCAGGCGAGCATGATGACAATCCTAATTGGGTTGCATATTCTCTGATTAGGACTTATACAGGTCTAACGAGGCCAACGACTGCTACCGTCGCTGTCGTGGGTGCTCACCCTCTGCCGCTCGCCTACTGGATTCCGTCATGACGTCGACCCCGACCGCTGAAGTGCTCGCACTTGCCGCCCTCCCCCAGCCCTACCTGCTGTTCCTGGGTGATACCACCGAAGCGGGCTTCGCCAAGACCGCGATCGGCCTGAAGGACTGGGCGCCGGAGGTGTGCGTGGCCGAGTGGAGCCTGCCCGGCTGCCCGATCACCACCGGCCTGCCGACGATGACGCCCGCCCAGGCGCGTGCCGCCGGTGCCCGTGCGATGGTGATCGGCGTGGCCAACGGTGGCGGCGTGATTCCGGCGCAGTGGCTGCCGGCACTGGTCGAGGCGCTGGAGGAAGGCCTGGACCTGATCAGCGGCATGCACCACAAACTCGGTGATATCCCGGAACTGGCCGCCGCCGCCGAACGCACTGGTCGCCAGCTGATCAACGTGCGCGTGCCGCCACGCGGCATTCCGGTCGGCAATGGCCGCAAGCGTACCGGCAAGCGCGTGCTGACCGTCGGCACCGACTGTGCGCTGGGCAAGAAGTACACCGCGCTGGCCCTGGTCCGCGGTCTTCGCGAACGTGGTGTGGATGCCGACTTCCGCGCCAGCGGCCAGACCGGCATCCTGATCGCCGGCAGCGGCATTCCGATGGACGCGGTGGTCGCCGATTTCTCGGCCGGCGCCGCCGAACTGCTCAGCCCGGATGCGGCCGCCGATCACTGGGATGTCATCGAAGGCCAGGGCTCGTTGTTCCACCCCGCCTATGCCGGCGTCAGCCTGGGCCTGTTGCATGGCAGCCAACCGGACGTGTTCGTGGTCTGCCACCAGCCCGGTCGCCAGCATGTGCTCGGTTACCCCGACTACCCGCTGCCCTCCATCGAAGACGTGATCGCGTTGACCGTGCAGCTCGGCCGCCGCACCAATCCGGATATCCGCTGTGTCGGCGTCAGTCTCAACACCCACGGCATGACCGACGCAGCGGCATCGGCCGCCTGTGCCGAGGTCAGCGCGCGTCTTGGCCTGCCTGCGGCCGACCCGATGCGGCAAGATGGGGAATTCAACCGTTTGCTCGAGGCCTGCATCGCATGAAGATGACCACCCGTACCCTGAGTCTGTGCGTTGCGGCGCTGCTGGGCCTGAGCCCGCTCGCCGCCTTCAGCGCGAGCAAGCCCACGCCGGTCGAAACGGAAGTCGCACGGCTTTCCACCCTGATCGATGGCAAGGTCGGTGTCTCGGCGTGGCGCCTGGATGGCAAGGGCGCGCAGGTCCATCTGAATCCGGACGAAGGGTTCCCGATGGCCAGCACGTTCAAGGTCGCCGTTGCGGCGGTGATCCTGAGCAAGGTGGATGCCGGCGAGCTGGCACTGACCACGATGGTGCCGGTACCGAAGGCCTTCTACGTCGATTCGGAAGTGATCGCGGACCGATTCATCCACGACGGTGTGAGCCTGTCGGTGCACAACCTGCTGGAAGTGATGCTGACCCAGAGCGACAACACCGCCACCGATGTGCTGGTGGCGCAGGCTGGCGGGCCGGCCGCAGTTACCGCCTGGCTGCGCGCGCAGGGCATTGAAGGCCAGCGCCTGGATCGCAACACGCGCCAGCTGCTGAGCGACATCTTCGGCCTGGGCGATGAACCGCTGACCAAGGAGCGCGTCGCCGAGCTGACCCTCGATCCGGAGGTGGTCAAGCGCACGAAATCCGGCAACGAGGCCTTCGATAAGGATCCACGCGACACCTCCACGCCGCGCGCCATGTCGACCCTGCTGACCAAGCTGTTCACCGGCAAAGCGCTGAGCCCGGCCAGCACCGAGGTACTGGTGCAGATCATGGAACGCTGCCGCACCTGCAGCGCACGCCTGCGCGGCAGCCTGCCGCCGGGCACCAAGGTGGCCGACAAGAGCGGCACCGTGGCCGGCACCGTCAACGATGTGGGCGTGGTCACCCTGCCCGATGGCAGCCAGTTCGCCATCTCGGTGTTCGTCAAAGCCAGCAATGCCCCGCGCAGCGAACGTGAGCGTGTGATCGCCGAGATCGCCCGCACCGTGCGTGACTTCTACCTGCTGCAGCCTGCGGCCGCCCGCAAGTGACCGCCGCCGCCAGCCGGTTCCAGCGGTATCTGTTGCCCGGTCTGGCGTTCAAGTCGGCCGTGATCGGCGGCGGCTACGCGACCGGCCGTGAGCTGGCGGAGTTTTTCCTGCCATCGGGCCCCTGGGGCGGCCTGGCGGCCATGGTGTTGTCGATGCTGATCTGGAGTGTGATCTGCATCCTGACGTTCCTGTTGGCACGGGCGATCCGTGCCAACGACTACCGCACCTTCTTCCGGCACCTGCTGGGCCGCGGCTGGTGGACGTTCGAAGTGGCCTACCTGGCGCTGATCGTGGTGGTGCTGGCGGTGTTCGGGGCGGCCGCCGGCGAGCTGGCCGCGACCATGTTCGGCTGGCCTCGGCTCGTCGGCACGCTGGTGCTGGTGGCGATCATCACCGGCGTGGTGCAGGCCGGGACCAACGCCGTCGAACGCATGTTCAAGTTGATGTCCGCCTTCATGTACCTGGTCTACGCGATCGCTGCCTGCCTGATCCTGTACCGCTTCGGTGGCGGCGCGATGGCACAGCTCTCCAACACCCATGAACTGGGCCAGGACTGGGTGCTCAACGGCGTGACCTACGCCGGCTACAACATGTTCGCCGCGGTCTCGATCCTGCTGGTCGTGCGCCACCTGCTGTGCCGCCGCGATGCGGTGATTGCCGGTGCGCTGGCCGGCCCCTTGGCGATCCTGCCGGCGATCGTGTTCTACGTCTGCATGATCGCATTCCTGCCGGACATCGCCGACGCGCCACTGCCATCCGACCTCATGCTCGGCCAGCTCGGCCTGCCGTGGTTCCAGTGGCTGTTCCGCTTGATGATCATGGTGGCACTGGTGGAAACCGGGGTCACGCTGATGGCCTCGGTGGACGGCCGCATCAGCGTCAACTGGACAGAACGCACCGGCGCCGCTCCCTCGCGCGGCGTGCGGGTGGCGATCATCGTGGCGATCCTGCTGATGGCCGTGTTCCTGGCCGATGGCATCGGCCTGGTGGCACTCATCGCCAAGGGCTACCGGCTGCTGGCTTACGCCATCCTGGCCACCTATGTGGTGCCGCTGCTGGCGTACTCGGCGTGGCAGATCTGGTCACGTCGCGGGCAGGCGTTCGAGGTCATCACCACTCATCCGCCACAGGCGAAGACCAGGAACTGATGCAGTGCGCGTGCCGGCGCGGACAGGTCTTCGTCCGGGCGCCAGACCAGGCCGACTTCCATCGGCGGCACCGCATCGGTGAGGGTGCGTACGTCGATCCGGCGCCCCTCCAGCGACCACGGCCGATAGACCATGTCCGACAGGATGCTGACCCCGAACCCATAGGCGACCATGCCGCGCAGCGCCTCCAGCGACGAGGTGCGGAACACGACGTTGGGTTCGCGACCGACCGAGCGCCAGTAGCGCATCGCCGACTCCTGCCCTTCGTCGACCATCAGCATGATGTACGGGTACGGCTCCACGTCGGCCGGGCTGATCACCGGCAGCTGCAGCAGCGGATGCGACTCGGCCAGCCACAGCTGGCGGCGCGACCGGATCAGCACCTGGCGCCGCAGCACGTAGGGCTCGGCCATGTTGGAAATGATGCACAGGCCGAAGTCGAGGTCGCCGCTGCTGACGCCCTGCTCGATCGCGGCGCGGTCCATGTCGACCAGATCAACCTCCACCTGCGGGTAGGAGCGCTTGAAGCGCGCCAGCAGGCTCGGCAGGAAGTAGCCCAGCACCGTGTAGGACGCGCCGATCCGCACCCGCCCCGGCAGCGTGTTGGCCAGGAACATCGGCTCGCTGAGCGCGTCCTGCAACGTATCCAGGATGTGCCGCACATGCTGGTGGAAGCGGTGCCCCTCGGCGGTCAGCCCGACCCCGTGCGGCATGCGGTCGAACAGCTTCAGCCCGAGCGAGGCTTCCAGCTGCGCGACCGCGGTGGTGATGACCGACTGGGAGACGTGCAGCTTGCGTGCGGCCTGCGAGAACTGCCCCAACTCGGCCGCCTCGGCAAAGTACCGCAGCTGGCGCAGGGTCATGTTGGCCGGGATTTGCATGCGCGGGCTCCCACAGAATGAAGATATCTGAATAAACAATACCTCATACTCAATTAAACAAATTTACGATAAGCCGCTGTGCCTCTAGACTTCACACTGGGTGCAATGCGCCATGGCCCCAGCCGCCTTGAAAGCGCTGGTCCTTACCCGCTTCGCGACGAGATCCAGCCCGGATGTCGGCGCGTCAACATCGCCATTACCGTTGCCCCCCGCCTGCGGTATGCCTGTAGCTCCATGACCCAAGCCCAGCGAGGCCCCTGACATGTCATCACCCCAGATTCCCGCCACGAGCGAGCCGTTGCGTCTGCACGTGCCCGAGCCCAGCGCCCGTCCCGGCCAGGCCACCGACTTTTCCTATCTGAAGCTGAGCCCCGCCGGCGCGGTCGACAAGCCGCCCGTGGACGTGAGCGCCAGCCAGACCGCGCCGCTGACCGGCCAGCTGATCCGCGTGCTGGACGACAACGGCGACGCCGTGGGCCCGTGGGCCGCCGACATCGACGACGCGGTGCTGTTGCGTGCCATGCACGCCATGCTCAAGACGCGCGCCTATGACGCGCGCATGCTGATCGCCCAGCGCCAGAAGAAGACCTCGTTCTATATCCAGTGCCTGGGCGAGGAAGCCATCGCCGTCGGCCAGACGCTGGCACTGCGCGATGACGACATGCAGTTCCCGACCTACCGCCAGCAGGGCATCCTGGTCACCAAGGAAGTGCCGATGGTGGACATGATGTGCCAGGTGCTGTCCAACGCGGCCGACCCGCTGAAGGGCCGCCAGCTGCCGATCATGTACTCGTACAAGGATTACGGCTTCTTCTCGATCTCCGGCAACCTGACCACCCAGTACATCCAGGCGGTGGGCTGGGCAATGGCCTCGGCGATCAAGGGCGACACCCGCATCGCCACCGCATGGGTGGGTGATGGCGCGACCGCCGAAGGCGACTTCCACGCCGCGCTGACCTTCGCGCACGTGTACCGCGCACCGGTCGTGCTCAACGTGGTCAACAACCAGTGGGCGATCTCCACCTTCCAGGCGATTGCCGGCGGTGAGAACACCACCTTCGCCGCGCGCGGCGTGGGCTACGGCATTCCGTCGCTGCGTGTGGACGGCAACGATCTGCTGGCGGTGTACGCCGCCTCGCGCTGGGCCGCCGAACGCGCCCGCAGCAATCTCGGCCCCACCCTCATCGAGTGGGTGACCTACCGCGCCGGGCCGCATTCGACCTCGGATGATCCGTCCAAGTACCGCCCCGCCGATGATGCCCAGCAGTTCCCGCTCGGCGATCCGATCGACCGCCTGAAGCAGCACCTGATCAAGCGCGGCCTGTGGAGCGAGCAGCAGCACGACGAACTGCGCACCGAACTGGATGCCGAGATCCTGCGTGCCCTCAAGGAAGCCGAGACCCACGGGTTGCTCGGCAGCGACAACCGTCCCGGCGCGGCCCTCATGTTCGAAGACGTCTACAAGGACATGCCCGAACACCTCCGTCGCCAGCGTCAGCAGTTGGGAGTCTGAACACATGAGCGGGATTGAACAGAACAACACCGGCGGCACGCCGATGACCATGATCCAGGCGCTGCGCTCGGCGATGGACGTGATGCTGGAACGCGACGACAACGTGGTGGTCTTCGGCCAGGACGTGGGCTACTTCGGCGGCGTGTTCCGCTGCACCGACGGCCTGCAGACGAAGTACGGCAAGCAGCGCGTGTTCGATGCGCCGATTTCCGAGAACGGCATCGCCGGTGCGGCGATCGGCATGGCCGCCTACGGCCTGCGCCCGGTCGCTGAAATCCAGTTCGCCGATTACATCTACCCGGCCTACGACCAGATCGTCTCCGAAGCGGCGCGCATGCGCTATCGCTCCGGCGGCAGCTTCACCTCCTCGCTGGTGTTCCGTACCCCGTGCGGCGGTGGCATCTACGGTGGCCAGACCCACAGCCAGAGCCCGGAGGCGATCTTCGCCCACGCCACCGGCCTGCGCACGGTCATGCCGTCCAACCCGTACGACGCCAAGGGCCTGCTGATCGCCTCGATCGAGAACGACGATCCGGTGATCTTCCTGGAGCCCAAGCGCCTGTACAACGGCCCGTTCGACGGCCACCACGACCGCCCGGTCACCGCGTGGTCCAAGTACCCGGACAACCTGGTGCCGGAGGGCTACTACAACGTGCCGCTGGACAAGGCCGCCATCGCCCGCGAAGGCAAGGCCCTGACGATCGTCACCTACGGCACCACCGTGTGGGTGGCCAAGGCCGCCGCCGAAGATGCCGGGATCGATGCCGAAGTGATCGACCTGCGCAGCCTGTGGCCGCTGGATCTGGAGGCCATCGTCAACTCGGTCAAGAAGACCGGCCGCTGCATCGTGCTGCACGAAGCCACCCGCACCTGCGGCTTCGGCGCCGAGCTGGTCGCGCTGGTGCAGGAGCACTGCTTCTACCACCTGCAGGCACCGGTGGAACGCGTTACCGGCTGGGACACCCCGTATCCGCACGCGCAGGAATGGGACTACTTCCCGGGTCCGTCCCGGGTCATCGATGCAATGCAGCGCGTGCTGGAGGACTGAACCATGGGACATCACGTCATCAAGATGCCGGACATCGGTGAAGGTATCGCCGAAGTCGAACTGATCACCTGGAAGGTCGAGGTCGGTGGCCCGGTCGCCGAAGACCAGGTCGTGGCCGAGGTCATGACCGACAAGGCCATGGTCGAGATCCCCTCGCCCGTGTCAGGCACCGTGGTCTCGCTGGGCGGCAAGCCCGGCCAGATGATGGCCGTCGGCAGCGAGCTGATCCGCCTGGAAGTGGAAGGCGCCGGCAATGCCAGTGCCGCCAGTGCACCGGCCGCTGTCGCGGCGGCCGAACCGGTGGCTGCGCCCAAGGCGGCTGCACCGGCAGCTGCACCTGCGGCCGCCGCCGAGGCTGCACCGGCCACGGCACCGGCCAAGGCTGCCGCTGCATCCGCACCCGCCTGTGCCGCAAAGCAGGACGCGCGTGGCGCGGTCACCAACGGCGTGCTCAACGCCGGTGAAGCCCCGCTGGCCTCGCCGGCCGTGCGTCGCCGCGCCTGGGACCTGGGCATCGAGCTGCGCTATGTGCCGGCCACCGGCCCGGGCGGCCGCATCCTGCAGGCCGATCTGGATGCCTACGCCGCCGCCGGTGGCAAGGCGCAGCCGGTCGGTGGCAGTGCCGGCGGCAGCAGCTACGCGCGCCGTACCGGCGAGCAGCAGGTGCCGATCATCGGCCTGCGTCGCAAGATCGCGCAGAAGATGCAGCAGTCCTGGACGACCATTCCGCACATCACCTATGTGGAAGAAATCGACGTCACGGAAGTGGAGGCCCTGCGCGCCAAGCTCAACGAGCGCTGGGCCAAGGAGCGCGGCAAGCTGACCCTGCTGCCGCTGCTGGCACGCGCGGTGGTGTTGGCCGCACGCGACTTCCCGCAGATGAACGCCCGCTTCGATGACCAGGCCAACATCGTGACCCGCTACGAGGGTGTGCAGCTGGGCATCGCGACCCAGAGCGAGGTCGGCCTGTCGGTCCCGGTGGTCGCGCATGCCGAGTCGCTGGATCTGTGGCAGACCGCCACCGAGATCGCGCGCCTGGCCAATGCCGTGCGTGTGGGCAAGGCGACCCGTGAGGAGCTGTCCGGCTCCACCATCACCATCAGCAGCCTTGGTGCCGTTGGCGGTGTGGTCTCCACGCCGATCATCAACCATCCGGAAGTCGCGATCGTCGGTGTGAACCGCATCATCGAACGCCCGATGTTCCGCGAGGGCCAGGTGGTGGCGCGCAAGCTGATGAATCTGTCGTCCTCGTTCGACCATCGCATCGTCGATGGCATGGATGCGGCCGAGTTCGTGCAGGCGATCCGTACGCGCCTGGAAACCCCGGCCCTGCTGTTCGTGGAGTAAGCGATGTCCAATACCCTTCAAACCCAGTTGCTGATCATCGGCGGCGGTCCCGGCGGTTACATCGCCGGCATCCGCGCCGGCCAGCTCGGCGTCAAGACCATCGTGGTCGAGGGCGTCAATCCGGGTGGCACCTGCCTCAACATCGGCTGCATTCCGTCCAAGGCGCTGATCCATGCCGCCGAGGAATTCACCAAGGTCACCGCCTATGCGGCAGGCACCTCGCCGCTGGGCATCAGCGTGCAGGCACCGTCACTGGACCTGGCCAAGACCGTCGCGTGGAAGGCCGGCATCGTCAAGAAGCTGACCGGTGGCGTCAGTGCACTGCTGAAGAAAAACGGCGCGCAGCTGATCAAGGGCTGGGCCACGATCGTCGACGGCAAGACCGTCGAGATCGCCGGTGCCGCCGAAGACGGCGGCACGCTGCGCATCACCTGCGAGCACCTGCTGCTGGCGACCGGCTCGGTGCCGGTGGAACTGCCGTTCCTGCCGTTCGGTGGCAAGGTCATCTCCTCCACCGAAGCCCTCTCGCCGACCTCGCTGCCCAAGCAGCTGATCGTCGTCGGTGGCGGTTACATCGGCCTGGAGCTGGGCACGGTGTACCGCAAGCTCGGCTGCGAAGTCACGGTGGTGGAGGCCCAGGAACGCATCCTGCCGGCCTACGACGCCGAGCTGACCAAGCCGGTGGCCACGCAGCTGGAGAAGTCCGGCGTGAAGCTGCTGACCGGCCACAGCGTGCTCGGCCTGGCCGACAACGGCCAGCTGCGCGTGCGTGACAAGGACGGTAACGAAATTGCGCTGGACGCCGACCAGATCCTGGTCGCGGTGGGCCGTCGCCCGAAGACCGACGGCTTCAATCTCGAATCGCTGCAGCTGGATCTGACCGGCAAGGCGATCAAGATCGACGACCAGTGCAAGACCTCGATGCGCAACGTGTGGGCGATCGGCGATGTCGCCGGTGAGCCGATGCTCGCGCACCGGGCGATGGCACAGGGCGAACTGGTGGCCGAGATCGTCAGCGGCAAGAAGCGCCACTTCGTGCCGGCCGCGATTCCGGCGGTGTGCTTCACCGATCCGGAAATCGTGGTGGTCGGGCTGTCGCCGGACGAAGCCAAGGCACAGGGCATCGAGACCAAGGTCGCGCTGTTCCCGTTCGCGGCCAATGGCCGTGCGATGTCGCTGGAATCCACCGATGGCTTCGTGCGCGTGGTCGCACGCAGCAGTGACCACCGAATCCTGGGCTGGCAGGCCGTGGGCGTGCAGGTGTCGGAGCTGTCGATTGCTTTCGTGCAGTCGATTGAGATGGGCGCCACGCTGGAGGACATCGCCGGTACGATCCATCCGCACCCGACGCTGGGTGAGGCGGTTCAGGAAGCGGCGCTGCGTGCGTTGGGGCATGCGTTGCATATCTGAGGCATCTGCACGGCGCTGCTGAGGAATCGGCAGCGCTGGATGTCCAGTCAGTAAAAGAAACGGCCCGCACTGCGGGCCGTTTCTTTGTGTTGCTTCCAGTACGCCGCCGCCGGGCGTATTACCTCCCGTCCTGGGGCGCTCCGCCCGCCTGGCTTACGCGCGTCGCGCCAAGAATCCAGGTCATGTCCGAGGTCGACCACGGCACGATGTGTGGCGACCGCGCCGGCAAGGGAGCCGCATCCCTCGGCCAGCCATCGATCCCGGCCGCGGCCTGCACCTCCACCGGGCCACTGTCCGCCGGCCAGCGCAGCTCGATTCCGTCCGGACCCGGTGCCTGCCAACGCAACCGCGACCAGCGGTCCGCCTCGTCCAGCAGGGGCGCGTCCTCGCCCTGCAGCTGCACATTGCGAACGACGGCCCCGCTCTTGAGCCGTACGCGGAGTTCGCGTGTGCCTGCCGGTGCCAGCACGCGCAGTATCGACTGGCCGGTATCGGCATCGTAGGAACGCTCGAAACGCACCGGCCCCGGCACCGCAATGGCCTCGGCCCTGGTCGCCCAGACAGCCGTCAGATCCATTGCAGGGATCGGCAGGCGGACAGGCTCACCCTGCGCGCCGCCCAACGCACGCCGGCTCCAGTCAGACAACTGCGGCAGTGAACTGACGCGGTGGTAGTACTGGTTGTCTGGATCCGCGACGAACAGCACCTGGGACAGTTCGGGATAGCGCGTGCGGTCCGCCTGGATGAATGACGCGGCAGCCAGCAGACCCGCAGCCGCCAGCAGCGTCACCAGCGCAGCAATCGCCAAGCCGCGCCCACCCTCGGCCACACGTACCCACGGCAGCAGCAGTACAGCCAGCCACGCGAACGGCAATGCCAACACCTCCGGCGTTCCGAAGCCGATGGCCTCGAACAGTTGCAACGCGAAATGGAAGACGTGCGCCAAAGCAAACGCGGTGATCACTGCCGCGGCAAGGACACGCAATGCGGTCACCGGCGCATGCGCCGGCAGCAGCCACACCACCGCAGCCACCGCCAACAGCGGCCACAGCAGCAACGGCGCCAGCTCGGGCGCCAGCACCTGCACGGCCGCACCGACGATCCAGGCCACCAGCAAGGCACCCAGCCGCACGCTTTCACCGCGCGCAGCGGTCCCCGCGCTGGTCCAGGCCAGCAGTGCCACCAGCACGCCGAGCACCAGCCCGATCACATCGACCCCACCCCGCAGCGAGGCTGCCGCACCGGCCAGCAGCGCCAGTGCGGCAGCCGGTTTGCGTGCCGCCTTGCAGGCCAGCAGTGCGCCCAACGCCAGCACCACGCCGATTGCCAACAGCCCCTCGCCTGCCGCCAGCGTGGAGAATGCCGCCAGCAGATCCCGGTTGTTCACCAGCGTGGCATCGCCGCCGCCCAGCAACCGGTACGACACACGTACGGCCAGCGCGACGGACAGCAGCGCCAGCGGCCACCCCGCCACGCCACTGACCACGCCGCGCCATCCACCCTGGTTGAACGTGGCACGGCGTGCGACCACGACAATGACCAGCAACCCGAACGCCAGCACGCACCAGCCTGACCACGTCGGCACACTGATCATCCAGCCGCCGGGAAGATCGCTGTAGATTGCATCGTGGGTAGCAGTCGGCAGGGTTGCCGAGCTGGCCAACGGCGCACCAGCGGCAGCACCTGGGCGCCCATGTGCTGCACGCTGCCCGGGTCGAGATTGGCCACGCTCGCGGTCGCGGCGTGATAGTCGATCTGGCTGCCGATGATCGCGAAATTGAGGCCGGGAATACCTTTCTGCGCCGGCACCGTGAAGTCGGTGCCGTTGGGCATGTAGCGGTAGACGAAGCCGGTCAGCGAGTTGCCCAGCGGCTGCGGCGCGAGTTTGGCGAACGTGCTGAGCAGCGCCGCGTTGCCCGGCCCGGTTTCAAACAGCACCGCACGGCCACTGCTGCCGCGGGCTTCCAGATTGATGACCGTGCCGATACGCGACGACAGCGGATGCGAGGCGAAGAACGCACGCGCGCCGAGCAGGCCGGCCTCCTCCGCATCGGTGAACAGGAAGACCACGTCACGCTGTCGCACGTCCCCTTGCAGCGCACGCGAGATCTCCAGCATCACCGCCACCCCGAGGCCATCGTCGGCTGCGCCGGGCGAATGGGGAACGGTATCGTAGTGCGCCATCAGCAGCACCGCCGGCAGGCTGCGATCGCGGCCCGGCAATACCGCAACCACGTTCTCGACATTGGCCGCCCGCACACCGCGACCGTCGCCCTTGCCGTACTCGGCAGCCGCCTGGCCACGCTGCACGGATACCTGGAGTCCGGCCTGCTGCAGGTGATGCACCAACTGGTCGCGAACCTTCGCGGCCGCCACCGAGCCGGTGGGATGCGGTTCGGCCGCGATCCAACCCAGATGCTGCATCGCGCGTGCCGCCGAGAACTCGGTGGTGGCGATGCTGGCCGGCTGCGCGGGCGGAGTCTTCTGGGCGCTCCAGGCGGACCATGCGGCGATGACGATGCTGAGGAGCAGCAGTGGCAGCGTGTAGCGTGCGGCGCCGCGGGATGAGCGGAGCGCGCTCATGCGCGCACCCCGTGGTCCAGGTCATTCGCCAGGCTGCAGAAGAGCGGGAAAACGAGCACAGGGGCAATCCAGCAAGGGTGTCCTTCACAGGATTACAAAGCAATTTCCGATCTGTCAAACAATTTTCTGATCAGCCAAGATGCGGGTTCCCCTCGTGATTCACCGCGGAACTGGGAACGCCGAAGCAACGGTCGAACGCCCAGTTGTAGGCTAACGTATAGAAAGGGATGTAGACGATGAACACCAGGTCCAGGACAAATGCCTGGATCAGCGTAATGCCCAGCCACCACGCGATGAGCGGGACCAGAAAACACACCAGGGTGAGCTGGAACGCTACGGCATGCAGGACGCGTCGGCGTACCGTCCGCGTCCGGTCGCGTTGCCGTCGCTCCCATGCCTCGAACAGGTAGTTGAAGCTCACGTTCCATACCGTGGCGATCCCCGTGATCATCAGCGCCAGCAGCCCTGTCGTCGCCGGTGACTTGCCCGTCAGCACGGTCATGACCATCGTCCCCACCACCAGTCCCAGAAGCTCATAGCCCCCGACGTAGATCACCTTGCGTTTTACTCCCTGCATCACATCCTCCTGCTTGGTCACTGGCGAAGGGTGTGGATGCTATATTCAGAAAGGTTGATTGAAAAAGTCATCTCCTTTCAGAAGCACTGACAGATATATGTCCCTGTCCAGCGACGACATCGATCTCTTCCTCGCGGTGGTCGACCACGGCTCTTTCTCCGGCGCGGCCCGGGCGTTGCGCCGGGTGCCGTCCGCCGTGAGCATGGGCATCGCCAACATCGAGGCCGGATTGGGCTACCCCCTGTTCGACCGCTCGCGCCGCGAGGCGTTGCCGACCGCACAAGCGCTGGCCCTGGTGCCCCACGCACGTTCCGTCGCCAGCAGGCTGCGGTTGCTGCAGATCCATGCCGTGGAGCTGTCGCAGGATCTGGAGAGCACCCTGACGGTCGCCGTCGCCGCCGGTGTTCCAGACGAGGCGATGTTGGCGGCACTGGCGCAGGTAGGCTCCCGGTACCCGCTGCTGCGGGTGAACCTGCTGCGACTGCCCCAGGACCAGGTCCGGGAGAGGCTGCACCAGGAACAGGCCGATCTGGCCCTGCTGCCCGTCTCTACAGAGGTGGATCGGGAAGAAGCCTTTACCCATGTCGCCGACATGCTTTTCGTCGCCGTCGCTTCGGCCACGGCGGATACGCCCGGCCTCCCGGCAGACCTGCGGCGCTTGGAGGATCTCAGCGGCAGCCGCCAGATCGTCATCGCTGGACCCGACGACGCTGTCGCAGACCGGCGGCTGCTGGTCTCCGATGCCCGATGGCACGTGGACTCGGTTGAAGCGGCGTTGGGCCTGGTGGCGTGCGGCGCCGGCTGGGCGAACCTGCCTATGGATGTTGTTGAGGTCGCCGTTGCTGCTGGTCGCGTGAGAGTGCTCGCGTTCGACAACCTGGCCAACGGCGTCACGATGCCGGTGCATCTGGTGTGGCTGCGCAGAAAGCCGGTGCGACGGGCCGCTGGCGACGTGATCGCGCTGATGCGCCAGGACCCCCACTGACGTGAGGCGGAAACGCAGCGGAGCGGAATGCCGACTGCCGTGCTCTTGCATGCCATGTAAGCAGAAAGAAACGAAAAAGCCCGCATTTCTGCGGGCTTCCTTGTAGGTCAGGACATCTGGATACCAGCCAACGCTGGACCCGGACTCACTCCCATTCGATCGTCGCCGGCGGCTTCCCCGAGATGTCATAAACCACCCGCGACACCCCCCGCAGCTCATTGATGATCCGGTTGCTCACCGTGCCCAGGAAGTCATACGGCAGGTGCGCCCAATGCGCCGTCATGAAATCGATGGTCTCCACCGCACGCAGCGCGATCACCCACTCATACGCACGCGCATCACCGACCACGCCCACCGACTTCACCGGCAGGAACACCGCGAACGCCTGGCTGGTCTTGTCGTACAGATCGGCCTTGCGCAGTTCGTCGATGAAGATCGCATCGGCCTTGGCCAGCAGTTCGGCGTATTCGCGTTTCACTTCGCCGAGGATGCGCACGCCCAGGCCCGGGCCCGGGAACGGATGGCGGTAGACCATGCTGCGCGGCAGGCCGAGTTCGACGCCGAGGCGACGCACCTCGTCCTTGAACAGCTCGCGCAGCGGCTCGACCAGGCCCAGCTTCATGTGCTCGGGCAGGCCGCCGACGTTGTGGTGGCTCTTGATCACGTGCGCCTTGCCGGTCTTGCTGCCGGCCGACTCGATCACGTCGGGGTAGATGGTGCCCTGCGCCAGCCACTTGGCGTTCTTCAGCTTGGTGGATTCTTCATCGAAGATGTCCACGAACAGGTTGCCGATGATCTTGCGCTTGGCTTCCGGGTCGCTGACGCCTTCCAGCTTGGCGAAGTAACGGTCGGCCGCGTTGACGCGGATCACCTTGACGCCCATGTGCTCGGCGAACATCGCCATCACCTGGTCGCCTTCCTGCCAGCGCAGCAGACCGGTATCGACGAACACGCAGGTCAGCTTGTCGCCGATCGCCTTGTGCAGCAGCGCGGCCACGACGGACGAATCGACGCCGCCGGACAGGCCCAGAATCACTTCGTCATCGCCGACCTGCTCGCGCACGCGGGCGATCTGGTCGTCGATGATGTTGGCCGCGGTCCACAGGGTCTCGCAGCCGCACACGTCCACCACGAAGCGGCGCAGCAGCGCCTGGCCCTGCAGGGTGTGGGTCACTTCCGGGTGGAACTGCACGCCGTACCAGCGCTTCTCTTCGTTGGCCATCGCGGCCACCGGGATGCGATCGGTCACGGCGGTGACGGTGAAGCCCGGGGGCGCGACGGAGACGTGGTCGCCGTGGCTCATCCAGACATTCAACTTCGGCTCGCCGCCGTGGTCGCTCAGGCCCTTGAACAGCGCATCCGGGGCGACGACGTTGACTTCGGCATGGCCGAACTCACGCTGGTCGGCCGCTTCGGTGGCACCGCCGAGCTGGGCGGCCAGGGTCTGCATGCCGTAGCAGATGCCGAAAATCGGCAGGCCGCTGTCGAACACTTCCTGCGGCGCGGCAGGCGCGCCCGGCAGCGTGGTCGATTCCGGGCCACCGGACAGGATGATGCCCTTGGCGCCGAACGCGGCGATGTCAGCCGGGTTGTGGTCCCATGCCGAGATCTCGCAGTACACGCCGAGCTCGCGGATGCGACGCGCGATCAGCTGGGTGTACTGGGCGCCGAAATCGAGGATGAGGATCTTGTCGTTATGGATGTTGGTCATGGTGCCCGGGCAATGCAGGAGTAAATACGGGAAACACAGCGTCGTTACCGGCGGCGGATAGAGAAAGAGGAACGGGAATCAGCTTCCTCGTTCCTCTCTGCTCATGCCGCGTCAGGCGCGGTAGTTCGGCGGCTCTTTGGTGATCTGCACGTCGTGGACGTGGCTCTCACGTTGGCCGGCGCCGCTGATCTTGACGAACTTCGGCTTGCTGCGCATGTCTTCGACGGTGCCGCAGCCCACATAGCCCATGGTGGCGCGCAGGCCGCCCATCAGCTGGTGGATGATGCCGCCGACCGGGCCGCGATACGGGACGCGGCCTTCGATACCTTCGGGCACCAGCTTGTCGGCGCTGGAGGCATCCTGGAAGTAGCGGTCCTTGGACCCCTTCTCCATCGCGGCCAGCGAGCCCATGCCGCGGTAGCTCTTGTAGGAGCGGCCCTGGAACAGTTCGGTCTCGCCGGGCGATTCCTCGGTACCGGCCAGCAGGCCACCGATCATGATGGTGGAGGCACCGGCGGCGAGCGCCTTGCCGATATCACCGGAGTAACGGATGCCACCGTCGGCGATCAGCGGGATGCGGTCCTGCAGCGCCTCGGCGACCAGGTCGATCGCAGTGATCTGCGGCACGCCGACGCCAGCGACGACGCGCGTGGTGCAGATCGAACCCGGGCCGATGCCGACCTTGACCGCGTCCGCGCCGCTGTCCAGCAGCGCCAGTGCGGCTTCACCGGTGCAGATGTTGCCACCGACGACCTGCACCTGCGGGAAGTGCTTCTTGACCCAGCTGACGCGGTCCAGCACGCCCTGCGAGTGGCCGTGCGCGGTGTCGACCACCAGCACGTCCACCCCGGCGGCGACCAGCGCCTCGACCCGGCGGTCGGTATCGCCACCGACGCCGACGGCCGCGCCGACCAGCAGGCGGGTGGCGGTGTCCTTGGCGGCGTTCGGGTAATCGGTGTTCTTCTGGATGTCCTTGACGGTGATCAGGCCGCGCAGCGCGAAATCATCGTTGACGACCAGGATCTTCTCGATGCGGTTGCGGTGCAGCAGCTGCAGCACTTCATCGGAGGCCGCGCCTTCCTTGACCGTGATCAGGCGATCCTTCTTGGTCATGATGTGGCGGACCGGATCGTCCAGCTCGGTCTCGAAGCGCATGTCACGATGGGTGACGATGCCGACCAGCTGGCCGCCGCCGTCCACCACCGGCACGCCGGAGATGTTGCGCGCCTGGGTCAGGGCCAACACGTCGCGGATGGTGGTTTCCGGGCCGACGGTGATCGGGTCGCGGATGACGCCGGCCTCGAACTTCTTGACCTTGGCGACTTCGGCAGCCTGCTGCTCGACGCTCAGATTCTTGTGGATGATGCCCATGCCGCCGAGCTGGGCCATGGCGATCGCCAGGCGGGCTTCGGTGACGGTATCCATGGCGGCCGAGAGGATCGGAAGCTTCAGCCGCAGGTCGCGCGTCAGGCGCGTTTCCAGACTGACATCCTTGGGCAGGATGATGGAATGAGCGGGGACGAGGGAGACGTCGTCGTAGGTGAGAGCTTCAGCCTGGATGCGCAGCATCGGCATACCCGAGATGTGGGGAAGCGCGACATTTTACCCTGATTCGGGCGTCTTTGGCAGGGGGCGGATGCGACGCTGTGTCGCGTGCCCAGCCCTGCGGTTCAGCCATGGGCCGCCCGCCGTCCCGGAAGGGGGAGAGCCCCCGAAGTTCGGGGGCGGCCGCGAAGCGGCGGGGGCGTGGGTGCTGGTAAGTGGGGGCCCAAGGTTTGCGCAGCAAATCTTGGGAGCGTCAGCGCGAATGCGCGGACGCGTACCCTTCTGCCGCCTCGATGGTGTTCTGCATCAACGTGGCCACGGTCATCGGCCCTACCCCACCCGGTACAGGCGTGATCCAGCTGGCGCGCTGGGCGGCAGCCTCGAAGCCGACATCGCCGACCAGGCGGCCATCGTCCAGGCGGTTGATGCCCACGTCGATCACCACGGCGCCCGGCTTGACCCACTCCCCCGGGACGATGCCAGGGCGGCCGACGGCGACCACCAGGATGTCGGCGTTGCGGACCGACTGCTCCAGCACGTCCTTGGGGGTGAATTTGTGGCAACTGGTCACGGTGCAACCGGCGATCAGCAGCTCCAGCCCCATCGGGCGGCCGACGTGGTTGCTGACGCCGACGATGGTGGCGTTGCGACCGCGCACCGGCTGGTCGGTGTGGCCCAGCAGGGTCACGATGCCGCGCGGGGTGCACGGGCGCAGGCCGAACTCACGCAGGGCCAGATGGCCGACGTTTTCCGGGTGGAAGCCGTCCACATCCTTGCGCGGGTCGATGCGGTGGATCAGGCGATTGGCATCCGGAATGCCCGGCAGCGGCAGCTGGACCAGGATGCCGTGGATCTTCGAATCGGCGTTGAGCTGATCGATCAGGGTCAGCAGCTCGGCCTCGGTGGTGCCGGCCGGCAGATCGTAATCGAAGGCTTCGATACCCACTTTCTCGGCCGCACGGCGCTTGTTGCGCACGTACACGGTCGAGGCCGGGTCGCCACCGACCAGCACCACGGCCAGGCCCGGACGGCTGCCACCGGCAGCCAGGCGGGCATCGACCCGGACCTTGAGGCTGTCCAGCAGGTCTTCGGCGATGCGGCGGCCGTCGAGAATGCGGGCGGAAGAGACGGTGTCGGGGGTCGGTGAGCTCATCGAGGGCGGCAGGCGTGGGGGCGACGGTCGTCTATTGTCCCCGATTCGGCCTGCGGCGGACACCGGTCGTGCAGGCCGCTGGCCGGCAGCCACGCTCGCCCGGGCAGCGCCACCTGGGTGCCGGCCAGCGGCCGGCACTACCATCCTCACTCTTCTTCGGGCACCTGGTCCGCATTGAGCGTGCGCGCCTTGCGCTTGGGTGCAGTAAACGGCGTAGGCGTGGGCACGCCCGGCAACGCGCTGCCGAACACCATGTGCGCGCCTGCGCGCAGGCTGCCACCGGCCATTTCCAGCTCGAAGCGCTCGGCATCGCGCACGCGGATCTGCTCGGCGATCTCGCGTGCATCATCCGGGTCTGCGCCCAGCTCCATCAGCGCAGCCTGGCCGAACTGAAGCGCCGACTCGAAGGTCTCGCGGATCTGGAAGTCCACGCCGGCGTGGATCAGGCGCAGCGAATGCTCGCGATCGAACGAGCGCACCAGCAGCTTGGCCTGGGGGAATTCGTGGGTGACCAGCTCCACGATGCGATCAGCATCCTGGTCGTTGTTGACGCACACCGCGATCGCCCGCGCCGACGCCGCACCGGAGGCATGCAGCACGTCCAGGCGCGTGCCATCTCCGTAGTAGATCTTGAACCCGAAGCGCTCGGCGTTGTGGATCATGTCCACGTCGTTGTCGATGATGGTGACATCCACATCGCGCGCCAGCAGCGACTGACTGGCCACCTGGCCGAAGCGCCCGAAGCCGATCAGCAGCACGCTGCCGGACAGGCCGTCAGCTTCTTCCACCCCATCCAGCGACACCTCGCGGTCCGGCATCAGCTTGTCGTGCAGCAGCACGAACAGCGGGGTCAGCGCCATCGAAAGCACGACGATCGCGGTGAAGTTAGCGTTGACCTGCACGTCGATCACACCCGCCACCGCCGCAGCGGAAAACAGCACGAAGGCGAACTCGCCGCCCTGCGCCATCACCACGCCACGGTCCAGCGCCTGGCGATGATCGCTGCCGAGGATGCGCGCGACCACGTAGATGCAGATCGCCTTGGCGAACATCAGCGCGAACACGCCCGAGACGATCAGCGGCCAGTTGTTGGCGACGACCGTGAGGTCCAGCGCCATGCCGACGCTGAGGAAGAACAACCCGAGCAGAATGCCGCGGAACGGCTCGATGTCCGCTTCGATCTGGTGGCGGAAGGTGGATTCGCTGAGCAGCACGCCCGCGAGGAATGCGCCCATCGCCATCGACAATCCGCCCAGTTGCATCAGCAGCGCGGCGCCAAGCACGACCAGCAGCGCGGCTGCGGTCATCACTTCACGTGCCTTGGCGGCGGCAAGGATGCGGAACAGCGGATTGAGCAGGAAGCGGCCGACCAGCACGAGGCCGACAATCGCACCCGCGGCGATGCCGACGGTGACCCAGCGCGAACTCTCGCCGGCATCACTGTGCACCGGCGCCATGAAGGCGACCACTGCCAGCAACGGGACGATCAGTAGATCTTCGAACAGCAGGATCGAGACGATTTTCTGGCCGCTCGGCAGGGCAATGTCACCGCGCTCGGCCAGCAACTGCATCACCACCGCGGTGGAGGTCAGCACGAACCCGGCGGCGCCGATGAAGGCGACCGGCAACGGGAAGCCGAGCAGCATGCACACACCGGTCAGCAGCGCGCCGCAGACCACGATCTGCAGCGTGCCCAGACCAAAGATCTCGTTGCGCAGGCTCCACAGATGCGAGGGCCGCATCTCCAGGCCGATCACGAACAGGAACATCACCACGCCGAGCTCGGCGGTATGCAGGATCGCCTGGGGATCGGAGAACCAACCAAACCCGAACGGGCCGATGGCCAGGCCGGCGGCGAAATAGCCCAACACGGAGCCCAACCCCAGCCGGCGGAACAGCGGCACCATGACCACTGCCGCACCGAGCAGGGCGACCACTTTCACCAATTCACTGGCACCTGCTTCCACCGCCATGCGGTTGTTTCCCCGGACTACAAAAAGATGCATCAACGATAGGGCAAAGGGTTGAAGGGCAACAGCGCGGATGATGCGTTTTATCGTGCTGAATTCAGAACGATATTGAACCTGGATGCCAGATCGTCCCGAAATCGCGACTGAACCCAGCGCTAGAGCCACGCCCTGCGTGGCTGACCTCACCCGGCCCCCTCGCGAACCGCATCCACGCAGGGCGTGGATCTACGCCCTACCTGTCAGGCGCTGCAGAAGGCGGCGTAATCGATGTACCCGGGGAAGTCGCGCCCGGGGGCACAGAGCGGACAGGCCGGATCCGGACGCAGCCGCGTCTCGCGGAAGCGCATGCCCAGCGCATCGAAGGTCAGCAGGCGACCGATCAGTGGCTCGCCGATGCCGAGCAGGAGCTTGAGCACTTCGGTGGCCTGCAGCAGGCCGACCATGCCCGGCAAGACGCCAAGGACCCCCGCCTCCGAGCAGTTGGGCGCGAACTCGGGCGGCGGCGGCTCGGGGAACAGGCAGCGGTAGCACGGCGCGGTGCCACGCTGGCGACCGGCATCGAACACGCTGACCTGGCCGGTAAAGCGCTCCACCGCGCCATACACCAGCGGAATGCCATGCTGGAGGCAGGCATCGTTGAGCAGATAACGCAGCGGGAAGTTGTCCGAGCCATCCAGGACCACATCGACACCCTCGAGCAGCGTATCGATGTTGTCGGAGGTGACCCGTGCCTGCACGGCCTCCACGTCCAGCGAGGGATTGAGCGCGAGCAGGCGGGCACGCGCGGAGCGCACCTTGGGCTCACCTACGCTGGCATCGGTGTGGATGATCTGCCGATGCAGGTTGCTGCGGTCCACCACGTCGTCATCGGCGATGCGCAGGTGCCCTACCCCGGCCGCGGCCAGGTAGAAGCTGGCCGGTGCACCCAGACCGCCGGCGCCGAGCACCAGCACGCGTGAGGCGAGCAGCGTCTTCTGGCCTTCGATACCGACCTGCGGCAGGAGCAGGTGACGCGAGTACCGTTCGTTGAAGTCACGCTCGGCATCACTCTGCATCGGCTGCACCAATGGCAGCCCGTCAGCGCGCCAGGCGGTCGTGCCGCCGTGGACGGAGGCGATTTGCGTGTAGCCGAGACCGGCCAGGACGTTTGCGGCCTCCATCGAACGCTTGCCGCTCTGGCAGATCAGGACGACCTCGCGCTCGGCTGACGGCAGGTTCGTGCCGGGTTCTGCCAGGAGATCGCCCTTGGCGATGCCGAGCGCACCTTCGGCCATGCCGGTGGCACGCTCGTGCGCCTCACGAATGTCGATCAGCAGTGCGCCATGGGCGAGGCGTTCCCGGGCCTGCGCCGGGGTGAGTTCGGGGATCGTGCTCATGCGGGGATTATCGCGCACGGGCGCTCCGGCCGCCCCAACGAAAAGAGCCGGCTTGCGCCGGCTCTTCGTTGGATCACTTACCCTTGACGTGCTTGATCAAGCGGCGCTTGCGCTTGAGCTGACGTTCGGTGAGCACGTTCTTCTTGCCTTCGTAGGGATTCACACCCTCGCGGAAGATGAACTGCACGGGCGTGCCGACCAGCTTGAAGCGCTTGCGGAAAAAGTTCTCCAGGTAGCGCTTGTACGACTCCGGCAGGTCTTTGAGACGGGTGCCGTGGACGATGAAGGTCGGCGGGTTGGAACCGCCCGGATGCACGTAACGCAGCTTGGATACGTGACCACGGATCGCCGGCGGCGGGTTGGTCTCGTAGGCCGTTTCCAGCGCCTTGTTGACTTCGCTGGTACTGAACTCATGCGTTGCCGAGGCATGCGCGGCGTGGATGCAGCGGAACAGCTCACGCAGGCCGGAGCCGTGCTTGGCCGAGATGCGCACCACTTCCGCCCACGGCACGAAGCCGAGCTTGCGCGAGACCAGCGCTTCAGCCTGCTCGCGCTGGTAATCGGTCAGGCCATCCCACTTGTTGATCGCCACCACCAACGCACGGCCGGCATCGAGCACCGCACCCAGCACGCTGGCGTCCTGATCGGTGACGCCTTCAGAGGCATCGAGCATCAGCACCGCAACCTGGCATTGCTCGATGGCCTGCAGGGTCTTGATGACGCTGAACTTCTCGACCACTTCCTCGACGCGCGCCTTGCGACGCAGGCCAGCGGTATCGATCAGGCGGTACTCACGCCCGTCGCGCTCCATGTCCACCGCGATCGAATCGCGGGTGGTACCGGGCACTTCGGAGGCGATCATCCGCTCTTCGCCGAGCAGACGATTGACCAGCGTCGACTTGCCCACGTTGGGGCGGCCGACGAAGGCGATGCGAATGCGGTTCGGGTCAGTGTCCAGGGTCTCGGTGGTGCCCTCTTCCGGCAACCGTTCCACGACCTCGTCCAGCAGATCATCCAGGCCCTGACGGTGCGCGGCCGAGACGGTCAGCATTTCGCTGAAGCCGTAACGGGCAAATTCCGAACGCACGGTGTCTTCGTTCATGCCGTCGATCTTGTTGATCAGCAGCAGGGTCGGACGGGCCAGTTTGCGCAGCCAGGACAGGATCTCGTCGTCCATCGGGCCCTCACGGGCATCGACCACGAACAGAATCAGATCCGCTTCCGCGGCGGCGGCGCGGGCCTGGCGGGCGGTAGCGCCGGCCAGACCTTCTTCTTCACCGGCGATACCACCGGTATCGACCACCAGGAACGGGTGATCTTCATCAAGACGACAAACACCGTAATTACGGTCCCGGGTCACGCCGGGCTGGTCGTGGACCAGCGCGTCGCGCGTACGGGTAAACGCATTGAACAGCGTGGACTTGCCGACATTCGGCCGTCCAACCAGGGCGACCAAGGGCAGCATCGCGGTAACTCCTTATTGTGCCAACCGGAATGCGGTCAGCTTTCCATCAACGTTCTGCACCAGCAGAATCCCATCAGCGACCACCGGCTGTGCCAGGAGGGCGTCGCCGCCACTCTTGGCGCGCGCCGCGAACTCACCGTTATCGGTCCGCAACCAGTGCAGATACCCCTTGTAATCACCGACCACAACGTAATCGCCGTGGATGACCGGACCGGTCAGCGAACGACGGGCCAGGCCCGTCTGCGACCACATGGCCGAACCGCTGGTCTTGTCCAGGCCGAACACGCCGCCCTTGTTGTCGGTGACGAACACATTGCTCGAGGTCAGGGCCACGCCACCGGCGCCGCCATGATCACGCGCCCACAGCGGACGGCCGGTCGGGCCTTCGATCGCCATGGTCTGGTTCTTGAAACTGCTGACGTACAGCGTATTGCCTTCCAGGACCGGTGCGCCGTCGATATCGGCCATGCGCTCCAGCTCGGTGCGGCCTTCGCCGGTGCCGACCATCTGGTCCCACAGCGTGCGGCCGTCCTGCATGGCCAGCGCGGCGATCGAGCCATCGTCGTTGCCGATGAACAGCACGCCCGGGCCGGTCACGACCGGGGCATTGCCACGCACGGTCAGCGCCGGCAGCTCACGCGGGTTGAACCAGCGCTGGGTGCCGTTCTCGACATCCAGACCGGTCACGCGACCGTCGTTGCTGCGCACGAACACCATGCCCTGGCCGACGGCCGGGGCGGAAATCACTTCACCCGGCACCTTGGCACGCCACTTTTCCGTGCCGTCGGCCGCGTTCAGGGCGATGACCTGACCATCCAGCGTACCGATGACGACCAGGCCTTCACCGACGCCCGGGCCACCGGACAAGCGAAGCTTGGGCTTCTTCTTTTCCTTGGCCGGCTCGTAGGTCCAGACCTTCTTGCCGGTCTGCAGGTCGATAGCATGCACGCCACCGTAGATCGCGGCGGCATAGACGCGACCATCGGCGACCACCGGACCCTGACGGACGCCGATGCGCTTTTCGCCCTTGCCCACGTTGGCCGACCAGATCCGGTCCACCTTGGTGGTGGCATCGAACTTGACCAGCTCGGCCGGTTCCAGCGCCTTCTTGGCCGCGGCATCTTTGCCGGCGAACCAGCCCTTCATCGTGCTGCAGCCGGTCAGGGCCATGCCCAACAGGGCAACCGTGGCAACGCGCTTGATCATGAGCATCTGATTCATTACACCGACTCCGCAGGATCGGTGACGGTGCCACCGGCATCCGTCAACTTGGTTTCCAGCAGGCGCCGCTGGGGCGCTGCCACGTCCAGCGTCTTGAGCGCCTTCTCATACTGTTCGCGGGCCGCATCACGCTTGCCCTGCGCCATCAGCGCATCGCCATGGATTTCCAGGCTGGTGCTGTCGGTTGCGGTGCCGAGCTGCTTGATCGCATCCTCGGTCTTGCCGGTGGCCACCAGCAGGCGCGCGACGCGCTGCTCGATCACCGGCTTGAATTCGGGGTCGGCCTTGATCGCGCGCAGGGTCGCCAGCGCGTCTTCGTTCTTGCCGGCATCGACCTGGGCCTTGGCCAGCTGCAGCGCAGCCAGATCGGCATAGATGTTGGCCTTGCCGCTTTCGAGCGCCTTCACGCCCTTGGCCGCCTGCTCCAGATCCTTGTCTTCCAGGCTCTTGAGCACGACCTGGTACTGGACGTTGGCACCGGCCAGGCTGTTGCTGTGCCGGGTCTGCCATTCCTTCCAGCCCCAGATGCCACCGATCGCGATGGCGACACCGGCCAGGATGCTGACACCGTTCTTCCGCAGCCAGCTGCGGACGCGTTCACTTTGTTCGTGCTCGTCGAGCAGGTCGTCGATCGCCATGCGTACTCTCGCCCCGCCCGTAAGGAGGAGCTATTTGAATTGGATTGGGGAAACGCGGCTCAGTGCGAAACTGGGGCCACGGAGCCGTCAGAGGATACCGTAAAGCGTGCCACGTTGGCTCGCTGGTACGGCGAAAGGTCGACGATAGTGCCGCCCTGCTGAACCTCGACCGCCGATGCATTGCCCAGCACCATGCGGGCCACCTGCCCCGGTGCGAAGCTGCGGGTTTCGCCCGACTTCAGCAACGCCTTCTCGACCGTCGTGCCATCGGGCGCGGTGATGTCGATCCAGCTGTCGCCATTGAACTGCAGGGTGAGACCGCCGCCCACGGCCGCCGGTGCGGCGGCAGGACGCGGGACCGGCGTCAACGACGCCAGATACGGTGCGGACGGTGCCGAAGGCTTGGCGCTTTCGGCCGTCGCTGGCGCCGGGGCGGGCGGCGTGTCGCCACCGGCCACCGGTACCGCCGCCGGGATGACATCCAGCGACGCGGTATTGGGGGTATTGGCCGTGCCATCGAAATGGCCCCGGGTCGCAAACCAGACCGGCACGGCCAGCACGGCGGTGATGCCGACATACAGCACGCGGCGGCCCAGGCTTTCGGCGATGCGACGCGCGCGCGGCGTATGCGTATGGCTCACCAGCTGCGGCGGCACGATCGGACCGATGTGCGCCTGTTCGAGGACGTCGCCGATATCCACCTTCAGCAGGCGGGCGTAGCTTCGGAGCTGGCCGCGGACGAAGACCGGCGCGCCCAGGCGCTGCCATTGCTCTTCTTCCAGCGATTTGACTACCTGAACCGGCATGCGCAGCTGCTGCCCCACCGCTTCCAGGGTCAGGCCGGCCGCTTCACGGGCCTGGCGAAGACGGGCTCCGCAACCGGCCGCAGTATCAAAAGCGTTCACAGTCTGGTCATCAATCACAGTGCTTCAACCCCGGGGATTAGGTGCCGCATCCTGCGGAAATTCATCATGAATTCGCTGCAGATAGCGACCGGATGCCACGTTGTCGCCAAGCCGCGCCTCGATTTGAGAGGCAAGTTGTAACACGGAACGTGTGGCCGGTGCAGCCGCCAGACGCCGTTGCGCAAAGGCGCGGGCCTCGAAATAACGCCCTTGGGCATACTCGCTGCGGGCCATCGACTCCAGTGCATAGGCATTGACGGGATCTATCTCAAGCGCTCGACGCAGGTCCGGCGTAGCCCGTTCGGACTGGCCTGCCTCCAGCGCACAGCCGCCGGCATTGGCCAGTGCGGAGGCCGGCGTGGTGTAGCCCGGCGCCTGGAGGGCGCGATCAAACCAGACCAGCGACTCGGCCGGCCGGCCATGAGCACATAGCCAAGCACCATAATTATTGAGGACGTCACCCCGATCCGGGGCCAGCTCGGCGGCCTTGGCATACAGCGGGCCGGCGTCGGCCTCATTGCCACGCTGGCTGGCGATGGCCGCCAGCATCATGTAGGCCTCGGGCCGACGCGCATCGATCTTCATCGCAGCGCGGACCCGCTTCTGGGCTGCATCCAGTGCGCCTGCGCGCAGCGACTCACCGGCCAGGACCATCTGGTCCTGGTAGTTCACACGCTTGCGGATCTCGGGGTTGTCACGGGCCTCATAGGTCGGGGCGACCTCGAGCGGACCGGACGGCGGTTTGACACCTGGTTTGCCACAGCCGGCCAATGCCAGCGCGAAGAAAACAACGGCTGGCAATCGGCGATCAGGCAGCGGCATTCCGGTCTTTCCCGTCCTGCAGCGTTTTGTTGAACTCGGCCTGACGACGCGTGCGATCCATCACCTGGCCCTTGAGCTGGCCACAGGCGGCATCGATGTCGTCACCGCGGGTCCGCCGCACCATCGTCAGCACCTTCGCATCGAGAAGGATTTTCTGGAAGGCGCGGATCTCCGTTTCGCCGGAGCGCTCATAGCGCGTACCGGGGAACGGGTTGAACGGAATCAGGTTGACCTTGCCCGAGTTCGAGGCCTGCACGGCATTGTCGAACTGGCGCATCAGCCGCGCCAGCTGGCGGGCGTGCTCGGGCTGGTCGTTGATCCCCTTCATCAGGGTGTATTCGAAGGTGACCGATTCGCGGCGCTTGTTGGCGCGCAGGTAGCGTGCGCACGAGGCCATCAGCTCGACGATCGGGTACTTCTTGTTGAGCGGGACCAGGGTCTCGCGCAGCGCATCGTTGGGGGCATGCAGCGATACCGCCAGCGACACGTCGCTCTCGGTGGACAGCCGGTCGATCTGCGGCACCAGGCCGGAGGTGGACAGCGTCACCCGCTTGTTGGCCAGGCCGTAGCCCAGATCGTCGCGCATCACGCTCATGGCGCGCACGACGTTGTCGAAATTCATCAACGGCTCGCCCATGCCCATCATCACCACATTGGTGAGACGACGCTGCTTGTGCGGGATGTTGCCCAGATGGCGCGCCGCGACCCACACCTGGCCGATGATCTCGGCAGTGGAGAGGTTGCGGTTGAAGCCCTGGGTGGCGGTCGAACAGAACGTGCAGTTCAGCGCGCAGCCGACCTGCGAAGACACGCACAGCGTGCCGCGGTTCTTGTCCGGGATATAGACCGCTTCGATCGCGTTCTTGCCATCGGTGCCCATGGCCAGCAGCCACTTGTGGGTGCCATCGGCGGAGGGCTTGTCGAACACGATGTTGGGAACCAGCACCTCGGCATGCTGCTTGAGCTTGGCGCGCAAGGCCTTGCCGAGGTCGGTCATGTCATCGAAATCGGTGACGTAGTGATGGTGGATCCACTTCATCACCTGATGGGCACGGTAGCGCGCTTCGCCGAGTGTCTCGGCGAAGAAGCGCTCCAGACCCTCGCGATCGAGGTCGAGCAGGTTCTGCTTGGCCACAGCCGGGCCCGGAACGAGCACGGATGGGATGGCGGTTGGCTGTACGACCTCGTTCACGGCATCACTCTCAGCGCGAGACGACTTCAGTCGCGGCGAAGAAGTAGGCGATTTCGATCGCGGCATTCTCAACCGAGTCCGAGCCGTGGGCGGCATTGGCATCGATGGATTCAGCGAAGTCGGCGCGGATGGTGCCTGCGGCGGCTTCCTTCGGGTTGGTGGCGCCCAGCAGGTCGCGGTGGGCCAGCACGGCGTTCTCGCCTTCCAGCGCCTGGATCATCACCGGGCCGGAGATCATGAACTCGACCAGCGCGTTGAAGAACGGACGCTCGCGGTGCACGGCGTAGAAGCCTTCGGCTTCACGGCGCGACAGCTGCTTGTACTTGGCGGCGACGACCTTCAGGCCGGCCTTTTCGAAGCGGGCGTAGATTTCACCGATGACGTTCTTGGCGACGGCGTCCGGCTTGATGATGGAAAGGGTGCGCTCCAGCGCCATGGGAATACTCCGTTGGGCGGGCCACTTGATCGGCCCGAGGTTAACATGAAAAAAACCCGCGTCAAAACGCGGGCTTAGCCTGATATACGTGCGCTAATTCTAACGTGTAACCCCGCCGTACGGTAGTGCCGGCCGCTGGCCGGCAACGCCTTGTGTGCCGTGGGTGATCGGCCTGTTCAGGCAATGGCGTGGTTGCCGGCCAGCGGCCGGCACTACCGGGAGGGCGGATGAACGAATGCCCATTCCTGCTGCGCCGCACAATGCGGTAGCGCACCCGCAGGTCTAGTATCAAACAATCGTTTGATTGAACTGCCCCGCCCTATGGCCAAACCTGCCCACTTCTCCACCAAGGACCGCATCCTCGGCGCCGCCGAAGAACTGTTCGCCCTGCACGGGTTCGCGGGCACCTCGCTGCGCCAGGTCACCAGCCAGGCCGATGTGAACATCGCCGCGG
Source organism: Stenotrophomonas sp. TWI587 (assembly GCF_039674145.1). NCBI lineage: Bacteria > Pseudomonadati > Pseudomonadota > Gammaproteobacteria > Lysobacterales > Lysobacteraceae > Stenotrophomonas > Stenotrophomonas sp. TWI587. Next base: position 348,019 of record NZ_JBDJMW010000001.1, on the reverse strand, counting down.
TCAACTACCACTTCGGCTCCAAGGAGAACCTGGTCAACGAGGTCTTCCGCCGCCGCATGGACGAGATGACCTCGGCACGCCTGTCCCAGCTGGAAGCGGCCCGCCGCGAGCATCCCGGTGAACTACGCCCGGTGCTGGCGGCCTTCGTCGAACCGGCACTGGCCATGGCCCAGGATCGACAGACCGGCGGCGCGTTCGTGCGCGTCATCGCGCGTGCCTACGCGGAAAAGAACGACAACCTGCGCAAATTCCTCTCCGACCATTACGGCCACGTTCTGCGCGACTTCGGCAAGGCGATCTCCGCCTGCGTGCCGGAGCTGAGCAAGGAAGAGCTGTACTGGCGCCTGGATTTCCTCGCCGGCTCGCTGACCTATGCCATGGCCGACTTCGGCCTGATCAAGCGACCCGCCGGTGTCACCGAAGCGGCGCATCGTGCGCATGCCGCCCAGGAACTGATTCATTTCGCCGAAGCCGGATTCCGCGCCAGCGCGGCTTCGAGCGCTTCGACGACCTCCCTTTCCACCCCGTAGAGCCGGGCGCTGACCGGCTTCCAGACAACAAAGGCTTATCGACATGTCCAATTCCCTGCTAGTCCGCCGTGCCGCCGTGCTGGGTGCCGGCGTCATGGGTGCCCAGATCGCCGCCCACCTGACCAACGCCGGCGTCGACACGGTGCTGTTCGACCTGCCCGCCAAGGAAGGTCCGGCCGATGGCATCGTGCTCAAGGCCATCGCCAACCTGGGCAAGCTCAGCCCGGCCCCGCTCGCCAGCAAGTCTTACGCCGAGGCGATCACGCCGGCCAACTATGAAACCGGCCTGGAGCAGCTGCGCGACTGCGACCTGATCATCGAAGCCATCGCCGAACGGATGGACTGGAAGCAGGACCTGTACAAGAAGATCGCCCCGTTCGTGGCCGATCACGCCGTGCTCGCCTCCAACACCTCGGGCCTGGGCATCAACAAGCTCGCCGACGTGCTGCCTGAGCAGCTGCGCCACCGCTTCTGCGGCGTGCACTTCTTCAACCCGCCGCGTTACATGCACCTGGCCGAGCTGATCCCGGCCACCACCACCGATGCCGCGGTGCTGGAAGGCCTGGAAGCCTTCCTGGTCACCACCCTGGGCAAGGGCGTGGTGTACGCCAAGGACACGCCGAACTTCATCGGCAACCGCATCGGCGTGTTCTCGATCCTGTCCACCATCCACCACACGCAGGAATTCGGCCTGGGCTTCGACGAAGTGGACGGCCTGACCGGCCCGCTGGTCGGCCGCCCGAAGTCGGCGACCTACCGCACCTCCGACGTGGTCGGCCTGGACACCATGGCGCACGTGATCAAGACCATGGGCGACACCCTGCCCAACGATCCGTGGCATGAATTCTTCAAATCGCCCAAGTGGCTGGACGCACTGATCGCCAAGGGCGCCCTGGGCCAGAAGACCAGTGCCGGCATCTTCCGCAAGGTCGGCAAGGACATCATGGTGCTGGACCTGGAGAAGCAGGACTACCGCCCTGCCGACCGAGCCGCCGCGCCGGAAGTGGTCGAAATCCTGAAGATCAAGAACCCGGCCGAGAAGTTCGCCAAGCTGCGCGAAAGCCAGCATCCGCAGGCGCAGTTCCTGTGGGCGACCTTCCGTGACCTGTTCCATTACAGCGCCTACCACCTGGCCGACATCGCCGAGACCGCGCGCGACGTGGATCTGGCCATCCGCTGGGGTTACGGCTGGTCGCTGGGCCCGTTCGAAACCTGGCAGGCCGCCGGCTGGAAGCAGGTCGCCCAGTGGATCGCCGATGACATCGTCGCCGGGAAGAGCATGAGCAACGCCCCGCTGCCGGATTGGGTGTTCGATGGCCGCGATGGCGTGCACGCCGCCGAAGGCAGCTACAGCCCGTCGCGCAATGCCAAGCTGCCGCGCTCGGCACTGCCGGTGTACCAGCGTCAGCGCTTCCCGGATCCGCTGCTGGGCGAGACCTTCAGCCCGGGCGAGACCGTGTTCGAAAACGACGGCGTGCGCATGTGGCACGACGGCGACGGCATCGCCGTGGTCAGCTTCAAGACCAAGATGAACACCGTGTCCGACCACGTGCTCAATGGCCTGCAGGAAGCGATCAGGCGCGCCGAGCAGGACTACAAGGGCCTGGTGATCTGGCAGCAGAAGGAGCCCTTCTCCGCCGGTGCCGATCTGGCCGGCGCACTCGGCCTGCTGCAGGCCGGCAAGGTCGACCAGTTCGAAGAGATGGTCCACAACTTCCAGCGCACCAGCCAGGCGATCAAGTATTCGCTGGTGCCCGTGGTGACGGCCGTGCGCGGTCTGGCCCTGGGCGGCGGCTGTGAATTCCAGATGCACAGCGCCAAGAGCGTGGCCGCACTGGAAAGCTACATCGGTCTGGTGGAAGCGGGCGTGGGCCTGCTGCCGGCCGGCGGTGGCCTGAAGGAACTGGCCGTGCGCGCCTCGCAGGCCGCCGGTCCGGGCGGTGACGTGTTCGCCGAGCTGAAGAAGACCTTCGAAACCGTCGCGATGGCCAAGGTCTCCAACTCGGCCGTCAACGCCAAGGAACTGGGTCTGATGCGCGCGACCGACAAGGTGGTGTTCAACAGCTTCGAGACGCTGCACATCGCCAAGGCCGAAGTGCTGGCGCTGGCCGAAGGTGGCTACCGTCCGCCGATGCCGGCCCGCCGCATCCAGGTCGCCGGCGACGTCGGCATCGCCACGTTCAAGATGATGCTGGTCAACATGCTGGAAGGCCGCTTCATCAGCCCGTACGACTACGAGATCGCCGTGCGCATCGCCACCGTGCTGTGCGGCGGCGAAGTGGATCGCGGCACGCTGGTGGACGAAGAGTGGCTACTGACGCTGGAGCGCAAGCACTTCGTCGAACTGGCCCAGCAGGAAAAGACCCAGGCCCGCATCGCGCACATGCTCAAGACCGGCAAGCCGCTGCGTAACTGACCCTTTCAGAGAGATCACTGCAATGACCAAGCAAATCCAGGACGCCTACATCGTCGCCGCCACCCGCACCCCGGTGGGCAAGGCGCCCAAGGGCGTGTTCCGCAACACCCGTCCCGACGACATGCTGGCCCATGTGCTCCGCTCCGTCGTGGCGCAGGCGCCGGGCGTGGACGTCAACCGCATCGATGACGCGATCATCGGCTGCGCGATGCCCGAAGCCGAGCAGGGCATGAACGTGGCACGCATCGGCGTGCTGCTGGCCGGCCTGCCGGACACCATCGCCGCGCAGACGGTCAACCGCTTCTGCTCTTCCGGCCTGCAGGCCGTGGCGATGGCTGCCGATCAGATCCGCCTGGGCAACTCGGACCTGATGCTGGCCGGTGGCACCGAGTCGATGTCGATGGTGCCGATGATGGGCAACAAGATTGCCATGGCGCCGAGCGTGTTCGACAACGACCACGTCGCCATCGCCTACGGCATGGGCATCACCGCCGAGAAGGTCGCCGAGGAATGGAAAGTCTCGCGTGAGGAGCAGGACGCCTTCGCCCTCGCTTCCCACCAGAAGGCCATCGCCGCGATCCAGAACGGCGAGTTCAAGGACGAGATCAGTCCCTACGACGTGCGCACCCGCCAGCCTGACCTGGCCGATGGCCGCCGCATCATCACCCGCGACAAGATCGTCGACACCGACGAAGGCCCGCGTCTGGATTCGTCCGCTGAAGGCCTGGCCAAGCTGCGCCCGGTGTTCCGCAACGGCCAGTTCGGCGGCACCGTCACCGCCGGCAACTCTTCGCAGATGAGCGATGGCGCCGGTGCGGTGCTGCTGGCCTCCGAACAGGCGATCAAGGACTACGGCCTGACCCCGCTGGCCCGCTTCGTCAGCTTCTCCGTCGCCGGCGTGCGCCCGGAAGTGATGGGCATCGGCCCGATCGCGGCGATTCCCAAGGCGCTCAAGCAGGCCGGCCTGACCCAGGACCAGCTGGACTGGATCGAGCTCAACGAAGCCTTCGCCGCGCAGTCGCTCGCCGTGATCCGCGATTGCGGCCTGGATCCGTCCAAGGTCAACCCGCTCGGCGGCGCGATCGCCCTGGGCCATCCGCTGGGTGCGACCGGTGCGATCCGCACCGCGACCCTGCTGCACGGCCTGCGCCGTCGCCAGCAGAAGTACGGCATGGTGACCATGTGCATCGGCACCGGCATGGGCGCAGCGGGCATCTTCGAATCGCTGTAAGACACTGATCGGTGCCGGCCTGCGGGTCGGTACCGATGGATGCGACAGGTGCGCACCGACCGTTGGTCGGTGCACAGTCGAAAACGAAAAGGGCAGCCTCTCGGCTGCCCTTTGCTGTTGTGCAGGAGGAGCCGGCCAGCGGCCGGCACTACACGCCGCGACGGCGTTGCCCTCAGCCTTCGGCCAGCATCTTCTGCAGCACTTCGCGTGCCGGACCAGCCAGCTTCTCGTTGTCGAGCGCAAAGCGGATCGTGGCTTCGACCAGGCCCAGATGGGTACCGCAGTCGAAACGACGGCCTTCGAAGCGGAACGCATCCACGCGCTCGCTCTTGAGCAGCTCGGCAATCGCATCGGTCAGCTGGATCTCGCCACCTGCACCGGTGCCGGTCGCTTCGAGCAGTTCGAAGATCTTCGGGCTCAGCACGTAGCGGCCGACCACGGCCAGATCGCTCGGGGCGTCTTCCGGCTTGGGCTTCTCGACGATGGCGCTGATCTTGCCCTGCCGGCCATCGAAGGCCTCCGTGGCCACGATGCCGTAGCTGCCGGTCTTGTCATGCGGCACGTCTTCGACCGCGATGATGCTGGCGCCGGTGGCTTCGTTGGCATCGGCCATCTGCTTGAGCGCACCGTTGCCGCGGTTCCAGATCAGATCGTCCGGCAGCAGCACGGCGAACGGCTCGTCGCCAACAATCGCCTTGGCACACAGCACCGCATGGCCCAGTCCCAGTGCTTCGGCCTGCGTCACGAACACCGCACGAACGCCGTTGGGCAGGACGTGGCGAACCAGCTCAAGCTGCTCCGTCTTGCCGGCGCGCTCGAGCTTCTGTTCCAGCTCGTAGGCCTTGTCGAAGTAATCGGCAACGGCATGCTTGTAGCGGTTGGTGATGAAGATCAGAGTGTCGCAACCCGCTTCGATTGCCTCATCCACCGCGTACTGGATCAGCGGCCGATCAATGATCGGCAGCATTTCCTTCGGAACGGTCTTGGTGGCCGGAAGGAATCGCGTGCCCAAGCCTGCGACAGGAAATACCGCCTTGCGAATACGCTTGCTCATCAGAACCTATTGGCCTCACGCGCCGGAAAGGCGAGAACTTTAGCAGAGCTGACGTGATCGTCCTGTTGCAGCGGAGAGAACTCCGGCATGGTCGAGAACAGGATGCTGTTGATCGCATCAGTGTCGTAGGTGGCGATCGCCTCACGCAGTTTCGGCACGTTGGCCAGCACCTGCTCGCGGGCGAAGGTACGCACACCGGCTTCCAGAATCTTGGGGTGCGCGGTCGGGCGATAGTCCTCGTCCGAATAGAACAGCGTCTCGTGCAGTTTCTCGCCCGGGCGCAGGCCGGTATAGACGATGGCAATGTCTTTATAGGGCTGCTTGCCGGCCAGCCGGATCATCTGCTCGGCCAGCACGCGGATCGGCACCGGCTCGCCCATGTCCAGCGTATAGATCGCACCGTGCGAGGCCGAGGCGGCCGCCTGCAGGATCAGCTGGCAGGCCTCGGGGATCGTCATGAAGTAACGGGTCACTTCCGGGTCGGTCACGGTGACCGGCCCCCCCTTGAGGATCTGTTCGCGGAAGACCGGCACCACGCTGCCCGCCGAGGCCAGCACATTGCCGAAGCGCACGGTCACGAAACGGGTGTGGCTGGTCTTCTGGTCCAGGCTCTGGCAGATCATTTCCGCGTAGCGCTTGCTGGCGCCCAGCGCGTTGACCGGATCGACCGCCTTGTCGGTGGAGATGAAGACGAAGTGCTCGATCTTCGCCTCGACACAGGCACGGGCGACGGTCTCGGTGGAGAGGATGTTGTTGCGCACCGCTTCGCGCAGCTGGCGCTCCAGCACCGGCACCTGCTTGTAGGCTGCGGCGTGGAAGACGGAGTCCACGCGAGAGAGCGACAGTGCATGACGGATCACTGCCGGATCACCGCAGTCACCCAGCACGGCTTCCACTTCCAGATCCGGGAAGCTGCGCTGCAGTTCGGCCTCGATGGTCAGCAACAGCAGCTCGCTCATCTCGACCAGGACGATGCGCCCTGCCCCATGGCGGGCACACTGGCGGCACAGTTCCGAACCGATCGAACCGCCGGCACCAGTGACGAGCACGGTACGCCCGCCCAGCCAGCCGCGGATCAACGCCCAATCCGGCAGGATCGGCTTGCGACCCAGCAGATCTTCGATCGCCACTTCCTTGAGCACACCCGGCAACGAATGACCCAGCAGGATGTCATTGAGCTTGGGGACCATGCGGAACGGCACACCGGTGCTTTCGCACAGGGCCACCACCCGCTGCATGCCTACGGCATCCAGCGACGGAATGGCGATCACCAGCAGCTTGGCGGCGGTCTCGCGGACCACGGCGGGCGCATCTTCCAGCGTCCCGAGGATCGGCAGGCCCTGCAGCTTTGCGCCCTGCAGATGAGGGGCATCGTCGAGCAGACCGACCGGTTCGAAGTCACCGGAGCGGCGCAGATCGCGGACCAGGGCTTCGGCCGCCTGGCCGGCGCCGAGGATCAGCACGCGGCGGGCGGTGACGTCCGATTGCAGCGCCTGGTAGTCCTTCCATGCGCGGTAGAGCAGGCGCGGCGCGCCCAGCAGCGCAGACAGCGCGAACGGGTAGATGACCAGCACCGACATCGGCACGCCTTCAAAGCGCTTGTACGCCAAGGCCACCACGATGGCGAGCAGGCCGATGAAGCTGGCTTTGAAGATGTTGAGCAGATCGGCAACGCTGGCAAAACGCCACAGACCGCGATACAGGCCCACCCGCCAGAACACCACGGCCTGGATGACCAGGACCAGCGAAGTATCAATGTTCCAGAGCGGCAATGCCGGCGCATCGGCCAACATCGAGTAGCGTCCGGCGTGCAGCAGCTGCCAGCACGCCCAGACCATGAACAGGTCGTGGGCGACGATGGCCGCTCGGGGCATCAAGCCGGTGATTCGGTCCTGCCAAGGCGTCATAAACCGCGTAATCCTTCTAGTTGCGCATTCCCTTGCGCAGGAGCAGCCAAAGGCCGGTCGCGAAGATCAACCACGCGACGGCCACGGCAGCCTCCCACCTCGGCTGCAAATTCGTGCATGCATTAAACACTGCCGCACTGAATATTCCAAAAACAAGATACATTCCGGTGACCAAAGTGTGGCTTGCGCCACCTTTTACCGCGCGCTGATAGAGATGCTGCGTGTGGGGTTCCATCCAGCGCTGTCCGGACAGGATGCGCGAAAGCAATGTGAAGCCTGCGTCCACAAGAAAGGCTGAAAGCGGCACCAGCAGCAGCAAGCAGTGGATATCCGTGCGCACGCTGACCAGACACACCAGGGCGGCGATCGCATAGCCGAGCGCCCCGCTCCCCACGTCACCCATGAAGATGCGCGCGCGCGGGTAGTTGAATGGCAGGAAGCCCAGACAGGCCAGCCCCAGCACCACGCCCGCCAGCCCATAGGGCGGCGGCAGCACCATCGCGAAGGCGATGCCGGCCAGAATCGCCTGGGTGGTGGCAATCCCGTTGATCCCATCCATGAAGTTCCAGATGTTGATCAACGAGGTGATAAACAACAGCGCCAGCAGGGCCTGCCAGGGATTGCCCGTGGCATGCAGCACCAGGCCGGCCAGCAACGCCGCGGCGACAAGATGCACCAGCAGACGGCGGATCGCGGGCAGCGGGCGATGGTCGTCCCACCAGCCGATGCCGGCCACGAGCACCAGACCCAGCGCGAACACCGCCAGCGCGCCCCAGGCCTTGGGCCAGATCACAGCCGCCACGACCGTCGCCAGCAGCAGGGTCAATACAATTGCAATGCCACCGCCGCGCGGCGTCGCCACCCCGTGGCTGCGGCGCTCGCCGGGCTCATCCAGCAGATTGCGCCGCAGCGCATAGGCGCGGGCGCCCCAGGTAAGCCCCGCCGATACCGCCAGCACTGCCAGCAGACCCGCCATCCACGCGACCATCATGGTTCAGAGCACCGCGTAGTTGAGCAGCGGCTTGACGGTGCCCCATTCCTTGCAGCTCGGGCACTGCCAGTGATGCGTGCGCGCGCCGAAGCCACAGCGGGTGCAGCGGTAGGCCGGGTTGCGGACCAGCAACTGATCGGTGATGTGCTTGAGGTCGTGCAGGGTCGCGGTCGAATCCGCGCCCTCGGCCAGGGTCAGGTCGATCAGCGCCGACTCACCACGCACCGACGGACGATCCTTGAGCTGACGGCCGAGATAGGCGCGTGCCGGGGCGACGCCCTCCTGCTCTTCCATCAGCTGGGTCAGGGCCAGCACCGGGGCGATGCCGCGATAGTGCTCGGTCATCTCCGACAGGAACGCGCGCGCGCCACCCAGGTCACCGACCTTGCGGTAGTTCTGCATCAGCGACTGCAGCACTTCGGGCAGATACTCGGGATCGTTGCGCGCAGCGCGTTCATAGGCACGCACGGCCGCTTCGGCATTCCCGGCGTCGTTCTCCAGGCGCCCCTCGATGATGCCGGCGCGCACCGACATCGCATCGGCCTGGTAGGCACGCGCGATCGCCGCGCGCGCTTCCTCGATCTTGCCGGCACCGCGGTAGCGCTCGGCCAGCTCGCACTCGAACTGCCCGATCAGCTTGCCCATCGGCTCGCCGGTGACTTCTTCGAAGCGGCTGGCGTTGTCGATCGCCTTTTCCCAATCGCGCTCGGCCTGGTAGATGCCGATCAGATGCTTGAGCGCCTGCGGGGCACGCTGGTCGATCTGGGCCAGCTCGGTGAACACGGTTTCGGCGCGATCGAGCAGACCGGACTTCATGTAGTCCTCGCCCAGCGCCAGCAGCGCCTGGACACGCTGCTGATCGGTCAGGTCGGCGCGGTTGACCAGGCCTTGGTGCAGGCGGATCGCACGATCCACCTCACCGCGGCGGCGGAACAGGTGGCCCAGCGCGACCTGGGTCTCGAAGGTTTCCTTGTCCAGCTCGGCGATGTGCAGGAACAGCTCGATCGCCTTATCCGGCTGCTCGTTGAGCAGATAGTTCAGGCCACGGAAATACGTACTGGACAGATGACTGACCTGGTTGTCGCCATGGCGTTGACCGCCGCGACGCCCGATCACCCAGCCGGACAGCGCGGCCAGGGGCAGGAACAGGAAGAACCAGAACCACTCGGAGACAAATTCCATCGGCGCTCAGCGTCCGTCGAATGTAGAAGAAGAAGGGGGAGCCACGACCACGGCAGGCGCGGCCTTCTGCGCACGGCGCAGTTTGGCGTACAGCGGGATCACCATGCTGGCCAGCACGAGGCCGCCGCCGATGAGCGCACCGGACAACAAGGCGATGATGATCGCCACGCCGGTGGTGGAATTGATCTGGGTAAAGCCCAGGCTGATGATGATCGGCTGCGAGTTGAGGGCACCGATGATCAGACCCACGACCAGAACCGCCAGCAGGATCAGCAGACGTACGATGTTCATGCAGCAGCTCCAGTTCCGTAGGGCTCAAGAGTAGCGGACTAACGCTCCGCTCTACCAGCCGACTCCGTGGAAATCACGCATCCGCCCCTTGGCGGATGGACACTCAGGCAGGATCGCTTTCCAGCGGCACCACGGCGCTGACGCGCTCACGCAGTTCCTTGCCCGGCTTGAAGTGCGGGACATGCTTGCCCGGCAACGCGACCGATTCCCCGGTCTTGGGATTGCGCCCCAGCCGTGCAGGCCGGTAATGCAACGAAAAACTGCCGAACCCGCGGATCTCGATGCGATCCCCGCCGGCCAGCGCCCCACCCATCATTTCCAGCAACGACTTCACGGCCAGATCGACATCGTCCGACTTCAAATGCGCCTGTCGGCGCGCCAGGATTTCGATCAGCTCGGATTTGGTCATTACGGGCTCTTGGGGAGGAACTCAGACCCTGAAACGGCCCGGACTGATGTCCGGGCCGCCCAGGAAACTACGACAGCGACAGACCGATTACTCGGACTTGTTGCCGTTCAGCTGTGCACGCAGCAGCGCGCCGAGCTGGGTGGTGCCGCTGGAAGCCGAAGAGGACTGGTATTCCTCCAGCACTTCGCGCATTTCCGCGTCGTCCTTGGCCTTGATCGACAGCTGCAGGGTACGACCCTTGCGATCCATGCCCACGAACTTGGCTTCGACCTTGTCGCCGACCTTCAGGAACTGGGTCGCGTCGTCAACGCGCTCGTTCGCAACGTCGCGAGCGGCCACGTAGCCTTCGATGCCGTCAGCCAGTTCGATGGTAGCGCCCTTGGCGTCCACTTCCTTGACCACGCCTTCGACCTTCGAACCCTTCGGGTTGGCAGCCATGTACTGACCGAACGGATCCTGCTCCAGCTGCTTGACGCCCAGGCTGATGCGCTCGCGCTCCGGATCGACGGCCAGGACGACGGCATCCAGGTTGTCGCCCTTCTTGTAGTTGCGGACCACGTCTTCGCCGGTGGTGTTCCAGCTGATGTCGGACAGGTGCACCAGGCCATCGATACCGCCGTCCAGGCCGATGAAGATGCCGAAGTCGGTGATCGACTTGATCTGGCCCGACACCTTGTCGCCCTTCTTGTGGATGGCAGCGAAGGTTTCCCACGGATTGGCGGCAACCTGCTTCATGCCCAGCGAGATGCGGCGACGCTCCTCGTCGACGTCCAGGACCATGACTTCAACTTCGTCACCGACCTGCACAACCTTGGACGGGTTGACGTTCTTGTTGGTCCAATCCATTTCGGACACGTGCACCAGACCTTCGACGCCCGGCTCGATCTCGACGAATGCGCCGTAATCGGTGACGTTGGAGACCTTGCCGAAGACGCGGCTGTTGGCCGGGTAACGACGGGCGATGTTGTCCCACGGATCCTCGCCCAGCTGCTTCAGACCCAGCGAAACGCGGTTGCGCTCGCGGTCGAACTTCAGCACGCGCACGTCCAGCTCGTCGCCGACGTTCACGACTTCGGACGGATGGCGCACGCGCTTCCAGGCCATGTCGGTGATGTGCAGCAGGCCGTCGATACCGCCCAGGTCCACGAATGCGCCGTAATCGGTCAGGTTCTTGACGACACCCTTCAGGATCGCGCCTTCCTGCAGCTTGTCCATCAGCTGCTCGCGCTCTTCCGAATGCTCGCTTTCGACGACTGCACGACGGGACACAACGACGTTGTTACGCTTGCGGTCCAGCTTGATGAGCTTGAATTCCAGCTCCTTGCCTTCCAGGTAGGCCGGGTCGCGCACGGGGCGCACATCCACCAGCGAACCGGGCAGGAACGCGCGGACATCCTTGATGTCCACGGTGAAACCACCCTTGACCTTGCCGCTGATGCGGCCGGTGATGGTTTCGTTCTTTTCCAACGCTTCTTCCAGCTCGTCCCACACCATCGCGCGCTTGGCTTTCTCACGCGACAGGACGGTTTCACCGAAGCCGTTCTCGATGGAATCGAGGGCGACCTTGACGACGTCGCCTTCAGCAACGTCGATCTCGCCAGCGTCGTTACGGAACTGTTCGATCGGCACGATGCCTTCGGACTTCAGGCCGGCGTTGATCACCACGACATCGCCGCGGACTTCAACAACGACACCGCTGACGATCGAGCCCGGCTTCAGCTTGGCCAGATTGGCCTGACTGGCTTCGAACAGCTCTGCAAATGATTCGGTCATTAGATTTACTCTGTTGGACACATGGGCATTGGCCCCCGAGGGAACCGCTTACTGCCCGCCTGTTGGTCGACCCCGGAAACGCAGGTCGTGTGTTAAGTAGGAAAACCGCCACGCATCATTGCGGGACGGAGCTTTTGTTGCCTTGCGATGGTGCGACACCGTCGATGGATTGACGGTCCTCCTTTACAACGGATCAGGCACCCGAAACCGGAAGCAGATCCAATACCTTGGCAACGACAGCGTCGATGCCAATACCACTGGTGTCGATGACGACGGCATCGTCTGCCGGCTTCAGGGGCGCCACTGTGCGCTGTGCATCACGGGCGTCGCGGGCCATGATCTCGCGCAGGAGGTCGTCAAAGTTAACCGAAACACCCTTGTCTTTCAACTGCTTATGCCGGCGCTCGGCCCGCTCTTCGGCGCTGGCGGTCAAAAACACCTTGAATGGCGCGTCCGGGAAGATGACCGTGCCCATGTCCCGACCATCGGCAACCAGCCCGGGCTCCATCCTGAATGCGCGCTGGCGCTCTTTCAGCGCCGCCCGGACCTCGGGGATGGCGGCGATCGCCGAGGCCAGGGCTCCGGTGGTCTCCAGGCGCAGCTCGTCGGTGGCATCGGTCTCGTTGACCAGCACCCGCAGCCCGCCATCGGCCGATTCCACGAACCGGACGTGGGTGTCGAAGGTGCAGCGGACCAGCGCCGAGGCGTCGGAGGTGTCGATATCAGCCCAGCTGGCCGCCACGCCCACCGCCCGGTACAGGGCGCCCGAATCCAGGTAATGCCAGCCCAGGCGGCGTGCGACAATGCGGCTGACAGTGCCTTTGCCGGCCCCGGAGGGACCGTCGATGGTGAGCACGGAAGGAAGCTGATTCATGGGTTTCCCTGTAAAATTGACCGCCCATTCTAGCCCCTGCCCGGGGTGCCCCGAGACCTTTTTGGTGCAACCACTTGAAAGGATGGAAAAAAGCCCGGTAGAATGGCGGGCTTGAACGGGCGTCACCTGCCGATTGTCATCTGCATATCGCGGCCGCGCTCCAACCGAATCCAACGTTTACGCCGAGGTATGCAATGAAAGTCCTTTCTTCCCTGAAGTCGGCCAAGTCCCGTCACCGTGACTGCAAGGTCGTCCGTCGCCGTGGCAAGATCTTCGTGATCTGCAAGTCGAACCCGCGTTTCAAGGCTCGCCAGCGCTGAGCCGGCCGGCCTCGCGGCCGCCACCGGCCCCTCACCGGGCCGGGCGATGAACAAAAAGCCGCCTCCGGGCGGCTTTTTGCTGCCATTTTTGTTGTAATCGCCGGGTAGCCCACGGCCGTCGGTCATCAGACCTGTGACCCTGGGGCCTTCCGCATTCTTGACCACTGGGGAGTAGATCGAGATGAAGCGTTACCTGACCACCTTGCCGTTGCTGGCCGTACTGGCCGTTTCCAGCGCCCACGCCGACACGCTGCTCATCGATCGCAGCCGCGAAAAGCCTGCCGTCGCCCTGCCCGTCCGCGGCCAGAGCATGCAGCAGGTCCAGGCCCAGTTCGGTGACCCGGGCGAACGCCTGGAACCGCGCGGCGGGCAGAAGCGCCAATGGCCCACGATCAACCGTTGGGTCTACCCGAAGTTCACCGTCTACTTCGAAAAGCAGAAGGTGATCGACGTGGTAGCCAACCGCGCCGACGCCAACGAGATCGGGCCGAAACCGCCGATCCGCTGACCCCTTTCCCTTTGCCCGCCAGCCGGCGGGCCATCGCATCGAGATCATGAACGACACGCTCCGCTTTCCGGCCGAATGGGAATCCCAGTCCGCCATCCTGATCGCCTGGCCCCACGCCGACACCGACTGGGCAGATCGCCTGGGTGACGTCGAGGACACCTACATCGCGCTCGTCGCGGCCATCACCCGCTTCCAGCCGGTGGTGATCATCGTCGCCGACGACGACCTGGAGGCGTACGCCGATGCGCGCCTGCGCTCGAACCGGATCGACACGGACCGCGTACGGTTCGTCACCGCCCAGTACGATGACACCTGGCTGCGCGACTCCGGCCCGATCACGCTCAAGCGTGCCGATGGCGGCTTCCGCCTGTTGGACTTCCGCTTCACCGGCTGGGGCGGCAAGTTCGACGCCAGCCTGGATGATCAGCTGGTGGGCGTGCTGCACGCGGCCGGCACCTTCGCCAACGCCGAGCTGCAGAGCATTCCGTTCGCGCTGGAAGGCGGCGGCATCGAGACCGACGGCGCCGGCACCCTGCTGACCACCTGGCAGTGCCTGCACGAGCGCCATCCGGACCGCAGCCGCGAATCGCTCAGCACGGACCTGGCCACCTGGCTGGCGCAGGACCGTGTGCTGTGGCTGGACCACGGCTATCTGGAAGGCGACGACACCGACGCCCACATCGATACCCTGGCCCGCTTCGCCTCGACGGACAGCATCGTCTACCAGGCCTGCGACGACGCCAGCGATTCGCATTACACCGAACTGCAGGCGATGGGTGCCGAGCTGGCCGCGCTGCGGACCGGCGATGGCCAGCCGTATCGCTTGTTCCCGCTGCCGTGGGCGCAGCCGGTGATCGACGAAGGTCGTCGCCTGGCGGCTTCGTATGCGAATTACCTGATCCTCAATGGCGCGGTGCTGATGCCGGCCTACGGCGATGCGGCCGACGAAGCTGCGCGTGCGGTGTTGGCCCAGGCCTATCCGGACCGCGAGATCGTGCCGGTGCCGTGCCGTTCGCTGATCTGGCAGAACGGCAGCCTGCACTGCATCACGATGCAGCTGCCGGCGGGGTTGCTGGGCTGACAGCACAGCACGCGGCCTGAAGGCTGCGGTGGCTGGGCTGGCGGGGGCGGAGGTGCGGGACGCGCCGTAAACCCATCCCTGGGGGCTCGTGGGCGCCATCCATGGCGCCCTGACGGTCCCGCACCTCCACCCCCGCCATCCCTTCGACAGTGCACTGGCGGCCAACGGAAGAGCGACGGGCCACGCCGATGCGCCTGGCCTGACCTCTGATGACCGGATCATTCTGCGGAGCCGGCCAGCGGCCGGCACTACGGACGCGCAGGTGGTGCCTGTTTAGCAGCCAGCACGCTGCGTGCACCCATCCGCGATAAACTGCGTTTTTCCCCTTGCAGGACCGTCTCCGGATGAGCTCACGCCACACCCTTTCCGTCGCCCTGATCCAGGAGCGCAACCACGGCGATGCCGAGGCCAATCTGGCCGTCATCGAGGCGCGCGTGGCTGAAGCGGCCGCTCAGGGTGCCAAGCTGATCCTGCTGCAGGAGCTGCACAACGGTGCGTACTTCTGCCAGCACGAGTCGGTCGATGAGTTCGATCTGGCCGAGCCGATCCCGGGCCCGAGTACGGAGCGCCTGGGCGCGCTGGCCAGGAAGCACAGCGTGGTGCTCGTCGGCTCGCTGTTCGAGCGTCGCGCGGCGGGGCTGTACCACAACACCGCGGTGGTCTTCGAGAAAGACGGCACCCTGCTCGGCAAGTACCGCAAGATGCACATCCCGGATGATCCGGGCTTCTACGAGAAGTTCTACTTCACCCCGGGCGATCTGGGCTTCACCCCGATCGATACCTCAGTGGGTCGCCTTGGCGTGCTGGTGTGCTGGGACCAGTGGTACCCGGAAGCGGCGCGTCTGATGGCGCTGGCGGGTGCGGAGCTGCTGCTCTACCCCACCGCGATCGGCTGGGACCCGGATGACCAGCAGGACGAACAGGGCCGCCAGCGTGATGCGTGGGTGCTGAGCCACCGCGGCCATGCCGTGGCCAACGGCGTGCCGGTGCTGAGCTGCAACCGCGTCGGCCATGAAGCCTCGCCGCTGGGCGCTTCGGGCATCCAGTTCTGGGGCAACAGCCACGTGCTGGGCCCGCAGGGCGAGTTCATCGCCGAAGCCGGTGGCGAGCCGACGGTGCTGGTCTGCGATGTGGACCTGCAGCGCAGCGAACACGTGCGCCGCATCTGGCCGTTCCTGCGTGATCGCCGCATCGATGCATACGGCGATCTGCTCAAGCGCTACATCGACTGACGGACCAGGACACCCCCACCGTGACCGTGCAGCTGCGCGACGCCACCGATGCCGATATCGCGGCCATCACCGCGATCTATGCGGTGGAAGTGACCGACTTCGTCAACACCTACGAGTACGACATCCCGGAGGCGGCGGAGATGCTCCGCCGCATGCAGGACATCATCGGCCGCGGCTTCCCGTACCTCGTGGCCGAGGTCGATGGCCAGGTGGCCGGCTATGCCTATGCCAATACCTATCGGGGCCGGATCGCCTACCAGTGGACCGTGGAGAATTCGGTCTATGTGGATGCGGCGTTCCAGGGCCGCGGCGTCGGCACCGCGCTGATGCAGGGCCTGATCGATGCCTGCGTCGCGCGCGGTTACCGGCAGATGGTGGCCGTGATCGGCGAGCCCACCAACACCGCCTCCATCAAACTGCACGAGCGTTTCGGTTTCCATACCGTCGGCGTTTTCCGCGGCCTCGGCCGCAAGCATGGCCGCTGGCTGGATACCGTCCAGATGCAGCGCGCGCTCGGCGATGGTGCCGACAGCGCCCCTTCGAATGAATGATGCAATGACCGATACCCTGATTGACGCCGGCGACACTCTGTTCGCCGGTCAGCCCGTTCGCGTTGTCGAACGCGATGGCGTGCGCTACACCCTGCTGGGCACCGCGCACGTCTCGCAGGCCAGCGTGGAAGCCGTGGAACGTGCGATCGAAAGTGGCCGCTTCGATGCGGTCGCGGTCGAGCTGGACGCGCAGCGCCTGCAGGCGCTGACCGATCCGGATGCGCTGGCCAAGCTCGACCTGGTCGAGGTGATCCGCAAGGGCCGCGTCGCTCTGTTCGCCGCCAACCTGGCCTTGGCCGCCTACCAGCGCCGCCTGGCCGAACAGCTCGAGATCGAGCCGGGTGCCGAGCTCAAGCGCGCGGTCACTCTGGCCAACGAACGCAACCTGCCCGTGCACCTGATCGACCGCGAGGTCGGGCTGACCTTTCGGCGTGCCTCCCAGCGCCTGGGCTTCTTCGGCAAGATCAAGCTGGTGATGGGCCTGGGCGCCGGCCTGTTCGCTTCGGAAGAAGTCGGCGAAGACGAGATCGAAAAGCTCAAGCAGGGCGACATGCTCGAAGCCAGCTTCGGCGAGTTCGCCAGCGAGAGCCCGGCCCTGTACGAAACCATCATCGGCGAGCGCGACCGCTATATGGCCACGCGCCTGCGCGAAGTGCACGACCCGGCCCAGCGCGAAGTGCTGGCGGTGGTCGGTGCCGGTCATCTGGCCGGTCTGGCCAAGTACCTGGAAACCGACACCGACGCGCCGGGTCCGCTGCGCGAGTCGCTGGAAGACGTGCCGAAGAAGCGCAACATCCCGTGGATCACGCTGGCGATCCTGGCCATCGTGCTGACCGGCATTGGCGTGGGCTTCTATCGCGGCGGCCTGGGGGTCGGCAGTGAGCTGCTGGCAGTGTGGGCGATGTACACCGGCGGTCTGGCCGGCCTGGGCTGCCTGTTGGCCGGCAGCCACCCGCTGAGCATCCTGACCGCGATCGTGGTCGCGCCGTTCAAGCCGTTCCGGCTGAGCATTCCGACCGGTGCGTTCTCGGCCCTGGTGGAGGCGCGCCTGCGCAAGCCGGCCTACGAAGACTTCCTGAAGCTGCGCGACGATGCGCAGAGCGTCAAGGGCTGGTACCGCAACCGGGTGACGCGCGTGGTGCTGACCTTCATGCTGACCAACCTGGGCAGCATGCTCGGGTTGTGGCTGACCGGGTTCCAGGTGTGGGGAAAGGTCGCGGGGTGATTCCCGCGCCGGCTGTGAATCGAAAGGCCACGCAATGCGTGGCCTTTTTTGTGCCCATGGGCGCCGCGGGTAGTGCCGGCCGCCCCACGTGCGGATCCCGCCATGCGTGGATGGCGCCCATACCCGCCTGCAGATCCACGCCTCGCGTGGATGCGGTTCGCCAAAAAAGGGAGGCCCGCCCAACGGACCTCCCCGCATCCTCAAACCGATTCCGCACCCGGCTCGACCACCGGGGCATCCACGCCACGGCCACGCGCGCGCCGGATGATCCGCGACACACTGGTGCTCATGTCATCGAGCATCGCGTAGATGGTCGGCAGGAACAGCAGGCTGACCACCGTGGAGAATGCCAGGCCACCCGCGATGGCGCGGGCCATCGGGTAGTACGGCGGGCCATTGCCCAGCAGCTGGGTGTCGGTCATCGAGATCGGAATCATCGCCAGGATCGCCGTGCCCATCGTCATCATGATCGGGCGCAGACGCTCGCGTGAGCCTTCCACCAGCGCCTGGGTCCGCCCCATGCCGCGGCGGCGCAGGTTGTTGATGTGCTCGATCATCACGATGCCGTTGTTCACCACCACGCCCATCAACACCAGGATGCCGATGAAGGACATGATCCCGAACGAGGTGCCGGTGATCCAGAACAGCCAGAACACGCCGAAGATCGAGAACAGCACGCCGCTCATGATCGCCGCCGGGAACAGCAGCGACTCGAACACCGCCGCCATCACCACGTAGATCATCACCAGCGCGATCACCAGATTGAACATCATCTGCGACATCGCCTTGTCGTCGTCGCCGTAGTCACCGCCGTCGAAGCTGAAGGTGTAGCCGGCCGGGAAACTCATCGGCTTGAGCATCTCTTCCATCGCCTTGCGCCCTTCCGGCACGGTCACCTTCTCGGCCAGATTGGCCTTGATGGTCAACGTCGTCTGGCGGTTGGTGCGACCGATCTGCGTGGCCGAGGGTTTGATCGCCACATCGACCAGACTCAGCAGCGGCACCGATCGACCGTCGCCGGTACGCACGGTGTAACTGGCCAGATCCTCCGGGCTGCTCTGCTCGGCACCGGCGAAGCGCACCCATACCGGCACTTCGCTGTCGCCGCGGCGGAACTCACGCAGCGGCGCCCCGCGCAGGGCCAGGCCGACGAAGCTGGCGACCTGCTCGGCATTGAAGCCAAAGGCGGCTGCCCGCTCGCGGTCGACGTGGATGGACAGCTCGCTGCCCTTCTCACCGTTGTCGATGCGCACATCGCGCAGTTCCTTGCGCTGGGCCAGCAACGGCACGACTTCCTCGCCGATCTCCTGCAACATCTTGGTCGAGTCGCCGACCAGTTGCACCTGGACCTGGTTGTTGCCGCCGCCCCCACCTTCGCCCGAGTTGCCCACCACGTAATCGGCACGCGCCGAGCGAGGCAGCCCCTTTCGCAGTGCTTCCTGCACGGCCGGCATGTTCTTGGCATGCTCGGTATCGAAGGTCACGATCGTGCTGCTGCCTTCCTGCTCGCTGTACCAGGAATACACCTGGGTGATGTGCAGGGCCTGGCGGTTGTCGTCCAGGTAGCGTTCGACGCGCGCCACTTCCTCGGACATCTGGCCGAAGGTGTAAGCGCCCTTCCAGTTGTAGCCGATGAACACCTCGTGGCCGCCCTCGCCCCCGAACATGTCGATCTTGGTCAACTTCATCGGCACCAGGCTGATCAGCACCACCATCAGGATGCCGAACACGCTCCAGCCACGGTGCTCCAGCGTCCACTGCAGGACCTTGGCATAGCGGCGCTGCAGGCGGGCGATCACGCCCGTTTCCGAATGCACCAGCTTGGGCGTCTGCATGCGCGCGGACAGCATCGGGATCAGGCTCACCGCGACCAGCCAAGAGGCCAACAGCGAGACCGAGATCGTGATCGCGATCTGCGCCATGAAGATGCTGATGTTGTTGGTCTCACCGAACAGGTTCGGCACGAACACGATGCAGTGGCACAGGGTGCCGGCGCTCAGCGCGATGGCCACGTTGCGGGTGCCGATGATCGAGGCCAGCCGCGGCTGGTCGGGCATGCGTTCGCGTTCCTGGTAGATGCTCTCCACCACCACCACGGCGTTGTCCACCAGCATGCCGACCGCCAGCAGCAGGCCCATCATGGTCAGGATGTTGAGGGTGACGCCGGCGAAGTACATGAAGCCCAGCGTGATCACGAAACAGATCGGGATCGCCAGGGTCACCATCAGCGTGGACGGCCAGTGGCGCAGGAAGAAGAACAGCACCGTGACCGACAACAGCAGGCCCACCGCACCGGCCTCGGCCAGCTCCAGCAGCGAGGACGTCACCATCTTGCCCTGGTTGTCGATCACCTTGATCTGCACATCGCGCATCGAGGGCTGCTTGCGGATCGCCTCCACTTCAGCCAGCGCGGCACGCGAGACCTCGACCAGGTTGGCGCTGCGCTCCTTGAAGATATCCAGGCCCACGGCCGGGTTGCCGTCCAGGCGGCGGCCGTAATTCATGCGGGTGGGCTTGAGCCGGATCTCGGCGATGTCACCCAGCCGCAGCCCCTTCGTATCGATCACCAGATCGCGCAGTTCCTGCAGGTCGGTGATCTCGCCCACCGGCTGGATGCGCACGCGCTGCCCGTTATCGTCGATCTGCCCGGCCGAGATCGAGAAGTTCAGCGTGCGCAGGCGGTCGCTGAGCTCGTTGATGCTCAGGTTGTGCGCGGTCAACCGGTCCGGGCTGATCGCGATCTCCACCTCGTTCGGCGGTGCGCCGGAGATGTTCACGCGCGCCACACCCGGGATGCGCTCGATCCGCCGCTTGAACTCGCGGTCGAGCATGTCGTACGCGCCGGTCAGATCGGTGGCACTGGCCAGGCGTACCTTAAGCACCGGGTCATCGCTGCTGGACCACTTGAACACGTTGTAGCGCTGCAGGTCGTCGGGCAGATCGCTTCGGATCGCATCGATGCGCTCACGTGCATCGGAGGCCGCGATGGCGATGTCGCGATCCCAGTCGGTGAACTCGATGAAGATGCTGGCGCCTTCGGAGGTGGCCGACGAGCGCATGCGCTTGATCCCGGTCATCGTGGCCAGTGCTTCTTCGGTCGGCCGGATGATGTTGCGCTCCACCTCCTCCGGGGTGGAGCCGGTATAGGGCACCTGCACGAACAGGAACGGCGCGGAGATGTCCGGCAGCGCCTCCAGCGGCAGCCGGAACGAAGCGATCAGGCCCACCACCGCCAACGATACAAAGCACATGATCGTGGTGATGGGCCGGCGGATGGAGAACTCGGCAATGCTCATGGCGGCTCCTGCGCAGCGTCGTGGTCCGTGCCGGACACGCGCGTTTTGAGATGGCGCCCGCGCTCGCGGTAGTAGGCATCGCCACGACGGTCCAGCAGGTCGTACACCACCGGGATCACCACCAGCGTCAGCAGCGTGGAGACCAGCAGGCCGCCGATCACGGTGATCGCCATCGGCGCGCGCACTTCGGCGCCCTCGCCCATCGCCACCGCCAGCGGCAGGAACCCGAACAGCGTGCACAAGGTGGTCATGATGATCGGGCGCAGACGGGAACGCGCGCCTTCCACCAGTGCCTCGCGTTTGGGCACACCGGCCTCGCGCAGCTGGTTGACCTTGTCGATCAGGATGATCGCGTTCTTGGTCACCAACCCCACGAGCAGGATCAACCCGATGAACACCACCACCGAAATCGGCTTGCCGGTCAGCATCAGCGCCAGGATCGCGCCGACCAGGGCCAGCGGGATGGTGAACAGGATGACGAACGGGTGCAGCAGCGATTCGAACTGCGAGGCCATCACCAGGTAGACCAGGAAGATCGCCAGGCCGAAGGCGAAGAGCAGCGAGCGCGCCGAATCGGCCAGCTCCTCACCCTGCCCGCCGATGTGCATGCCCACACCCGCACCCAGCGGCTGCTTGGCGACCATGTCCTGCACTTCACGCACGGCACCGCCCAGGTCGATGTCGCGCAGGTTGGCCGAGACCACCGCCACGCGGGTCTGGTCGGCGCGATGGATCTCGCTCGGGCCGTTGGTGGCCACCACCTCGGCGACCGCATCCAGCGTCACCGGCCGGTTGCTGCCCGGATTGACGATCAGGCGGCGGATGCTGTCCACGCTGGCCCGGTCACCTTCCTGGGCCCGCACCAGCACGTCGATCTTGCGGTCGCGGAAGCTGTAGCGCGTAGCCACGTCACCGCGCACCTTCTTGACCACCACATCGGCGATCTGCCGCGTGGTCAGGCCGAGGGCACCGGCGCGCTCCTGGTCGAAGCGGATCTGGATCTCCGGGAAGCCCTCTTCCACCGTGGATTTGACGTCAGCATAGTGCGGGTTGTTGCGCAGCATCGCGGCCAGCGCCTTGCCGGCCGTTTCCAGCGTGGCCATGTCCTGGCCGCGCAGTTCCACTTCCAGCGGGGTGGAGAAGCTGAAGAGCGCCGGACGGGCGAAATCGACCTGCACGCCGGGGTGCTGCTGCATCGACTCACGCAGACGCTCGGTGATCGCCGCTTCGGTGCGGGCGTTGCCGCCACCGGCCATCACCACGGTCAGTTTGCCGATGTTCTCGCCACTCTCGGTCGGGCTGGCATCCAGGCGGGTGCCGCTGCCACTGACGCCGTACAGCGAGGCGATGCTGTCGTCCTTGGCATGGGCCAGCTGCATCTCGCGGACCAGTGCATCGGTCTGCTTGAGCGGCGTACCGGCCGGCAGCTTGGCGGTCATTTCGAAGCGGTTCTGCGCCAGCTGCGGGATCAGATCCGCCCCCAGCATCGGCACCAGCGCCATCGTGCCGATGAACGCCAGCGCCGCCAGGCCCAGCACCTTGCCCGGGTGATGCAGTGCACCCGGCAGCAGCTTGAGGTAGCCACGTTCGGCACCGGCGTAGGGCTTCATCGCCAGATCGCTGGCCTTGCGCATCACCGGGCCCACGACGGCCACCAGGCCGCGCCAGACGCGGATCACCGACCAGGCCATCCCGAAGCAGACCCAGCGCACCAGCGTGCCCACGCCACGACGGCTGCCGGCGACCGGCTTCAGCCAGCGGCTGTCCGGCTGCCACGGCTGATGCGTGGGTTCTTCCGGGAAAGCCAGCGGCGGGCGGCCCTTGAGCGAGCTCAGCATCGGGATCAGGGTCATCGAGACCAGCAGCGAGATGGCGATTGCGATCGCCACGGTCAGTGCCTGGTCGCGGAACAGCTGACCGGCGATGCCATCCACGAACACCAGCGGCAGGAACACCGCGATGGTGGTCAGGGTCGAGGCGACCACGGCCATGCTGACTTCGCGGGTACCTTCAATCGCGGCCTGCAGAATGCTCAGGCCGCGCTCGCGTGCCTTGGCGATGCTCTCCAGCACCACGATGGAATCATCCACCACCAGGCCGGTGGCCAGCGCCAGACCGCCCAGCGACATCACGTTCAAGCTCAGGCCGAGCTGGCCCATGAAGAAGAACGTGGTAATGATCGAGACCGGCAGCGACAGGCTGATCACGAACGTGCTCCAGCCATCGCGCAGGAACAGGAAGATGATCAGGATGGCGAGGATGCCGCCGATCACCGCGTCTTTCTTGACGTCGCTGATGGCATGTTCGATGAAGCGCGACTGGTCTTCGATCGTGGTCAGTTCGGCATCGCCGGGCACCTGGCCCTTGATCTGCTCCAGACGCGCACGCAGCGCCTCGGCGGTCGAGACCGTGTTGGCATCGCCCTCCTTGTAGATCGCCAGCTCGACCGCTTCCTTGCCGCCGAGGCGGATGATCGCTTCGCGTTCCTTGTAGCCCTGGCGCACGGTGGCGACATCCTTCAGCCGCACCGGCACGCCATTGGCGATGTTGGTGGAGCTGCTGCTGGACGCGCTCTGCGCAGCCGAGGCGGCGGCGATGGCGGCATCCGAGCCGGTCGACGCGGCGATGGCGAACATCTGCTGCATTGCTGCATCGGCGGCACTGCCGTTGCTGCTCTGGGTCGTGACCAGCAGGTTGCGGATGTCCTCCAGATCGGCGAACTGGTTGACGGTGCGCACCAGGTAGCGCTGCGAGCCTTCCTCCAGGCGACCACCGGAGATGTTGATGTTCTCTTCCTTGAGCCGCTTGATGACGTTGTCGATCGGCAGGTTGAGCTGGGCCAGCTTCTGCTGGTCGATGTCGACCTGGATTTCATCCTCCAGACCGCCGCCGACCTTGACCGCCGCCACGCCGGTGACCGGCTCCAGTTTCTTCTTCAGGTCTTCATCGGCGTAGCGGCGCAGTTCGGTGAGCTGGCGCACGGCTTCGGCATCGCTGGACGGATCGGTCTTGGCCGAGATCACCAGGCGCATGATCGGCTCGGTGGACGGATTGAAGCGCAGCAGCACCGGGGACTTCGCCTCCAGCGGCAGGTTCAGCGCTTCCATCTTGTCGCGCACCTCCAGGCTGGCCTGGTCCATGTTGGTGCCCCAGGCAAACTCGAGCACCACATCGCTCTGCCCGGTGCGCGAGATCGATTTGAGCTTGCGCAGGTTCTTGACCACACCGACGGCCTCTTCGACCGGCTCGGTGATCAGGGTTTCGATTTCCGCCGGGGCCGCACCGGTGTACTCGGTGCGCACGGTCAGGGTCGGGTAGCTCAGGTCGGGCAGCAGGTTGACCTTGAGATTGCCCAGCGCGATGAAGCCGAACAGCATCAGCGTGACGGTGAACATCGCGATGGTGACGCGGCGGCGGGTGGCGAATTCCACCAGGCCGCCGCCATGGGCACCCGGGTGCTCGCCCTGGTGCGGATCCTTGCCGTGGTCGTTGCCGGCCGCTGTCATTGACGGCTCTCCGCCTTGGCCGGTGCCGGCGTGGCGACGGCGGTGGCAGCCGGCTTGGCGCCGATCACCTGCACCGCGGTGCCGTCACGCAGCGCCACTTTGCCAGCGGTCACCACCTGGTCACCGGCGGCCAGACCCTCGCGGATTTCCACCCACGGGCCTTCGGCATAACCGAGCTTGACCGGCACGCGCGCGGCCTTGCCTTCGCGCACGCGGAACACCGCCGGCTCGCCATCGTCGAGCAGTGCGATGCGCGGCACCACCAGGGCATCGGCACGCTGGTCGTAGTCGATCCGGATGCGGCCGAACATGCCCGGCTGCAGGCCGTCAGCATCTTCGCCGAACCCGCTCACCACGCGGAACGTGCCGCTGCCGGCATCGACCACCGGCGAGATGCGATCCACCGTGCCCGGGAAGGTCTTGCCCGGCAGCGCATCGGCGATCAGCGTCACCGGCTGGCCCGGGCGCAGCGTGGCCAGCTCGCGCTCGGGCACGTTGAGCGTGGCTTCCAGGCGCGAGTTGTCGACGATGCGGAAGATCGGTGTGTTGATCTGCACGAAGTTGCCGGTCTTGATCGAGCGCGAGGCGATCACGCCCGAGATCGGCGCGATAACCGTCGTGTAGGACAGTTCCAGCGTCGCCAGGCGGTACTGCGCGCGGGCGTTTTCCAGGTCGTACTTGATCTGGTCGACGTCCGAGGCGCTGACCATCTGCTGGCCGATCAGCTTCTGGGCGCGCTGGTAGTTGTTTTCCAGCTTGCGCATCTGCGCCTCGCTCTGGGCGACGGCCAGGCGCGCCCGGTCCGGATCCAGCCGCACCAGCGGCTGCCCGGCGCGTACCTGCTGCCCTTCCTCGACCAGCACCGCCAGCGCGACACCGGAGGTCTTGGCGACCACCTGCGACTCACCCCGCGGTTCCAGTGCGGCCGTGCCGGTGTAGCTGGCGGCGACCGCGCGATGGCTGGCGGCGACGGCTTCTACCGGTACCGCATCGACCTTCTTGTCGGCCTTGCCGTCTTTTTCAGCGGCATTGGCTTCGGCGGGGCCGGCACCACCGCAGCCGCTGAGCAGCAGGGTGGTAGTAATCAGCAGTGCAGCGGCGCAGCGTCCGGTGCGGCCGAGCAGGAAAGAATGTCGCGACATCGTCGTGTCCCTAAGGATGCGTGGGCAGGTGTGGTAGCAAAGTAATGCACCACGTCACGACCACACCATATCCCAAAGGTCATGGTGACCTGCGGCGATGGCTTTCCCGCCCCGGTTTCAGCTAGATGAAATGGCAGGCTATACTCGGCCCAGTTCCGTACCCCACGCCGGAACGACCAGACCCGTTTATCGGAAAAGGACATCATGCGCCCGCAGCCGCTCGCCGCTTGTCTCGCTCTGGCCGTCCTCCTGCCCCTCGGGGCCGCCGCACAGGCCGCAACACCCGCTCCTGCAGTACCCGCCACCCCCGCTCCGGCCGCCACCGCGCCGGCGCCTGCCGCCGTCACCGGCCGGTTCGACAATGGCCGGGTCCTGGCGTACACGTGCCAGGGGTGCCACGGCATCACCGGGTACAAGAACGCCTACCCCAGCTACAAAGTGCCCAAGATCGGCGGGCAGACCCGTGAGTACCTCAGCCAGGCGCTGACCGAGTACCGCCACGGCAAGCGCAAGCATCCGACGATGCAGGCGCAGTCGATGAGTTTCAGCGAACAGGAGATCGCCGATCTCGCTGTTTACCTGTCCACCGTCAAATAAGCGCGCTCATGTCGAAAGCCACGCCACTCCAGCGTTACGCCATCGCCCTGTCCGTTGCCCTGCTGATGACTGCGTGTTCGCAGTCACAGGTGGAGAACAGCGCAGATTCCGCCGCCGATCCGGGCCACGCCAGTGGTGAACACGGGTCCGGCTCCTCCGCCGGCCTGCCGACCGGTCGCATCGCCGCCGGTGAGGCACGTGCCCAGGTCAAGGGCAAAGCCACCGGCCAGAGCTGCATCGACTGCCACGGGGCGGACGGCAACAAGCCGATCGATCCGACTTACCCGAAACTGGGTGGGCAGTACGGGGATTACCTGGCGCACAGCCTGCAGGCCTATCGCGCGGGAGATCGCCAGCACGCGCTGATGACGCCGCAGGCGACCGACCTGAGCGATCAGGACATCGCCGATCTGGCCGCGTATTTCGGCTCACGGCCGACCCAGCTGCGGGATCTGCACGGGTTGAAGTGACGGCAGTAGAGCCGACCAACGGTCGGCTCTACACCGATCGCCCGATCAGGCGTCCAGCTCTTCCCAGCGCGCGTACGCGGCATCCAACTCGGCCTGCACCTTGGCGAGCTTCGCATTGTGCGCGGCCATGTCGGCGGCGCTGCGCTGATAGAACGCCGGGTCGTTCATCGCGGCGGTGAGGCCTTCGACGTCCTTCTCCAGCGTTTCGATCTTCAACGGCAGCTGTTCCAGCTCACGCGCATCCTTGTAGCTCAGCTTGCGCTTGGGCTCGGCCGGCGCCGCGGCAGCCGCGGCCGCCGCGGCCGCCGCAACAGGCTTGGCCGCCACCACCGGCGCGGCCGCCGCCGCAGCGGCCACGCGTGCGGCGTGGCGCTGCCAATCGGTATAGCCGCCCACGTACTCGCCGACTACGCCGTCGCCTTCCATCACCATCGTGGAGGTCACCACGTTGTCCAGGAAGTCACGGTCATGGCTGACCAGCAGCAGCGTGCCGGTGTAGTCGCTCAGCAGCTCTTCGAGCAGCTCGAGGGTTTCCACGTCCAGATCGTTGGTCGGTTCATCCATCACCAGCAGGTTGGACGGCTGCGCGAACAGCTTGGCCAGCAGCAGGCGGTTGCGCTCACCACCGGACAAACGGGTAATCGGCGCGCGGGCGCGTTCGGGCGAGAACAGGAAGTCCTGCAGGTAGGCATGCACGTGCTTGCGCTTGCCGTTGAACTCGATGAAATCGCGGCCCTCGGCCACGTTCTCGATCGCGGTCCAGTCTTCGCGCAGCACCGCACGGTACTGGTCGAAGTACGCGATCTGCAGGTTGGTACCGGCACGCACTTCGCCGCTCTGCGGCTGCAGGTCGCCGAGCAGCAGCTTGAGCAGCGTGGTCTTGCCGCTGCCGTTCGGCCCGATCAGGCCGATGCGGTCGCCGCGCAGGATGACGGTGCTGAAATCCTTGACCATCGTGCGCTCGCCGAAGGCGAACGAGATGTCCTTGACGTCGATGACCTTCTTGCCGGAGTTCTCCGCCTGCGCCGCTTCCATGCGCACGTTGCCGCCAAGTTCACGGCGCTGCGAACGATCGTTGCGCATCGCCTTGAGGCGGCGCACACGACCTTCATCGCGGGTGCGACGGGCTTTGATGCCCTGGCGGATCCAGATTTCTTCCTGCGCGAGCAGCTTGTCAAAGCGCGCGTTTTCCTGCGCCTGCGCGTTCATGCGCTCTTCGCGGCGGCGTTCGTAGTTGGCCCAGTCGCCCGGCCAGCTGGTGACCTGGCCGCGGTCGATCTCGACG
The DNA here is from genome assembly GCF_039674145.1 of Stenotrophomonas sp. TWI587. Lineage (NCBI taxonomy): Bacteria > Pseudomonadati > Pseudomonadota > Gammaproteobacteria > Lysobacterales > Lysobacteraceae > Stenotrophomonas > Stenotrophomonas sp. TWI587. Next base: position 320,148 of record NZ_JBDJMW010000001.1, on the reverse strand, counting down.
ATGCGGGTGGCCAGTGCACGCAGGAAACGACGGTCATGGGTGACGAACACCACGCTGCCGTTCCAGTTCTTGAGGAACATTTCGAGCCAGTCGATGGCTTCGATGTCCAGGTGGTTGGTCGGTTCGTCGAGCAGCAGCAGATCCGGCGAGGAGACCAGCGCGCGGCCCAGCAGCACGCGGCGCTTCATGCCGCCGGACAGGCGCGCGAATTCGGCATCACCGTCCAGGTCGAGCTTGGTCAGGGTTTCGCTGACGCGCTGATCCAGGCCCCAGCCGTTGGCGGCATCGATCTTGGCCTGCACGGCCGAGAGCGCATCGCCGTCGAAATCTTCGGCCATGCTCAGGTGGTGGAACTCGGCCAGCCACTGGCCCAGCTCGCCCAGGCCATCGGCAACCACGTCGAACACGCTGCCGGCGGCGCCGTGCGGCACCTCCTGTTCCAGGCGGGTGATGCGCACCCCCTGCTGCACGCGGACTTCGCCGTCATCGGGCTTGTGATCGCCGGACAGCAGTTTGAGCAGGGTCGATTTGCCGGCGCCGTTGCGCCCGATCAGGGCGATACGCTCGCCCGGCTCGATCGACAGTTCGGCTTTTTCCAGCAACAGGGGGCCGCCGACGCTGAAGTCGACGTTTTGCAGAGTAATCAGAGGCATCCGACCATTGTACGGTCTGGCGATGCGCGGCGTCGCTTACTGCTGACCGAACGCGTCCGCAGGCAGCCCCAGCAACGCCCCCAGCACCGGCGGCACCCGCTTGCCGGGATGGCGTACCAGCCACAGCTGGCGCGACATGGGCGGCAGCGGCGTGTTCACCACGGTCAGCGTCCCCAGCGCGAGCAGATCGGCCACCGCATGCCGCGACAGGCACGCCAGACCTAGCCCGGCTGCCGCCGCCTGTTTGATGGCCTCGGTGCTGCCCAGCTGCATGGCGCGGGCGAAGTGGTGCAGGTGCGGCAACAGCGCCTGCTCGACCGCCTCGCGGGTGCCCGAGCCCGGCTCGCGCAGCAGCCAGCGGGCCTGTGCCAGCACGTCAATCTCCATCCGGGCGGTCCCCGGCGCTGTCGCGGCCACGATGACCAGTTCATCGCGCTGCCACGGCAGCACTTGCAGGCCGCTTTCGTGGCACGGGCCTTCAATCAGGCCCAGATCCACCTCCAGCCGCTGGACCGCGGCGACGACGTCGGCGCTGTTGCCGATCCGCAGGTCGACCTGGGCCTGCGGGTTATCGGCCAGCAGCGCGGCGACGCGGGTCGGCAGCAGGTAGTTGCCGATCGTGGTGCTTGCCCCGAGCCGCAGCAGCAGTGGCTGCGCACCGGCTTTAATCTGCCCGACGCCGGCCAGCCGCTCCAGATCGACGGCGGCGGCCAGCAAGGCGCGGGCGGGATCCAGCAGTGCCCGTCCCTGCGCGTTGAGCACCAGCCGGCGCCCGATGCGGTCGAACAGCGGGCTGGCCAACTGGCCTTCCAGCTCATTGAGCGCCGCGCTGGTGGCCGATTGGGACAACGCCAGCTGCGCTCCCGCAGCAGCCGTCGTGCCGGCGTCGGCGATGGACACGAAAACCTGCCACTGGCGAAGGGTGAGGTGCATGCCGCCAATTAACGCACCAAACAGGTCGAAATGACTTGAACAATGCGTTTTACAGGTTCATCGCCAGCGCGCAGGCTGGCACTGTGCTCTGACTGGAGATACCCGTGAATACCTCTGCTGCCGCCCTGCCCTCACCCACAACTGCCCAGCGCTGGCGCGGCCGCCTCCCCGGGTTGCTGCTGACCGGCGCCGTTGCGGCTGCGGCCATGGGGCTGGCGCCGCTGCCGTGGTTGCAGGCGCACGGCATCAGCGCGCTGACCCTGGCCATCGTGCTCGGCATCGGCGTGGGCAACACCCTTTACCCTCGGCTGGCGGCCCATGCCGGCGCCGGGGTCGGCTTTTCCAAGCACTGGCTGCTGCGGGCGGGCATCGTGCTGTACGGCCTGCGCCTGACCTTCCAGGATATCGGCCAGGTGGGTGTGAGCGGGGTGCTGATCGATGCGCTGGTGCTGACCAGCACGTTCGCGCTGGCCTGGTGGGCCGGCACGCGGTGGTTCGGGCTCGATCAGCAGAGCGCCCTGCTGATCGGCGCCGGCAGCTCGATCTGCGGTGCGGCGGCGGTGATGGCGGCCGAACCGGTCGTGCGCGGGCGCGCGGAACAGGTGACCGTGGCGGTCTCCACCGTGGTGGTGTTCGGCACGCTCGCGATGTTCCTGTACCCGGCGCTCTACCAGCTCAACCTCACGCACGGGTGGATCGCGATGAGCGCGCAGACGTATGGCGTGTTCACCGGCTCGACCGTGCACGAGGTCGCCCAGGTGGTTGCCGCCGGTCGCGCGGTGAGCGAGCCTGCCGCCGACACGGCCGTGATCGCCAAGATGGTGCGGGTGATGATGCTGGCGCCGTTCCTGATCGCACTGTCGATGCTGCTGGCGCGCGGTGGTACGCCTGGCGCGGCCGGCCAACGCGCGAAGATCGTGGTGCCCTGGTTCGCGTTCGGCTTCGTGGCGGTGGCCGGACTCAATTCGCTGCAGATGCTGCCGGCGGCCGTTGTCAGTGCGGCGATCGATCTGGACACCGTGCTGCTGGCGATGGCGATGGCCGCGCTCGGTCTGACCACGCATGCCTCGGCGCTGCGCAGGGCCGGGATGAAGCCGCTGCTGTTGGCGCTGCTGCTGTTCGGCTGGCTGCTGGTGGGTGGGCTCGGGATCAATCTGGGCGTGCACGCGCTGCTGGGCTGAGGCACGCCGGGCGGACTTCTGCGACACTACCGCATGTCTGAATTCTCCTCCCTGCCGCTGAAACCAGCGCTGCTGCCCGGCATCGATGCCATGGGCTATACCTCGCTCACCCCCGTGCAGGCCCAGAGCCTGCCGGCCATCCTTGAGCGCCGCGATGTCATCGCACAGGCCCCGACCGGTAGCGGCAAGACCGCCGCGTTCGGCCTGGGCCTGCTGCAGGCGCTGGACCCGTCCGTGACCCGCGCCCAGGCGCTGGTGCTGTGCCCGACCCGCGAACTGGCCGACCAGGTCGGCAAGCAGATCCGCAAGCTGGCCACCGGCATTCCCAACCTGAAACTGCTGGTGCTGACCGGCGGCATGCCGCTGGGCCCGCAGCTGGCCTCGCTGGAAGCACACGACCCCCAGGTCGTTGTCGGCACCCCCGGGCGCATCCAGGAACTGGGCCGCAAGCGCGTGCTGCACCTGGGCGGCGTGACCACGCTGGTGCTGGATGAAGCCGACCGCATGCTCGACATGGGCTTTGAAGAGCCTATCCGCGAGATCGCCGGACGCACCAGCAAGGACCGCCAGACACTGCTGTTCTCGGCGACCTTCCCGGATGAGATCCGCGAGATCGCCCGCGTGCTGCTGCGCGACCCGGTGGAAGTGACCGTGGAAGGCGCCGATCATGCCCCGGCGATCCGCCACCTGTTCTGCGAGACCGAGCTGGCACTGAAGCAGAAGGCGCTGGCCGGCCTGCTGCTCAAGTACACGCCGGAATCGGCCGTGGTGTTCTGCAACACCCGCCGCGATGTCGACGATGTGGCCATTTCGCTGCAGCAGTTCGGCTTCTCCGCACTGCCGCTGCACGGTGAGATGGAACAGCGCGACCGCGACGAAGTGCTGGTGCGCTTCGCCAACCGCAGCTGCAACGTGCTGGTCGCCAGTGACGTCGCCGCGCGCGGCCTGGATGTGCAGGACCTGGCCGCGGTGATCAATTACGAGCTGCCGACCGATATCGAAACCTACGAGCATCGCGTTGGTCGTACCGGCCGCGCCGGTGCCACGGGCCTGGCGATCAGCCTGGTGACGCATCGCGAGCGCAACCGCGCCGATGCACTGGAAGCCGCACAAGGCAAGCCGCTGGACTGGCAGAAGACGCCGCTGGCGACCGCACGCCCGCCGGTATTGCCACAGGCAGCGATGACCACGCTGCGCATCGATGGCGGCAAGACCGACAAGCTGCGCCCCGGCGACATCCTCGGCGCACTCACCGGCGATGCCGGGCTGGCGGCCAAGTACATCGGCAAGATCGACATCTACGCCACGCGCTCGTACGTGGCCATTGCGCGCGAACATGCCGGCCGGGCGATCGCCCAGCTGGAAGCGGGCAAGATCAAGGGCCGCCGGTTCCGCGTCCGCAAGATGGATGTCTGAGCGGTAGAGCCGACCGTTGGTCGGCTGCACTTTCGTCGGGGCGTCTGAGGTGCCGGCCAGCGGCCGGCACTACCGGTGGCGGTAGGCCCGCGCGGATTTCCGGCTCAATAGGCCAGGTTGGCCAGCAGCGGGACGTCACTCGTCCAGCGCTCGCGGCCACCGAGGCCGGCCAGTTCCACCAGCACGGCCGCACCGACCACCTCGACCTGCAGCTGACGCGCCAGCGACAACGCCGCCAGCAGGGTGCCGCCGGTGGCGAGCACATCATCGACCACCAGCACGCGTGCGCCGGCCGGCAAGGCATCGGCGTGCACTTCAATGCTGTCGGTGCGGTATTCCAGGGTGTAGTCCTGGCGCAGCACCTTGCCGGGCAGCTTGCCCGGCTTGCGTACGGGCACGAAGCCCACGCCCAGCACCCGCGCCATGGCTGCGCCGAGGATGAATCCGCGCGACTCGATCCCCATCACGGCCTGCAGATCGGCATCGCGCCAGGGCGCGACCATCGCATCGATGGCGGCCGCGAAATCCGGGCCGTCGGCGAGCAGCGGCATGATGTCCTTGAACAGGATGCCCGGCTTGGGGAAATCGGCGATGTCGCGCAGGCGGCCGGCCCAGGCGGGCGTGGCGGAAGACTCGGTCATGGGTCTGGAAACAAACAGGGTGGCATAGGGTAACCGAGGCCTGCGCAGCAGCGCCTTACACGCCTGTGCCCGCGGCAGAACGGTTCATCCCGCCCTGACCGCGCGCGCGGGTCAGGAGCTGCAGGACAGCATCGAGCAGCCGGCCTTTACACGTGCCCACTCGGGCCGCTTGGCCGCGAAGTGCTCGCGCCCGGGCTGCACGTCATACGGGCGCCGCAGCACCTCCAGCAGCGTGTGCACGCCGCTGAGATCACCCTGCTCCGCCTGCTCGATCGCCTCCTGGGCGAGCCAGTTGCGCAGCACGTAGACCGGATTGGCCCGACCCATCTGCTGCTGACGCGCCTGTGCACTCAGGCCATCGCCGCGCAGGCGCACCGCGTACTGCTGCAGCCATGCCTGCAGCGACGGCAGCACCGCGTCGCGACGGGCCGGGCTGTAGAACGCCTCCTCCAGTACCGCCACGGAAGGCGATGCGGGATCGAGCGCCATCAGCCCACGGAAGGCCAGGGTCATGTCCATCTCGCCCTCGTGCAGAATCTCCAGCCACGCCGCCATCAACGCCACATCGTCATCGCGGCAGGTGTCCAGCCCCAGTTTCGCAGCGATATCGGCGCGCTCGCAGTCCGCGTGCACCTGCTGGAAACGCGCCAGCCCGTCATGCAGCGGGGTGACATCCTCGAACAGCGGCGCCAAGGCCTGCGCCAGCCGGGTGAGATTCCAGTACGCCACCTGCGGCTGGGTGCCGAAACGATAACGTCGTCCCTGCGCGTCAGTGGTGTTGGGGGTCCACTCAGGATCGTAATCCTCGACCCAGCCATACGGTCCGTAATCGATGGTGAGCCCGAGAATGGAGAGGTTGTCGGTGTTCATCACGCCATGCACGAAACCCACGCGCATCCAATGCGCGACCAGCACTGCGGTGCGCTCGCAGATGTCGGCGAACCAGCGTGCGTGGCGTGCCTCGCCCGCCTCTGCCAGCGCAGGAAAATCGCGCGCGATGCAGACATCGGCCAACTGCCGCAGCAACGCGGTGTCGCCGCGCGACGCCGGCAGTTCGAACGTGCCAAAGCGGATGAAGGACGGCGCGACCCGACACACGATCGCGCCGGGTTCGGCTTCAGGGTGACCGTCGTAGAACATGTCGCGCACGACGGCATCGCCGGTGCCGACCAGACTCAGCGCGCGCGTGGTCGGCACGCCGAGGTGATGCATCGCTTCGCTGCACAGGAACTCGCGGATGGACGAGCGCAGCACCGCACGCCCGTCGGCGCCCCGCGAGTACGGTGTGCGCCCGGCGCCCTTCAACTGCAGCTCCCAGTGCGCACCGTCCGGGGTGAGCAGCTCGCCCAGCGAGATCGCGCGGCCATCGCCGAGCTGCCCCGCCCAATGGCCGAACTGATGGCCACCGTAGTTGGCCGCCCACGGTGCCATCCCGGCATAGAGCGCATTGCCGCCGAACACCCGCGCGAAGTCCTCGCTCTCGATCAGGTCCTCGCCCATGCCCAGCAGCGTGGCCACCTCAGGCGAGTATGCCAGCAGCCGTGGCGCGGCAACCGGCGTCGGCATGACCGAGGACCACGCTGCCTCGCGCACCTCCCGCACGCGCGGGCCGATTTCCGGGTCGCCGGGCAGGTCACGGATGAAACGGTTGTCGAAACGCAGGGGCTGGGTGCTCATCGGTATGAAATGGGGGCAGACCGGCTGCCCCGCAAGTTCAGCGCGAACCGCCGCCGAGGTTCAACGGACCGCCGCGCTCCACCGCACGCTGGTACGCCGGGCGCTGCTCGATCCGGGCCAGGTACGCCTGCAGCCGTGGGTAGGCGGCCATGTCGCCACCGCGCGCGGCGGCGGCCTGGATCGGGAAACTCATCTGGATATCGGCAGCGGTGAAGCGTTCACCGGCAAACCACGGCGCCTGGCCGAGCTCGCGTTCCATCCAGTCCATGTGCAGCTTCACCTGCGGACGCACGAAGCCGTTGAGCGCCTTGTCGGCGATGGAGCGCGCGATCGGCTTGGCGAAGAACGGCATCGGCGCGTTGCGCAGCCGCGAAAACACCAGGGTCATCACCAGCGGCGGCATCGCCGAGCCTTCGGCATAGTGCATCCAGTAGCGGTAACGCACGCGTTCGGGCACCTGCGCCGGCATCGGCTCGGGGGAGAGCTGGCGGCCGCTGTCGTAGCGGTCGGCGAGGTATTCCAGAATCGCGCCGGATTCGGCCAGGACCAGCGCGTCGTCCTGCAGCACCGGCGACTTGCCTAGCGGGTGCACGTCGCGCAGCGCCTGCGGTGCCAGCCAGGTCTTCGGATCGCGCTGGTAGTTGACGACCTGGTACGGCAGGCCCAGTTCTTCGAGCATCCACAACACGCGCAGCGAGCGCGAGTGGTCCAGATGGTGCACCTTGATCATCGAGGGTTCCGCAGGGTCAAAGCGGCATCGTAACCGGGCTACCGGCACGATGACGTCTTCAACGTGTGCTGCGTCGACGATGGCCGAACGCCGCCCAATAAAAAACGCCGGAAGCTTTCGCTTCCGGCGTTTTAGGCGACCTTACGGTTGCGGGGGGTCGATTAGACCGCCTGCACCTGGTCAGCCTGCATACCCTTCTGGCCCTGCACGGCGACGAAAGTCACCTTCTGGCCTTCCTGCAGCGACTTGAAGCCGGTGCCCTGGATCGCGCGGAAATGCACGAAGAGGTCCGGGCCGCTTTCCGGGGTGATGAAGCCGAAGCCCTTGGCGTCGTTGAACCACTTCACGGTGCCCTGCTGACGATCAGACATGTACTAACTCCTGAAACAATAGTTGAAATAATCGCGGCCGCCGCGTATCGGAGCCGAGACTGAGTTGCAGGCGTTGGTAAAGCGGATCGATGAGCAGATCGTGAGATCAACTGCACCAGGCCACGATTCACGGTGACCCTAGCAAACACAGTGTGGGTGACGATACTCGTGTTTTACCGAAAAAGCGATAGCTGGTTTATTCAGCCATCCCCCCTTCCCGCCTGACAGGACAAGGGGTCGGGCGATCCTACACGAAATCGCAGCCCCTATTCAGATTTTTCCTACCTTAAGATCAGCCAAATGACTGACGTACCGACCCCTAAAGTTCACATCTGGGTGGACGCCGACGCCTGTCCGGCCGTCATCAAGGAGATCCTGTTCCGGGCCGCCGAGCGTGCCGGAGTCGGGATGACCCTGGTCGCGAACCACTGGCTGCGGACCCCTCCGTCCCGTTTCATCCGCTCGATCCAGGTTGCACCGGGCCTGGACGTGGCCGACAGCGTGATCGTCGAACGGGTCCAGCCGGGCGATCTGGTCGTCACGCAGGACATCCCGCTGGCGGCCTTGGTGTTGGACAAGAAGGCCGTCGCATTGAACCCGCGCGGCGACCTGTACACCCCGAACAACATGGCCGAGCGGCTGTCGATGCGCAATTTCATGGAGGAACTGCGCGGCTCCGGTATCCAGACGGGTGGCCCTGCGCCGCTGCATGCGCGCGACAGGCAGGCCTTCGCTGCGCAGCTGGATCGTTGGCTGCCCAACCGTTCGGCAAGATGAACGGACGGATGGCGGATCGAGGGCCCGGCGTGGCGGAGAGTCGCGGCCCGGTAGTGCCGGCCGCCGGCCGGCTCTACAGGTGGAGCGACAGGCCGCTGGTGAACGTGCGCCGCTGCCCGCTCAGCGGGTCATCGAACGCCAATCCCTTGGCCAGCAGTTGCAGCGGCGCGTCCGCCGGGGCATCCACGAGCAGCTCCGGGTACAGATCGTCCCCCAGGATCGGCGCGCCCAGCCCCGCCATGTGCACGCGCAACTGGTGTTTGCGGCCACTGACCGGATGCAGCCGGTAGCGCCAGACCGGGCCGGCCGCCTCGATCACTTCGATGCGGGTCCGCGCATTGGGCTCGCCGGGCACTTCGGCCATCCGGAAGAACGGCTCACCGGGAACCAACCGCGTATGGCGCTCCAGCGGGAACGCCCGCTGCGGCAGCGGCGGTGCCAGGGCCTCGTACACCTTCTCAATGCGCCGCTCGCGGAACAGGCGCTGGTAGGCATCTCGGGTATCGGGCCGGGTCGAGAACAGCACCAGCCCGGCGGTCAGCCGGTCCAGGCGGTGCAGCGGCACCAGATCCCGGTTACCGGTGCGCGCCACCAGCCGGGCCAGCAGCGTCTCGCGCACGTAATCGCCGGCGGGCGTGACCGGCAGGAAGTGCGGCTTGTCGGCCACCAGCAGGTGCGCATCCTGATGGACGATGGCCTCGGCGAAGGGAATCACCGGCTCATCGGCCACTTCACGGAAATACACGATCTCCAGCCCCACCTGCCAGACCTGATCCGGCGCGAGCGCCCTGCCCTGCGCGTCCTGCACCCGCCCCCGGGCAAAGCGGTCTGCCCACTGCGCGCGGTCGATGCGCGGAAAGCGCGCGCACAGCCCGTCCAGCAAGCTCGGCCAGTCGCCGGGGGGCAACTGCAGGCGGCTGGGTGCGGGGGCAGCGAGGATCGGATCGGACGGGCTCATGGCGAACCATTATCATGGCGCTCTTTGTTTCAGGTATCCCCATGGCCCTCACCGCCACCATCCGCAAGGCCGAACTGCAGATCAGCGACATGGATCGCGGCTATTACGCCAGCCATACGCTGACGCTGGCCCAGCACCCGTCCGAGACCGACGACCGCCTGATGGTGCGCCTGCTCACCTTCGCCTTGAACGCCGATGACCGGCTGGAGTTCGGCCGCGGCCTGAGCGTGGACGACGAGCCGGACCTGTGGCGCCGCGACTACACCGGCGACATCGAGCTGTGGATCGAACTGGGCCAGCCCGACGAGTCGCGCCTGCGCAAGGCCGCCGGCCGCGCGCGTGCGGTGCAGCTGGTCACCTACGGCGGCCGCGCCGCCGATATCTGGTGGGACCGCAACGCCTCCGCGCTGAAGAAGCTGTCCACGCTGGAGGTCATGGACCTGCCGGGCGAGTTCGTCACCGAATGGGGCGCGCAGATTGAACGCACGATGCAGTGGGACGTGCAGATCCAGGACGGCGAAGTGCAGTTGACGTCGGACAAGGCGCAGCTCAGCGTCATCCCCACCTGGCGCAAGCAGAAGCCGCAGGCGTGAGTGTGATCCGCTGTGATGTGCTGGTCATCGGGGCCGGCGCTGCCGGACTGATGTGTGCGATGACCGCAGGCAAACGCGGGCGCCAGGTGCAGGTGATCGACCATGCCAACAAGGTTGGCAAGAAGATCCTGATGTCCGGCGGCGGGCGCTGCAACTTCACCAACACCGGCACCACGGCGGCCAATTTCCTGTCGGCCAATCCGCACTTCTGCAAATCCGCGCTGGCGCGCTATACGCCGTGGCATTTCATCGAGATGGTGGAGCGGCACGGCATCGCGTATCACGAAAAAGAGCTGGGCCAACTGTTCTGCGACATCTCCTCCAAGCAGATCGTGAAGATGCTGGTGGACGAATGCCAGGCCGCCGGCGTGCAGATCCGCACCGACTGCGGGGTTCAGAAGGTGGAGCGCGGCGCGGACGGCTTCCACGTGCACACCGCGCAGGGGCACTTCCATGCCGCCTCGCTGGTGGTGGCCACGGGTGGTCTGTCGATCCCGAGCATGGGCGCGACCGGCTTCGGCTATGAACTGGCCCGCCAGTTCGGCCATGAGGTCCTGCCGACCCGCGCCGGGCTGGTGCCGCTCACCCTGAGCGGCAAGCACCAGGAGCGCTTCAACGACCTCAGCGGGGTGGCGCTGCCGATCGCGGCGCGCTGCAATGATGTCGAGTTCCGCAATTCCATGCTGATCACGCACCGCGGCATCAGCGGCCCGGCCATCCTGCAGATCTCCTCCTACTGGCAGCCCGGCGATGAGCTTCGGCTGGACCTGCTGCCGGGCCAGGACGCGCTGGAGTGGCTGCGCCGGATGAAGGCCGAGCGCGGTGCCGCCGAGCTGCGCACGGTGCTGTCGGAGGTGTTGCCGCGGCGGTTGGCGCTGCGCCTGTGCGAGCATTGGCTGCCGGACCGGCTGGTGCGCCAGATCGACGAGCCCCAGCTGCGCCAGGCCGCGGAACTGCTGCAGAATTTCCCACTGGTGGCCAGTGGCACCGAGGGCTACCGTACCGCCGAGGTGACGCTGGGCGGGGTCGACACCCGCAAGGTGTCCTCCAGTACCTTTGAGTCGCAATTGGTTCCCGGCCTGCACTTCATTGGGGAGGTGCTGGACGTGACCGGCTGGCTGGGGGGCTACAACTTCCAGTGGGCCTGGGCCTGTGGCCATGCCGCGGGCAGCGTGGCCTGAGCCGGAACGCACGTTCCGTGATCGGCTACCGTTTGCCGCATGGACGTAGTCACACGCATCGTGTATCAAGTTTGCAGTCCGGGGAGTAGTGAATGCAGAACGCGAATGACATGACGGTCCGCCTGCTGATCGTGGACGACAGCGGCGAGAACGCCGAGACCATCGTCAGCACGCTGCGCAACAGCGGCATCGCGGTGCGCCCGACGCGCCCGCAGCACAGCGAGGAGCTGGCCCAGGTGCTGGTCAGCCAGCCGATCGACCTGGTACTGGTTGCCGCCGCGCAGAGCATCCCGCTGCTGCAGGTGACCCAGCAGATCGCGACCAGTGGCAAGGACATCCCGATGATCCTGCTGGCCGAATCGATCGATGAGAACGAGTGGGTCGAGGCCGGCGCCAACGGCATCCGCGCCATCGCCCTGCGCCACCGCCCCGAGCACCTGCTGGCGGTGGTCCGCAACGAATGGACCGATCTGCATGCGCGCCGCGGGCTGCGCCGGATCGAGGCGCAGATGCGCGAGACCGAACGCCGCTGCGACGCACTGATCTCCTCCTCCCGCGACCCGATCGCCTACATCCACGAAGGCATGCACATCCGGGCCAACGAGGCCTACCTGGAAATGTTCGGCTACGAGACCTTCGACGACGTGGCAGGTATCTCGCTGCTGGACATGGTCGCCCCGCAGCACGTGGATGGCTTCAAGCAGCTGCTCAAATCCATGAGCAAGGGGGATGCCCCCCCGCCGCAGTACCAGGTGGACGCGCGCAACCAGGACGGCGCGGTGTTCGCCGCGACCATGGAATTCACCCAGGCCAGCTACGAAGGCGAATCCTGCCTGCAGGTGGTGTTCCGCCGCCGCATGGAGTTCGATCCGGAGCTGGCCCGCGAGGTCGAAGACCTGCGCCAGCGCGACCAGGTCACCGGCCTGCTCAACCGCCCGACCTTCATGCTGCATGTCGAAAACGCGGTCGCCCAGGCCGGCCGCAGCGAGGGCCAGTTCGGCCTGCTGCTGATCGAGCCGGACCATTACGCGCGCCTGCTGCCGGAGATCGGGCTGGATTCGGCCGATGCACTGATCGGCGCCCTCGCCCGCGTGCTGGCGCAGAGCGTGGGCGATGCGGCCCACGTGGCGCGCTTTGGCGAACACAGCTTCGCGGTGCTGACCGAGGCCGCGTACGCGCAGACCGTTGCCTTGGCCGACCAGATCCGCGAGGCGTTCGCCTCGCAGGTCTTCAGCATCGGCGAACGCTCGGCCACGGTCACCGTCAGCGTCGGCGGCGTGCAGGTGGGCGAGAAGATCGCAAGCATCGGCCAGGTGCTGGCCCGCGCGACCGAGTGCACCCAGGCCGCACTGGAACTGGGCAACACCACCCGCGTGTTCGATCCGGCCGCGGTGGACCGCGTGGAAGAGGAGCGCATCCAGCACTGGGTCACCCGCATCCGCCAGGCGCTGGACGGCGATGGCTTCCAGCTGCACTACCAGCCGGTCCTCAACCTGCAGGGCGAAGCACTGGAGTTGTACGAGGCCTACCTGCGCCTGGACCACAACGGCGAGCTGCTCAGCCCGAACGCGTTCCTGGGCATCGCCGAGGACCATGGCCTGCTGGCCGACATCAACCGCTGGGTGGTGACGCACGCGATCAGCACGCTCGCCGCGCGCAAGCGCGAGGGCCATGTCACCCACATGATGGTCAAGATCACCCCGGAGTCGTTCAACGACCCGCTGATGATCGCCACGCTCCGCCGCGAACTCGAGGCGCAGGGTGTGCCGGGCGAACAGCTGTGGCTGCACGCGCCGGAGGCCAAGGTGTTCACCCACCTGCGCAATGCCCAGCAGTTCCTCGCCGCCGTCGCGCCGCTGGGCTGCCGGATCGGCCTGGAGCAGTTCGGCTCAGGACTGGATTCGTTCCAGCTGCTGGCGCACTTCCAGCCGCAGTTCCTCAAGCTGGACCGCGACTTCACGTCGGACTTCGCCCGCACCCGCGAGCACAGCGAGAAGATCAGCGAAATCACCGCGCGTGCGCAGGCAGCCGACATCCGGACCATCGCCGAATTCGTCGCCGATGCCAACTCGATGAGCCTGCTCTTCAGCGCCGGCGTGGATTACGTGCAGGGCGAGTTCGTCGGCCCGGCCGGCCCGGTGATGAACTTCGATTTCAGCTGAGCGCCTGAGCGTCACGACCAACGGTCGTGACCTAAGGCTTCCCGGACATCCGGGTGCGCCGCATGGGCGTCACGGCGCGCCGCGCGGGCATCTGCGCGCGCCGCACCGGTAGATGCCGACCGTTGGTCGGCATCCCTCCTTCCGATCAGGCCATCTCGACCAGATTCGGAATCTTCACGTCGGTGGCAACATCGGCGTCGTAATCCACGCCTTCCACGCCGAACCCGAACAGACGCAGGAAGTCGGCCTTGTAGCCGGCCAGATCGCTGATCTCGTACAGGTTCTCGTTGGTCACCTGCGGCCACAGGGCGACCACTTCGCCCTGCACCTCTGGCGCCATTTCCTTGTAATCCGCGCGCAGGCGGCCGGCGTCATCGATCAGCTCAACCTGGCGGCCGCCATCGGTGACCAGATCGTGGCGCAGGCGCTCGGTTGCGGTGCCTGCGTCCTTGCCGCCGTAGAGGATGTCGTACAGCGTATCGAGCTGCTCGATGCAGCCTTCGTGCGTGCCCTTGGCCTTCATCACCTTGAACAGCAGCGACAGGTACAGCGGCATGGTCGGGATCGCAGAGCTGGCCTGGGTGACCACCGCCTTGAGCACCGACACGCGTGCATCGCCACCGATCGGGGCCAGCTTCTGGCGCAGGCCGACGACCTTCTCGTCCAGATCCTTCTTGGCCGCGCCGATGGAGCCGTTCCAGTAGATCGCCTGGGTGATTTCCTCACCGACGTAGGTGAAGGCCGTGGTGGTCGCACCTTCGGCGAGCACGTCAGCCTCGAGCAGCGCATCGATCCACATCTGCCAGTCTTCGCCACCCATCACGGCGACGGTGCCGGCGATCTCTTCCGGGCTGGCCGGCTCGATCGTGGTTTCGGTGATCACTTCCTTGTCGGTATCCAGGCCACGCAGCGTGATCGGCGCACCGATCGGCTTGAGCGTGGAACTGATCACTTCACCGGTCTTGGGATGCTTGCGGCGCGGCGCGGCCAGGCTGTAGACCACCTGGTCGACCTGGCCGAGGTCCTGCTTGATCAACTCGATGACCTTGGCCTTGACCTCATCGGAGAAGGCATCGCCATTGACGCTCTTGGCGTACAGACCGGCCTGCTCGGCGTACTTGTGGAACGCGGCGGTGTTGTACCAGCCGGCGGTGCCGGGCTTGGTCTCGGTGCCCGGGCGTTCGAAGAACACACCCAGCGTGGCGGCATCGCTGCCGAAGGCGGCGGTGATGCGCGCGGCCAGGCCATAGCCGGTAGAGGCGCCGAGCACCAGCACCTTCTTCGGGCCGTTGGCGATCTTCGGCTTGGACTGGATGTAATCGATCTGCTGCTTGACGGCCGCATCGCAGCCGACGGGATGGGTGGTGACGCAGATGAAGCCGCGCACACGCGGTTTGATGACCATATAAACCTCGAGGGGACTGGCGCAGGACGGACCGGCGCGATGAAAAGGGAGGTCGCGCGCCACCGGAGCGGCTGCGCGGAACGCAAGGGATCGTAGTGCGCAGCGCTGCTTAGTACAACCGACGGGGGTGTATGTTCCTAGTGGCCCGGGGCCGGTGAGGGCAGGTCGGGACGCGCCGTGAATCCGTCCGTGGAGGCTCGACACCCGCATCCCTGCGGGTGACGGTCCCGCCCTGCCCTCACCGACCCCTGCCCGACACAGGGTCGCTGCGGACGGAGAGCAGCCACGCATGGCGTGGCTCTACCTGCCACACCTGACGCTGTGACGAGTGCAGTGGATGCTGACTCTTGGAGATTGGCCGACTGTCGCCGAACCAGGATCGCGCGTGCAGAGAGTCACCAATGCCAAGGCCGATTCTTGCCCCACGTAGATCCACGCCAGCGCGGGTGCCGTTGCTTTGCTTTGCGTGGCTTTGCTTTGCGTGGCTTTGCCTTGCTTCGCTCTGCCCTACCAACCGCCATCCAGCCCCCTGTCTGGAGGGTGACGGATAGCGATGTGCAGGACCGTTGGAGCGCCATGGATGGCGCTCACGAGCCCCCAGGGATGGGTTTACGGCGGGTCCAGCACAGCGCTATCCGTCGCCCTCCAATAGTGAACATCCAAGGCGCCGCTCTGGCTGCCGCTCTGGCTCTGGCTCCGGCTCTAACTCTGGCGCTGGCCCTGAACAAAAAGAAAGGCCGCGCAATGCGCGGCCTTTCAGATGTTTCACACCACCAGAAACCTTACGGACGACGCTCCAACGCTTCCACGTCCTTGGCCTTCGGCAGCAGATCCTGCTTGGTCACCGCCAGTGCGCCCATCGTCAGCAGCGGGCAGGCAATGAAGATCGACGACAGCGTACCGATCACCGCACCGATCATCTGGCTCAGCGCCAGCCCCTCCAGCGAACCACCGCCGTACAGATACAGCGCCAGCACCGACAGGAAGAACACCAGCGAGGTGATGATCGTGCGCGACAGCGTCTGGTTGATCGAACGGTTCATCACTTCCAGCGGCTCCACACGCAGGCTGCGGAAGTTCTCACGCACACGGTCGAACACCACGATGGTGTCGTTGATCGAGAAGCCCATCACCGACAGCAGACCGGCCAGCACGGTCAGATCGAACTCACGGCCGCTCAGCGAGAAGTAACCCGCTACCACCAGCACGTCGAACAGGGTGGTGATGATCGCCACCATCGCGAACTTCCACTCGAAGCGGAAACCGATGTAGATCAGGAAGCCGATCAGCACGAACAGGGCCGCGTACAGACCGTTCAGGGCCAGCTCTTTACCGACCTGCGGGCCGACAAACTCGGCACCGACGATGGCCGCCTGGTTGCCCTCCACCGAGATCGCCTTCTGCACCGCTTCAGCGGTGCGGTTGTTGGCTTCACCGGCGTTCTCGCCTTCGGCCATCTCCTGCGGCTGCAGACGGATCAGCAGGTTGCTGCCGCTGCCGAAGCTCTGCACCTGGGCACCGGCATAACCGGCGCCTTCCAGATGCTCGCGCACGGCATCGACGTCAGCTGGCTTGTCGAAACGGACTTCGACCACGGTGCCGCCGGTGAAATCCAGCGCGTAGTTGAAGCCCTTGAAGGCAATGCAGCCAATGGCGGCAATGAACACCAGCGCCGCCAGACCGATGGCCACCCAGCGGGTGCGCATGAAGTCGAACTTGGTGTCGTTCGGGATCAGATGCAACGGGAAAAGTTTCATGGTTTCTATTCGCTTCCCGTCAGATGGCCAGGGTCTTGAGCTTCTTGCGGCGGCTGTAAACCAGCACGGCAAGGGCACGCGAGACGGTGATTGCAGTGAACATGGAGGCCAGGATGCCGACGATCATGGTCACGGCGAAGCCCTTCAGCGGGCCAGTACCGAACGCATACAACGCCACACCCGCCAGGATGCCGGTGAGGTTGGCGTCCAGGATGGTCCCGGAAGCCTTCTCGTAACCGGCCACGATGGCCGCCTTGGGCGGCATGCCGGCCCGCAGCTCTTCACGGATACGTTCGTTGATCAGCACGTTGGCGTCGACCGACAGGCCGATCGACAGCGCCAGGCCGGCGAAGCCGGGCAGCGTCATCGTCGCACCGAACAGCGACATCACCGCCACCACGATCAGCAGGTTGAACAGCATCGCCACCGAGGTGATCACGCCGAACATCCGGTAGTACACGGTGAAGAAGACCAAGGTGAACAGGAACGCGAAGCCGACCGCGGTCACGCCGCGCTCGACGTTCTCCGCACCCAGGCTCGGGCCGACGATGCGTTCTTCAACAAAGTCCATCGGCGCGGCCAGCGAGCCGGATTTCAGCAGCTTGGCCAGGTTGTCCGCCTCGAGCTTGTCCAGGCCGGTGGTCTGGAAGTTCTTTCCGAACACGCCGTTGATGTTGGCGACCGAGATCACCTCTTCCTTGACGCGGAAGCTGCGCACTTCCTTGCCGTCGACCACGTTCACGGTCGGGATGCGCTCGGTGTAGACCACCGCCATCGGCTTGTTCACGTTGGCGCTGGTGAAGTCGAACATGCGCTGGCCGCCGACGTTGTTCAGCGTCACGCTCACCGCCGCCGAACCGTTCTGGTCGGTGGTGGCCTGCGCGGCGACCATCTGGTCACCGGTCACGATCACGCGCTTGTTGAGCAGGATCGGGCCGCGGTTGTCGCGCTGCTGGTAGACCTTGGCCTCCGGCGGGATGCGGCCACTGGCGATCGCGTCCTGGGCATTGCCTTCGACCACGGCGCGGTATTCCAGCGTCGCGGTGGCACCGATCATGCGCTTGGCTTCGGCGGTGTCCTGCACGCCGGGCAGCTGCACGACCACGCGGTCGGCACCCTGGCGCTGGATGATCGGCTCGGCCACGCCGAGCTGGTTGACGCGGTTGCGCAGCGTGTTGACGTTCTGCTCGATGGCGCCGTTGGCGATCGCCGTCAGCTCCGTCTCCGGCATGCTCACGGTGATGCGGTTGCCCGCCACCTCGTAGCCCAGCGTCGGCTGCGCCTTGACCATCACTTCCCGGGCACGCGTGGCAGCATCGGCACCGGCGGACGGGCTGATGGTGGCCACGATGGTGTTGTCGCCACGGCGTTCAACCGACTGGTAGGCGATGCGGGCATCGCGCAGGCTGGTCCGCACGTCTTCGGCGTAGGCGTCCAGACGCTTGTCCAGTGCGGCCTTCTGGTCGACCTGCAGCACGAAGTGCACGCCGCCCTGCAGATCCAGGCCCAGCACCATCGGCTTGGCGCCGAGGTCGCTCAGCCAGTCCGGCACGGTGGAGGCCAGATTCAGGGCCACCACGTAGTCCTCGCCCATCTCGTCGCGCAGGGCGTCGTTGGCAGCAGTCTGCGCCTGCAGCGTCGGCAGGCGCACGATCAGGCTGTCGCCTTCCTTGGCCACCGACAGCGGCTCCACGCCGGCCTGCTTGAGGTCACCCAGCACGCGGTCGCGCAGGGCGTCGTCGATCTGCCCGCCACGGTTGGCGGTGATCTGCACGGCAGGGTCCTTCTGGTAGATGTTGGGCAGTGCGTACAACGCACTGACCGCCAGCACGATCAGGATGAGGAAATACTTCCAGCGTGGAAATTCGAGCATTGCTTGGGTCCCGCGCGGTGCCCGTCCCGGCACCGCGGTTGAACGGAAAGGAGGTGGATCAGTTGGCCGACTTCAGCGTGCCGGTCGGCAGCACATTGCCCACGGCGCCCTTCTGCACGCGGATGCGCACGTTTTCGGCCACTTCGATGGTGATGAAGTTGTCGCCGATGTCGGTGACCACGCCGGCGATGCCGCCGTTGGTCAGCACTTCGTCACCGCGCTTGACCTTCTCCAGCATGGCCTTGTGTTCCTTCTGGCGCTTCATCTGCGGGCGGATCATCAGGAAGTACATGATCGCGATCAGGATGATCGGGAACAGCAGGGTGGTCAGACCCATGCCCTGCGGCTGGCCACCGGCGGCCTGGGCGTTGGCGGTGGGAATCAGGAAGGCAAGCAGGTTCATAGTGTGTCCTTGGGTTGGGAGGCGCCCTGCCCCCTTGGAGGGTCAGGGAGTCGCCGCGAAACGGGGGTCAGCCTCGAAGTATGCCATGGCCCCGGGAGTTCGTCCTTGGGCCGTTTGGCAGGGTCGGCGCGCCGGAGCGGCCGGCCGGGGTCACTTTACAGCGCGGGGGTGACCGCACCACGGGCCGCGTAGAAAGACTCGCGGAAGGCGGTAAAGGTTCCCGCTGCGATCGCGGCACGCATGTCGGCCATCAACTTCTCGTAGTAATAGAGGTTGTGGATGGTGCCCAGCATCGGCGCCAGCATCTCATTGCAGCGGTCCAGGTGGCGCAGGTACGAGCGCGTATAGCCGCTGGTGCAGGCGTGGCAGCCGCAGCCCGGCTCGATGGTGTCCATGTCGCGCTCGTAGCGGGCGTTGCGGATGCGCACGGTGCCGAACGAGGTGAAATAGTGGCCGTTGCGCGCATTCCGGGTCGGCATCACGCAATCGAACATGTCCACGCCGCGGGCGACGCCTTCGACCAGGTCTTCCGGGCGGCCCACGCCCATCAGATAGCGCGGGCGATCGGCCGGCAGGATCGGGTGCATGTGGTCGAGCATGGCGTTGCGTTCGTGCTCGGGTTCGCCCACGGCCAGGCCGCCGATGGCGTAGCCATCAAAGCCGATCTGCTGCAGGCCCTCGGCCGAGCGGCTGCGCAGGTCGTGATGGACACCGCCCTGGACGATGCCGAACAGCGCCGCGTCATTGCCCAGTTCATCGTGCGCGTTGCGGCTGCGCTGCGCCCAGCGCAGGCTCAGTTCCATCGAGGTGCGCGCGACCGGCTCGGTGGCCGGGTACGGGGTGCACTCGTCGAAGATCATCACCACGTCCGAATCGAGCACCTTCTGGATGCGCATGCTCTCTTCCGAGCCCAGGAACACGCGGGCGCCGTCGGTCGGCGAAGAGAAGGTCACGCCCTGCTCGGTGATCTTGCGGCGGTGGGCCAGCGAGAACACCTGGAAGCCGCCGGAGTCGGTCAGGATCGGGCCGTTCCAGCGCGCGAAGCCATGCAGGCCGCCGTGGTCGGCGATCACGTCCAGGCCCGGGCGCAGGTACAGATGGAAGGTGTTGCCCAGGATGATTTCCGCACCCAGCGCACGGATCTGCTCCGGCAGGATGCCCTTCACCGAGCCATAGGTGCCCACCGGCATGAAGGCCGGGGTTTCCACGGTCCCGCGCGGGAAGGTCAGGCGGCCGCGGCGGGCGCGGCCGTCGGTGGTCTGGAGCTGGAACTGGAGTCGGGACATGGAGCGGTCATTCGGGCAAATAGTCTGCCATTGTCGCCGAAAACGGCCGCGCCTGCCCCGCTGCCCTCATTCCCCCTGCGGGAACAGCAGCATCGCATCGCCATAGCTGAAGAAGCGGTACTTCTCCGCGATCGCAGCCTGGTAGGCCTCGAACACCCGGGACTGGCCGGCGAAGGCCGAGATCATCATCAGCAGGGTGCTTTCCGGCAGATGGAAGTTGGTCACCATCGCGTCCACGCTGCGGATCCGGTACCCCGGGGTGATGAATATCTGGGTTTCACCGGCGTACGGCAGCAATTCGCCCTCGCGCATGGCGCTTTCCAGCGCACGCACCACCGTGGTCCCGACACCGATCACACGGCCACCCGCAGCGCGGGTGCGGCGCACCTGCTGGACCAGCTCGGCGCCGACGTTCAGCCATTCGCGGTGCATCACGTGCTCTTTCAGATCGTCCACGCGGACCGGCTGGAAGGTGCCTGCGCCCACGTGCAGGGTCACGTGACCGAAGTCGACGCCCTTGTTCTTCAACGTGGCCAGCAGGGCCTCATCGAAGTGCAGGCCGGCGGTCGGGGCGGCCACCGCGCCGATCTCGCGGGCGAACACGGTCTGGTAGCGCTCGCGGTCGTCCACGCCCGGCTCGCGCTGGATGTACGGCGGCAGCGGCAGCCGGCCGGCATGCAGCAGCCATTGCTCCAGGGCCTCGGGCACATGGAACTGCAACACATAGAACTCCCCATCGCGGCCCAGCACCTCGGCCTCGCCACCGGCGTCGAGCGCGATGCGGCTGCCCGGCTTGGGCGATTTACTCGCGCCGACCTGGGCACGCGCCTGCTGGCCACCGAGCAGGCGCTCGATCAGGATCTCGACACGGCCGCCGCTGGCCTTCTGGCCGAACAGACGGGCCGGAATCACGCGCGTGTCGTTGAAGACCAGCAGGTCGCCGGGCTGCAGCAGGTCGGGCAGGTCGCGCACCTGGCGGTGTTCGAAGGCGGCCGGGGCCGGCGGCACCACCATCAGGCGGCTGGCCGAGCGTTCGGCAAGGGGCGCCTGGGCAATCAGTTCAGGCGGGAGGTCGTAGTTGAAATCGGACTTCTTCAAGGCAGCGCACGGCAACGTGTAGGCAATGTCGGCCATTGTACGACTGGCCCTCGGTGGCAACGCAGGATTCGGCGAACGTCGCGCAAAATGCTGCTATGCAACAGCGTTTCGCGGGGTTATCGCGCGAAAAACCGCGTGCTAGCATCGAGCCGGAAGTCTGATGCACGAGCAGGAATGCCCGAAGCGCGCGCGAATAGACGCGCGTTTTGCTTTTCCGCCGTGCCGCCAATCGTTTCAGGAGATCTGCAATGAGCTTCATCGAACGCCTCGCCCCCCTTCGCGCCCAGCCCGGCACCCGCCTGACCACCGGCCTGGATGACGCCACCCTTGAACGCCTGGCTGCGGGCCATCCCGCCCTGGTCGCCGCCATTGAGGCTGCCGCTGCGGAGTTCGACCGCGTGCGCGCCGATCTGGGCGATCTGCTGGCGCTGGACGAACGCGCCCAGATCGAGGCGATGCAGAACGGTTTCGTCAATTTCTATGCCGATGATGCGGTTACCCCGTACGTCGCCCTCGCCGCCCGTGGCGCGTGGGTCGTCACCTTGAAGGGCGCGGTGCTGTACGACGCCGGCGGCTACGGCATGCTCGGCTTCGGCCATACCCCCGAAGCGGTGATGGAGGCGATGGCCGCGCCGCAGGTCATGGCCAATGTGATGACGCCCAGCCTGTCCCAGCAGCGTTTCATCCAGGCCCTGCGCAAGGAAATCGGCCACCGTCGTGGCGGTTGCCCGTACAGCCACTTCATGTGCCTGAATTCTGGTTCGGAAGCCGTGGGCCTGGCCGCTCGCATCGCCGACGTCAACGCCAAGCTGCAGACCGATCCGGGCGCCCGCCATGCCGGGGCCAAGATCAAGCGCGTGGTGGTCAAGGGCAGTTTCCACGGCCGCACTGACCGCCCGGGCCTGTACTCCGATTCCAGCCGCAAGACCTACATGCAGCACCTGGCCAGCTACCGCGGCGAGGACACGGTCATCGCGATCGCCCCGTATGACGAAGACGCGCTCAAGCGCGTGTTCGCCGAGGCCGAGCAGAACCACTGGTTCATCGAAGCGGTGTTCCTGGAGCCGGTGATGGGCGAAGGCGATCCGGGCCGTTCGGTGCCGCCGTCGTTCTATGCGCTTGCGCGTGAACTGACCCGCCAGCACGGCAGCCTGCTGCTGCTGGATTCGATCCAGGCCGGCCTGCGCGCGCATGGCGTGCTCTCGATCGTGGACTACCCGGGCTTCGAAGGCCTGGACGTGCCGGACATGGAGACCTATTCCAAGGCGCTCAATGCGGCCCAGTTCCCGCTCTCGGTGCTGGCCGTGACCGAGCA
Organism: Stenotrophomonas sp. TWI587; assembly: GCF_039674145.1. Classification (NCBI taxonomy): domain Bacteria; kingdom Pseudomonadati; phylum Pseudomonadota; class Gammaproteobacteria; order Lysobacterales; family Lysobacteraceae; genus Stenotrophomonas; species Stenotrophomonas sp. TWI587. The sequence goes on along the minus strand of NZ_JBDJMW010000001.1, from coordinate 297,738 downwards.
CGCCGCGCAGCTGTATCGCAAGGGCATCTACGGCAACACCATGACCTCCAACCCGCGGGCGCTGGACGTGGCCTGCGCCACGCTGTCGCTGCTGACCCCGCAGGTGCGCGAGAACATCCGCGTTCGCGGCGAGGAAGCCGTGCGCAAGCTGGAGCAGCTCAAGACCGAGCTGGGCGGGCTGATCACCAAGGTTCAGGGCACCGGGCTGCTGTTCTCCTGCGAGCTGGCCCCGCAGTTCAAGTGCTACGGCACCGGCTCCACCGAGGAATGGCTGCGCAACCACGGCATCAACGTGATCCACGGCGGTGAGAACTCGCTGCGCTTCACCCCGCACTTCGGCATGGACGGGGAGGAGCTGGATCTGCTGGTAGGCCTGGTCGGCCGCGCCCTGAAGGAAGGCCCGCGCCGGGAGCAGTCGCAGGCGGCCTGAGTCCGGCAGTACGAACAACGGCAGCCGACCATTGGTCGGCTGCCATCACCGGCGCCCGATTGGCCCCCGCGCCCGAAACGCGCGATAATGCGCCACCGCACCTGCGGAACGACACCCCGTCACGAGACCAGCACACCGGTCATCGGCGGGGCTTTTTCGTTTCCGGTCGCTATAGATTCGGACAACAGGAAGATCCAATGAAGTCGATTTGCGTTTACTGTGGTTCCAACCCCGGCAGCAAGCCGGTCTACACCGAGCGCGCCATCGCGCTGGGCGACCGCATCGCCCGCGACGGCCTGCGCCTGGTCTACGGCGGCGGCAACGTCGGCCTGATGGGCACCGTGGCCAATGCCGTGCTTGAAGGCGGCGGTGAGGTCACCGGCGTGATCCCGCAGCAGCTGGCGGACTGGGAAGTGGCCCACCGCGGTCTCACCGAGCTGGAAATCGTCGGCTCGATGCACGAGCGCAAGTCGCGCATGTTCGATCTGTCCGATGCATTCGTCGCCCTGCCCGGCGGCTTCGGCACCATGGAAGAAATCTTCGAGATGCTGACCTGGCGCCAGCTGGGCATCGGCAACAAGCCCTGCGCGTTCCTGGATGTGGACGGCTTCTACGCCCCGCTGATCGGCATGATCGACCGCATGGTCGAAGAGCGCTTCCTGCACCCGGCCCAGCGCGCGGACCTGTGGTACGGCTCGGACATCGACGAGATGCTGGCCTGGATGCGCGCCTACGAGCCGGCGCAGGCCTCCAAGTGGATCGACGAAAAGCGCGCCAACGCGCTGCGCTGATCCACCCGCTGCCGTAGCGGCTCAGGCCGCTGCGGCAGTGTCCATCGGCGCTGGCCGGCCGAGCAGATAGCCCTGGCCGTAATCGCAGCCGAGCTGCAGCAGCGTGTCGTACTGGGCCTGGGTCTCGATGCCCTCGCCCACCGTTTCGATGCCGAGCGTGCGCGCCAGCGACAGCACGCCCTGCACCAGCGCGTGCGTGCTCTGCATGTCCTGCCCGTGCAGCCCGGCAATGAAGGACTGGTCGATCTTCAACGTCGAAATCGGGAACCGGTGCAGGTAGGACAGCGCCGAGAAGCCCGTGCCGAAATCATCCAGCTGCACCAGCACGCCGCGCTCGCGCAGCGTCTGCAGGATGCGCAGCGTGCGTGGGCCATCGTCCAGCAACGCCACCTCGGTGATCTCCAGCCGCAACCGGTGCGGATCGGCACCAGCGGCTTCTATCAGGCCGAACAGACGCGTGCTGAAATCGGCCGAGCGGAAGTGCCGCGGCGACACATTGACCGACAGGTACCCGCGCCCACCGCGGGCCAACTGGGTGATCACCTGCTCATACAGCAGCCAGTCCACCTGTTCGATCAGGCCGCTCTCTTCGCCCAAATCCAGGAACGCACTCGGCAACAGCAGCCCGCGTCGCTCGTGCTGCCAGCGCAGCAGCGCTTCGTGGCCGACCAGCTCGCCATCGCTGAGCCGCATGATCGGCTGATAGAACGGCACGAAATCCCGGTTGATGATGGCCCGGCGCAGGTCCGCCTCCAGGTCCAGGCTGCGCAGCGCCTGCTCGCGCATGGCCTCATCGAACACGGCGCAGCGGTCGTTGCCCTGCGCCTTGGCGCGGTACATGGCCGCATCCGCATCGCGCACCAGCTCTTCGCCGTTGCGGTAGCGTGGGTTCCACATCGCAATGCCCAGGCTGCCGGACGGAAACAGCTCCCGCCCTTTCACCCACATCGACTCCTCCAGCGCGACCAGCATGCGCTGCGAGAACTCCAGCGCCGACGCCAGGCCATCGCCGCACTGGAGCAGGATCGCGAACTCATCGCCGCCCAGCCGCGCGACCAGGTCCTGGGCGGACATCATCGACACGATCCGCTTGGCCACCTCGACCAGCATCTGATCGCCCGCAGCGTGCCCGATGCTGTCGTTGACCAGCTTGAAGCGGTCCAGGTCCAGGAACAGCACCGCAAAACCATGCCCCTCGCTGCCACGCGCGCGCACGATGGCATCTTCCAGCCGATCCAGCAGGTGCAGCCGGTTGGGCAATCCGGTCAGCGCATCGTGCATGGCCTGATGCGTGAGCCGCTGCTCGGCACGCAGGCGCTCGCCGATCTGGCCCAGCAGTTTGTCGTTGACGTCGGCCAGCTCGCGGGTACGTTCGTCCACGCGTTTTTCCAGGTCGGCATGCGCGTTGCGCAGCTGCTCCTGGTCACGCTGGCGCGCCAGGCCGTTGCCGATGTTCTGCGCGACAAAGGTCAGCAGGCGCTGGTCGTGTGCAGTGAACACCACTTCCGGGGAGTAGCTCTGCACTACGATCACGCCCACCACATCGTCATCGCTCAGCAGTGGCACACCAAGCCAGCACTGCGAACGCGCGCCGAACTCGCGGACAACCCCACTATCGCGCAGCGCATCGATACGCTCACGATTGGCGAGCAGCGGCTGGCGGTTGCGCACGATGAACTCGGTCAGCCCCTCACTGAACGGACGTGGCGCTCGCGAGGGGTTGTATTCGTCCACAGAGTAGACGAACTCCAATCCATCGCCGTCTTCATTGACCAGCGCGATATAGAAATTGCGCGCATCCAACAGCGTGCCGACCACGCCGTGCACCTGACCGTAGTACTGCGACAGCGACTCGGCACTCATCGCCAGCTCGGCGATGTTGAACAGCGCCATCTGCAGCTTTTCTGCGCGGCGACGTTCGACCACTTCGTCCTGAAGGTTGCGATTGGCCCGCTGCAGTTCCAGCGTGCGCCGCTCCACCTGGCGCTCCAGTTGCACCTGCGCCTGGCGCCGGTCCATGGCCGTGAGGATGTGCTGGGCGACATAGCCCAGCAGCGTGCGATCGGCCTCGCCATAGCGTGCGCGATGCTCGTAGCTCTGCACCACGATCGCACCGCAGACGCGGCCGTCGCGCAGCATCGGCACCCCCAGCCAGTCCAGGCTTTCCGGGCCGCGCTGCCCCTGCTCACCCTCCATTTCGGCCAGCAGCTCGCTGGACGGACCGCTCAACGGCTCGCCATGCCGCAACAGCGCAAAGGTCAGGCTGCGCGGCATTTCGTGTTCTTCGTAACTACGGTCCGGATCGGCGACGAAGTCGTCCTTCTGATCGGCGAAGTACAGGAACCGCACCCGGTGCCGGATGTCGTCGTACTCGACGATGAAACAGTTCTGCGCGTACATCAGGGAATTGAGCACGCGATGGAAATGCCGCAGCATCTCGCCCATTTCCAGATCCGCACCGGCCAGATCGGCGATTTCATACAACGCTTGTTGCAGGCGCTTGGATTCCTCCAGCGAGGCGATTTCGCGGCGCTGCCGGGCCAGTGACAACGCGCCCTGGAACATACTGCGGGCGGCCGTCCACCAGCTGTCGGCAGGCGCGTTGCCGGAGGGCAGCGTCACGCTCAGGGTCAGCTCGGCGCCGAGATGCGTCCAGGATTGCTGCGACGCCATCCCGGCGGCGATGCCATGACGGGGTGCCAGGGTTGGACCTGCGCCTGGGGCATCCCCTTCGGGATGGCACTGGGTGCCCTCACCGAGCACTGGATCCGACCAGGCCAGCGCAACCACGGCGCCACCCGGCAGCAGGGCGCACAACGACCTGGCGATGGCGGCCGGGATCACCGTATCACCATCGCGTTGCACTGCAGAGGTCACCATCTGACTGGACACGTTGCTCATCCCTACGGGTACCGGCTGCCCGGCACCTCCCCTTCCTGTGAGCATAACGCGCCGACCGGGGGGCAATGGAAGAGCATCAACCCCATCGGCCGCCGATGGACGTTGTTCCTGTTGTCTCCCAGGCCCTCTTCATGCCCCCCAGTAACGCCATCCGGCTCCCCATCGACTATGCGAACACCCCCGCAGCGCTTACTCTGTGCGGCGTGGACGCCCTTGCCCTGCCGACCGATGAAGCACTGATGCTGGCCTGGGCCGGTGGCGACCTGCGTGCGTTCGAGGCACTGTATGGCCGTCACCGCAGCCGCCTGTACAGCTTTCTGCTGCGCCAGCTGCGCGATGGCGCGCTGGCCGACGAGATGTTCCAGGATGTCTGGCAGCGTGTGATCGCCGCCCGTGCGGGCTGGCAGCCGGAGGCCGCCTTCACCACCTGGCTGTTCCGGATCGCCCACAACCGCCTCAACGATCACTGGCGCGCCGCACGGCACCGGCCGTCGGCGCCGATCGACGCCGATGAGCGTGTCGCAGCGATCACCGATGCGCGGACGCCGGAAACCCAGCTGTCCGAGTTCGAGCAACGCCGCCAGCTGCAGTTGGCGATGGAGCAGCTGCCGCCGGAGCAGCGCGAGGTGCTGCAACTGCGTCTGGAACAGGAACTGAGCCTGGAAGAGATCGCCGAGATTACCGGCGTCGGCCGTGAGACGGTCAAATCACGACTGCGCTATGCCATGGACAAACTACGTGCGGGGTTGAGCGGATGAACCGCCCGGATCCGCTGACACCAGAAGAACGCGAACTGGCCCGGCTGCTGGGTCGGCCGAGCGCGACCGGTCCCGGACCGGCGATCGACGAGGCCGTACTCGCGGCCGCTCGCACTGCCGTTGAAGCACCGGCGGTGGACGGCGCCACCTGGACGCTGCCGCCGGCTGCGCCGGTGCGGACAACTCGCCCGCGTTCGCGCCTGCCTGCGGTGTTCGGCCTCGCCGCCTCGGTGATCTTCGCCGTGGGCATCGCCTGGCAGCTCAAGCCCGAGGATCCGCCTGCGCCGCCGCTGGCCGAACCGGTTGCCGCACCCGCACCGGGCGCCGCCGCATCAAGCACCGCAGGGACGGAGGCGGCGTCGGCACTGGACGCCGCACCAGCACCGGCCCCGGTCGCTGCACCGCCCGTGGTCCAGCAAGAGCGCATTGCGAAAGACACAGCGCCGTCCGCCGCGCCCGCCTCGGCGCCTGCCTCGGCGCCTGCGCCCGAGCATGCGCGGACGGCCGCCCCGCCCCGCCCGGAAGTGATCACCGCGCCGCCGCCGTCTGTTCCCGCGCCACCACCGGCGCAGGCACCGGCACCGATGATGTCCGCCCCGGCACCGGAGGCGCAATCGGCCGCTGCCCTGCAGGCGAACGAACCGGCGCTGGACAGCGTGGTGGTGACCGGCTCCACGATGGACCGCGCAGCACCGCGTGCGGCGCTCAAAAGTGCCGCGCCGGCCAAGACCGCGCCCAGCGCCCCCGGCGTGATGCGGCGCGCCGCTGCACCGATGGCGGCACCCGCCGCTTCCGACGATGCCGTGCGCGCTCTGCATCAAGCGGTCGCTGCCGATGCCAGCCTGCCGCGCAAGCAGTGGCTCAAGCGCATCCGCGAGCGACGTGATGCCGGCGATGTCGATACCGCGCGCGCCAGCCTGGAGCGCTATCTGCAGCAGTACCCGGAAGTGCGCATCCCGCGCGATCTGCGCCAGCTGCTCGAGAACTGACGCGCGGCGTACGGTGATCGGGCATCCCCACTAGAATGATGGGAATGCCCGATACGCTCGCCACCGCCGTCAGCCACAGCCTGGACATCAAGCACAGCCGCTTCATCGCGCATGCCGCGCCGATCCAGCATGCGGCGGCCGCGCTGGAGTTCCTGGCGGAGGTCGTGGTGGTGGATGCCACCCACAACTGCTGGGCGTACCGCTACGGCAACGAGTACCGCTCCAGCGACGACGGCGAGCCGTCCGGCACCGCCGGGCGCCCGATCCTGGCCGCCATCGATGGCCAAGGGTTTGATCGGGTCATGGTGGTGGTGACGCGCTGGTACGGTGGCATCAAGCTTGGCGCCGGCGGCCTGGTCCGCGCCTATGGCGGCACCGCTGCCGAGTGCCTGCGGGTGGCACCGCGGCTGCCGCTGATCGCCATGGCCGAGCTGGACGTGCAGGCCGGCTTCGAGGATCTGGGCCCGCTGCATGCCGCACTGGGCGCCCATCTGGCCGAAAAAGTGGACGAAGCGTTCACCGCCGACGGGGTGAACCTGCACCTGCGCTTGCCGGCCGATCAGGTCGAGCCGTTGAAAAACCGCCTCCGCGACGCCACTCGTGATCGTGTCCGTATTGAATCCCGCAACGAACCAGGCCCATCGAATGACTGACGCACCCGCTCCGCACGACACGCCGATGCGCCGATTGGGCAGCTTGAACACGCTGTGGCCGTTCGTCCGACGGCACGTCGGGCTGTTCAGTGCCTGGCTGGTGGCCTTGGCGGTGTCCTCGGTGGCCACCCTGAGCCTGCCGGTCGCGGTGCGGCAGATGATCGACCACGGCTTCACCAGCGGCGGCCAGATCAACAAGGCGTTCGCGCTGCTGTTCCTGGTCGCGGTGGTGCTGGCCCTGGCCACGGCCGCGCGCTTCTTCTTCGTCTCCCTGCTGGGCGAAAAGGTGGTCGCCGATCTGCGCAGCCGGTTGTACGCCCACCTGATCACGCTTGGCGCGGGCTTCCACGACCGCAGCCGCAGCGGCGAGCTGGTCTCGCGCCTGACCGCCGACAGCGAACTGCTGCGCAGCGTGATCGGCTCGACGATGTCGGTGGCCCTGCGCAGCAGCGTGACCGTGGTCGGCAGTCTGGTGATGCTGTTCGTCACCAGCCCGCATCTGGCGGCATGGTCGCTGGTCGGCATCCCGCTGGCGGTGCTGCCGATCATCATCGGCGCCCGTCGCCTGCGCAACATCGCCCGCGCCAGCCAGGACCGCATCGCCGATGCCAACAGCCTGGCCTCGGAAACCCTCGGCGCGGTGCGCACCGTGCAGGCCCATGCGCGTGAGCCGTATGAACGCGGCCGCTTCAATGCCGCGCTCGGTGATGCGATCGGTGCCGCGCGCCGCCGCATCCGTGCCCAGTCGATCGTCACCGCCAGCGCGATCGTGCTGGTGTTCGGGGCCATCGTCGGCGTGCTGTGGCTGGGCGCGCACGAGGTGATCGACGGCAACATGAGCGCCGGTACGCTGGGCCAGTTCGTCCTGTACGCGCTGATCGGCGGCGGTTCGGTCGGTGCGCTGGCCGAGGTCTGGAACGAGTTGCAACGTGCGTCCGGTGGCATGGGCCGCATCGCCGAGCTGTTGCGGGAAGACGTGGAGATCACCGCCCCCGCCCATCCCACCCCGCTGCCGCAGCCACTGCGCGGCGAGATCCGTTTCGAGGATGTGGTGTTCCACTACCCGCAGCGCCCGGATACCGCTGCGATGGATCATGTGGACCTGCACGTGCGCCCGGGTGAGACGGTCGCGCTGGTCGGCCCGTCCGGTGCCGGCAAGAGCACCATCCTGTCGATGCTGCTGCGTTTCCACGATCCGGCGGCCGGTCGCATTCTGGTCGATGGCGTGGATCTGCGCGAGGTCGATCCGGCACAGCTGCGTGAGCAGCTGGCGCTGGTGCCGCAGCAGCCGACTCTGTTTGCCAGCAGTGCGTTCGAGAACATCCGCTACGGCCGCCTGGAAGCGACCGACGAAGAAGTGCAGCGCGCGGCAGAAGCCGCCGAGGCCGATGAGTTCCTGCAGGCCCTGCCCGAGGGCTATGCCAGCGAGCTGGGCGAGCGCGGTGCGCGTCTGTCCGGCGGCCAGCAGCAGCGCATCGCCATCGCCCGCGCCCTGCTCAAGAACGCGCCGATCCTGCTGCTCGACGAAGCCACCAGCGCGCTGGATGCCCAAAGCGAGCGCGCGGTGCAACAGGCGCTGGAGCGGTTGATGGCCGGCCGCACCACGCTGGTGATCGCGCACCGCCTGGCCACCGTGCTGAAGGCTGACCGCATCGTGGTGATGGACCACGGCCGCATCGTCGCCCAGGGCACGCACGCCGAGCTGCTGGCCGAGGGTGGTCTCTACGCCGAACTGGCGCGCCTGCAATTCATCGATTGATGACGGGCCGGTAACACCGGCCATCGCATCCTGCAGCCCTCACTCGATGCGCTGCAGGAGGTGTTTCATGTCGTTCCGACAGTTCCCCGCCACCGACGCCAACGGCGACGATTACGTCATCATCGAATTCAAGGATGAGCAGGCCGATGCCTCTGCAGGCAACGGCCAGAGTGCGCGCTATGAGCTGGCCGATGGCCGCCACTTGATCCGCGACGGACGGGAATTCCGCACGGCAGGGGGCGAGCTTACTCTCGTCACCTGAGGCGTTGAAAAAAAGTTACGCGGATGTTGGTCAATTTTTGACCAAGCATCTTGACAGCCTTTTACCGTAAGGCGCGTACGTACTTATCCACATGTTTGTGCGCAGATCATCCACACCCCCTGTGGATGAATGCTGCAGCGCACCGTGTCAGCGCAACAGAACGCGGCCGATACCGGAGGCATCAATCTCGATCGCCGCCGCCTGCAGTGCGAGGGCATCGCTGCCGACCACGAATCCCACCCGGAAGTGCACCTCGCCGGCCGGCGTCCGCGAGGAATGGATCGAGGCCAGGCTGACCCCGTGCCGCTCGAACACATGCAACAACTCGCGCAGTGAACCGGGCCGGTCTTCGGGCAGATGCACGCTGATCGCGTTGCGCTCGGTCAGATCGGCCAGCAGGTAGCCGACCCGTTCGAAGGTGTAATTGCCGTCGGCCAGCACCTGCGCGCCCATGCTGTCACGGTTGTCCAGCAGCAACTGCTGACGGAAGGCGGCGCGCGCCGCGTCATCGCCCCGCTCCAGCTGTGCCCGCAACTGCTGCAACTGCGCCAACAGGCGATCCAGCATCGGCGCCACATGCGGGTTGCCGAACTGGATGTCTTCGTAGATCGCCGGATTGAGCGAGAGGATGCGCGCGATGATCGCGGTGTCCAGCTCGAACGAGGCCGAGCGGTACGGCATCAGTGCCGGCAAGGCGCCGAGGAGCGGCGCGTATTCGCGCAGCACACCGGCCTGGGCCAGATGCGTGGCATGCACCATCGCCTGCACCAGCGCCATGACCTGGTCATGGTGCTCGGGCGTGGCACGTACGCATTCCGCTTCCAGTGCCCCGCACAGCTGCTGCACGAACGGCTGCCACCGCGACAGACGCGCCTCGCAGACCACCATCACCCTGCCCTTCAGCGTCGGCGCCTTGGGCGGGGCTGTCATCGGATGCAGACCCACCACCTCCGCCTGCGAGGCAAGCATCGCCTCCACCGGGGCCGATTTGACCGAGGTGACATCCAGCCACAGGCGGCCGGCTTCGCGACCGGCCGAGCGCGCAACGTACTCGGCGATCAACGCAGACGTGTGCCGGATCGGTGCGGAGAAGATCAACACCTCGGCGCGCTCGAGAAGTGTTTCCGGGCTGTCCGACGCTGCGTCGGCCGGGTCATGGCCGATCACGTCCAGGCCGAGGCGTTGCTCCAGGAAGCGGCGCAGCCAGCGCCCATACGCACCGTCGCTGCCGACGATGCCGACCACCGGTTTCAGACTCACGCCAGGCGCTCGGCGACGAAGCGATCCGGCAGTGCCAGTGCCGCCGGCGCTGCGGCCAGTACATCGAACTCCTCATGCCCGTTGGCCAAGGTTGTCTCCAGCGCGACGTGCACGCCGGCGATGGCGCGCGAGATCGCCTGTTCGAAGGATTCCCCACGCAGCAGGAAGGCGACCAGCAGCGACATCAGCACGTCGCCCGTGCCCGCCACGTCCACCGGCAGATGCGGCGAGGACCAGCGCCAGATGGCATCACGGCTGACCGCCAGCGTGACCAGCTGGCCCGGATCGCCACCGACGCTGTGCGCCAGCACCCACTCCGGCCCGCGCGCCAGCAGCGCCTGAGAGGCAGCGATTGCATCATCCTGGGCCAGGCTGGGCATGCCGGTCAGGCGGCCGAGTTCAAAGGCATTCGGCGTGACCAGCCAGGCATGCGGCAACAAACGCTCGGCGAAGACTTTTTCCAGGCCCGGCTCGACATAAGGGCCGGTGTGGGTGTCGCCGATCACCGGGTCCAGGCAGTAACGCAGCTGCGGCGAGGACGGCAGGACCGCATCGAGCCAATCGGCGAAGGCCGCCCCGTTGCCGACGCTGCCGAAATAGCCGGACACCAGCATCCGCGCCCGCTGTGGCAGGCCGCGCTCACCCGCGCCGAGCAGCAGATCGGCGAACCAGTCCGAGGGCAGCACGCGGCCGCGCGTGGTCTCGTAGAACGGCGCATTGCTGAGCAGCGTGGTGGGGATTTCGGCCACGCGCACGCCCAGCGCGCGCAGCGGCGGCACCGCCGCGCTGTTGCCGGCATAGCCGTACACCAGCTGCGACTGCACCGAGATGACGTCGACCGGCGACGGACCGTCCGGGCGCTGGCGGCGGCCGTGGACCAGGTGGCTTTCGAGGGATTCGTTCATGCCGACATTTTACGCCTGCGAGTCTCTCCAGGCGCGGAAGGTGGGTCGAGCGGTGGTCCGCGCACAAAAAAGCCCCCTGTTTCCAGGGGGCCTTCAGTAGTTCACAGGAACCCGTGACGCTTACGACGTCATCCGGTCCCAGAAGCCCTTCACGCCATCGATGAAGGTCGCCGACTTCGGCGAGTGCTTGCGCGCTTCCTCACCGGTGAAGGTGGTCTCGAACTGTTCCAGCAGCTTGCGCTGCTCCGGGGTGAGATTGACCGGGGTCTCCACCACCACGCGGCAGTAAAGGTCGCCTTCGCTGCGGCTGCGCACCGAACGCACGCCCTTGCCGCGCATCCGGAACAGCTTGCCGGTCTGGGTCTCGGCCGGGATGCGGATTTCGGCGTAACCGCCCAGCGTGGCCACACGGACGGTGTCGCCCAGTGCCGCCTGCGAGATGCGGATCGGCACTTCGCAGTGCAGGTCGTCGCCGTCGCGCTGGAAGATCGCGTGTTCGCGCACGCGCACTTCCACGTACAGATCGCCCGCCGGGGTGCCGGCCGGACCGGCCTCGCCTTCACCGGACAGACGGATGCGGTCGCCGGTGTCGACGCCCGCAGGCACCTTGACCGACAACACTTTGTCTTCCTCGACACGGCCATTGCCGTGACAGGTCTTGCAGGGGTTCTGGATGATCTGGCCACGGCCGTTGCAGTGGTGGCAGGCCTGCTGCATCGCGAAGATGCCGCGCTGGATGCGCACCTGGCCCTGGCCACGGCAGACCGAGCAGGTCTCGACCTTGCCATCTTCCGAACCGCTGGCATTGCAGTCATCACACTCGACCAGACTCGGAATCTCGATGCGGCGCTCCACGCCCATCACCGCTTCTTCCAGGTCCAGCTCCATCACGTAGCCGATATCGGCACCGCGACGGGCTTGGCGCGGGCCACCACCGCCGGCGCCACCGCCGAAGATGTTGCCGAAGATGTCACCGAAGATATCGCCCATGTCCGGGCCGCCCGGACCACCGCCACCGCCGCCCATGCCGTGCTCGAATGCCGCATGGCCGTGAGCATCGTACATACGGCGCTTGTTGCCGTCGGACAGGGTTTCGTAGGCTTCCTTGCATTCCTTGAACGCAGCCTCGGCCTCGTTGTCACCCGGATTGCGGTCCGGATGGTATTTCATCGCGCAACGGCGATAGGCCTTCTTCAGTTCTTCATCGCTGGCGGTGCGGGACACGCTCAGCACTTCGTAATAATCGCGCTTGCTCATAGCTTGAATCGGGTTCCGGAAGTCGGGATTCGTCAAAGCGGAAGAGCGGCACCAGGTCCGCTCTTTCGCCGGGCGCCCCGACAGGCCGGGATACGGCTGTCAGGACCAGAAGGGGATATGACAACGGGACGCTGCCTGCGCAACGTCCCGTGCCGTGTCCGGATCAGGACTTCTTGTCGTCCTTGACTTCGGTGAACTCGGCGTCGACCACATCGTCGTGCGCGCCGCTATTGCCACCGGCATCCGGACCCGGTGCCGCGCCGCCCTGCTCGGCCGCCGCGGAGGCCGCGAACAGGGCCTGGCCGGCTTCTTCCAGCACCTTCGACTTGGCTTCGATCTGTGCCTTGTCGTCGCTCTTCATCGCGGTTTCCAGATCGGCCAGGGCCGACTCCACCTTGCCGATCACGTCGCCACCGACCTTGCTGCCGTGCTCGGTGATCGCGGTACGGGTACCGTGGATCAGCGCGTCAGCCTGGTTGCGGGCCTGGACCAGCTCATGGAACTTCTTGTCTTCTTCGCGGTTGGCTTCCGCGTCGGCGACCATGCGTGCGATCTCGTCCTCGGACAGACCCGAACCGGCCTTGATCTCGACCTTCTGTTCCTTGTTGGTCTTCTTGTCCTTGGCCGACACGTGCAGGATGCCGTTGGCATCGATGTCGAAGGACACTTCCACCTGCGGCAGACCGCGCGGCGACGGCTCGATGCCGGACAGGTCGAACTTGGCCAGCGACTTGTTGAAGCGGGCCTGCTCGCGCTCACCCTGCAGCACGTGCACGGTCACGGCCGACTGGTTGTCCTCGGCGGTGGAGAACACCTGCGAGGCCTTGGTCGGGATGGTGGTGTTCTTCTCGATGATCTTGGTGAACACGCCACCCAGGGTCTCGATGCCCAGCGACAGCGGGGTCACGTCCAGCAGCAGCACGTCCTTGACGTCGCCGCCCAGCACGCCGCCCTGGATCGCAGCACCCAGTGCCACGGCTTCGTCCGGGTTGACGTCCTTGCGCGGTTCCTTGCCGAAGAACTCGGTCACGGCCTGCTGCACCTTCGGCATACGGGTCTGACCGCCGACCAGGATCACTTCACCGATGTCGCTCGAACGCAGGCCGGCATCGTTCAGCGCGATGCGGCACGGCTCGATCGACTTCTTGATCAGGTCTTCCACCAGCGCTTCCAGCTTGGCGCGGGTCAGCTTGATGTTCAGGTGCTTCGGGCCCGACGCGTCAGCGGTGACGTACGGCAGGTTCACTTCGGTCTGCTGGCTGGTGGACAGCTCGATCTTGGCGCGCTCGGCGGCGTCCTTCAGGCGCTGCAGGGCGAGCGGATCCTTGCGCAGGTCGATGCCCTGGTCCTTGTTGAACTCATCGACGAGGTACTCGATGACGCGGTTGTCGAAATCTTCGCCGCCCAGGAAGGTGTCACCGTTGGTGGCCAGCACTTCGAACTGCTTCTCACCGTCGACGTTGGCGATCTCGATGATCGACACGTCGAAGGTGCCGCCGCCCAGATCGTACACAACGATCTTGCGGTCACGGCCGTCACCCTTGTCCAGGCCATAGGCCAGGGCAGCAGCGGTCGGCTCGTTGATGATGCGCTTGACTTCCAGACCGGCGATGCGGCCTGCGTCCTTGGTGGCCTGGCGCTGGCTGTCGTTGAAGTAGGCCGGCACGGTGATCACAGCCTCGGTGACGGTCTCACCCAGGAACGCTTCGGCGGTCTTCTTCATCTTCTCCAGCACGCGGGCGGAGATTTCCTGCGGGGCCATCTTCTTGCCGTCGCTGGTCTGCACCCAGGCATCGCCATTGTCATGGGCCAGGATGCCGTACGGCACGTGCGCGATGTCCTTCTGGACTTCAGCGTCGGTGAACTTGCGGCCGATCAGGCGCTTGACGGCGTAGAAGGTGTTCTTGGGGTTGGTCACGGCCTGGCGCTTGGCCGAGGCGCCGACCAGGACTTCGCCGTCCTTGGTGTAGGCGACGATGGAGGGCGTGGTGCGATCGCCTTCCGCGTTTTCGATGACGCGGGCCTTGCCGCCGTCCATGATCGCCACACACGAGTTGGTGGTGCCGAGGTCGATACCAATGATCTTGCCCATGAGGGAGACTCCTGAAAGTTCTGGGTGCATCCGGCAGCTGCCGGGTTATGAATGGGATGTGTGGGACGCTGCGAACACTTTCAAGCCGTCCATCAAACACAGTGTCCGATGGCGACCCAACGCGTTCAGCGTCCGGTCGACGCGCCGGGCCATGCCCGGCTGAGCAACCCGTCGATCAGTCGCGGGCCACCACGACCAGCGCCGGCCGCAGCAGGCGGTCGTTGAGCAGGTAGCCCTTCTGGAACACCTGGACCACGCTGCCGGGCGCCGCGCCGGGCGCGTCGACCTGGCTGATGGCCTGGTGGTGGTCCGGATTGAAGGTCTGGCCGGTCGGGTCGAGCAGGGTCAGGCCATTGTCGGCGGCGACCTTGAGCAGCTGCTTGTAGGTCAGCTCGAGACCTTCGCGCAGCGGGCTCGGCTCACTGCCGGCGGCGTTGAGGCCAGCGTCGAGGCTGTCGAACACCGGCAGCAGCTCGCCGAGCAGCTTTTCATTGGCGAAGCGGCGCGCCTGTTCCACGTCGCGGGCAACGCGCTTGCGCTGGTTGTCCAGGTCGGCGCGCTCGCGCAGCGACTCCGAACGCAGCAAGGCCAGCTCGTTGTGCAGGCTGTCCAGCTGCTGCTGCAGGGACGGCTCCGCGGCCGGCTCACCGGCGGGATTCTGGGATGCGATATCTGACTGATCTTGGTTCATTTCCGGATCCTTGGCGGTGACTCTCCGCCTCCACCCACCCCTATGTGGGCGCGGCTACGGGATTCAAGAGTCCAGGCCCGCTTTATGCGCGATCGCGGGACAATCCGCCGCCAGCGGGGGACCCCAGCGCGGCCCCCAGCACCTGGGCGGTGGCCTCCACCAGCGGGATCATCCGGTCATAGGCCATCCGCTTGGGGCCAATCACCCCCAGCACGCCCAGCACCTGGCCATCGGCCGAGTACGGCGCGGTGACCAGCGAGACGCTCTCCAGCGGCATCACCCCGGTCTCCTCGCCGATGAAGATGCGCACCCCCGGGGCCTGGATGGTGCGTTCGAGCAGCTGCAGGATCTCGCGCTTGCTGGCGAACACATCAAAAAGCTCGCGCAGCCGCTCCAGATCGGACAGGTCCTGCACGCCCATCAGCCGGGTCTGCCCGGCCAGCACCATGTCATCGGCCGGCGGCACCATCGCCTGCTCGGCCAGTTCGATGCTGTGCGCCAGCAGCTGCTCCATTTCCGACTGCGCATCGCGCAGCTCCAGCAGCAGCCGGGCCCGGATCTCGGCCAGCGGTCGCCCGGCGCAGTTCGCATTGAGGTAGTTGGCGACCTGCTCCAGCTCCCCGGGGTTGAACCCGCGGCGCGGCTCGATCACCCGGTTCTGGACCTCGTTGTCGGCAAACACCAGGATCGCCAGCACCCGGCGCGCGTCCAGCGCCACGAAATCGATATGCCGGAACGCGAACTGCTCCCGGCGCGGGGCACTGACCACCCCCACGAAATGGCTCATCGCCGAGAGCAGCTCCGAGGCGCTGCCGAGCAGGGCCTGGGTGCCGGTGCCGGTGGCCAGCTCGGTGCGCAGGCGGCTGAGCTCGCCCTCGCCCGGCGGCTGCATCTTGACCAGGCTGTCCACGAACACCCGGTAGCCGTGCGCGGTCGGCACCCGGCCGGCGGAGGTATGCGGCGAGCTGAGCAGCCCCAGGTCTTCCAGATCGCCCAGGATGTTGCGGATCGTGGCCGGGCTGACATCCAGGCCGGCATGGCGGGCAAGCGTCTGCGAGCCGACCGGTTCGCCATCCTGGATGTGGCGCGCGATCAGCGTCCGCAGCAGATGGCGGGCGCGCGGGGCGAGATGGGACGCGGAAGGATGCATGGAATCAGCCTGTGAGACGCCCACTTAGATAATGGCTGCACGGGGCGTTGGCAAGTCATTGGAGACGCCCCCCGCCCATGCTAGCTTGCGCGGCTTGGAGACGCCCCTCGTGTACAACGTAGACCATGCTTAGACATCTATCGATCAAGGATTTCGCGGTCGTCCGCGCCACCGAGCTGGAATTCGGCGCCGGCATGACCGTGGTCTCAGGTGAAACCGGCGCGGGCAAGTCGCTGATGGTGGACGCGCTGGGCTTTTTGTCCGGGCTGCGCGCCGACAGCGGCGTGGTCCGCCACGGTGCCGCACGCGCCGAGCTCTCGGCCGAATTCGCGCCGCTGGCCGACGCCCCGGCCCGCCAGTGGCTGCGCGACAACGAGCTGGACGACGAAGAACAGTGCCAGTTGCGACGGGTGATCCGCGCCGACGGTGGCTCGCGCGCCTTCATCAACGGCCGCCCGGTGACGCTGACCCAGCTGACCGAGCTGGCCAGCATGCTGGTCGAAATCCACGGGCAGCACGAACAGCAGGCCCTGCTCTCACGCCCCTCGCAGCTCTCGCTGCTGGACGCCTTCGCCCGCAACGACGCCGAGCGCGCCCAGGTCCGCCAGACCGCGGCACGCTGGCAAGCGCTGGTCGATGAAGCCGAGGCGCTCTCGCGCCAAGGCGACGTGAGCGACCGGATCGGCTACCTGGAACACCAGCTCAGCGAGCTCAAGCGCGAGGATCTGGACCCGGCCTCGATCGCCACTCTGGGCAGCAGCCACCGCCGCCAGGCCCACGCCAGCGCGCTGATCGGCGCCTGCGACGTGGCGGTCAGCCGCCTCAATGGCGACGACGAGGTCTCGGTCCTGCAGCTGCTGCAGCAGACACGCCATGACCTGGCCCGCGTGGCCGAACACGACAGCCGGCTCGGGGACGTCGATGCCCTGCTCGACAGCGCCGCCATCCAGCTGGACGAAGCACTGTCCCTGCTGGACCGCATCCATGACGACCTGGATGCCGACCCGGAACAGTTCGAGGACATCGAACGCCGCCTGGGCCGCCTGCATGACCTCGCGCGCAAGCACCGCGTGCCGATGGAAGGGCTGGGCGAGCACCGCGACGCCATGGAGGCCGAAGTGGAGCAGCTGCGCGGTGCCGACGAGCGCCTGCAGGCCCTGGCCGGCGAGATCGACCGTGCCGCCGGCCAGTGGAAGACCGTGGCCGAGGTGCTCAGCGCCAGCCGCCGGAAAGCCGCCAAGGCGCTCTCGGACACCACTACCACACTGATCGGCGAGCTGGGCATGGGCGGCGGTCAGTTCCTGATCGATATCGAGCCACAGACCGTGGTCAAACCGGACCCGAACGGGGCCGAGCGGGTCGAGTTCCTGGTCGCCGCCAACGCCGGCCAGCCGCCGCGCGCCCTGCGCAAGGTCGCCTCGGGCGGTGAACTGTCGCGTATCTCGCTGGCGATCGAAGTCGCCGCGCTGGGCCTGGATGCGGTGCCGACCATGGTCTTCGACGAAGTCGATTCGGGCATCGGCGGCGCCGTGGCCGACATCGTCGGGCAGAAGCTGCGCGCCTTGGGCGAGAAGCGTCAGGTGCTGTGCGTCACCCATCTGCCGCAGGTCGCCTCCAAGGGCCACGCCCACTACCGGGTCAGCAAGGCCCCGGTGGACGGCATGACCCAGAGCGCGGTCGAGAAGCTCGACACCAAGGCCCGCGAGGAAGAGCTCGCCCGGATGCTGGGCGGCGTGGAAGTCAGCAAGGAAGCCCGGGCCGCGGCGCGCAAGCTGCTGCAGGTCTGACAGGTAGTGCCGGCCGCTGGCCGGCGCCCCGCCCGAACCGGCGCCTCACCCCACAAATAAAAACCCCGGGCACGCCCGGGTTTTTTTGATCGCGTCCGGACGGCCAGCGGGCCGTTACCGACGCTTCTTGCGGACGTAGAGCACCAGTGAGTGCTCTTCCAGCTCATAGCCGTGGTCGGCCGCGATCTTGCGCTGCAGCTCCTCGATCTCGTGGCTTTCGAACTCGATGATCTTGCCGCTGTCCACATCGACCATGTGGTCGTGGTGACCACCGCGGTCCAGCTCGTAGACGGCCTGCCCGCCCTCGAAGTTGTGCTTCAGCACCAGGCCGGCGGCCTCGAACTGGGTCAGCACCCGGTACACCGTGGCCAGGCCGATCTCATCACCGTGCTCCAGGAGCTGGCGGTAGATATCTTCGGCGGTCATGTGGTGGCTGGCATTGCGCTGCTCGAGCAGCGCCAGGATCCGCATACGCGGATGGGTCACCTTGAGGCCAACTTTGCGCAGGTCGTGGGTTTCCATAGTTCTCCGTTCATTGGCGATTTAGCGCCAGCTGCCTCGGATTGGGTCGCGGCGACACGTCAGGAGTGTATCATCGACTCGATTTCCCCAAACGCCATTCCCCGATGCGCAATCTCCTGCTGGTCGCCGCCGTTGCCCTGTCCACCACGGGCTGCGGCATCATTTACAAGCAACCCATCTATCAGGGCAACCTGATCCGGGAGCAGGCCGTCGGTCAGCTGCAGGTGGGCCAGAGCAAGCAGCAGGTTGGTGCCCTGCTTGGTACGCCCTCCATCGCGGACCCGTTCCACGCCCAGCGCTGGGACTACACCGCCAGCCAGCGCGTGAACCGCGTGGGCAAGACGGAAGTGAAGAACTTCACCGTCTACTTCGAAAACGACGCGGTCACCCGTTGGGACGGCGAGTACTTCGCCAGCGACGACGCCCAGCTGGCCCGCAGCACGCTGCGCCAGTTCGGCCGCAACCTGCCCAAGGACAAGAAGAAGCGCGGCCGCTGAGGCCTGCCTTCTTCACTCAGCTGCCGGCGCGTGCGCGCCGGCGGCGGTTGTCTTTCGGGTCGGCCAGCAGCGGACGCAGCAGCTCGACCCGGTCGCCCTCGCGCAACATCTGATCCGGCTTGGCCAGCAGCCCATGCACGGCCACGGCCGGGCATTGCGCGCCGCCATCGATGGCCGCCGCTTCGATGGCATCGGCGACTGTGGCCCCTTCGGGCAGGGTCAAAGGCCGGGTATCTGCCCGATCGGGCCAGGCCAGTACCACCTCGACCGTGATCACGGCTCAGTCCTGGGCGTCGGCGACGCGGACGAAATCATTCACCATGCGGTCGGCCAGCCCCTGGAAGCCCAGCGCCAAGGCCGGACCGAGCAGGCGTGAGGTCGGCTCGAACTCCAGCGTCAGGGTGACCTTGCAGGCGTCCTCGGCCAGCGCATGGAACTCCCAGCGCCCGTGCAGGCGCTTGAACGGCCCGTCCTTGAGCTGCATATCAATGCTGTGCGGGCGCTGCAGCGTGTTCTCGGTCATGAACCAGGTCGAGAACGACCCGAAGCCCAGATCCAGGCGCGCGACCAGTCGGTCCGGGCCGGACTCCAGGATCTGCGAGGCCGAACACCAGCGGAAGCGGCGCGGATAAGCGTCAATATCATTGACCAGGTCGAACATACGGGCAGCCGAATGTTCGACCAGGGCACTACGGCGGATAGTTGGCATGCGATACAGATGTCGGATGAATCGACCGGGCGTGCCCGAATCGGAGACAATAGGGAAATGAGCAAGAACAGCGGCAAGGATAAAGCAAAGGGCGCGACGGCCAACAAAACCATCGCGCTCAACAAGCGTGCCCGTCACGAGTACCACATCGAGGATCGCTTCGAAGCCGGCCTGGCCCTGCAGGGCTGGGAGGTCAAGTCGATCCGCGCCGGGCGCGGCAACATCATCGATGCCTACGCCTACGTGCGCGATGGCGAGATCTTCCTGATCGGCGCGCAGATCACCCCGTTGATCCAGGCCTCCTCCCACATGGTGGCCAACGACCGTCGCGAGCGGAAGCTGCTCCTACATCGCAGCGAGATCGACAAGCTGATCGGCAAGGTGCAGCGCGATGGCTACACGATCGTGCCCACCGCGATGTACTGGAGCAAGAACAACATCAAGCTCGAGATCGCGCTGGCCAAGGGCAAGCAGACCCACGACAAGCGCGATGCCGAGAAGGACCGCGACTGGGCGCGCGAGAAGTCGCGCACCATGCGCCGGCACAACCGCGACGCCTGATGACCCCGGTGTCGCCCGCACCGGTTATCCAGCCCGCCAGCGCCGAGGACACCCGCGCGGTGTTCGCCGGTCTGCTGTCCTTCAACCAGGCCGCCAGTGGCGATGCGCTGGATGACCAGCCGGTCAACCGGGTGATCCACGATGCCGCCGGCCAGGTCGTGGCCGGGATCGCCGCTGACGTCTGTGGCGGCTGGCTGATGGTGCATGCGCTGTGGGTGGATGACACCCGCCGCGGCGAAGGATTGGGCCAGGCCCTGCTGGCCGAGGCCGAGCAGCAGGCCCGCGCGCTCGGCGCGCACGCCGTGACGCTGGATACCTTCTCCTGGCAGGCCGAGGGCTTCTACCTCAAGCAGGGCTATGAAGTGTTCGGCTGGCTGCAGGATTTTCCGCCTGGCCATCACCGGGCGTATCTGCGCAAGCGGCTGTAGCCCCTGCCTGACAGCCGCCAGTGCTGCGCCCCGGCACCATCGGCAGGCGGCCTTACTGGCGCGACGTCCGCCTCGCCTGCCCCCCGCGGCCCCCGCACGGAAACGATCTTTCCCCGCCAACCCCGCACAGCTGTCAGAATCCCCGCATTGATACGGAAAGGATCCGCGCGTGACTCTTGAAACTACCCCGGCACCCGCACAGGCGGCGGACGAACTGACCACCCTGCGCGCCGACGTGGCGGCGCTGGAGTTCATCTTTGACGAACTCGCCCGCGCCATGGACCCGGCCGCGCTGCTCAAGGTGCTGACCTACCTGATCCGCAACGCCAAGCGCGCGGCCTCGGAGACCCAGAGCTACGACAGCCTGGAGCACCGCCGCCTGGTGGCCCAGGTGGAATCGCTGATGGCCCGGGTTGAGCCGCAGGCCAAGAAGCAGGCGATGACCGTGCGCAACGAGCACAACCGCCTGAAGAAGGAAAAGGCCCGCCACAAGGCTGACAGCCGCCGCCAGCTGCAGAAGTAAGGCGCAGAGGGCCAAGGTGACTGTTCAGCTGGATTGGAGTAGCATCCACTCCGTCAAGTAGAGTTCCGGTGCTGTTTTCCGGATGAAGTGCGGTTCTTGAAGAAACCGGGGGTGCATTGGTTTCGACGGGGGTTGTGAAGTTACTTGGTGCATGCCGAGGGGGCAGCTTTCCTCGTTAATCCAGCAGCAAACTTTTAGTTGCCAACGACGACAACTACGGTTCGAACGACTTCGCAATCGCTGCCTAAAAACAGCTTTAGCGTTTAGTTCTACAGCCGCCTTAGGCGAACCCCCGAACCTACTTGTGCCCGTGCTCGTAGATGTAGGGTCATTATCACGGAACCGGTTGTGATGGCTGCCTGTCAGTCACGACTTAACTAAAGCAGGCTGGTCCTGGGGTGCGCTTTGCACACCGTGCTGCCACAGGATGAGATTCAACGGTGAGCTAAGCATGTAGTACCGGGGATGGAGTGCCTTCGGACGGCGGTTCAATTCCGCCCACCTCCACCAATTAGCCGTTTCGACGGTGCATCAAAGGCTGGAACCCTAGAGAAATCGAAGGTCCCGGCCTTTTTTGTGCCCGTCTTCCGTCAGCAAGAAAGGCGCTCAGCCCCTCACGGCAACGTAAACTTCCGCGCCATCCGCAGCGGCCACACCGAAGTGAACTGCGCACCGCCCACCAGCCGATATGCCGCAGACACGCTGTGCAGCACGCCCATCGCCTCCAGCACATCCTTGGTCTTCCGGAACGTCGGGCGCGGATCCGCGGTGAACATGAAGAGGTTGATCTCTTTCGTGCTGACGTCGTAGCCGTCCAGCGTGGCGGCTTTGCCGAGCGCGGTGGTCAGCTCGGCCTCCAGCGTGGTCAGAAAGGCCTCGTCGTCCAGAGACTTTCGCCAGAACTTGATCACAAGCTGGTAATCCATCAGGCGTTCCCGTCGTTTAAGAAGTGAACCGCCAAGGGTACCCGCATGGCGGGCATCACGCTGTCTTTGAGGCGGCAGCGATCATCTGCGCCAGCCGGTCGGCGATGGCCTCCCCTACCTCTGGCGGCAGGCGCGAGCGCGACAGCGCTTCGAACACCCACATGCCATCGGCGGCGAGCTTGGCGATGAACAGGTCCAGCGCGGCCGGGTCGCTCAGGTCGTGCGGGGTGGGCGGCGACCAGCGCTCGGCGACGGTGGACCAGGGCTGCACGTTCTCGTCGGTCGCCGCCGCGTCGAACATCAGCTGCAACTCGGCGCGGGTGGCGGTCTGCACGCAGGTCAATGCGTACGCCTGGTAGCGCTCGGTTGCATCGGCGGCTTCGGCGGGCTTGCCCGCCATCTGGATCAGGCTCGCCTCCCACACGCCGGCCAGGTGCTGGTGGATGCCCTGCAGCAGCGCATCGCGCGAGGGAAAGTGGTACAGCAGCCCGCCCCGGGCGATGCCGGATTCGGTGGCCACCGCTTCAAAGGTCAGTGCGGTGATGCCGTCGCGTTCGATCACGCGGACGGCGGCATCAAGGATGTTGGTTCGGTTGCTCGGGCGCATGGGATCAGTGGGCGTGGGAGGCGGTGGTGGCCGTGCCGGGGCCATGGCGGCGCAGCAGCACGCCGGTGGTGACGGTGCCGACCAGCAGCACCCCGGCGATCACATACAGTACCCAAACGTAGCTGGCGTCGTACGCGGTGCTGGCTGCCGCCAGCCAGCCGGCATCGCCGCCCGGTTGTGCGGCCAGGGCGAGTGCCTGCTGGATGCTCTCGCCTGCGGCCGGGTCCACGCCGTCCGGCAGCGTCACGGTGGCCGAGTACAGCGCGGCGATCAGGCTGCCCAGCAGGGAGACCGCGAACAGGTTGCCGAATTCATAGGACACCTCCTCCACCGACGACGCCATGCCGGCGCGGTGCGGGGGCACGTTGCCGATGATCGCGGTGGAGGCCACGGAGATGGTGGCGCCCATGCCCAGCCCGGTCAGCAGCAGCCCGGCAAGGGTCCAGCCAAGGTGGCCGCCGAAGGTGGCCGCGACCAGCACCACACCGGCAGTGCCCACGCCCAGCCCGCCGGTGATCAGCGGCAACAGCCCGACGCGGTGCAGGAACATGCCCCCAAAAATGGCGCTGGGCAGGCACCCGATCGCCACCACGGACACCAGCAGGCCAGCCTGCAACGGGGTGTAGTCGGCGACCAGCTGGAAGCGCTGGGTGGTCAGCAACTGCAGCCCGGCGATGGCGAACATCGCGAACGCCGCAGAGAGCACGCCGGCCAGGAACGGCGCGTTGCGGAAGATGGCCACGTCGAGCATCGGATACGGCAGGCGGCGCTGGCGGCGCAGGAACAGCACCAGACCGACAACGAAGATCAGCGCGGCCCCGCCGGCCAGCGGCCAGTTCGGCGGTGCATGCGCGACCTCCTTGATCGCGACGACCAGCCCGGACAAGGCGATCAGGCTGAGCAGCGAGGAGATCAGATCCCATGGCTTGCTCGCATCGGGCGTGCCGTGCGGCGCGAACAGCACTGCCCCGAGAATGGCGAGCAGCACGATCGGGACATTGATCAGGAACACCGCGCCCCACCAGAAGTGGGCCAGCAGCACGCCGCCGACGATCGGACCGAGGGCCGCGCCGATGATGGAAATGCAGCCCCACACGGCGATGGCCAGGTTGCGCTCGCGTTCGTCCTCGAAGGTCAGGCTGATCAGCGCCAGCGTGGCGGGCATCATCGCCGCCGCACCCACGGCCAACAGCGCACGGGCGGCGATCAGCAGATTGGCATCCGGCGCGAACGCGGCCAGCAGCGAGGCAATGCCGAAGATCACCAGGCCGATCAGAAACATGCGGCGGTGCCCCAGCCGGTCGCCCAAGGTGCCGGCACCCAACAACAGGCCGGCCATCACCAGCGGGTAGGCGTTGATGATCCACAGGCCCTGCAGCGGGGTTGCGCCCAGCTCTTTGGTCAGGGTGGGCAAGGCGGTATAGAGCACCGAGTTGTCCAGGGTGATCAGCAGCAGGCCGGCGGCAACGGTGAGCAGCAGGCTCCAACGCTGGGTCTTGGTGGGGGTCATGTCGGATCGGAGGGGGCGACGGGATCGTAACTATACAGACTATCCTGTTTAGTTTTAACGACAGGAAGCTGGCCGCGTTCAGTCTGCAGCGGGGGTGTTTGATGCGCACGACACACCGCGCCGTGGCCGGTGCGCCCGCCCAACGACGTTTACATCATTGCAGGGGGCTCACCCGGGCAGGCAGGCGCCTTCCCGATAGGGACTGTGTTGGGGGAATGCTATGGACGGACAGAAAGAGGCTTTTCGGTTGGCGCATGCCGAGCTGGCGCGGTGCTGGGCAGGCGGTATGTCAGCAGCGGAGCGCTGGGCGGTGTACGACGGCATCCATGATCGGCTCGTCGCGCAATGGCCCGGTGATGCGAATCGCATTGTCGGCATGATGGTGATGTGGGTGACCGAGATCCGCGGCACCTGCCCTGCCCCGTACCGCGTGGCGGATCCGGGCCTGAGTGACACCACGCTGCTGCGCGGGTGTCGTATCGATTCCTGAGCCGCTACGAGGCGGTGGGCTGGAACGGATCGGTATGGCCGGCCACTTCCATGTTGATCGCGTTGATCAGTGCGGAAATGGCGGTCGCCAGGCGGCGGCTGTCGGCGATGGAGCCGAAGAACAGAATGGACGTGCCCTCCAGTTCGACGCCGGCCAGCCCGAGTTCACCCTTGAGGGCGGCGACGCGCTCGCCGAACAGTTTCAACCAGCGTGCATCGGGTGCGACATCGAGCATGGCCACGATCGCTTCGTCCGCGCCGTGATCGACACTGGTGCGCAGCGTCGGAACGTCGAAACCCAGCAGGCGTGGCACGCTGCTGTCGGGGGAGGGAATGCTCATGGGCGCATGGTAGCCGGTAACCGGGTGCGGTGCCGGTGGCCGCCCAGTGGTGCGGGCCTGTGAAATGCGAAACACATGGCCAGCGCGGCCGGGCCACGGCGCCTACAGACGGGTCTTCTGCTTCCTGTTCGCTCTGGTGGGGGGCCTTCATGCGGGTGCCGTCATCGCACGCATGCGTCTCGACAGCGTCTTTATCCTGGCCGGATCATGCTCGCGCTGACATGCCCACGTCCGGGCTCACGAGGAAACGCCATGCTGCCGCTCCGCTCGATGTTGCTGACCTCCCTTCTTGCGCTCACACCGGTGCTGGCCAGCGCGGCGGACAAGGTCACCACAACCCCTGTGCACTTCACCAAGGGCGCCAGCAGCGCCACGTTGCGCGGCACGTTGTCCGGCTATGAGACGGTTCGATACACGGTTGCCGCGCGTGCGGGCCAGACCATGGCGGTGACGATCGACGGCAGCCCGAATGCCAACTTCAACGTCTTCGCGCCCGGCGTGGTGCCCGGGGAGGGTGAGGCGCTGGGCAGCAATGACGAAAAGCGCCGCTGGAGCGGGACCCTGCCGAACACCGGCACCTACGTGGTGCAGGTCTACCAGATGCGGGCGCAGGCACGCCGTAACGAGAAGGCACCGCACAGCGTGACGGTGGCCATCCGCTGAGTCCTGCACCGGGTATTCTCGGCATCGTCGGCTTCCTCCTTCGCAAGGACCCGGGATGGACTTCCTCAAACTGCTGCGGTCGCTGGAAGAGTTCCTCTACGAGCTGTGTACCTGGTTCCTGTTTTTTCCGCGCACGCTGTATCGCGTTATCGTCCATCCGCGGCGGATGGCCCAGTACGTCAACACCGAACTGACGCAGAAGCTGGACCGCCAGTTCGACGATGCGATCAGCCCGCCGATGTTTCTGATGCTGGCGGTGCTGGTCGCGCACGGGGTGGAGCTGATGCTGCACCAGCAGGTGGTCGGGACCGGGGCACTGTCGCGCTCGGTCTTCGGCAATGAAGAGAGCCTGCTGCTGTATCGCTCGATCACCTTCGCGATCTGGCCGCTGGTCACCACCACGCACCTGCTGCGGCGCAAGCACGTGCCGATGACACGCGAGTCGCTGCGCAGGCCGTTCTTCATGCAGTGCTATCTGACCGCGCCGTTCGCGGTGGCGCTGTCCACCAGCATGGTGTTCGTGCGGCTGCCGGGCCAGTTGTCGACCACACTGGGCATCGCGGTCGGCGTGCTCGCCGCGCTCTGGTATGCCGTGGTGCAGGCCGGGTGGCTGAAGGTCGCGCTGCAGCGCTCATGGCTCAACACCCTCCTCTCGACCCTGTGGGTGCTGGTACTCGGCGCGGCGATCAACATGACGATCGGCGTGATCCTGCTCTCCAACTGAGGGCGCCACTGCCGATCAACCGCCATGTCCCGCATATCCTTTCCGCGCCCTTCCGTGCGAACCTTCCGGAACGTTTTCATGGAATGGAGGGATTCCACATGCTGTCTCGTTTCCACCGGCCGGCGCTGCTGGCCCTGATGATGTTCGCCGCCCCGCTGGGCAGCGCCTGGGCGCAGGCACCAGGTGCATTGAAGGTGATGTCGTTCAACGTACGCACGCCGGCCGATACCGACCCGGGCAAGCGCTGGGAGGACCGCCGCGATGCGATGGTCACGCTGATCCGCGAACAGAAGCCCGAGGTGATCGGCACCCAGGAGCTGGTCAAGAAACAGGGCGACTATCTGGTCTCGCACCTGCCCGGCTATACCCTGTTCGGCAGGGACCGCCGCGGCGGCAACGGCGATGAACACATGGGCGTGCTGTACGACAACACGCGCCTGAAGGTGATCGAGTCAGGCGACTTCTGGCTGTCCGATACGCCGGATGTCCCGGGCAGCATCACCTGGGGCAACCTGTTCCCGCGCATGGTGACCTGGGCACTGTTCCAGCGTCAGGCCGACGGCCAGCGTTTTTACCTGTTCAATACCCACCTGCCCTACCGCGATGAGGATGAGCCGCGCCGCGTACTCGGCGCGAAGCTGATCGTCTCGCGGCTGGCCGCACTGCCCAAGGACATCCCGGTCGTGGTCACCGGCGATTTCAACAGTGAGCCCGGCAGTGACACCTACAAGGCATTCACCGCTGCGTTGGGCGATGCTCGCAAACTCGCCGGCAAGGTCGACGGCCCGCGCCTGACCTTCCATGACTTCACCGGCAAGCCCACCGTGGAGCTGGACTGGATCCTGGTGCGCGGCTTCAGCGTGGACAGCTTCAGCACGCTGGAACAGAAGCCTGGTGGCGTGCTGCCCTCGGATCATTATCCGGTGCAGGCCGAGCTGCGGTTCCCGGCGTCCGCGGCCACAGGCAAGTAAGAAGACCAACGATGGGCGGTCACGGCTGCCGCTCATCGATCTGCTGCAGCAGCCGGTACAGCGCCTGATGCTGCTCGCGCGCCTGGCAGATCCGCGCGCCGATGGCGATGAACACACCGGTGGCGATCAAGCCGATTTCGAACAGGCCTTCGGTGAGGCAACAGAATCCCATGAGCACTGCGAGGATCGCTACGACCAGCAGGGCGATCACGCCGCGGGAAAGCCCCGCGCCGGACCCTGGCCCCTGCTCGTTCAAACGCGCGCGGACAGGACGCCACTGATTGGGTTGCATGCGGGCCACTCCAGAAAACGACCCACGCTTTTAGCACCGTGCGCAGACACCGTGCAGAGGCAAAGCCGTCAACCGCGACGCACTGCGCAGCGGAAGTGACGGCTGTTGCTCATTCCTTCCCCGGGACGGCGCCGTCGCCGCCCCGAGACCCACGCGGCGGTCAGCGTTGCATGACCGCCACCGGCACCTTGGCTGCATCCTGCTGTTGGCCCCAGCCACCCAAGGCCTTGTACACCCCCACCACACTGACGTTGACCGTGGATTCGGCCTCGGCCAGTGCGTCATCCGCAGCGAGCTGCGTCCGCTGGGCATCCAGCAGCGTCAGGAAATCCTCCGAACCCTCGCGGAAACGGATCTGCGCCAGTTCCTCTGCGCGGCCTGCCGCCTGGGCCTGCTCGGCGACGATCGCCAGGCGTGCCTGCTGCTTGGCGTAGCGCGTCAGTGCGTTCTCGGTGTCTTCCAGCGCCAGCAGCACCGCTTTCTCGTACTCGGCCGCAGCACCGTCGGCCTGCGCCTTGCTTGCGCGCAGACGGGCCTTCACGGTGCCGAAATCGAACGCGGCCCAGCTGATCGACGGGGTCACCGACCACGCCTTGTTGCTGCCGTTGACCAGGCCACTGGCATCGCCGGACAGGAAACCGACGAAACCGCTCAGACTGATCCGCGGGAACAGATCGGCCGTGGCCACCCCGACGCGCGCGGTCGCCGCTGCCAGCCGACGCTCGGCCACGCGCACATCGGCGCGCTGACGCAGCAGATCGGTGGTGTCACCCAATGGCAAGGCCTTGGCATACGGCCGCATATCACGCGGCTGCAGCAGGCTGTCCAGTGCATCCGGGCGCTGGCCCAGCAGCACCGCCAGGCGATGCCGTGACTGCACTTCGGCCACTTCCAGCAGCGGGATGTCGGCCTCGATCGCCTTCAGCCGCGCACGGCTGCTCTGCACGTCCAGCTCGCTGCCGGCACCCAGTTCCCACCGGGTTTCGGTGAGCTTCTGGGTGTCGCGCAGATTGACCAGGGTGCGCTTGGCCACCGCGATGCGCTTCTGGGTACCGCGCAGCTCGAAGTAGTTGCGGGCCACTTCGGCGGCGACGGTGACCTGGGCATCGGCAAGATTGTCCTGCTCGGCGCCCAAGTCCGCGCGCGCTGCTTCGGCGGCACGGCGCTGGCGACCGAACAGATCCAGTTCCCAGCCGGCATCGAAGCCCAGCTGGTAACTCTCGCTGAAGACACGCTCGCCACCCACCGTTGCATCCGGCTGCTTGCGACGGTCGTAGCTGCCGCCGCTGGTGACGTGCGGCAACTGGTCCAGGCGCTGCTCGACGAACACCGCGCGGGCCTCGCGCACGCGCGACATCGCGATGCGCAGGTCCAGGTTGGTGCCCAGTGCTTCATGCACCAGCTGCTCCAACACCGGATCGTCGAACTGGGCCCACCAGCTCGCCACCGGCGAGGTGGTGGTGAACACCGGCGCGGCGGCGCCCTGCAGGGTCACCGGCTCGGCCGGCGGCGCCTGGTAGTTGGGGCCGACGCTGACGCAGCCGGCCAGCAGCGCGCTGGTCACGGCCACGGTCAACAGGCGGATCACCATGGCAGCACCTCGCCGAGGTAGGTGAAGCTGCCGTTCGGGCCATCGGCATCGATCAGTGCCATGCCCACGCTGGAACGCGCGCCTTCGCTGATCTCGATCTCGCCCTCGCCACCGTTCATGTCGGTTTTGACGTAGCCCGGGTGCACGGTATTGACCTTGGTGGTGCTCTCGCGCAGCTCATAGGCCAGCTGCACGGTCCAGGCATTCACCGCGCTCTTGGAGGCGTTGTAGGCCGGCACCGCGAAGCCGTAGATCGGCGAGCCCGGCTGGCTGTGCAGGGTCAGCGAGCCCAGGATGCTGGAGACGTTGACGATGCGGCCGGCCGGCGAGGCGTTGAGCAGCGGCAGGAACGCCTGGGTGACGGCGATCACCGCAAACACGTTGGTGTCGAACGTATCGCGCCAGGTCTGCAGGGTCTGCGCAGAGGGGGCCAGCTTGATGTCGTCGAGCAGAATGCCGGCGTTGTTGACCAGGATGTCCAGGCGGCCGTGACGCTCGGTCACGGTCTGCACGGCGGCGGCGATGCTGGCAGCATCGCCCACGTCGAGCTGGATCGCCTCGACCGGCAGGCCCTCGGCCTGCAGTTTGAGCGCCTCGGCCACGGCGACGTCGCGCTTGCGCCCGGCCAACAGCGTATGCACGCCGGCCTGGGCCAGCTGACGGACGGTTTCCAGGCCGATGCCGCGGGTGGCACCGGTGACCAGGGCGATCTTTTGGGTAGCGGTATTCATAGGAAAAACCTCGCGGGGGAAGGAATCAGTGGTGGATGGTCGGTTCGCCGTGGGTCACCAGCTGCCCGCCGCCATTACGGCTGACGAACTTGCGCAGGGCCACGTAGAACACCGGGGTCAGGAACAGGCCGAACAGGGTGACGCCCAGCATGCCGGCGAACACCGTGATACCGGTCACCGAGCGGACTTCCGCACCGGCGCCATGCGAGATCACCAGCGGGATGGTGCCGGCGATGAACGCGATGGAGGTCATCACGATCGGGCGCAGACGCAGGCGGCACGCTTCCAGTGCAGCCTCCACGATGCCCTTGCCGCCCATCTCCAGTTCTCGGGCGAACTCCACGATCAGGATCGCGTTCTTGCACGCCAGGCCCATCAGCACCACCAGGCCGACCTGTACGAACACGTTGTTGTCACCGCCCGTCATCCATACGCCGAACAACGCAGACAGCAGGGTCATGGGGACAATCAGGATCACCGCCAGCGGCAGCGACCAGCTTTCATACAGCGCAGCCAGCACCAGGAACGCCAGCAGGATCGCTACCGGGAACACGATGAAGGCGGCCTTGCCCTGCGTGGCCTGCTGGTAGCTCAGGTCGGTCCACTCGGTCTGCATGCCCACCGGCAGCACCTGCCCGGCGATCTCGGTCAACTTGGCCATGGCTTCGGCCGAGGACAGCATGCGCGGGTCGGCTTCGCCGGCCAGATCGGCCGCCGGGTAGCCGTTGAAGCGCAGCACCGGGTCAGGACCGTAGGTTTCCTTCACGGTCACCATCGAGCCGATCGGCACCATCTCGCCACGGTTGTTGCGGGTACGCAGGCGCCCGATGTCTTCCACGCTGTCACGGAACTGGCCGTCGGCCTGGGCGATCACCTGCCAGGTACGCCCGAACTGGTTGAAGTCGTTCACGTACGACGAGCCCAGGTAGGTCTGCAGCGTGTCGAACAACTCGGTCAGTTCCACGCCCTGGGCCTTGGCCTTGACGCGGTCAACTTCGGCGTCCAGCTGCGGCACGTTGGCCTGGTAGCTGGTGATCGGGAACGCCATGCCCGGCGTCTGCGCGACCGCCCCCTGCATCGTGCTCACCGCGGTCTGCAGTGCGCCGTAGCCGAGATTTCCACGGTCCTGGATGAACATCTGGTAGCCGTTGCCGTTGCCCAGGCCGAGGATCGGCGGCGGCATCATGGAGAACGCGAAGCCCTCCTGCAGCCCGGCGATCTTGGCGTTGATCTCGGCATTGATCTGCGCGGCGGTCCGCCCCTTCCGCTCACTGAACGGCTTGAGCGGAACGAAGGCCACACCGGTATTAGGCGTGTTGGTGAACTGCAGTGCGTTCAGACCCGGGAACTGGATCGTGTGCGCGACGCCATCGGTATTGCGCGCGATCTCGGCGACCTTGGCCAGCATGGCGTCGGTGCGTGCGATCGAAGAGCCTTCCGGCAGCTTCACACCCGCGATCAGGTACAGCTTGTCCTGGGTCGGGATGAAGCCGGCCGGTACCGCCTTGAACATCAGGCCGGTGGCCAGCAGCAGGCCGGCGTAGACCACGAACACCAGGCCACGACGGCCCAGCAGACGGCCGACCGTGCCGTGGTACTTCTCCGAGCTGGTCTTGAAGAAGCGGTTGAACGGACGGAAGATCCAGCCGAACAGACGATCGATCAGGCGGGTCAGGCCATCCTTCGGCGCGCCGTGCGGCTTGAGCAGGCGCGCGGCCAGGGCCGGCGAAAGGGTCAGCGAGTTGATCGCTGAGATGACGGTCGAGATGGCGATGGTGACGGCGAACTGCTTGTAGAACGCGCCGGTCACGCCCGACAGGAACGCCATCGGCACGAACACCGCACACAGCACCAGCGCGATCGCCACGATCGGGCCTGACACTTCACGCATTGCCTGGTGGGCCGCGGCCAGCGGGGTCAGGCCTTCTTCGATGTTGCGCTCGACGTTCTCCACCACCACGATCGCATCATCGACCACGATGCCGATCGCCAGCACCAGCCCGAACAGGGTCAGCGTGTTGATCGAGAAGCCCAGCACGTACAGCGCCGCGAACGTACCCACGATGGACACCGGCACCGCGATCAACGGAATGATCGAGGCGCGCCAGGTCTGCAGGAACAGGATCACCACCAGCACCACCAGCGCGATCGCTTCCAGCAACGTGGAGACCACGGCCTTGACCGAGTCGCGCACGAAGATGGTGGTGTCATACACCGCTTCGTACTTCACGCCGGCCGGGAACTGCTTGGTCAGCTCATCCATGGTGTGGATGACCGAGTCGCGGATTTCCAGTGCGTTCGCGCCCGGGGCCTGGAAGATACCGATACCGACCGCGTTCTTGCCGTCCAGCTGCGAGCGCAGCGTGTAGTCGCCGGCGCCCAGTTCCAGGCGGGCCACATCGGACAGGCGCACCACTTCACCGTCGTCACCGGCCTTGAGCACGATGTCGCGGAATTCCTGCTCGCTGCGCAGGCGGCCCTGGGCATTGATCAGGGTCAGAAAGTCGCTGCTCGGCATCGGTTCTGCGCCGAGCTGGCCGGCCGAGACCTGCACGTTCTGCTCGCGCATCGCGCGCACCACGTCACTGGCGGTCAGGCCGCGCGCGGCAACCTTGTCCGGGTCCAGCCACGCACGCATGGCGTAGTCGCCCCCACCGAACATCTGCGCATCACCGACGCCCTGCAGGCGTGCCAGGGCATCCTTGACGTGCAGGCGGGCGTAGTTGCGCAGGTACAGCGAGTCGTACTTGCCGTCCGGCGAAGTCAGGTGGACCACCATCAGGAAGGTGGGCGACTGCTTCTGGGTGGATACACCCTGGCGGCGCACGTCTTCGGGCAGGCGCGCCTGCGCCTGGGCGACGCGGTTCTGCACCTTCACCGCGGCCTCGTCCGGATCGGTGCCCGGGCGGAAGGTCACGGTCATCTGCAGCACGCCATCGGAGCCGGCGACGGACTTGATGTACATCATGTCCTCCACGCCGTTGATCGCTTCTTCCAGTGGCGTGGCCACGGTTTCAGCGATCACCTTGGGGTTGGCGCCCGGGTATACCGTGCGCACCACCACCGAGGGCGGCACCACTTCGGGGTACTCGCTGATCGGCAGCATGGGAATCGCGATCAGGCCTGCGGCGAAGATCACGATCGACAGCACCGCCGCGAAGATCGGCCTGTCAATGAAAAAACGGGAAAAGTCCATGGGTGGATTCCTGGGTGTTCGCCGACACCGGCATGCAGGACCCCTGCCGCTGTCGCGGACGACAGCGGAGACGGGCAGCCCCGCACGGGGCATCAGCGAGGGAAGATCAGTTCAGAGCAGCGGTGGCTTTCGGCGCAACGGTGCCGTCGGCCGGCTGCATCGCAACCGCCTTGGCCTGGACCGGCATGCCGGGCATGAAGACTTTCTGCACGCCGTCGATGATCACGCGGTCGCCGGCCTTCAGGCCCTGCTCCACGATGCGCAGGCCATCGGCATTGCGGCCGAGCTGCACGTCGCGGCGCTGCGCCTTGTTGTCCTTGTCGACCACGTAGACGAACTTGCGGTCCTGGTCGGTCAGCACGGCCTTTTCATCGATCAGCATGGCCTGGAACTGGCCACTGCCGAGCAGCTGCACGCGGGCGAACAGGCCCGGGGTGAAGGCGCGGTCGGCATTGTCCAGCAGCGCGCGGACCCGGATGGTGCCGGTGCTGCGGGTCACCTGGTTGTCCAGGAAGTCGACCTTGCCTTCGTGCGGGAAGCCCTCCTCACCCGACAGGCCGACCTTCACCGGCAGCTCGCTGTCGCGCTCGCTGGGGCGTTCACCCTTGCGCGCCATCTGGGCGTAACGCAGGAAGGTCCCTTCATCGGCATCGAAGTACACATGCACCTTGTCCAGCGAGACCAGCGTGGTCAGCACGCTGGCGCTGTCACCGGCGGTGACCAGGTTGCCAGCGGTCACCATCGCGCGGCCGGCACGGCCGTTGATCGGTGCGCGTACCTGGGTGAACTCCATGTTCAAGCGGGCCGCATCGACCGCCGCCTGCGCGGCCTGTACCTGCGCGAGCGCCTGCTCGGACACCGCACGGCGCTGTTCCCAGGTCTCGGTGGAGATGGCCTGCTGGTCGGACAGGCGGCGGGCACGGTCGGCTTCGCTGCGGCTCACCTGGGCCTGGGTGCGGGCGCGGTTGAGCTCGGCGGTGGCGCGGTCCAGCTCGGCGCGGTAGCTGCGGGCGTCGATGGTGAACAGCACATCGCCCTTCTTGACCTCCTGGCCTTCGACATAGTTGACCTTGTCGATGTAGCCGGAGACACGCGGGCGCAGTTCAACGCTCTCGACCGCTTCGACGCGGCCGCTGAAGTCGTCCCACTGGCTGACCTGCTTGACCAGGACCGGGGCGGCACTGACCGAGGGCGGCGGCGGCATGCCGGCTTCTTCAGCGTGGCTGCCGCTGCAGGCGGTCAGCACCGCGGCAGCAAGAATCGACACGCCGGCCAGGGCCAGCCGTCGGGTGAAACGGTGCGGGGTGGAAGAGGAAGAAGTCATGACATGCATCCGTACGTAGGGGTGGTGATACAGGGAAATCAAAAAGACGGGGCGACGTGGGGGCGTAGCCTGGGACCTGAACCTAGGTGAAGGTCAAGCGGTGCCGGCGGTGTTGCGCGAGATCGGAGGAGGCCAATCCAGGTGCAGCAGCCCGCGCGGCAGTTCAGCATCGCGCGTGTCGCAGCGGACGATGGCGCGGTTGTCCGTGCAGCTGTCGAGCAGGGAGACCACGCGGCGGCCGACCAGCAGTGCGCTCGGCCACTCGATGCAGGCATTGGCCGCGTTGGCCGGGGTACAGACCGGGTTGCACACTTCCAGCATCTGCGCGCGCACGCCCAGCGCCTGGGCTTCCTGGTGCAGCACCTGCGCGTACATGCGCGTGGTGGACATGGTGATGGACGACTCACCGTGACCGGCCCACGGCTTGAAGCCGGCCGGACCGCCCACGAGCACATAGCGACGCGTCTGTGCGCCACCGCGCAGCAACGGCAGCAGGTGCCGCCCGGCATGCACATGCGGCATCACATCGGCCTGCAGCGCCTGCAACAGGGCGTCGCCGCTGCGGTCGGTCACGCGGCCGCGGTTGTACGGCCCGCCCATCGCATCGACCACGGCGGCCAGCGTCCGACGACGTCCGCCCAAGCGCTCGGCCACGGTGCGCGCAGAGCCGTCGTCGCCCAACGAGCCGAGCAGCACTTCCAGGCCCGGCTCGTCGGCGAACTGCTCCTGCAGCGCCGCCAGCCGGGCGGGATCGCGGCCGACCACCAGGACCGGGCTGCCGGCCTCCAGCAAGGCCGCCACGATGCCCTGGCCCACGCTGCCGGTGCCACCGAGCACCAGCACCTCGGGGGCCAATGTCCCATTCATGGGACTTTCACTCCCGTCGCCGGGATAATCCCAATTCGGCCCAGTCGGTCGACGCCGCGGGCACCCAGGCGAATGCTGCCACCACGCTGCATGTTGGCAGGTGGCGTGAACTCACGGAAAGCCTTGCGGGACAGGGAACTCAAGCGGGGCTCCACGGTCAGCGCCAGGTCCAGCGGGGCGTTGGGGCCGCTACGCAGGCGGCCAAGAATGTTCCGCAACCACATGGTTGTCGTCCTTCATATCTGGAATGGCGCCAGATTAGTCCTCAAACTCCCCCTTGATTAGTCCGGATTTAGGGGAATAATCATCCCGTGCCCGGCACAATCATTTGCGGCACTCTCTCCTCCCCCGACCTTGGATCCCGTCATGGCCCACGATCTCAACGACACGCTGATCTTCGTCAAGGTGGTCGAGCAAGGCAGTTTCATTGCCGCCGCCACTGCACTGGGGCTGCCCAAGACGACGGTCAGCCGCAAAGTGCAGGAACTGGAAACGCGTCTTGGCGCACGCCTGTTGCACCGGACCACCCGCCGCCTCGGCCTTACCGAAGCCGGCTCGGTCTATCACGAGCACTGCCAGCGCATCGCACGCGAACTGGAAGAAGCCGAAGGCGCGGTCAACCAGCTGCAGTCCGGCCCGCGCGGCTGGCTTCGCTTCACCGTGCCCTATTCGATCGGCATCACCTGGATCGCGCCGCTGCTCGGCCAGTTCCATGCGCAGTACCCGGAAATCCAGTTGGACATGCACCTGGGCAACGAGAAGCTCGACCTGATTGCCGGTGAAGCGGATCTGGCGCTGCGCGTGGGCACCCTGCCCGACTCCAACCTGGTCGCGCGCAAGCTGGGCAGCCTGCGCACGCAGGTGTTCGCCAGCCCGGCCTATATCGAACGCTACGGCGAGCCGCTGCATCCGGATGAGCTGCAGTTCCACCGCATCCTGGCCATGCGCAAGGCACGCAACCTCAACAACAACCGCTTCTTCTGGCAGCTGGGCGAGAACGGTGGTGAGCTGCTGGATTTCCCGGTGAATCCGCTGTTGGTGGCCAATGACCCGTCCGCGTTGAACGGTGCATTGGTGTGCGGCGAAGGGTTGTTGTTGACCGGTGACGTGATGGCCAAGCCGTTCGTCGAATCGGGCATGGTGCGCCGGGTGCTGGCCGGCTGGACCGGGCCGGAAGTGGACTTCAACGCGGTATTCGCCGGCGGCCGGCTGGTCTCGCCGAAGGTGCGCGCCTTCGTTGATTTCCTGGTCGAGAAGATGAACTTCGACGCCAACTACATGCTGGCCCAGTGCCCGGCCGCAAAGCTGGCCAAGCAGCAGCAGACCCAGGTGGAAACCGAGCTGCAGGCGGCCGGGAAGCGGATTCTGGAGACGGTGACGGCGGGGTAATGCTGGCGATGCTTCATCAGCGCAGTGCCGTATGAACGACAACGCCGCCCTTGGGCGGCGTTGTCGTTTGGGTGTTGCGGGAATGCAGGTGTGCGAGCGGACGGAATTGTTCCGCGCGTACCGGCCAACGGCCGGTACCTACAAAAAATGCCGCCTGTAAGGGCGGCATTTTTGTGTCGCGAACCTGTGGCTCGCTACACGCAATAACAGCGCGCGGGCGCGCCGTTATTGCTGCAAAGGAATCACACGGATCTCGACGCGGCGGTTCTGCGCGCGGCCGGCATCGGTGTTGTTGTCGGCAATCGGGTAGGCCTTGCCGGCACCCAGGGTCTCAATACGGGCGCGCTGCACACCCTGGCCGGCCAGGTAGGCGGCGACGGAGTCGGCGCGTTCCTTGGACAGACGGTTGTTGACCGCGTCGCTGCCGATGCTGTCGGTGTGGCCGACCACTTCGATGATCGTCTGGTTGTACTCGGCCAGCGTGCTGGCCACGCCGTTGAGCGAACCGTAGAACTGCGGCTTCAGCGTGGACTTGCCGAAATCGAAGGTGATGCCGTCCGGCAGGTTCAGGACCAGGTTGTCGCCGTTGCGGGAGACATCGATACCGGTGTTGGCAGTACGCTCGCGCAGGGCGCGCTCCTGACGGTCCTGGTACTGGCCGACGGCCGCACCGCTGAGTGCACCAATACCGGCACCGATCATGGCGTGCTGGCGGCGCTCGGTAGCGCTGTTGCCGCTGAGCAGGCCTGCAGCGACGCCGACGGCGGTGCCGATCAGGGCATTGCGGCCGGTACGGTTCTGCTGTTCGACAGGGTTGCCGTACTGGTCACTCTGGACATACGAGCCGCCGGTGGCGCAGGCCGTCAGGGCGGCAGCGGTCATCAGGGCCAGGGCCACGTTGCGGGTTGCGGGTCGAATCATGAGGTTTCTCCTTGGTTACCGGACGCCGCCGGCGTGCGGGGCGTGAAGAGCATAAACAGCCCAACGCGATGCCGGCATGATGAATGTCACGCCCGGCAGCTCCCTGTTCAGGTAAACGGTTACGGCAAAAGCGACTTTTACGGGACGCCGGTCACGCCCCGCCGGTATGCCGATACGCTGCCAACGCGGCATCCCGACCCTCGCTCAGATCCACCAGCGGCAGGGTCGGATACCCGGGCGCGAACTCGGCCAGCAGCTGCGGCGATTGCCACGGGGCGAAGCGCGCCTTCACCGGTAGTGCCCCCAGTTCGGGTACCCAGCGCGTGATGTAGCGCGCCTGCGGATCGAACTTCTGCGACTGCGTCACCGGATTGAAGATCCGGAAGTAAGGCGCCGCGTCCGCCCCCGTGCCGGCAACCCATTGCCACCCCATGGTGTTGTTGGCCAGATCCGCGTCGACCAGGGTGTCCCAGAACCAGCGCGCGCCTTCGCGCCAATGCTGGCGCATGTGCTTGCACAGATAGCTGGCGACGATCATGCGCACGCGGTTGTGCATGTAGCCGGTGGCCCACAGCTCGCGCATCCCCGCATCCACGATCGGGATGCCGGTACGGCCCTGCTGCCACGCACGCAGCGCGTCGGCATCGGGCTTGGCCCAGTCGAACTGATCGAAGCGCGGGTTGAGGTTGTGATCCGGGGTCTGCGGGAAGTGATGCAGCAGGTGATACGAAAACTCGCGCCAGCCCAACTCGCGGATGTAGCCATCGATGTCGGCATCGCGACTGGCGCTGCGCTCGCCCTGCAGACGACGCGCGATCTGCCACGGGGCGATCTCGCCGAAATGCAGATGCGGCGACAGCATCGAGGTGCCCACACGGTCCGGCAGATCACGCTGCTCGCGGTAACCGTTGAGTGCACCGTCGATGAAGACGCCCAGCGCCTCGTGCGCGCCCGCCTCGCCCGGTTGCCAGTGGTCCCAGAACTGCCGATCCCACGGAATCGACGGCGCCAGGCCGAGCGTGTCGAGGCTCTCGCCGCTGGCGCTGTGCGCGGGCAGCCGATCCGGCAATCGGGTCGGGGCCGGCAACTGCAGACGGGTCAGCGCATTGCGCCAGAACGGGGTGAACACCTTGTACGGCCCGCCCTGCTGGGTCGCCACATCCCACGGTTCGAACATCAGGCTGCCGTTGTGGCTTTCGGCGTCGATACCCTGCTCGCGCAGTTCCCGCTTGATCGTCGCATCGCGTGGCTGCGTGGCCGGCTCGTACTTGCGGTTCCAGTACACCGCGACCGCACCGGTCTGCTCGATCAGCTGCTGCAGCTGTGCCTGGCTGTCGCCCTGGCGGAGCACCAGTGCCGAGCCGCGCGCACGGAGCTCGGCGTCCAGCGCGGTGAGTGAGCGATGCAGCCACGTATCCGATGCAGCGCCCGGGGCCCAGTCGCCCTCCTCCTGCGGCGCATGGATGTAGACCGGCACCGGCACGTGGCCTGCGTCCAAGGCGGCCTGCAGGGCCGGGTTGTCCTGCAACCGCAGATCACGACGAAACCACACCAGCGCTACCGACACGAGACTACCCCGGAAGATTGTTGAGGCAATGATAGCCAGTACAGGTGAAGGGGAGGCAGCGATCACGCGTGAATGGCCCGCACTGTTCCACACCGCCGCGCTTGACCTCAATCGTGCTTGAGGTTCTATCGTGGCATCACCGTGCTGCTTGCCGGCACCGCCCTCATCTGCTCTTCCGGAGATATCCATGGCCTACACCCTCCCCGCCCTGCCCTACGCCTACGACGCACTCGAACCGCACTTCGACGCACGCACGATGGAAATCCATCATGCCAAACACCACCAGGCCTACATCACCAACCTCAATGCCGCGCTCGCCGATGCCGGGATCCAGAGCACGGATATCGATGCACTGATCGCCGATATCGGCTCTCTGCCCGAGGGGGTGCGCAACGCCGTCCGCAACAACGGCGGCGGGCATGCCAATCACAGCCTGTTCTGGACGGTGCTGACCGCCAACGGGAGCACGCCGGAAGGCACGGTGGCTAAGGCGATCGAGCGCGATCTCGGCGGCTACGCCGCGTTCAAGGAGGCCTTCACCAAGGCCGCGCAGACCCGCTTCGGCAGCGGCTGGGCGTGGTTGACGCTGACCCGCGACGGCACGCTTCTGGTGGAGAGCAGCCCGAACCAGGACAACCCGCTGATGGGCGAGTTCGCCGGCCTTTCCGGTGGCACGCCGATCCTGGGGCTGGATGTGTGGGAACACGCCTACTACCTCAACTACCAGAACCGTCGTCCGGACTACATCGCCGCCTTCTTCGAGCTGATCGACTGGGCCGAAGTGGCGCGCCGTTACCAGGCCGCCGGCGGGCGATGATGGGCGCCGGTACTGCACGGTAGAGACAGCGATGGATATCCCCGCACTGCAACGTCTGCTCGAGCGTGGTCGCGACAGCGCCCTGCTCCGCTTCGGCCTGGGCAAGGCTCTGCTCGACGCGGGTGACACCGCGGAGGCGGTCATCCATCTGCAGGGCTGTGTCGCGCAGGATCCGCGCTACTCGGCAGGCTGGAAATGGCTGGGTAAAGCACATCTGGCGGCCGGCGATACGGACGCGGCATCACAGGCGTGGCGCGAAGGGATTACCGTCGCCGAGACCAACGGCGACAAGCAGGCGGCCAAGGAGATGGCCGTGTTCCTGCGGCGACTTCAGAAGGCGGATGCGAGCCGGGTGTGATCGCCCGGCATCGCTACCAGAGCAGACCGTTGTTGTAGAGCGCGATCAGGGTCCACATCAAGGCGATCACCGCGAAGCCGGTGAAATAGGTCCAGTTCTGGTGCGCGGCCGTCCAATCGTCTTTTCCAAAGCGGCCGCCGCTGAAAGCGAACAGCGTGACGCGCCCAATACCGAACACCAGAATCTGCACGATGAACACGACCACGATCCAGTGGATCACGGTCAGTACGCCACGCTTGATCTCCTCTTCCATGTGCCGCCGCCCCAATCCGTTGGAAAGCCTGACATCGACGATGCGCAGGCGAACAACATTGAGGATAGCGGACGGAACAGTCAATCGCCTTTCGCGCGCCGCTGCTGTGCATCGAAGCGTTGCATGGACGCACGGATCAGCGCCTTGGCCTCGGCGGCATTGCCCCAGCCGTTGAGCTGGACCGGATTACGGCCGGCAGGCAGGTCTTTGTAGACCCGGAAGAAGGCTTCGATGCGCTGCCGTTCGATCAGCGGCAGGTCATCCAGATCGCGGATGTTGGCGTAGGTCGGGTCGATCTTGTCGGTCGGCACGCCGATCACCTTTTCATCCTGCTCCCCGTCATCGACCATCTTCAGGAAGCCGATCGGGCGGAACCGCACGATCACGCCGGGATGCAGCGGCTCGCGGGTCAACACCAGTGCGTCCAGCGGATCGTTGTCGCCAGCCAGGGTGCGTGGCATCGAGCCGTAGTTGGCCGGGTATGCCACAGGCATGGACTGGAAGCGGTCCACATGGACCAGACCGTCTTCCTTGATCTCGTACTTCGTGAAGCTGCCGGCCGGGATCTCCACGGCCAGATGCACTTCGTCCGGCGCGTTCTTCGGCTGCGCGGCGAGGAAGGGGTGCAGGACCGCATTGGCGGCCACGCTGGTACCGGCGAGCAGCAGCAGCGAGGTGGCCAATACGACCAGCCCGAGGGAACGGCGATGGATCATCTCAGTCTCCACGAATGGCCGGGCGCGCCGCAGCGGCCCGGCCGCTCGATCATTCCCAACAACGGTCGGCGCGGCCCTTGAGGGTCTGGGCGCGCGTGCAGTCACGGGGGGCGATGCGTCCCTGCGTCAGTTCGGCTTTCTGTTTGCGGCCATCGGTGCCGCGTGTCAACTCGAAGCCGTCGTACAGGCGGCCGGTGACGGTGCGCGCCTCGTAACGCAGGTGGCTCGGATCGATCTTCAACACTTGGAACAGCTGCGTGTCCTCACCCACCGGTGCCATGGTGGCACGAGCTTCGTCAGACAGCCGGTACTGCTTCGGTCCAGCCACGGTGACCACAAACTGCGGCGTCGCACCCTTCCCTTCGCCACGGCGGCCGTAGGTGTGGTCGTGGCCCTGCAGGACCAGATCGACCTGGTGGCGGCGCACCACGGGCAGCAGCACATCGCGCAGCTCGGTGTTCTCACGGCCTTCGCGCGGGGAGTAGAACGGCTGGTGCAGCAGCACAATGCTCCACGGGTGCGGGTTGTCGGCCAGCACCTTGTCCAGCCAGGCGGCCTGCGCCTTGGCGGTGCCGAGATCGAGCGCGGAGGTGCCGTCGAGCACGGCGATGCGCACGCCCTGGTAGTCGAACCAGTAG
Organism: Stenotrophomonas sp. TWI587; assembly: GCF_039674145.1. Classification (NCBI taxonomy): domain Bacteria; kingdom Pseudomonadati; phylum Pseudomonadota; class Gammaproteobacteria; order Lysobacterales; family Lysobacteraceae; genus Stenotrophomonas; species Stenotrophomonas sp. TWI587. The sequence goes on along the minus strand of NZ_JBDJMW010000001.1, from coordinate 255,922 downwards.
GTGCTGGTATCCGCGGCGTCCACACCATTACGCGGCAGCGCGAACGTCACCGGCCAATGGCGGCCGAGCACGCGACGCTCCTGCGGGGTGTCTTCAAACTCCTCGAAGTACTCATGGTTGCCGATCGCCGGGGCCACGGCGGTCTCCTGCGGCAGCCAGCCGGCAGCGGCGAACCACTCGCCCCACTCGCTGTCGTCCTGCCCGTCGCCGCCGCTGACCAGGTCACCGGCGAACAGGCTCAGGCGCGCTTCCGGGGCGGCCTTGATGCCGGCCCGCATCACCCGCGAGACGTGGCTGAGGTTCTTGTTCTGGGTATCACCGAAATACAACAACGTGAGCGGCTGCTCGGCACGGCCGGCGGTGCGCAGCTGGTTCCAGGCACTCCAGGTGTTCTGTCCCTGCACGCGCCACAGGTACAACGTATCCGGCTGCAGGCCGGTGATGTCGGCACGGTGATGATGGGACGCGCCCAGTTCGGTGGTCAGCGCCTGCGTGATGGCAGTGATGCGGGTGGGCGTGCCGACATCCGGCGAGTCGCCGGCCACGACCCACTCCAGCACGGGCGCCTTGACGGAGGTGTCGGTGCGCCAGGCAACCGAGAAGCCGCGTGCGGCGTCCTGTGCCGGGGAGGCGACCAGGCGGTCCGGGAAGCCGGTGGCCGCGTAGTGACGGCTGCCGGCCGGCACCTGGGTGTTGGGCTCTGCACCGTTCTCGGCATCTTTTTTCGCCACGGCACTGCCGCTGCACAGCAGCAGCGCCATCACAAGCGCGGTCAGCGCGGCTGGAACACGGCTCACGCGCCACACTCCAGCGGAAGCGACAACTGCTTGGCGATGCTCGCCCAATCGAAGGCCACCACGCCCTGATCATCGTGCACGGCATACAGCGCGCCATGCGGGAAGCGCGCGGACGGTGCCTGCATCGACCAGATGCCGTCGGTGTTGGCCACCGTATTGCCCTGGAACGCACCGACATGCTTCAGGCTGTGCCGGTCGAACAGATGGAACACGCTGCGCTGCTTGCCCTGCTCGGTGGTGATCCACCAGCCGTCCTTGCCACAGGTACGCAGCATCACGCCCTCGGCCTGGGCCTGGAAGGCATCGCGGCCGAACGTGGTGCCGCTGAAGCGGCCTTCCAGCGTGTAGACCTTGAACTCGCTGGCATAGGTTTCGTCTTCTTCAGCGATCAGCAGGCGATCGTTGGCCGGGTCGCCCCAGATCGATTCGACCACGCGCAGCGCGCCGGCCTCGGTGGTGTCACCGAAACTGGCCGTCAACGAAGCCTGCGCCTTGCCGCCCTGCACGGTGAGCGCGTAACGGCGCACGCGCTTGTCCAGCTCGGCCAGCGGCGGCAGCACGTCGTTGCCCTGCGCATCTTCGCCCGCATCGTAGGAATCGGTGACGTACACGTCGTAGCCGGTGCCCTGCTTGTTCACCCACAGCCCGTACGGTTTGCGCAGGTCATCGGCGGCGAACACACCCAGCGGGGTGAAGTCCGGCAGCTGCAGGACCTGCACGCGGTGGTTGTCGCGCTCCACGATCAGCACCAGGTCATCGACCACGGCGATGCCGTTGGGGCGGTCGAACTGGCCCGGGGCAGTGCCGAGGCTGCCGACGTCACGCAGCTTCGCGCCAGTCTGCCCGTCGTAGACCACCAGCTTGTCGGTGGCCTTGGCGGTGGCGATCAGCCAGACCTGGCCCTCGGGCGTGGTCCAGCTGGCCGGGGAGTCGATGTTGTCGTCCGGAGTCATCGGGGTGAGGAACGCTTCGGCGACCGTGGCGACATCGCGTGCGGCGGAGGCGTCGGTGCCGGTCGGTGCGACCACCGACGCCGGCGCCGCTGCTTCGGGCGCCGCCGCCGGCCTGCAGGCGGTCAGCAGCGCCAGCGCGAGCAGGCTAAGACCATGGGACGCGCGCATCACAGGGCCACCTTCAGGCCGAGGGCGTAGGTGCGGCCATATTCTTCGTTCTGCAGGGTGCGCGAACGCACGCCCTGGTACAGCTCCAGCGGCTTGTCGAGCAGGTTCTGCGCTTCGAAGTAGACGCTCACGTTGGAGGTGATCTTGTAGTCCATGCTGAAATCGAGCTGGGTGTTGGGTGCCACATAGATGTCATAGGCGCGGCTGTCGCCGAGTGAATCCAGGTACTCGCTGCGGTAGACCGCGGCCACGCGGGTGCTGAAGCCGGCCTTTTCATAGCCCAGATGCGCGCTGTACACGTGTTTGGAGGCACGCGGCAGCATGAAGTCGTCACGCTCGCGGCCGGCCACGCCCGGATCGAAATCGGTATCCAGCCAGGTACCGCTGGCGCCGACCAGCAGACCATCCCAACCGGCCGGCAGGAAGGCGAGCTGCTGCTGCCAGTTGAACTCGGCACCCTTCACCGTGGCCTTGTTGCCGTTGATCACCCGGGTGACCTCGTAATCCGGATACGCCGGATCCGTATTGCTCACCGTGTTGACGATATAGCCGTCGATCGACTTGTGGAACACGCCCAGCGAGACGATGCCGGTGCTGCCGATGTATTTCTCGAGCGACAGGTCGATGTTCTTCGATTCATACGGATCCAGCTGCGGATTGCCGATCCGGACTTCCTCGTCACCGCGGCTCAGGCCGACACGCGGCGCCACATCGCCGAACGATGGGCGCGAGACAGTCTTGTTTGCGGCCGCGCGCAGCACCCAGTCATCACCGGCGTCATAGCGCAGGTGCAGGCCGGGCAGCACGTTGGTGTAGCTCCGGCTCACGCTCAACGGGGTGACCGTAAAGCTGCGCCCGTTACCGGCCACGTCGACACTGTTGCCGGTGGCGCTGAACTGGGTGTTCTCCACACGCACGCCACCGATGATGCGCAGCGCGCCGACATCCCAGGTGCCCATCGCGTAGCTGGCAAAGATGTCCTCACTGGCGGTGTAATCCTCTTCCAGCGAGGTCAGCGCATTGCCGCCGATATCCTGCGGGCGGGCACTGTAGCGGCTGCCGGACTGCGCCCAGTAGCGACGCATGGCATCCGAGCTCATGCCCTGGCCGAGGCTGCCGCCGCGGTGATCGGGGGTGGAGGTGGTCCAGTCCGACAACGCCACGTCCGGGCCGACGCGCAGTTCGCGCTCATCGACATTGACGTCGCGATCGCGCCAGCGGCCGAGCAGGCCAAACTTGATGCTGGAGGCATCGCCATCGAAGCGCACGTTGATCTGCGCACTGCGCTCGCTGTCGTTGACCTGCTTGGGCGAGACCACGAAGCGATCAAAATCGTAGTTGCCGTTGTCCATCCACTGCGCGCTGGTCAGGGTGTAGCGCGGGATGCCGCTGCTCTGATCGACACGGGCGCCGAGGTCGTCACCGCTGTACTCGAAGCGCGCCTCCATCTCATCGTTGACGCGCTCTTCGGTGCGCGTGTAGCCGACCTTGTAGTCGATCACCGCGTTGGTGAGACGGTTTTCGCCGCCGGCGCTGGTGGCGAAGGTGTTTTCCTTCTTGGTGCGGTAGCGCATGCGCTTCTGGATCGCATCGGCCGGCAGATCATCGACGCGGTACTGGCGGTCGCCCAACGCGGTGACGTCACCATCGCCGAAGTTGAAGATGGTGCGCTGGCGGGTTTCGGCATCGTCGAACTGGCTGTACAGCGTGCGCAGGTAGTAACGATTGTCTTCGTCCGGATGCCAGTCCAGATTGAGGTTGGCACCGATGCGCTTGCGCTCGATCTCGTACTTGCGCTGCTGCAGGCTGGTGGCGAACAGATCGTCGGCGGCACCGCCATCGAACGTGTCGTACTCCACTTCGGTGTTGTCCGATTCGAACTTGCGGTTCTGGTAGTTCACACCCAGCGCCACGCCGAAGGTATCGGCGAACACTTCGCTGTAGTTGATCGCGGCCTTCGGGCTGGTGTTGCCGGAGAGCTGCTGGTGGCTGGCTTCGATCTTGCCGCGCAGGTTGCGGCCTTCGCGGTCGAACGCCGAGGCGGACTCGACCAGGATCGCGCCGCCGATGGCGTCGCCGGGCATGTCCGGGGTCGGCGATTTGACCACGCGCAGGCGCTCGGTCGAGTCGGAGGGAATCACGTCCAGCGGGGCTGCGCGGCTGGAATCTTCCGGGGTACCAATCGCGATGCCGTCCACGCTGACGCTGTTGAGGTTGGCATCCAGGCCACGGATGACCACGAAGCGCCCCTCGCCCTGGTCACGGGTGACGCTGACGCCCGGCAGGCGCTGCAGCGACTCGGCCACGTTCTGGTCCGGGTAGACGCCCATGGCATCGGAGGACACCGCATCTTCGATCGCATCACTGCTGCGCTTGAGGTCGACCGCGCGGGTCTGCGACTCCAGCTGGGGGCGGACTTCGACCCGGTCCAGATCGATGGCGGCGGCACTGGCGGCGGCGCTGCCGGCCACGGTGCTGCCATCGGGCGTATCGGCGGCATGGGCCGACGGGGTGATCACCGCCAGCAACGAAAGGCTTATCGCCAGGCCCAACGGACGCTTCTTCTGCACTGCATTCCCCAATCTGTGTAAAGAATGGGTCAGCACGGTATGTCCGGGAGGTTGCATGGGGATGACACCGGGGACATCGAACGGTCGGTGGCGGGGTCGGCTTTTGGCTTCGGCGGGGTGTTGCGGCACACTACCGGCCTCTCCTTTGCCAGTCATTCCCCCATGAAAATCGTCGAAGTGCGCCATCCGCTGGTGCAGCACAAGATCGGCCTGATGCGCGATGCGTCCCTGAGCACCAAGGACTTCCGCGAGCTGGCCAATGAACTTGGTGGGCTGCTGGCCTATGAGGCCACCGCCGATCTGGATACCGAGGCCCACACCATGGCCGGCTGGGCCGGCCCGGTGACGGTGCAGCGCATCGCTGGTGCCAAGATCACCGTGGTGCCGATCCTGCGCGCCGGCCTTGGCATGCTCAGTGGCGTGCTGTCGCTGATCCCCGCCGCCCGCGTGAGCGTGGTCGGCCTGCAGCGCGATGAGGAAACCCTGCAGCCGGTGCCCTATTTCGAGCGCCTGACCGGGCGCCTGGAAGAGCGCGATGCGCTGATCCTGGACCCGATGCTGGCCACCGGCGGCACCCTGATCGCCACCATCGACATGCTCAAGCGCGCCGGCGCCCGCCGCATCAAGGGCATCTTCCTGGTCGCCGCACCGGAAGGCATCGCCGCCGTACAGGCCGTGCACCCGGACGTGGAGATCTTCACCGCCGCCATCGACGCCCAGCTCAACGAAAAGGGCTACATCCTGCCGGGCCTGGGCGATGCCGGCGACCGGATTTTCGGGACCCGCGTGGTCGGTTGATTCCGTCGTTCTGACCGGCGGGCCTTACCGGCCGCCGGTGCTTCACATGGCCGGGTCATGCCCGGGCGTCGAACCGGGTTCATGCCCGGTGCCGTGGGGTGCCGTGCCGACCCACGCTCGGCACCTACCGGTGTGGCTGCGCGGGCCGTTGTACCCGGCGGTGCGCGCCCGGGCCAAGCATAGCGTTACGCCAGCGCACGGGCCTTCAGTTCGCCCTGTTCGTGCACGGTGCCGAAGCGGCCCTTCTCATCGCGTGCCACCTGCGCCAGCGCGCACTGCGGATCGTGGGTGAAGAACAGATGGACGTTGCGGGCGAGTTTGTCTTCCAGGAAGCTGCGCTTCTCGTCGATCAGCAGTTCGGCATTGCGGTCGTAGCCCATGGTGATGGGTACATGCACCCACGAGCGGCCCGGGATCAGGTCCGCACAGAACACCACCCCGCCCCGTGCCTGGCCGTCCACGGTTTCAGGACCGACGATCTCGGCCAGCATCAGGCCCGGGGTATGCCCGTCGCTGAAGCTGAAACGCACGCTGTCGCCCAGCGTCTTTGAGTATGGACCGTCGACGATTTCCAGCCGCCCGCTCGCCTCCAGCAGACCGGGCAGTTCCGGGATAAAACTGGCGCGGTCGCGCGGGTGCGGGTGCAGCGCGCGTGCCCAATGCTCGGCACCGACCAGGAAGGTCGCATTGGGAAACAGCAGCTCCGGTGAGCGCCCTTCGCTCCACGGTGCGAGCAGCCCACCGGCGTGGTCGAAGTGCAGATGGCTCAGCACCACCACGTCGATATCCTCGTGCTCGAAACCGGCCTCGCGCAGGGATTCGATCAGCACGTGGCTGGGCTCCTGCACGCCATAACGGTCGCGCAGTTTCGGCTCGAAGAACGCGCCGATACCGGTTTCGAACAGCACGGTCTTCCCGGCCAGCGGGCTGGCCAACAGCGCGCGGCACGCCAGTTCGATCCGGTTGAGATCGTCCGGCGCCGCCCATTTTTCCCACACCGCGCGCGGCGCATTGCCGAACATCGCGCCGCCGTCGAGTTTCTGCGAGTTACCGCGGATGGACCATAGTTTCATCCGCAAATTATCCGGCCGCGCGCGTTAAATATTCGCTAGCCATCGGGCATGAAAAAACCCCGCCACTGGGACGGGGTTTCTCGTTGCTGCGATCAATCAGTGCGCCTGGCTGACCGCGGCGCTGCCCACCGGATTACGCGGGTCGCTGCCGCCGCTGAGCACATTGCTGCGGCGGTCCCATTCCACGGTCTGCAGATTGCCCCAGACGTGGCTGGAGCCGCGGCCGCCCGCAGCGGTATCACCGGGCAGATCGATCTTGTGACCCATCGCCTGCAGCTGCTTGATGGTGTCCGTATCGAAGGTGCCGTCCTCGGCCTCGATCCGGTCGGGCAGCCACTGGTGGTGGTAGCGCGGCAGCGCGGCGACCTGCTGGGCGGTCAGGCCGTCGTCGTAACCCAGGATCCCCAGCAGCACCATGGTGATGATGCGGCTGCCACCGGGCGTGCCGAGCACCACCACCTTGTCGGCGGACTCCATGAAGGTCGGGGTCATCGAGCTGAGCATGCGCTTGCCCGGCTTGGGCGCATTGGCCGCGTAGCCCATCACACCAAAGGCGTTGGGGGTGCCCGGCTTGAGCGCGAAATCGTCCATTTCGTTATTGAGCAGCACCCCGGTCCCGGACGGAATCAGGCCCGAGCCGTACAGCAGGTTCACGGTCTGGGTCGCACCGACGCGGTTGCCTTCGCGGTCGATGATCGAGAAATGCGTAGTCTCGTCGTCTTCCAGCGGGGTCGGATTGCCCGACAACAGGTCGCTCGGGGTGGCCTTTTCCGGATGGATGGTGGCACGCAGACCCTGCGCGTAATCCTTGCTGGTCAGCACTTTCTGCGGGATATCCACGAAGTCCGGATCGCCCAGGAAGAAGGTGCGGTCGCGGTAGGCGCGGCGCATCGCTTCCACTACCAGGTGGGTGCGGTGGGCCTGGTCCATCGACTTCAGGTCCCAGCCTTCCAGGATCTGCAGCATGGCCGCCAGCGCGATGCCACCGGAGGACGGCGGCGAGGCAGTGGTGATGGTCCAGTCCCGGTACTTGAAGGCGATCGGCTCGCGCAGCTTGACCCGGTAACCGGCCAGTTCCTCGGCGGTCCACTGGCCACCGGCCTGCTTCACGCCCTTGAGCAGCAGCTTGCCGGTCTCGCCACGGTAGAAACCATCAAAGCCCTGATCGGCCAGACGCTCCATGGTCCTGGCCAATTCCGGCTGGCGGAACACGTCGCCTTCGGCGATCGGCTTGCCGTTGCGCTCATACACCTCGCGCGTGCCAGGGTAGCGCTGCATCACCTCACGCCGGGACTGATAGCCCTTGGCCATGCGTGCATACACCGGGAAGCCCTCGCGCGCGATGCGCATGGCCGGTTCCAGCGAGGTCTTCAGCGGCAGCTTGCCGTGCTTGGAAGAGAGCTCCACCAGCGCTGCCGGCAGGCCCGGGATACCGGCCGACCAGGCACCGTTGACCGAACGGTCGCGGTCCAGCTCGCCTTTCTTGTCGAGGAACGCCTCGGGGGTGGCGGACTGCGGCGCGGTTTCGCGCGCGTCCAGCATCACATCCTTGCCGGTGGCCGCGTCATGCAGCAGGAAGAACCCACCGCCGCCGAGACCGGAGCTGATCGGCTCGACCACGGCCAGCGTGGCCGAAACCGCGACGGCCGCATCGAACGCGTTACCGCCCTTGGCCAGGATTTCCATGCCGGCTTCGGTGGCCAGGTGATGGCCACTGGCGACGGCGGCACCGTCAGGATGTTTGGCCAACACCGCCTGCGCGGGTTCCGCGGACCAGGCACTCGGGGCCACCAGCAGGACAAACAGCAACCAGCGACGCGACAGCGTTCTCATTTGGGCACAAACTCCGTGACATACAATTCGGGATGATCGCGCTGCAGCCCATGCAATTTGGCCAGCAGAGCGTCCTGGGTTTCCGGAATGTCCGGATCGGGATCGATGCATTCGACCGGGCAGACGACCACGCACTGGGGTTCGTCGAAATGCCCCACGCACTCGGTGCAGCGGGCCGGATCGATCACGTAGATGGTTTCACCCATCGAGATGGCCTGATTGGGACAGGCCGGCTCACAGACGTCGCAATTGACGCAGAGCTCATTGATTTTCAGCGACATGGCGTTACTCCACGCCCGCGCCGGCGGATGAGAACCGGCCCACGCGGGCGCGCGGGCCGGTCATCGGTGACGCCCCTGCGGGCGCCACCCGGGCCGCGCACGAGGCGCAGCCGCCACTGCACGGGTTACTTGGCTTCGACGAAGATGTACTCGGCGCCGGTCGGCTGGATGATCGACTGGACGCGGGCGTTGTCGGCAGCCTTGCCGATGAACACCACGCGCACACCCTTCATCGAGTCCGGCGAGACGTCCTTGAACACGGCCTGGATCATGTCGGCCATCTTGGCCGAGGCCGAGGAACCGAAGGCCAGCATGTTGCCCGGCTGCACGCCACGGCCGACGGCCTGGGTGGCGCTCTCGACCTGACGCTCATACTTGGCCGCGAATTCCGGATCCGATTCCGGGGCGAGGTAGTACAGGTACGGGCTGTTGCTGATGTTGCCCATGTTCTGCACGGCCACGGCCTGCAGGTACTTCTTCCAGCCGGCATCGTCATCGGCAGCCGGGGCGACCAGCGCCTGCTGGGCTTCGACGACCGGCGCGGCTTCTTCCTTCTTGCAGGCGGTGAAGGCCAGCGCGAACGACGCGATCAACATGGCACGCATGGTGTTGTTCATGGAATTCCTCCCTTGGTGATTCTTGGTATGTATGGGTCTGACAGGTACTACGCTTGGCCCGACTTCGCTTCACGGACCTTGCGCAGCGCCTCAAGCACAGCGGACGGCACAAAGCCGGACACGTCGCCGCCCAGACGGGCGATCTCGCGGACCAGCGAAGACGAAATGAAGCTGTGTTGCTCGGCCGGGGTCAGAAACAGGGTCTCGACCTCCGGGATCAGATGGCGGTTCATGCTCGCCATCTGGAATTCGTATTCGAAATCGGACACCGCGCGCAGGCCGCGCAGCAGGATCCCGCCCTGTACAGAGCGCACGAAATGCGCCAGCAGGGTATCGAAACCACGCACTTCCACGTTGCGGTTGTGGCCCAGCGCATCGCGGGCCAGCTGAACGCGCTGCTCCAGCGGCAGGGTCGGCCCCTTGGACGGACTCTGCGCCACGCCCACTACCACCTTCTCGAACAGGGGTGCAGCGCGGTTCACCAGATCGATGTGACCGTTGGTGATCGGATCGAAGGTGCCCGGGTAGACAGCAATGCGGCGGTTGGCCACGGTCATACGTCAGCTACGCGTGTTGGTCTGGTGAAAGTGTAGCAGCGGCGCGGCGATACAGGGCAAAACGGACCTCCCGGGTGCCCCCCTCGCGGTGCAGCAGCCACGGCGCGGGCATCTTCGGCGCCTGATCGGCCGGCGACTCCACGTACACCCAGGCATCGGCGGCCAGATGCGACGGCAGCCCGGCGATCACCGCCTCCCACAGCCCATCGGCAAACGGCGGATCGATGAACACGATATCCGCCAGCGCCCCGGCCGGCTGCCGCAGCCACTGCAGCGCATCGGCCTGGACCACCGCGATCTGCTCCTGCGCCCCCAGCTTGGCGACCGACTCGCGCAGCTGCCGGGACAAGGCGACATCCCGCTCCACCAGCGTCGCCTGCGCCGCCCCCCGCGACACCGCCTCCAGCCCCAGCGCCCCACTCCCGGCGAACAGATCCAGCACCCGCGCCCCGCCCAGCCGGGGCATCAGCCAATTGAACAGCGTCTCCCGCACCCGGTCACTGCTCGGCCGCAACCCCGGCGACAGCGGCACCGGCAGCTTCGTGTTGCGCCACCTGCCCCCGATGATCCGCACCTGGCCCACGGCGGCCGCCGGCTGACGCGGCTTCATGCGTGGCTCCGGAGATGGATGGCGCTGGGATGGGCGAACGGGCGGGAAAGAGTCATGGGCACAGATGGCAGGTAGTTCAGGACAATATTCTAGGCGGTCCGGTCGCTGTCTCTGCCAGGCATCCCGATGCTGGAATGAAATGCAGCCACGCATGGCGTGGCTCTACCTGTCGCACGTCCGACCCACCTTAGTAGAGGGCGGCGGGTATGGGGGGCCGGGACCGTTGGGCAGCATGGATGCTGCCCACGAGGCCCCATGGATGGGTTCACGCCGCGTCCCGGCCCCCCGTACCCGCCGCCCTCCCACGCAGAGATGCAGGCGCCGCGCTCCAGCTTGCGATTCAGCCCCGAAGGCTGCCGACACTCTTGAATTCGGGACAATCGACCCCTACCCCTTGAGCCAGCCGCCGCGCCGGGCGCGGCAATGCCCCAAGGAGCAACACGACCCATGACCGTGCAGACCCAAAAAGAAACCCTGGGCTTCCAGACCGAAGTCAAACAGCTGCTGCAGCTGATGATCCACTCGCTGTACTCCAACAAGGAAATCTTCCTTCGCGAGCTCATCTCCAACGCCGCCGACGCCTCGGACAAACTGCGCTTCGAAGCGCTGACCCAGCCGGCCCTGCTCGAGAACGACGGCGAACTGCGCATCCGCGTCAGCTTCGACGCCACCGCCAACACCCTGACCATCGACGACAACGGCATCGGCATGAGCCGTGACGAAGCGATCGCCCACCTGGGCACCATCGCCAAGTCCGGCACCGGCGACTTCCTGCGCCAGCTCTCCGGTGACCAGAAGAAGGATTCCCAGCTGATCGGCCAGTTCGGCGTCGGCTTCTACAGCGCCTTCATCGTCGCCGACCAGGTGGATGTCTACTCCCGTCGCGCCGGCCTGCCCGCCAGCGAGGGCGTGCACTGGTCTTCGCGCGGCGAAGGCGAGTTCGACGTGGAAGGCATCGACAAGCCCGAGCGCGGCACCCGCATCGTGCTGCACCTGAAGGACGACCAGCGCGACTTCGCCGATGGCTGGCGCCTGCGCGGCATCATCAAGAAGTACTCCGACCACATCGGCCTGCCGATCCAGATGGTCAAGGAACACCACGGCGAAGACGCCCCGGCCGAGATCGAATGGGAAACCGTCAACCGTGCCAGCGCGCTGTGGACGCGCCCGCGCACTGAGATCACCGACGCCGAGTACCAGGAGTTCTACAAGCACGCTGCGCACGATCATCAGGATCCGCTGGCGTGGAGCCACAACAAGGTGGAAGGCAAGCTCGAGTACACCTCGCTGCTGTACGTCCCCGGCCATGCCCCGTTCGACCTGTACCACCGCGACGCGCCCAAGGGCCTGAAGCTTTACGTGCAGCGCGTGTTCGTGATGGACCAAGCCGAGCAGTTCCTGCCGCTGTACCTGCGTTTCATCAAGGGTGTGGTGGATTCCAACGATCTGTCGTTGAACGTCTCGCGCGAGATCCTGCAGTCCGGCCCGGTCATCGATTCGATGAAGTCGGCGCTGACCAAGCGCTCGCTGGACATGCTGGAAAAGCTGGCCAAGGACAAGCCGGAGGTCTACGCGGGCTTCTGGAAGCAGTTCGGCCAGGTGCTCAAGGAAGGTCCGGCCGAAGACTTCAACAACCGCGAGAAAATCGCCGGCCTGCTGCGCTTTGCCTCCACCCATGACGACAGCGGCGAGCCGAGCGTATCGCTGGCCGACTACATGGGCCGCATGATCGAAGGCCAGGAGAAGATTTACTTCCTGACCGGCGACAGCCACACCCAGGTCAAGGACAGCCCGCACCTGGAAGTGTTCCGCAAGAAGGGCGTGGAAGTGCTGCTGCTCACCGACCGCATCGACGAATGGTTGATGGGGTACCTGACCGAGTTCGATGGCAAGTCGTTCGTGGATGTCGCGCGTGGCGATCTGGACCTGGGCGCGCTGGAAAGCGCCGAAGACAAGCAGGCGCAGGAAGCCGTCGCCAAGGACAAGCAGGCGCTGGTGGACCGCATCAAGAGCGCACTGGGTGACGACGTGGCCGACGTGCGCGTCTCGCACCGCCTGACCGATTCCCCGGCGATCCTGGCCATCGGCGAACAGGACCTGGGCCTGCAGATGCGCCAGATTCTGGAAGCCAGCGGCCAGAAGGTGCCGGACAGCAAGCCCGTGTTCGAGTTCAACCCGGGCCATCCGCTGATCGGCAAGCTGGACCAGGAAGGCGATGCCGCGCGCTTCGACGATCTGAGCCGCGTGCTGTTCGATCAGGCCGCGCTGGCCGCGGGCGACACGCTGAAGGACCCGGCCGCGTATGTGCGTCGGCTCAACAAGCTGTTGCTGGAGCTGTCGGCGTAAGACGTTCTGCAGGTGGGCGTCGGCCAAGGGTCGGCGCCTGCTGCGGACGATGATGGGTGCCGCTGGGCAGTGGCCGTCGCGGCCGGTTGGATCAGGCCCAGCGGTCGAGCAAGGTGCCCAGCATCTCGTCCTGGCGACGGACCACGGTCGCGTTGGCGGCAAACGCCAACGCAGCCTGTTTGGCCGTGAGCAGATCGGCGATGGGCGCGTTGGCGTCATCCGGTGCGGCGACCACGGCGGTGGTGGCACCGCCTCCTGCCGCTGCGGCCTGCGCGACACCCAGGCGGGTGGAATCGGCCACCGGCAGCCGTGCCACGTTGGAGGCGGCCGCCTGCACGCCCAGCGAGGCGGCACGCATGCCGGCACTGGCAATGGACATCACGCTCATCGTTCACCGTTTCGCTGTACTGGCCGCGCCCGCATGGCGCAGCCCTTCACAACCGGTAACGGCCGCATCGGCCATTACTTGAGTCCCGCCCCACCGCACCTGCACGCCCATGGGCCTTCGGGGCGCAGTGGTAGCATACCCCTCTGATTTCAGCGTCTTTTGCCAATGCTCAGCTTCTTCCGTCGCAAAAAGCCCCAGGACGCCCCGCAAGAGGCGGCCAAGACCCAGCACTACTCCACCGAGGAGCTGGCCGCCGCGTTCCCGCAGGCCACGCCCGAGCCTGCTGCACCGCCGGCGCCTGCCCCGCTGCCGCCCGTGGTGGCTGCGCCGGTAACCCCGGCTCCGGTTGCTCCCGCGCCCGTGGTGGCTGCGCCCGCTGTTCTGGAGCCGATCATTCCCACCCCGGCGGTGGCTGCTTCAGTTCAAACGCCACCGGTGGAGGCCCGTGCCGCGCCGGCCGCCGTCGCGCCGCCGGTTGTGCCAGCGCCGACTGTTCCCGCGCCGATCGCTCCCGTTGCACCGGTTGCCCCGGCTGCACCGGTCGCCCCCACCCTCGTGACCGAGCGTCCGTCCGCCCAGGACATCGCCCCTGCCGCGGCCGGCAAGAGCGGCTGGCGCGAGCGTCTGCGCAACAGCGTGATCGCACGCAGCTTCGGTGGCCTGTTCTCGCGCAATCCCAAGCTCGATGACGACCTGCTCGACGAACTGGAAACCGCCCTGATCACCGCCGATGTCGGCGTCGGCGCGACCACGGCGCTGGTCGAAGGCCTGCGCAAGCGCATGAAGGCACGCGAGTTCACCGATGCCAACGCGCTGCTCACCGCGCTGCGCGCCGAGCTGATCGCGATCCTGCAGCCGGTGGCCAAGCCGCTGGTGATCGACCGCACCGCCAAGCCGTTCGTGGTGCTCACCGTCGGCGTCAACGGCGTCGGCAAGACCACCACCATCGGCAAGCTCGCCAAGCGCTTCAAGGACGACGGCCACAGCCTGATGCTGGCCGCGGGCGATACCTTCCGCGCCGCTGCCGTCGCGCAGCTGCAGGCCTGGGGCGAGCGCAACGGCGTGGCCGTGGTCGCGCAGGGCCAGAACGCCGATGCGGCCTCGGTCGCCTTCGATGCACTGCAGGCCGGCAAGGCGCGCGGTACCGAGGTGCTGATCGCCGATACGGCCGGTCGCCTGCATACCCAGGCCGGCCTGATGAACGAGCTCGGCAAGATCCGCCGCGTGCTTGGCAAGATCGACGCCAATGCCCCGCATGAAGTGCTGATGGTCATCGACGGCACCACCGGCCAGAACGCGCTCTCGCAGCTGCGTCAGTTCCATGCCGCGGTCAACGTGACCGGCCTAGTGGTGACCAAGCTGGACGGCACCGCCAAGGGCGGCGTGGTGTTCGCGCTGGCGCGTGAATTCGGCATTCCGATCCGCTTCTGCGGCATCGGCGAGCGCCCGGAGGACCTGCGCGTGTTCGACCCGGAAGCCTTCGTCGACGCGTTGCTTCCGGAAGCACTCGGCGCCTGAGCCGATGCAGCCACGCATGGCGTGGCACCCGCCCTTCTCCGGAAACTGCATGACCCGCCAGCCTCCCGCCAGCGCCCCGTTGCCAACCGACGATGTCTTTGTCACGCGGCTGCTGCACTGGTTCGATGACCACGGCCGGCATGACCTGCCGTGGCAGCACCCGCGCTCGCCGTACCGGGTGTGGCTGTCGGAGATCATGCTGCAGCAGACCCAGGTCAGCACGGTCATCCCGTACTTCCTGAAGTTTCTCGCAGTGTTCCCGACGCTTCCCGACCTGGCCGCCGCCAGCAACGATGCGGTGATGGCGCAGTGGGCTGGATTGGGGTACTACGCTCGTGCACGCAACCTGCATGCCGCCGCGCAGCGCTGCGTGGACCTTCATGGCGGCGAGCTGCCGCGCGATTTCGATGCATTGCATGCGCTGCCGGGCATCGGCCGCAGCACCGCCGGCGCGATCCTCAGCCAGGCCTGGAATGACCGGTTCGCGATCCTGGATGGCAACGTCAAACGCGTGCTGACGCGCTACCACGGCATCGAGGGCTTCCCGGGCCTGCCGGTCATCGAAAAGCAGCTGTGGGCGGTGGCCGAGGCGCACGCCGAACATGTGCCTGACACGCGCATGGTCGATTACACCCAGGCGCAGATGGACCTCGGCGCCAGTGTCTGCAGCCGCAGCAAGCCGGCCTGCGTGATCTGTCCGCTGCAGGCCACCTGCGTCGCCCGGCGCGAGGGGCGTACCGATCAGCTGCCGACACCGAAACCCGGCAAGACCCTTCCCGAGCGCGAAGCGGTCGCGCTGCTGCTGCGCGATACGCGCGGCCGGGTGCTGCTGCAGAAGCGGCCGGACACCGGCATCTGGGCGCAGCTGTGGACCCTGCCCCAGGCCGACAGCGGAATCGCGTTGCAGGACTGGTTCGACGCGCACATCGACGGCTCGCTGGACGATGCCGAGCCGCTGCCGGTGCTGGAGCACACCTTCAGCCACTACCGGCTGCATCTACAGGTGCTGGTGACCGCGGTACAGGGGCTACGCGACGATAAGGCGGACCTGCGTTGGGTCGCTCCCGAGGAATTGGCCACGCTCGGCCTGCCCGCACCGATCCGCAAGCTGCTCCAGACCGGTGCACCGCCCGCTCAGCCCAAGCGCCGTACAATGCGGCGCGCAGCATCATCCCAAGACATCGAGTAACGCCATGCCCCGCACCGTTTTCTGCCAGTACGAACAACGCGACGCCGAAGGCCTGGACTTCGTGCCCTACCCCGGCGAACTGGGCCAGCGCATCTTCAACCACATCGGCAAGCCGGCGTGGGCCGCGTGGTTGGCGCACCAGACCATGCTGATCAACGAAAACCGGCTGTCGCCGCGCGATCCCAAGCACCGCGCGTTCCTGGAAGAGGAACTGGTGAAGTACCTGTTCAGCGGCGGCGCGGAGAAGCCAGCCGGGTTCGTACCGGAGGCCTGATCGTCGCTGATACCGACCAACGGTCGGTATGGTCGGGGTCCGGTTGCCGGCCAACGGCCGGCCCTACGGGGTTGGCGACTGCTGGCCTTCTTCGCGCTCCTGCACCTGCGCCTGGCGCAGCGCCTGTTCCGAGCTGCGCAGGGCCTTGGTGTCCAGCTTGCGGATGCTGCTGATGAAGCACGGCATGTTCATCGGGCCAGGCGTGGGGTCACGCACCAGCACCTTGTCGAAGCGCGCCGAGACACGGCCGACGCGGCTGATCAGACCGATCGCCGGGGCGTAATCCAGCCCCTGGCAGGGGCCGGCCAGCTCCAGCAGATAGCCTTCGCTGGGGCGCGTCCACACCGCCAGCGCGCTGTCGCCCAGCTCGGTCCAGCCGGACAGTGAGCCGTACAGCGGCATGTCCTGCTGCGGCGGCCCGGCGTGGGCGCGGTAGAGATCGAGCTTCTGCGCGGTGGACAACCGGCCGGTACTGGCACACGCGGCCAGGCCGAGGCACAGGGCCGCGATGGCAAGGGTCTGCTTCATGACGCCTCCCGCTGGGGACTGTG
Source organism: Stenotrophomonas sp. TWI587 (assembly GCF_039674145.1). NCBI lineage: Bacteria > Pseudomonadati > Pseudomonadota > Gammaproteobacteria > Lysobacterales > Lysobacteraceae > Stenotrophomonas > Stenotrophomonas sp. TWI587. The sequence goes on along the minus strand of NZ_JBDJMW010000001.1, from coordinate 239,399 downwards.
CGGCGATCATGCGCCGCCCGGCGTGGTCCCGGCGAGAGGACCCCGCCGGGTGTTCAGCGATCAGGCGGGCAGCAACGCCCGCTCAGACCTCGCTGTGCGCCAGGCTGTGCAGCCGCCCTTCGCGCAGCTCCAGCACGCGGTCCAGCTTGCGCGCCAGCGAGCGGTCGTGGGTCACCAGCACCAGGCTGGTGTGGTGCGCGCGGTTGAGCTCCAGCATCAGCTCGAATACGGTCGCGGCGGTCTTGTCGTCCAGGTTGCCGGTCGGCTCGTCGCCGAGCACGCAGGCCGGGCGGTTGACCAGGGCGCGCGCTACGGCCGCACGCTGGCGCTCACCGCCGGAGAGCTCGCCCGGCTTGTGATCCAGGCGATGACCGAGACCGACCGATTCCAGCAGCGCCTGCGCACGACTGCGCGCGTCGACTACTTCTTCGCCGCCCAGCAGCACCGGCATCATCACGTTTTCCAGCGCGGTGAATTCGGGCAGCAGGTGATGGAACTGGTACACGAAGCCGAGCGCGCGGTTGCGCAGCTGGCCGCGCTGACTGTCGGACAGGCCGGACATGCGCTGGCCGGCCACGTAGACCTCGCCCGCCGTCGGCGTATCCAGCCCACCCAGCAGGTGCAGCAGGGTGCTCTTGCCGGCGCCGGAGGCGCCGATGATGGCCACGGTCTCGCCGGCCGCTACGCGCAGGTCCAGCCCGTTGAACACGGGCGTCTGCATGCGGCCTTCGGCATAGGTCTTGGCCAGGGCTTCGGCGCGGATGACTTCCTGGCCCAGGGTGAGTGCTTCATTCATAACGCAGGGCCTCCGCCGGCTGGGTACGTGCCGCGCGCCAGGCGGGATACAGGGTGGCAAGGAAGCTCATGACCAGCGCCACGGCGGTGATCACGATGATGTCGGGGGTCTGCATGTCGGTCGGCAGGCCGGTGATGTAGTACACGTCCTCCGGCAGCAGCTTGACGTTGAACAGCGTCTCGATCGCGCCGAGGATGCGCTCCAGGTTCAAGGTCAGGGTGATGCCACCGATCACGCCGAGCACGGTGCCGAAGATGCCGATCAGCGAGCCCTGCACCATGAACACCTGCATGACACCGCCCGGGGTCAGGCCCAGGGTGCGCAGGATCGCGATGTCGGCCTGCTTGTCGGTGACCAGCATCACCTGCGAGGAGACCAGGTTGAACGCGCCCATGGCGATGATCAGCGAGAGCAGGATGCCCATCACCACCTTCTCCATGCGCAGCGAGTGATACAGGTTCGCGTTCTGCTGGGTCCAGTCGCTGACCCGGTAGGCACCGGTCAGGTTGTGGGCCAGATCGACGCCGACATCCAGCGCCTTGTCCATGTCATGCAGTTTCAGGCGCACGCCGGTGACGCCATCGATGCGCAGTACTTTTTCCAGATCGGCCATGTTGGCGTAGGCCACGCCGCGGTCGACCTCGTTGTAACCGGCTTCGAAGATGCCGCTCACGGTGAAGCGTTTCATGCGCGGGATCGCGCCGATCGGCGTGCCCTGCACTTCGGCCAACGTGACCAGCACGGTATCGCCGACGCCGACGCCCAGGTAGATCGCCAGTTCCTGGCCGACCAGCAGGTTGTAGCTGCCCGCGGTCAGGCTGTCGAAGCTGCCCTTCTTGACCTTCTGGTTGATGACCGAGACGTTCGGCTCCAGCGCCGGGTCGATGCCCTGCACGATGGCACCCTGCACGCGGGGACCGCTGAGCATGGCCTGGATTTCGATGTACGGCGCAGCACCGGCGACGCGCGGATCCTTCTTGGCCACCTCCACCGCATGCGCCCAATCGGCCATCGGTGCGCCGTCGGTGGTGATGGTGGTATGCGCGGTCATCTGCAGCAGGCGATCGCGGATTTCCTTCTGGAAACCGCTCATGACCGCCAGCGTGGTGATCAGCACCGTCACGCCCAGGGCAATGCCGAGGATCGAGGCCATGGAGATGAAGGAGATGAAGCCGTTGCGGCGTTTGGCGCGCAGGTAACGCAGGCCAATCGAGACAGGTATGGGTTTGAACATGCAGGTACGCCGGACAATTCAGGCTATGGTGCCACTGCAGGGGGTGAACGGGAAATGCAGTGTGCCCGGACGGCTAGTCGCAGTTCACGTGCCTGCGCCTGCGGAAGGGTATCGGGCCAGAACAAGCGCCAGTGGCGGCGCCCTTCCTGCCGCCAGCCCAGCTGCACCAGCGGGCCGCGGCGCCGAAGCTGCAGCTCCTCCACCGGCTCGCCATCCACCTGTGCCGGGTCTTCGCCCGCCGGGATCACGAAGACGCAGCCCGGGCGGCGCGCATATCGCCACGCCTCCCACCAGCTGCCGGCCATCGCCAGCACGCCCAGCCCCAGGCCCCACGGCGCAGGCAGATCGGTCGCCCACAACGCCCAGGGCATCAACGCGCCCATGGCGATCATCGCGCGGCACTGCCAGCGCGAGGGAGACCACTCACGCTGGAAGGGCGCGGATCCTGGCGATGAGGGCGGCGGGCGCGGCATGCGGGCACTCCTCGTAACCCATGAACCAGCGCCACAATTTATCGTCCTCGCTCTCGAGCAGGAACAGGAAAACCTCGCGCTCGTCTGTCGGTGCCTGCAGCCAGCAGCGGTCCAGGTAACGGCCGAACAGCTGGTCCAGCTCGCGCATGCCGCGGCGGCAACGCCAGCGCAGTTTCTTCAGTTCGGTTGCTTCGTCCATTTTCTGCGTTTCCAGATAAGGCAAAGCCACGCATGGCGTGGCTCTGCTGTTTCGATCATTGGTTGCAGGGCCACGCATGGCGTGGCGCTGCAGGGCACGTCTGGATCAGGCGCGACGCGCCATCATCAGCTTCTTGATCTCGGCAATGGCCAGCGCCGGGTTCAGGCCCTTCGGGCAGGTCCGCGAGCAGTTCATGATGGTGTGGCAGCGGTACAGCTTGAACGGGTCTTCCAGCTCGTCCAGACGCGCACCGGTGTCTTCATCGCGCGAGTCGATGATCCAGCGGTAAGCCTGCAGCAGGATGGCCGGGCCCAGGTAACGCTCGCCGTTCCACCAGTAGCTCGGGCAGCTGGTCGAGCAGCACGCGCACAGGATGCACTCGTACAGGCCATCCAGCTTCTTGCGGTCTTCCGGCGACTGCAGACGCTCGCGATCCGGCGGCGGCGGGGTCTGGGTGCGGATCCACGGCTTGATCGAGGCGTACTGCGCGTAGAAGTGGGTCAGGTCCGGCACCAGATCCTTGACCACGCTCATGTGCGGCAGCGGGTAGATCGGCACCTCGGCCTTGCCGCAATCGGCGATGGCGCGGGTGCAGGCCAGCGTGTTGGTGCCGTCGATGTTCATCGCGCACGAACCGCAGATGCCCTCGCGGCACGAACGACGGAAGGTCAGGGTCGGATCGATCTCGTTCTTGATCTTGATCAGCGCGTCCAGGACCATCGGGCCGCAGGCGTCCAGATCGATCTCATAGGTGTCGGTGCGCGGATTGCTGTCGTCGTCGGGACTCCAGCGGTAGATCTTGAAGGTGCGGGTGTTCTTCGCACCGGACTGGGCGGGGAAGTGCTTGCCCTTTCCGATCTTGGAATTCTTGGGGAGGGAAAACTCGGCCATGGCTGTTCTCGTTGGCTCAGGCGGCTCGCGCTGCGTGGCAGGCGCGGGTAGCACGGAAGATGAGGAAGTCGACACCGCCGGCCAGCGGCGCACGCGCCACCCCACCCTTGCGGATGATGGCGGTCGCGAGCGCTGCGTGGACGGAGGTCATGCCGCAGGTCTCTTAGTAAACGCGCGGCTTGGGCGGGACGACGTCCACGTCCTTGCTCAGCGTGTACATGTGGACCGGGCGGTAATCGAACTCGCACTTGCCGTTCTCGTCGACGTTGACCAGCGTGTGCTTCTGCCAGTTGACGTCGTCGCGGTCCGGGAAGTCCTCATGCGCATGCGCGCCACGGCTTTCCTTGCGCTGTTCGGCCGAGTTGATCGTCGCCACCGCGTTGAGCAGCAGGTTGTTCAGCTCGTAGGTTTCGATCAGGTCCGAGTTCCACACCAGCGAACGGTCGGAGACCTTGACGTCCTGGAAGGAGTCGAAGATCTCGGCCATCTTGCTGCAGCCCTCTTGCAGCGTCTTGCTGGTACGGAACACCGCCGCGTCGTTCTGCATGGTGCGCTGCATGCGATCACGGATGACCGAGGTCGGGGTGTCGCCGTTGGCGTAACGCAGCTTGTCGAGCAGACCCAGGGCCTTGTCGCAGGCATCGGACGGCAGGGTCTTGTGCGGCTGGCCCGGCTTGATGGTGTCGGCGCAGCGGTTGGCCACCGCACGACCGAACACGACCAGATCCAGCAGCGAGTTCGAGCCCAGGCGGTTGGCGCCGTGCACGGACACGCAGGCCGCTTCGCCGATGGCGTACAGACCGGGCACGACCGCATCGGGGTTGTCGCCGACCTTGCGCACGACTTCGCCGTGGTAGTTGGTCGGGATGCCACCCATGTTGTAGTGCACGGTCGGGATGACCGGAATCGGCTGCTTGTGCACGTCCACGCCGGCGAAGATGCGGGCGCTTTCAGCGATGCCCGGCAGCTTGTCGTCGATGACGCCCGGGCCGAGGTGGGTCAGGTCGAGCAGGATGTGATCCTTGTGCTCGCCGACGCCGCGGCCTTCGCGGATCTCGATGGTCATCGAACGCGACACCACGTCGCGCGAGGCCAGATCCTTGTAGTGCGGTGCATAGCGCTCCATGAAGCGCTCGCCGTTGCTGTTGCGCAGGATGCCGCCTTCGCCGCGCACGCCTTCGGTGATCAGGCAGCCCGCGCCATAGATACCGGTCGGGTGGAACTGCACGAACTCCATGTCCTGCATCGGCAGGCCGGCACGCATGACCAGACCGCCGCCGTCGCCGGTGCAGGTGTGGGCCGAGGTGGCGCTGAAGTAGGCGCGGCCGTAGCCGCCGGTGGCCAGCACCACGCCATGGGCGCGGAACAGGTGCAGCGAGCCGTCGGCCATGTCCAGCGCGAGCACGCCGCGGCAGACGCCTTCCTCATCGAAGATCAGGTCGAGGGCGAAGTACTCGATCATGAAGCGCGCGTTGTGCGCCAGCGACTGCTGGTACAGCGTATGCAGCATGGCGTGGCCGGTACGGTCGGCCGCGGCGCAGGTGCGCTGCGCGGAGGGGCCTTCGCCGTACTTGGTGGTCATGCCACCGAACGGGCGCTGGTAGATCTTGCCGTCTTCGGTACGGCTGAACGGCACACCGTAGTGTTCCAGTTCGATGATGGCCGGGATCGCTTCGCGGCACATGTACTCGATGGCGTCCTGGTCACCCAGCCAATCCGAGCCCTTGATGGTGTCGAAGAAGTGGTAGCGCCAGTCGTCTTCACCCATGTTGCCCAGCGCGGCGGAAATACCGCCCTGCGCGGCCACGGTGTGCGAACGGGTCGGGAAGACCTTGGTCAGGCAGACCGTCTGCAGGCCCTTGGCGGCAAGACCGAACGTGGCGCGCAGGCCAGCACCGCCGGCGCCGACCACGACCATGTCGTACTTGTGTTCCGTAATCTTGTAAGCGGACATCTAATCTGGATTCCTGTCTTGGTGCCTGGACTCAGGCAACGCCGAGCGCAATGCGGGCGACCGCAAACACACTGACGATCGCGCCGAGCACGGCGATGAACTTCACCGTGGTCTGCAGCGCCAGGGCCAGCAGCGAGTTATGGATGTAGTCTTCCAGCACGACCTGCAGGCCGAGCTGGGCGTGCCAGAACATCGCGACCAGGAAGCCGACCAGCAGCACCGCGTTCCACGGCTTGGACACCGCGTCGGTGGCGGTCACGTAATCGGCGCCGATCAGGCTTAGCACGAACACCAGGAACCAGATGGTCAGGCCGACCAGCGCGGTGGCGGTCAGGCGCTGCATCACGAAGTGCTCGGTGCCGGTCTTGGCGGCGCCCAGGCCACGCACGTTCTTCAGCGGGGTACGGTACTTGTTCATGCGGCCGCTCCCAGGAAGACATAGGCCCAGACCAGGGCAGTGATCACCAGGCTGGCGAAGACCGAGACCCAGCTGCTGCGCACGAAGGCGGGAATGGAGAAGCCGATCGCGAAGTCCTGCACGATATGGCGGATGCCATTGCACAGGTGGTAGGCGAAGGACCAGGTCCAGGCGAACAGGAAGAGCTTGCCGTACCAGCTACCGGCGTGGCCGGTGAAGCAGTTCCAGGATTCAGGACCCATCATCAGGGCGAGCAGGCCGCCGGCAATGATCAGGGCTCCAACAGACAGAAAGATGCCGGTCGCTCGATGCAGGATCGAGGTGGCCATCTGAATCTGCCAGCGATACACCTGAAGGTGCGGGGAAAGGGGACGTTCTCTGGCGGCCATTCGCTGGGCTCGTTATCTCGGCTGGGCGGCGCAATGCCGCGTTGGCTCAATGCTGATCAAAAATCGATGCAGCGTCCGTTTTTTTCCCAATCTCCGTACCGCACCGGATCAAGTCCGCCGCGGCCGCCGATTTCCAAAGGCGATGCCGGGGTCTCGGGAAGCGGTTGCTTCTCCGGTACCAACGTGCCTTCAGCTTCAGAATCTGGAGTGGGGGTTGTTTGGCCTATCATGGGTGTTCTCGCAACGCACAAATTTTAGACCCCGTTCACGTGCCTGACAACCTGCCCTCCGATTTCGCCGGCTTTTCGCGCCTCCCCGGTCACCAGCTGCTCAGCCTCAGCGGTGCCGATGCGGCCGCGTTCGCCCATGCCCAATTCTCCAGCGATGTGACCGCCCTGCCCCTGCGGCATTGGCAGTGGAGCGCCTGGCTGACGGCCAAGGGCCGCACCATTGCTGTGTTCCAGCTGTTGAGGCTGGAGGAGGAACGCATCGTGCTGGTGCTCGCCGACGGCGATGCCGATGCGATTGCGTCGCAGTTGCAGCGTTTCGTGTTCCGCCGCAAGGTGCGGATCGCGGTGCGTGACGACCTCGCCGTCGTGGCCAGCTTCACCGCGCCGGAATCGGCCTCCGGGGCGGCGATTGCGCAACTTGCCGGCGAAAACCTCGAATTGGACCTCGGCAGCGATGCACTTCCGCGCAGCCTGCGGATCGGTGCGGCCGATGCCGTGGCCGCTGCCGCCGACAGCGCGGATATCACGCTGGCCTGGCGCCAGTCCGACCTGCGCTACGGCCTGCCGCGCCTGGAGGCCGAGCAGCGTGAGCAGTGGACGCCGCAGCAGCTGGGTCTGGACCGCCTGAACGGGTACAGCGTCAAGAAGGGCTGCTACCCCGGCCAGGAAATCGTGGCCCGCACCCACTTCCTCGGCAAGGCCAAACGCGCCCTGCAGCTGCTGCGGGTCGTGGAGGGCACGACCAGCGGCACGCAGGTGCATCAAAACGACGCCGCGATCGGCACCGTGGCAGCGGTGGCCGGTGACCTGGCCCTGGCGGTGCTCCCGCTGGAGATCGCGCCCGAACCGTTGACGGTCGGCGGAGTTGAAGCCGCCCACCTGCCCTTGCTGGACGGCCTGGCGCGGTAAGCATCGCGGTCACGACCAATGGCCGTGACCCACCGCCCGGTAGTGCCGGCCGCTGGCCGGCAATCCCGTCACCCATCCTCGCCTTACGCGTCCTTCAGACGCTCGCCGCTCTGCGCATCGAAGAAGTGCAGACCCTGCGGCTGGATCGCCACGCGGATCGGCTCACCGACGGAGGGCAACGCCTGCGGCGCCACGCGCATGACCAACGGCTGGCCGCCACTGGTCATGTTGACGAAGATCTCGTTGCCGACCGGCTCGATGCCGTCGATCATCGCCTCGAACGCAGTCGCATCCCCGGCAGCGGCCGGCTGCAGATGCTCCGGGCGCACGCCCACGGCGATCGCCTTGCCGACCCAGTTCTGATCGATGCGCGCCTGGCCCAGCGGGGCGGTCAGCGCGGTGTCCTGCACGGCGAAACCGCTGTCGGTGCGCTGCAGGGTGCCGCGCAGCACGTTCATCGCCGGGCTGCCGAGGAAGCCGGCGACGAACAGATTGGCCGGACGGTCGTACAGCGCCATCGGCGTATCGATCTGCTGGATCACACCATCCTTGAGCACCACGATGCGCTGGCCCAGGGTCATTGCTTCGACCTGGTCGTGCGTCACGTAGATCATGGTGGTGCCCAGCTTGCGGTGCAGCTGCGCGATTTCCGTGCGCACGCTGTGGCGCAGCTTGGCATCCAGGTTGGACAGCGGCTCATCGAGCAGGAACACGGCCGGCTCACGCACCAGCGCACGACCCAGCGCAACGCGCTGACGCTGGCCGCCGGACATCGCCTTGGGCAGCTTGTCGAGCATGTCGGTCAGGCCCAGCGTTTCGGCCGCCTCGCTGACCCGCTTGCTGATCGTCGCCTTGTCGTGGCCGCGCAGCTTCAGGCCGAAGGCCAGGTTCTCGGCCACGGTCATGTGCGGGTACAGCGCGTAGCTCTGGAACACCATCGCGATGTCACGATCCTTGGGCGCCACGTCATTGACCACGCGGTCGCCGATCGTGAGCGTGCCGCCGCTGATCTCTTCCAGCCCGGCGACCATGCGCAGCAGTGTGGACTTGCCACACCCGGACGGCCCCACCAGCACCATCAATTCACCATCGGCCACTTCGAAGGTTGCGCCCTGCACGGCCACCTGACCGTTGTCATAGACCTTGCGAACGCCCTGCAGCTGCACTTTTGCCATATCACCATTCCAGTCCGCCCGGTCTCCGGGCTGTTATGCGGAACTGCCTTCGGCCCTCCCGATGGCAGGTCGATGGCGTGGTGCCGCATGACGGCGACCACTGCAATCGAATACAGTCTGCGCATTCTGCCATGTAAACGTTTTCACGTGGCACTATCCGATGGTCGGCCGTGACCTGATTGCCGGGAAGGATGCGAAATCCCTCCCGACACCGGGTCGGCAGGCCATCATGTCGGGCAGACAAGCTACCCCGCCCGACCCCCGAGAACATAGACGAGAAGCGATTGACAACGATGTCACCCGGATCTGAAACTCGAGCGATGCACGACACCCTTTTCCTGTTTGGCGCCACAGGTGATCTGGCCCAGCGCTATCTGTTCCCCTCGCTGCTGCGACTCCTCGGCGACGGCCTGCTCCCGGAAGACTTCAAAATCCGCGCGCTCGCGTTGTCGCCGCACGACACCGAGGCCTTCCGCGAGATCCTGCGCCCGCGCCTGCAGCAGGCCATGCCCATGGCCAGCCAGGACGACATCCACTCGCTGCTGCAGCGCATCGACTACCGCTCGGTGGACCTGCGCAATCCCGAGTCGGTGGCCGAATCGGTGCATGACCTGGTCGACCGCCATTGCGTGAGCTACCTGGCGATCCCACCGGGCCTGTACATCTCCACCTGCGAAGGCCTGGCCAAGGGCGGCGCACTGGCCGCCCCGCACCGGCTGATGCTGGAAAAGCCGATCGGCAGCGACAGCGCCAGTGCCGAGGAGATCATCTCCACCATCGGCCAGTGGATCGACGAAGACCGCGTGTTCCGTCTGGATCACTACCTGGGCAAGGCTGCGGTGCAGAACCTGATCGCGCTGCGCTTCGGCAACACGCTGCTCGAGGCGGTCTGGAACCGCAACTACATTGAATCGGTGCACATCCTGGTCGCCGAAAGCGAAGGCGTGGACGGCCGTGACGCGTACTACGCCCGCTCCGGCGCGCTGCGCGACATGGTCCAGAGCCACATCCTGCAGCTGCTCTGTCTGGTCGCGATGGAACCACCGGCCTCGCTGGAAGCCGACCGCATCCGCGATGAAAAGGTCAAAGTGCTGCGCGCCCTGCGCCCGCTGGACGCCAAGCACGCCGCACGTGACAGCGTGCGCGGCCGCTACACCGCCGGCACCATCAACGGGCAGCCTGCGCAGGCCTACCAGCCGCCGGAAGGCAGCGACGTGGAAACCTTCGCCGGCGTCACCGCGCATATCGACAACTGGCGCTGGAGCGGCGTGCCGTTCCACCTGGTCACCGGCAAGCGCCTGGCCGAGCGCACCACGCGCGTCGTGGTCAACCTCAAGCCCGTCACGCATTGGCTGTTCGAACGCCCGCACCGCGGCAACGCCACGCCGAACCGCATCACCTTCCAGCTGCAGCCGCAGGAAAACATCGAGCTGGGCCTGATGAGCTCGCTGGCCGGCCCGGAATGGGGCGCACTGGAGCTGCACCCGCTGGAACTGGAACTGTCGGTACCGACCGGCCTGCACCGCCGCATCGCCTATGAACGCCTGTTCCTGGATGCCTTCAACGGCAACCATGCCCTGTTCGTGCGTGATGACGAAGTGCGCGCTGCCTGGGCCTGGATCGACAGCGTCAGCGATGCCTGGAAAGCGGCCAGCCTGCCGCTGCAGCCCTACCCGGCTGGCGAGTGGGGTCCGAAGGAAGCGGCCGGTTTCCTGCCGGCCGATGTGGATGCCGAGGCCGGCCGCGGTGGCCAGGCATGACGGTGGTGTCCCAACCGGTCCTCGTGGCGGATATCGGGGGTACCAACGCACGCTTCGCGCTTGCCGATACCTCGCTGGAAGCCCCGCTGCAGCAGGACAGCATCCGCGAGTTCCGCGTCGCCGAATTCCCCTCGCTGGGTGAAGCGGCGCGTCATTACCTGGACGAGATCGGCGCGGAGGCAAAACGCGGCGTGTTCGCCGTGGCTGGCCGCGTGGACGGCGACGAAGCACGCATCACCAATCACCCGTGGGTGATCTCGCGCATGCGCACCGCGCACATGCTCGGCTTCGACGAACTGCACCTGATCAACGACTTCGCCGCGCAGGCAATGGCGATCTCGCTGCTGCAGCCGCACGACGTGATCCAGGTTGGCGGCGCGGCATGGGTGCCGGGCAAGCCCGGCCAGCCGCGCAATTATGCGGTGATCGGCCCGGGTACCGGCCTGGGGGTGGGTGGATTGATCCTGCGCCACGGCCGTTGCTATCCGCTGGAAACCGAGGGTGGCCACGTCAGCTTCCCGCCGGGCACGCCGGAGGAGATCCGCATTCTGGAGATCCTGTCCGAGCAGTTCGGGCGCGTTTCCAACGAGCGCCTGATCTGCGGCCCTGGTCTGGTCAACATCCATCGCGCCGTGTGCGAGATGGCCGGCATCGACCCGGGCCAGCTGCAGCCGGTGGACGTCACTGCGCGTGCACTGCATGGGGACCCGCAGGCGATGCGGACCGTGGATGTGTTCTGCGCGGTGTTCGGTGCGATCGCCGGCGACCTGGTGCTGATGCAGGGCGCCTGGGACGGCGTGTTCCTGACCGGCGGTCTGGTACCGAAGATGCTCGATTCGCTGCAGCATTCCGGCTTCCGCCAGCGCTTTGAACACAAGGGCCGCTTCTCTTCGATCATGTCCAAGGTGCCGTCACTGGCCGTGATGCACCCCAGCCCGGGCCTGCTCGGCGCGGCCGCGTATGCGGCGGATGTGGAACGCGATCTGCCGGGAGGCACCGCATGAATACCCTGGATACGTCCGACCGTTTCACCCTGATCCGTCACGGCGATGCCGATGGCTGGATCGAGGCCGTGGCCGCTGAAATGGCCGCCGAACTCAACCGCGACATCACCGAATTCGGCCGGGCGCGTATGCTGCTCTCCGGCGGCACCACGCCGGCGCCGATCTACCAGGCGCTGGCCGAGCTGGATGTTCAATGGGACCGGGTGGAAGTGAGCCTGGTCGATGAGCGCTGGCTGTCGCCGCAGGATCGCGACAGCAATGCCTGGCTGGTACGCGAGAGCTTCCTCAACCGTGCCGACGGTGCGCATTTCGACCCGCTGGTGCGGATCGGCAAGCCGCTGCCCGAATGCGTCTACAGCGCCAACCTGCAGGCCCAGCACAGCCAGCGCCCGTGCCTGAGCGTGCTGGGCATGGGCAACGATGGCCACACCGCCTCGCTGTTCCCGGGGTCGAAGGATCTGACCCGGGCACTGGAAAGCACCCTGCCCTACGCGGCGCTGGATGCCACCGGCTGCCCCGGTGCCAATCAGTGGCCGCTGCGCATCACCCTCACGCCGCATGGCTTGAAGCAGAGCCGCCAGCGCCTGTTGCTGCTACGTGGCAAGCAGAAGCTGGAAGTGCTCAAGCACGCGCTGGAAAGCAACAATCCGCAGCTGTATCCCATCCTCAATGCGATCGATCTCGACGGCGCGAAACTGCGCGTCCACTGGTGTGACTGAGTCGCCCCGGTGTTGTTCCGTTCGCCTTCTCATAGCCGGTAGCCAATGAGCCTGCATCCCAAACTCCATGCCATCACCGAGCGCATCGTCCAGCGCAGCGTCGCCTCGCGCGCCGCCTACCTGGCCGGTGTCGACGCGGCCCTGCGTGACGGTCCGTTCCGTTCGCGCCTGAGCTGCGGCAACCTCGCCCACGGGTTCGCCGCGTGCGGCCCGACCGACAAGTCGCGCCTGCGCGGCGGCGTGACGCCCAACCTGGGCATCATCACCGCGTACAACGACATGCTGTCGGCACATCAGCCGTTCGAGCACTACCCGGAGATCCTGCGCGAAACCGCGCGCGAACTCGGTGCGACCGCCCAGGTCGCCGGTGGTGTGCCGGCGATGTGCGACGGCGTCACCCAGGGCCGCGGCGGCATGGAACTGTCGCTGTTCTCGCGCGATGTGATCGCCCAGTCCACCGCGATCGGCCTGAGCCATGACATGTTCGACGCCAGCGTCTACCTCGGCGTCTGCGACAAGATCGTGCCCGGCCTGCTGATCGGTGCACTGGCCTTCGGGCATCTGCCGGCGATCTTCCTGCCGGCCGGCCCGATGACCCCGGGCATCCCGAACAAGCAGAAGGCCGAAGTGCGCGAGCGCTATGCGGCCGGTCAGGCCACCCGCGAGGAACTGCTGGAAGCCGAGGCGGCCTCCTACCACGGCGCCGGTACCTGCACCTTCTACGGCACCGCCAACTCCAACCAGACCCTGCTTGAGGCGATGGGCGTGCAGATGCCGGGCGCTTCGTTTGTCAATCCGGATACACCGCTGCGCGACGCACTGACCCGCCACGCGGCCGTGCGTGCGCTGGAGATCAGCGCACTGGGCGACGACTTCCGTCCGCTCGGCCGCCTGATCGACGAACGCGCGATCGTCAATGCCGTGGTCACGCTGATGGCCACCGGCGGTTCGACCAACCACACCATCCACTGGATCGCAGTGGCGCGTGCGGCCGGCATCGTGCTGACCTGGGACGACATGGACCAGCTCTCGCAGCTGATCCCGCTGCTGGCCCGGGTCTATCCGAACGGCGAAGCCGACGTGAACCGCTTCGCTGCCGCAGGCGGCACCGCGTTCGTGTTCCGCGAGCTGATGGAGGCCGGCCTGATGCATGCCGACCTGCAGACCGTGGCCGAAGGCGGCATGCACCAGTACGGCCAGGAGCCGGCACTGCGCGACGGCAAGCTGACCTACATCGATGGCGTGCGCGAGAGTGCCGATCCGGATGTGGTGCGTGGCGTGGCCAATCCGTTCGAGTCGCAGGGCGGCCTGCGCCTGCTGCGCGGCAACCTCGGCCGTTCGCTGATCAAGCTGTCGGCGGTGAAGCCGGAGTTCCGCACGATCGAGGCGCCGGCGGTGGTCGTCGATGCGCCGCAGGTGCTGAACAAGCTGCACGCGGCGGGCGTGCTGCCACACGATTTCGTGGCGGTGGTGCGTTACCAGGGCCCGCGCTCCAACGGCATGCCGGAGCTGCATTCGCTGGCGCCGTTGCTGGGCCTGCTGCAGAACCAGGGGCGCCGGGTGGCGCTGGTCACTGATGGTCGTCTGTCCGGTGCCTCGGGCAAGTTCCCGGCGGCAATCCATATGACGCCGGAAGCTTCGCGTGGTGGTCCGCTGGCACGCGTGCGCGAGGGCGACATCATCCGTCTGGATGGTGAAGCCGGCACGCTGGAACTGCTGGTGGACGCAGCCGAGTTCGCAGCACGTGAGCCGGCGCCGAACACTGCGCCGGCCGGGCACGATCTGGGCCGTAATCTGTTCGCGATGAGCCGCCGTCTGGTGGGTCCGGCCGATCAGGGCGCGATGTCGATCTCGTGTGGGCCGGCCGCCGATGACGGCAGCATCTGGAATTACGATGCGGAATACGAGCTTGGGCATGATGCCGCGGCTGCGGAAGCGCCGCATGAGGGTAAGGACGCCTGAGCTGACGCAAGAGCGGCGGCTGGGTGTCCTGGTTGAGGCAGCGGATGGCCCCAACTAGGACGCGCCGTGAACCCATCCATGGGGGCTCGTAAAGCGGCATCCATGCCGCTTAACGGTCCTGGTTGGGGCCATCCGCTGCCTCCGGACACTTTTCGGCGCGTTGTTGGCGTCGTACTTTTTGAAAGAAGGATTGGAAACGCATGAGCATCGCCGAACATCAGAAGCGCGCTGAAACCCTGTTGAAGGCTGCCGGCATTCTGCCGGTGGTGACGGTGCATACGCTGGATCAGGCCCGTGCGGTCAGTGCGGCGTTGTTGGAGGGCGGGCTGCCGGCGATCGAGCTGACGCTGCGTACGCCGGTGGCGATGGAAGCGCTTGCCATGCTCAAGCGCGAGCTGCCGGATGTGGTGGTGGGTGCGGGCACGGTGTTGACCGTGGAGCAGATGCAGCAGTCGATCGATGCGGGTGCGGATTTCCTGGTCACGCCGGGTACGCCGGCGCATATGGCCGATGCGTTGGCGCAGGCGCCGTTGCCGGTTGTTCCGGGTGCGGCGTCGCCGACGGAGATGCTGGCGCTGTATGCGCGCGGGTTCCGGGTGTGCAAGTTGTTCCCGGCCTCGGCCGTGGGCGGGCTGGCGATGATCAAGGGTCTGGCCGGTCCGATTTCGGATCTGAAGCTGTGCCCGACCGGTGGCATCACCGAAGATACGGCGGCCGAGTACCTGGAGCAGAAGAACGTGGTCTGTATCGGCGGTTCGTGGATGGTGCCGGGCGGTTGGATCGAGCGCGGTGAGTGGGACAAAGTGCGCGACAGTGCGGCCCAGGCCGCGAAGATCGTGGCGCGGGTGCGCGCGCACTGAACGAAAACGCCCGGGCATGCCCGGGCGTTTTTTATCTGCCGCCAGCGCGCGGTTACATCGGGCGTGCCGGATCCACCAGGCCGTACTGGCTGGCCATGCGCGCGAGCGCGATGTTGTCGTTGATGCCCATCTTCTCGAACAGGCGGGCCTTGTGCGTGTTGACGGTCTTCGCGCTCAGGCTCAGGCGCTTGGCGATGTCTTCCTGGCGCAGGCCCTGGGTGAGCAGCAGGGCGACTTCCAGTTCGCGCGGGGACAGGGTGTCGAACGGCGAGTGGTTGCCTTCCACGTTCGACAGCGCCAGGTTCTGCGCGATGCTGTTGCCCAGGTAGCGGCGGCCGAGTGCGGCATCACGCACCGCGCGCAGCAGCTCCTGCGCATCGCAGGCCTTGCCGATGTAACCGGACGCGCCGGCTTCGAGCAGGCGCTTGGGCATCGGGCCGTCTTCAAGCACGGAGACGATCACCACGCGGGTACCGTGATCGCCACGGACCACGCGCTCGGTGACTTCCATGCCGCTGACGCCCGGCAGGTGCAGGTCGCACAGCACGACGTCAGGCCGCAGGCGGCGGATATCCGGCAGCGCATCTTCGCCGCTCTCCGCCTCGCCGACGACCTCGATGTCGGTCTCGTTGGAGAGGATCATCTTCATGCCCGTGCGTACCAGAGCATGATCGTCCACCAGATACACTCGAATCGTCATCCGCCAACCTCGTTAAACACTGTGAACGGGGGCAAGCCTAGCCGCGGTATGTGGCGATCACAAGGAACGAGGTTCCCCATCATCGCGTTCTGGTCCGCGCATCACAGACGTGCTGTCCTGCCCCTCCCCCTGCGCCTCTCATCCTAGCCTGTTCCAAAGGGACAGCCTATCGATGCGGCCCACCTTCATGCCGTTTTCGGCCAGTTTACCGCCGGAATGCCCTCAGTGGCGGTGCCGCCACGGGTGACGGCGGCGGAACATGACCAGGAAGCACCCTACCACCCACACCAGGGCGGCACACCAGCCAGCCAGGATGTCGGACGGGTAATGCACCCCCAGGTACATGCGCGAGACGCTCACCAGGACCGCAAAAGTGAGTGCGGACAGCGCCACCGGCCAGCGCCAGCGGGTGTTCCAGGACAGCAGCACCAGGGTGACGGCCAAGGTCATCGAGCCCATGGCATGGCCGCTGGGAAAGCTGAAGGTGCTCTCCGGGGCGATGGACTCCCACAGGCTGGGGCGGTCGCGCTGGAAGAAGCGTTTGCTGCCCAGGTTCAGCAGGGCAGAGCCGGCAAAGCAGATCGCCACGAAACTGGCCTCGCGCCAGCGTTTGCGCCAGGCCAGCAGGCCCACGATCAGCACGTCGGCCGGAATCAGGAACCACTCGTAGCCCAGCTTGGAGAGCAGCACGAAGAACCGGTCCAGGCCCGGCGAATGCAGGGCGTGCAGCTTCCACAGCAGCAGGTCATCGAAGTAGATCGCCTCCAGCTCGTGCACTTCATCGGCCAAGGCCACGAAGCCCGCCAATGGCAGCAGCACGCCGACAAACAGCAGCACGAAGCGCCAGGCGTTGCGGCCCATCCAGTGGCGGACGCCGGCGGCCGGCTCCGCTGCGGCCAGCACCGCCGGCTTATCCAACGCGTCGGACATAGGTGCGTTCGACGTACTCATCGATCAGCGTGACGAAGTCCTGGGCGATGTTCTCGCCACGCAGGGTGACCGTCTTTTCGCCATCCACGAACACCGGCGCGGCCGGCGTTTCCCCGGTGCCCGGCAGCGAGATGCCGATGTTGGCATGGCGCGATTCGCCCGGCCCGTTGACGATGCAGCCCATGACCGCCAGGGTCATGTTCTCCGCACCCGGGTGGCTCACCTTCCAGACCGGCATTTTCTCGCGCACGTGGTTCTGCACGACCTTGGCCAGCTCCTGGAAGAACTCCGAGGTGGTCCGGCCGCAGCCGGGGCAGGCCGTGACCAGCGGCGTGAAGGCCCGCTGCCCGGTGGTCTGCAGCAGCTCCTGGGCAACGATCACTTCGGCCGTGCGGGACTGGCCCGGTTCGGGCGTCAGCGAGATACGGATGGTGTCGCCGATGCCTTCCTGCAGCAGCACGGCCAGCGCCGCCGAGGAGGCGACGATGCCCTTGCTGCCGATACCGGCTTCGGTCAGGCCCAGATGCAGCGCGAAATCCGAGCGCTGGGCCAGATCGCGGTACACCGCAATGAGTTCCTGCACGCCGCTGACCTTGGCCGAGAGCACGATGCGATCGCGCGGCAGGCCCAGTTCCACGGCGGTCTGAGCCGAATCCAGCGCCGAACGGATCAGCGCTTCACGCAGCACCCGGCCGGCATCCCAGGGCTGCTCGCGCTGGCTGTTCTCGTCCATCAGGCGCGCGGCCAGGGACTGATCCAGCGAGCCCCAGTTGGCGCCGATGCGGACTGGCTTGTTGTAGCGGATCGCAAACTCGATCAGCTGCGCGAACTGGGTGTCCTTCTTTTTGCCGAAGCCGACGTTGCCCGGATTGATCCGGTACTTGGCCAGGGCTTCGGCGCAGGCCGGCTCCTGGGTCAGCAGCTGGTGGCCGTTGTAATGGAAGTCGCCGATCAGGGGGACATCGATCCCCATCATCTGCAGCTTCTCCACGATCCGCGGAATAGCCGCGGCCGACTCGGGATTGTTGACGGTCAACCGCACCATCTCCGAGCCCGCACGCCACAGTTCAGCCACCTGCTTCACGCTGGAGGCGACATCGGCGGTGTCGGTGTTGGTCATGGACTGCACCACCACGGGATGGCCCCCACCCACGACCACGCCGCCGATATGGACGGGCTGGGTCTGGCGGCGGGCCCACACGGCGGAGTCGGCGGGTTGGGTCGGTCGGGTCACGGCGTCATGCATTCACCTATTTTAGCGCGCCCAGCGCGCGGGTAGGTGCCCACCGTTGCTAGGCACTCATGTTCCGTACCGCCTGCGCGCCGCGCCCGCCTGATGCGGCCGATTGTCGCAGGCAGGTCCTGTCCGGAGCGCATACGATGTGCGGACATGACCGGTACCGACGCCCCCTTTCTCCGCACCCTGTGCAGCCTGCGCTGGCTGGCCGTGGCTGGCCAGGCCGCCACCATCCTGGTGGCCACCTGGGTGCTGGGCCTGGAGCTGCCGCAGTTGCCGCTCTGGGCTGGTGTTGCCGCGCTGACCCTGTTCAACCTGTACGCGCAGCTGCGTGTGCAGGAGCCGGACACCGCACCGGTCACTGCCTTCGGCCATATCCTGGTGGATGTCACCGTGCTGACCTGGATGGTGGGCTGGAGCGGCGGCATCGCCAATCCCTTCGGCTCGCTGTTCCTGATCCTGATCGCACTGGCCGCGCTCGCCCTGCCCCTGCGCTGGACCCTGGCCGTCGCCGCAGCCTGCCTGATCGGCTATGCGGTGAGCGGGGTGTTCGGCCTGCCGCTGCCGAGCGGCTATTTCACCGGCGCGCAGATGCAGCAGTGGGGGGTGGTCTGCAACTTCCTGCTGTCGGCCACGGTGGTGCTGGTGTTCGCAACCCGGCTGGCGATCGCCCTGCGCCAGCGCGAACACGAGCTGGCGATGCTGCGCGAGCGCTTCGTGCGCAACGAGGGCATCGTGGCGCTGGCGACCCACGCCGCTTCGGTGGCGCATGAACTCAATACCCCGCTGGCGACCATGACCCTGCTTGCCGACGATATCGCCGACCAGACCGAGAGCAGCGAGGTCCGCGATGACGTGGAAACCCTGCGCGAGCTGCTGGTGCAGTGCCGGGAGCGCGTGCTCGCCCTCGCCCGCCCGGCTGCGGGCGATGCCCCGGGCCGCGATGCGGTGACCTTGCCGCAGGTGCTGGAACAGTGGCGGCTGGTGCGCCCGACCATCGCACTGCATCGCAATGAAGATGCCCCGCTGACCCTGCCGCTGGACCCGGGTATCGGGCACCTGCTGATGGTGCTGCTCAACAATGCCGCCGACGCCGGCGAGAAAGCCGACCGCCCGCAGGTGGATCTGTCGCTGCGCATCGAAGGCGACGACCTGATCGGCGAAGTCCGCGATTACGGCCACGGCTTCGACGCGCGCCAGGCGGTCCTGCCCGGCACCTTGTTCAACAGCGGCAAGACCGACGGCATGGGCGTCGGCCTGGCACTGTCCCACGCCACCATCGAACGCCTGGACGGCGAGCTGTGGATGCGCCCGGCCAACGGTGCCGGCACGCGCGTCGGCTTCCGCCTGCCCTTGTCCCCACGGGAGACTTCCGCATGACCACCTTCACTCCGGCCCCCGGCCTGGCCAGTCACGGCCTGCTGGTCGATGACGACGAACTGTACCTGCGCACGCTGCAGCGCAGCCTGGCCCGCAAAGGGCTGGAAACCGTCACCGCCAGCGATACCGCCTCGGCCCTGTTGCTGGCCCGGCAGCAGCCGCCGGCCTACGCGTTGATCGACCTCAAGCTCGGCACCGAATCCGGGTTGGCGCTGATCCAACCGCTGCGCGCCCTGCGCGAAGACATGCGGATCCTGCTGGTGACCGGCTACGCCAGCATCGCCACGGCGGTGGAAGCCATCAAACTCGGTGCCGACGATTACCTGCCCAAGCCGGCCACGGTGCCGATGATCCTGCGCGCACTCGGCGAGGAAGACGATGGTCCGGCCGACGATGGCGACATGGAACCGCCGGATGCGATGACCCCGATCAGCCGGCTGCAGTGGGAACACATCCAGCAGGCGATGCATGAAACCGGCGGCAATGTGTCCGCCGCTGCGCGGCTGCTCGGCATGCACCGGCGCTCGCTGCAGCGCAAGCTGGCCAAGCGGCCGAGCCCGGAGCGCGATCCGAGCCGCTGAGGCCTCGCTCGCACCCTGCGGCATGACACAGAAACGGCGACCCGAAGGTCGCCGTTTTCGTTTGCCACAGGTGCGTGACCGCGGTTACCAGAACACCGTGTACAGCGCGATCAGAATCGCGATCACTGCGGCACCACCGATGTTGAAACTCATCGGCGTGGCGTAGCGCACGTCATCGGTGCGGATCAGATCCTGCCCGGTACGCGCCGGCTTCCACAACGAGATCAGCACGGCCAGCGCCAGCGCCAGCAGGAACACCAGGCCGACGCGGTCGATGAAGGGCAGCGATGGCCACGCCAGTTTCAACACGATCGACAAGGCGAACGAGCCGCTGGCCGCGGCCAGCGCACCGGCTTCGCTGGCCTTCTTCCAGAACAGGCCGAGCAGGAAGATCACGGTGATGCCCGGGGTGAAGAAGCCGGTGAACTCCTGGATGTACTGGAAGCCCTGGTCGAAGCTGCCCAGCAAAGGACGTGCCGTGGCAATCGCCACCAGTACCGAGACCGTCGCTGCGATGCGCCCCACGCGCACCAGCGTGGTCTGGCTGCTCTGCGGGCGCGCCTTGGCGTAGAAATCCAGGGTGAAGATGGTCGCCACCGAGTTGATCTTGGAGGCCAGCGACGCCACGATGGCCGCCACCAGCGCGGCGAACACCAGGCCGAGAATACCGCTGGGCAACAGGCTCATCATGGCCGGGTAGGCCCGGTCCGGCTTGCCCAGATCCGGCGCCAGCACCACCGCCGCGATACCCGGCACCACGACCACCAGCGGCACCAGCAGTTTCAGGAAGGCCGCGAACAGCACGCCCTTCTGCGCTTCGCCGATGTCCTTGGCCGCCAGGGCGCGCTGGATGATGTACTGGTTGAAGCCCCAGTAACTCAGATTCATGATCCACAGCCCACCGATCAGCACGCTCAGGCCCGGCAGGTCTTTGTAGAACGGGTTGTCCGGGTGCAGGATCATCTGGAAGTGTTCCGGATGCTGATCCCACAGTTTCTGGAAGCCGCCGAGAATGCCAGCGTCGCCTCCCACCGCGTTGAGGGTGAGCGCGGTCACCAGCAGGCCACCGAGGATCAGCAGCGAGACCTGCACGATATCGGTGAGTGCAACCGCCTTCAGCCCGCCGTACAACTGGTAGAGCAGCGCGAACACGCCGATCAGCACCAGCGCCAGCATCTGGTCCATGCCGGTCACCTCGGTCACCGCGATCGAACCCAGCCACAGGATCGAGGTCAGGTTGACGAAGACGTACAGCCCCAGCCAGAACACCGCCATCAGCGTGCGGATGCGGTTGCCGTACCGCTGCTGCAGGAACTGCGGCATCGTGTAGATACCGTTGCGCAGGAAGATCGGCAGGAAGTACTTGCCAACGATCAGCAGCGTGAGCGCGGCCATCCATTCGTAGGACGCAATGGCCAGGCCGATCGCGTAGCCCGAGCCGGACATGCCGATGATCTGTTCGGCCGAGATGTTGGCCGCGATCAGCGAGGCACCGATGGCCCACCACGGCAGCGAGCGCCCGGCCAGGAAATAGTCTTCGGCACTCTTGCTGTGCCCGGCCTTCTCGCGCGAGACCCATTGCGCCAGGACGAAGATGCCGGCCAGGTACACCAGCACGATTGCCACATCCAGTGTTGCCAATCCCACGTCATGCTCCTTATGCAACGTTGCACCGCCCCGCCTGCCGGCAAACGCGGCGCGCGGTGGTGATCAGCCCCTGCCGCGGCGGCAGGGGCCCGTGTGGCTCATCGGGTCGCGCAGGCGACCACGGTCTTGGCGTCGTTGCCGGTGCCCAGCGCGATACGCGACACCGACAGGTCCAGCGCATTGGACGACTCCAGCACCGGCAGGCGCTCGATCTTCGACAGATCCGCACCCGCCGCCGCGAAGCACTTCAACGGCACGCCGATCGTCTGCCATTCGCCCTCGGCGATGCCGCCCAGCGTGGGGGCGAGATCGACCCTGCCCTCGCAGCCCTGGCCGCAGCCGATCGCCAGCCCCACCGGCCCGGCAATCGCGCCGGTGCGGCGCACGGTCAGCAGCAGCTGCACATCGCCATTGCTCTCGCGGGTCAGGTCCAGCGGGCGCGTGGACAGCAACGCCATGTTCGCCTTGCCACTGCCCGACCACTGCAGGCGACGCGCGTCTTCCTGCGCCTTGTGATCGACCGCGGACACTTTCAGGCTGGCATCGCTGAGCACGGCCGGGAATGTCACCGCCGGCAGCTCCGACTGCTTGACCCCGCTCAGGCGCATCGCCAGCCCAGCGGTCGGCTTGCCCTTGTTGAAGTACACACCGGCATCGCCCTGCTCACCGGTGATGCCCGAGACCTCCGGCAACGCGGCGAGGTTGCCGTTGTCGGCATAGTGCAGGCCGAAGCCGAAGGCGAACTGCGGGTCGTAGTCTTTCTGGCCGACATTGTTCTGGTACTGCACGGCGGTGCGCGGCCAGGAGAAGCTGAGCGTGCCCTTGAAGTCGTGCTGCACACTGCCGTCTGGCTTGCGCAGCAGCACATCAGCGATGCCGGCCCCTTCCGAGCCCGGCAGCCAGGCGGCCACGAACGCGTCGGACGCATTGATCTCGCGGTTCACCCACAGGGGGCGGCCGCTGAGGAACACCGTGACGACCTTGATGCCCTCGCTCTTGAGCCGTTTGATCAGCTGCAGATCGCTGTCATCGCCGGGCTTGTAGGCCAGCGTGGCGATGTCGCCCTGGAACTCGGCATACGGGTTCTCGCCGATCACCACCACCGCCACATCCGGCTTGGTGCGGTACTTGCCGTCGATCGACAGCTCGGCGCTGCCACCGGCGGCGGTGACCTGCTGCTTGACCCCGTCCCAGATGCTGTCCGCATTCGGGTAGTCCGCACGCTTGGTGCCGGTGCCCTGCCAGTTGAGGGTCCAGCCACCGGACTGCTTGCCCAGATCATCCGCACCGTCACCGGCGACCAGCACGCGCTGCTTGGGCGCCAGCGGCAGGACGCCGTCCTGGTTCTTCAGCAGCACCAGCGATTCGCGTACGGCCTGGCGCGCGATCGCACGATGTTCGGGCGCGCCGAGCAGCTCGAATTTGCCACCGAGTGGGCGCGTGGACGGCTTGCCGGCCTCGAACAGACCCAGGCGCAGCTTGACCCGCAGGATGCGGCGCACCGCTTCATCCAAGCGCTCCATGCTGATCACACCGGACTTCACCGCTGCGACATTGCTTTCGTAGATACCCTTCCAGCTGTCGGGCGCCATCAGCATGTCCACGCCGGCATTGAACGAGGCCGGGCAGTTGTCGTTGGTGCAACCGGCCACTTTGCCGTGGCCGTTCCAGTCGCCGACTACAAAGCCGCCGAAGTGCATGCGCCCCTTCAGGACATCGGTGAGCATCGGCTTGTGGCCGTGCATGGACACACCGTTGAAGCTGTTGAACGAGGCCATCACGGTCTGCGCACCGGCCTGGATCGCAGGCGGGTAACCAGCCGCGTGCACATCACGCATGACCGCTTCGCTGACCTGGGTGTCGCCCTGGTCCTTGCCGTGCGTGGTGCCGCCGTCGCCGGCGTAATGCTTGACCGAGGCGATCACGTGGTGGCCGTCGAGGAAGCCCGGCTGGCCAGGCACACCCTGCAGGCCTTCCACCACCTTGCCGGAGAAGCTGGCCACCACCTCCGGTGATTCGGAATAGCCCTCATACGTGCGACCCCAGCGATCGTCCTGCGGCACGGCCACGGTGGGCGCGAAGGTCCACTCCATGCCGGTGGTGCGCGTTTCCACGGCGGTGACCTGGCCGATCTGGCGCATCAGCTCGGGATTGCGGGTCGCGCCCAGGCCGATGTTGTGCGGGAACAGCGTGGCGCCGACGATGTTGCTCTGGCCGTGTACCGCATCGATACCGAAGATGATCGGGATGCCGGGGCCGCCGCTGGCCGGATCCATCGAGGCCGCGTAGTAGGCATCGGCCAGCGCGAGCCACGCCGAGGGCGGCGCATCGTACTTGCCGCCCGGATCGGAATTGCCACCGGCCAGCACCGAGCCGATGTGGTATCGGCGCACGTCATCGGGGGTCATGCTGGCGATATCGCCCTGCACGGTCTGCCCGACTTTCTGCTCCACGCTCATGCCCGCCATCAGCGCATCGATGCGCTTCTCCAGCGCCGGGTCGTCGGCCAGCGGCCAGGTCAGTTCAGGCCAGTCCTGCGGGTGGATCGCGTTGGCATCGGCTTTGTCGGCCGGCGCCGGTGCCTGCGCGGTCGTGGCAGGTGTAGTGCCGCCGCAGCCGGCCAGCAGCAACACCGTGGCCGAGGTGGCCAGCGCAAGGGCGTGGCGGATCGACCGCCGGTTGGAACGAAGCGAAAGCAACGGCATGTACCCTCCCAGGTATTGCACAGGCAGCAGACGGATGGCACGACTCCCCGCGCCATGACGGCCTACCTTTGGCGTTGCGCGCCACGCTGTCAATCGATCGCGCGGCATATGCCGTCGGCGCAGGCTGGTATGGGATTGGGCTATAGCCAAACCGATGCCCCGCCCTGCAATCACGGTGGTTTACGGCATACCTGGGCCGCGCGCCAGGGTAATCCGTGTTGCGTTGCAGTATCCCGTGCCGCGCGTACTGCGCAGAACGCGATGCGGCCCTGACCCCACAACGCAGAACCGCCGGACAGGCCGGCGGTTCGTGATGGCACAGCATGCGCCGATGCTCAGCCCTCGAGTCGGCCCAGCAGCTCCAGCGTCACCGGATCGGTGATGGCATGGGCCTGGCCCTGCAACGCGGGCAGCAACTGGCTGGCCAGCTGCTTGCCCAGCTCCACGCCGAACTGGTCGAAGGCGTTGATGTTCCAGATCAGCGATTGCACGTACACGGCATGTTCGTACATGGCGATCAGCGCACCGAGCGACTGCGGAGTCAGCGCGTCGAGCAGGATCAGGGTGCTGGGACGGCCACCGGGATACTCGCGATGGGGATCCTCGCTGCCCTGGCCATTGGCCAGCGCCTCGGTCTGCGCCAGCAGGTTGGCCATCAGCGCCTGGTGGTTGACCACGTAGGGATCATCGTTGTGCACGCAGCCGATGAAATCGGCCGGAATCACGCTGGTGCCCTGGTGCAGCGCCTGGAAGAAACTGTGCTGCACATCGGTGCCCGCCCCGCCCCACCACACCGGCACGGTGTCGCTGGCGACCGGACTGCCATCGAGCTGCACGCGCTTGCCCAGGCTTTCCATCACCAGCTGCTGCAGGTAGGCCGGCAGCAGCGCCAGGCGCTGGTCATAGGTCATCACTGCATGCGTGGCATGGCCGAGCAGGTTGCGGTTCCAGATATCGGTCAGTGCATGCAGTACCGGCAGGTTCTGCGCCAGCGGTGCGGTCAGCGCGTGTTCGTCCATCTGCGCGGCGCCCTCGAGCAGCTGCTCGAAACGCGTGAAGCCGATCGCCAGCGCGATCGGGAAACCGACCGCCGACCACAGCGAGTAGCGCCCGCCCACCCAGTCCCACATCGGCAGCACGCGGCCGGCGGCGATCGAGAAGGCCTTGGCCGCACGCTCCGGGTTGGCGCTGACTGCATACAGACGCTCGCTGCCACCCAGCCAGTCGTGCAGGATCTGCCCGTTGAGCAGGGTCTCCTGGGTGCCGAAGGTCTTGGAGATCAGGATGCCGGCCGTGGTGGCCGGGTCCAGCGTGGCGAGCGTGCGCTGCATCGCAGCGCCGTCCACGTTGGACACGAAATGCACGCGGAAGCGCGCCCCGGTGACCGGACGCAGCGCATCGGCCACCAGACGCGGCCCCAGGTCCGAGCCGCCGATGCCGACGCTGACGATATCGGTGATATGGGTGGCTTCCAGCGCGGCGATCAGCTCGCCCATCTGCTGGCGCACCTGCGCGGCAGTGGCGAAGGCCTCACCGGCCACCGGCGCGCCGCTGGCGTCACCGCGCAGCGCGGTGTGCAGCGCCGCACGGCCTTCGGTCACGTTGACCGTTTCGCCACGGAACAGACGCTGGAAACCACCGGCGACATCGCGCTCGGCAGCCAGTTCCAGCAGTGCGTCCAAGGCCGCGCGGTCGTACTTCTGCCGCGCGAAATTTACATACAACGGACCGACCCGCAGCCCCAGTGATTGTGCGCGGCCCGGTTCGGCGGCGATCAACGAGGGGATGCTCGCGCCACGCAGGCGCTGGGCATGGGAATGAAGCGGGTCGAATCCGTTGTGCTGTGTCATGCGGCCTGGGTCGGGATCGTGTCGTTGGTGTGGGAGATCTGGTTCTTGCCGTCCACATATACCAACTTCGGCTTGAAGCTGTCAGCTTCTTCTTCGCTCATGCTGGCGAAGGCGGCGATGATGATGATGTCGCCCACCTGCACGTGACGCGCGGCGCCACCGTTGAGCGACACCACGCCGCTGCCGGCTTCGGCGCGGATGGCATAGGTCGAGAAGCGCGCACCGTTGGTGACGTCCCAGATGTGCACCTGTTCGAACTCACGGATGCCGGTCGCAGCCAGCAGGTTGTCATCGATGGCGATGGAACCTTCGTAGTTCAGCTCGGAATGCGTCACGGTGGCGCGGTGGATCTTGGTCTTCAGCAGGGACAGATGCATGGCAACGGGACAACGGTAAAGGAAAGGGAAATTCTAGCACCCGGGGGGCGGGCGGCAGGGGGTGGCCCCGCAAGGCCGGTCCCGCGCTGCCATCCGTTCAGGCACCCGGATCAGCCCCGGCAGGCCCGGCAGGCCCGGCCGCCGGAGCCTCCTTCTCGCGCTGCCAGAACTCCACCAGGATGGTCATCCCGGCCCAGACCAGCAGGGTCGGTCGGATTTTGTCCGGGACGATGTCCGGATCGTGGAAGAGCACCCCCACCAGCTCGGGGAAAGTCGCCGATACCAGCACCGCGTATGCGGCATACGCCGCCCTGTGCCGGCTGGAGGAAATGTAGAGGATGGAGATGACCGCACCGGCCACCATCGTCAGGACCACGGCGAAACGCAGGTCGTTGAGCTGTTCGGCCCCGGTCAGTGCGAGGCCGAGCACGGCACCGAAGAACATGTTCAGGCCGTTCATGTTGGCGCGGTACTCGCGGTCGGTCATCCGGCCGAGCCCGACCATGGCCGCCCAGCGCCGTTTCTTTCCCGCCATGTGCCCTTCCCCTGTGTGGACGCGCTTGACGCCAGCCCATTCGTTGGCCGGCGGCCCCGATCGCATCGTCGTCGCGCGCGCTGCGCACTGTCAATCCAGCCCGCGCCGCACGGCTGACCGCACCGGGGAAGCCGCCTGCGGAAACGCGCAGGGCCACCCGAAGGTGGCCCTGCGTGGGTACCGCGAGGGCGGCCTCAGAACTCCAGGTTGTCGATCAACCGGGTGTTGCCGATCCGCGCGGCGATCAGCGCCACGCGGGTGCCGTCGTTGGCATCGGCCGGCTCGGACAGGTCCGGCAGGCGGACCACGGCGTAGTCCACCTGGAAGCCGGCAGACTGCAGCGCGGCGGCCGCTTCGGCCTCGATCAGGGTGCGGGTCTTGCCGGCGATGAAGCCTTCGCGCATGCCCAGCAGCACCTGGTGGATGGTGGTCGAGACGCTGCGCTGCTCGGCGTTGAGGTACTGGTTGCGCGAACTCATCGCCAGGCCATCGTCTTCGCGCACGATGTCGCCGCCGACGATCTGGATCGGGAAGGCCAGGTCTTCCACCATCTGGCGGATCACCGCCAGCTGCTGGAAGTCCTTCTTGCCGAAGGCCGCCACGTCCGGCTGGACCTGGTTGAACAGGCGCGAGACCACGGTGCAGACGCCATCGAAATGACCCGGTCGGTGTGCGCCTTCCAGCAGCCCGCTGATGCCCGGCACGTTGACGCTGGCCGCCAGCTCTACGCCGAACGGGTACATCGATTCAACGGTGGGCAGCCACAGCACATCGCAGCCGGCCTGCTCCAACCCGGTGGTGTCGGCTTCGGGCGTGCGCGGGTAACGGGTGAAATCTTCGTTCGGGCCGAACTGGGTCGGATTGACGAAGACGCTGGAGACCACGCGGTCGGCATACTGCCGCGCCAGCGTGACCAGCGAGTAGTGCCCGGCGT
Organism: Stenotrophomonas sp. TWI587; assembly: GCF_039674145.1. Taxonomy (NCBI): domain Bacteria; kingdom Pseudomonadati; phylum Pseudomonadota; class Gammaproteobacteria; order Lysobacterales; family Lysobacteraceae; genus Stenotrophomonas; species Stenotrophomonas sp. TWI587. The sequence continues at coordinate 211,550 of NZ_JBDJMW010000001.1, read as the reverse complement.
GCAGGTTGCCCATGGTCGGGACCAGCGCAACGCGCAGCCCCTCCCGCTTCCAGCCGTTGACCACAGTGCGCAGGCGGGACAGTTCGGTGACGGTATCGATCATGAGGCGTAGGCGTGTTCTGCGTCGGGGAAGGAGCCGTCGCGCACGGCGTCGGCGTAGGCACGGACCGCACCGGCAACCGACCCACCTTCGGCAAGGAAATCCTTGACGAACTTGGGACGGCGATGGCCGCTGTCCAGACCGAGGAAATCATGCAGCACCAGCACCTGGCCATCGCACTGCGGGCCGGCGCCGATACCGATGGTGGGCACGCTCACTTCTGCGGTGACCTGCCCGGCAACGGGCGTCGGCACGCATTCCAGGACGATCAGGCTGGCACCGGCGGCCACCACGGCCTTGGCGTCATCGCGCAGCTGCTGGGCGGCATCGCCACGGCCCTGCACGCGATAACCGCCCAGGCGAAGCACCGACTGCGGGGTCAGGCCCAGGTGCGAGCAGACCGGAATCTCGCGCTCGAACAGATAACGGATGATGTCCAGCTTGAAGCCGGCACCTTCGATCTTGACCATCTCCGCACCGGCCTGCAGCAGACGCAGCGAGGCATCCAGCGCGCGCTCGGGGGTGGCATCGGCGCCGAACGGCAGATCGGCCACCAGCAGCGCGCGCTCCAGCACGCGGGCCACGGCGCGGGTGTGATAGACCATGTCGTCGGTGGTCACCGGCAGGGTCGAATCGTGCCCCTGCACCACCATGCCCAGCGAGTCGCCAATCAGGATCAGGTCCACGCCGTTGGCATCGAAGCTGCGGGCAAAACCGGCATCGTAGGCGGTCAACATCACCAGCTTCTGCCCCGTGCGCTTGGCCTCCGCCAAGGCGGGGACGGTCCAGGGCTTGCTGTCTGCGTGGGTACTCATGAGCTGATAACCGGTGGCGATAAGCCCCCCATTATCCTCCTATTGGGGAGATCCCGCAGGGGTCGACCCGCATCACAGCATCCCGCACACGGCCATGGCCCGGAATCGTGGCGTCCGGCGCGATCTCGGCCAGCGGCAGCAACGCGAACGCGCGTGCGTGCAGATACGGGTGCGGCACCTGCAGTTGCGGCAGGTCAATGACGTCTTCGCCATACAGCAGCACGTCCAGGTCCAGTGCACGCGGGCCCCAATGCACGGCCGGATCGCGTACGCGGCCGAAGCGGCGCTCGATCTCCAGCAAGGCGTCCAACAGCACCGGCCCCGGCAGCGCGGTATCCAGCACGGCGGCGGCGTTGACGAACGCCGGCTGGTCTTCGTTACCCCAGGCCGGCGTGCGGTAGAGCTGCGAGCGGGCCCGCAGCGTGGTCTGCGGCAGGGCCGCCAGCGCCTGGAACGCCTCACGCAGGGTCTGCGCGGCGTCCCCCAGATTGGCGCCCAATCCAATACAGGCCAGGGTCACGGCTTACTCGCCTGCCACTCCACCGGGACGACGGCGGCGGCGGCGACGCTTGCGCGGTGCACCGTCTTCGCCCTCACCGTCGGCCTGGGCGGCATCCAGCGCCGAATCCAGCTCCGTGCCGGACTGCAGCTGGGCCTCGCGCCAGAACGCCACGTCGGCTTCATGTTCGCTGGAGGCGACCTGGCGCAGGACCAGGAAGTCGTAGGCGGCGCGGAAGCGAGGATGGGTCAGGGTCCGGATCACGCGCTTGCGCTGGCGCGAGCTGAAGCGGCCCTGCAGCAGCCAGATTTCCTGCATCGGCAGCGAGAAGCGGCGCGGCAGGGCGATCGTGCTCAACTGGTGCAGGGTCACGCGGTCCGCGGCGCGGCGCTGCGCTTCTTCCAGTGCCACGCCCTGCTTCTGCAGGCTGGCAAGGGCGCGGCAGAAGGCCGGCCACAGCAGCAGCGCGAACAGGAACGACGGCGACACCGGCTCATCATTGGCCACGCGCAGATCGGTGTTGTGCAGGCCTTCGATGACCATGCGGCGCAGCGCGCCACTGCGGTTGCTGCGCAGGGCCGCGGCGCTCTCGGGGAACATGACGTCGAGCAGGCCATACCGCTCGAGGCCCTCGAAGCTGGCCACGCCGTGCCCGGACAGGAACAGCTTGAGCACTTCCTCGAACAGGCGCGCCGGGGCAGCCTCGGCCAGCAGATTGGCCAGGCGCGGCAGCGGTTCGGCGGTCGCCTCTTCGATCTGGAAGCCCAGCTTGGCCGCCAGGCGCACCGCGCGCAGCATGCGCACCGGGTCTTCGCGGTAGCGCTGCTCGGGTTCACCGATCAGCTTCATCAGGCGCGCCTGCACATCCTCGAAGCCGCCGGTGTAATCGCGGACAGAGAAATCCTCGATCGCGTAGTACAGGGCATTGCAGGTGAAGTCGCGGCGGATCGCGTCGTCTTCGATGCTGCCGTACACGTTGTCGCGCACGAGCATGCCGTTTTCCATCTCACGGTCGCCGCTGCCATCGTCGATGTTGGCGCGGAAGGTGGCGACCTCGATGATCTCGCGGCCGAACACCACGTGCGCCAGGCGGAAGCGGCGGCCGATCAGCCGGCAGTTGCGGAACAACTGCTTGACCTGCTCGGGCGTCGCGTCGGTGGCGACGTCGAAATCCTTGGGGTGCCCGTTCACCAGCAGATCGCGGACGGCGCCGCCGACCAGGTAACCGGCAAACCCGGAATCACGCAGCCGGTACAGAACGCGCAGGGCGTTGGGGCTGATGTCCTTGCGGGAGATGTTGTGCTGATCGCGCGGGATCACGCGCAGGCTGAACGGTGATGTAGCAGAGGAATTGATGTTGGCGCTTCCGGTTGAGTTTTCGGGATTGCCCAATGGCATCTAGGTCCATATACTAGCGCGCTGCGCAGTTCGCGACAAAGTCTGCTCCCTTCGTCTAGAGGTTAGGACGTGGCCCTCTCAAGGCTAAAACAGGGGTTCGAGTCCCCTAGGGAGCACCAGTCGCGGTGCAGAAAGCCAAAAACCCCGCTACGGCGGGGTTTTTGCGTTCAGGGCCCAGGCGTGCGGCGCCTGCCCTGCCAGGCCCGGACCGGGGAGCACAGCTCCCCGACCCGGCCCCTGCCCTGCGTGGAGGGCCGTCGGAAGCGGCTCAGCCCTCCATCTGCTCCAGTTCCTTGCCCTTGGTCTCCTTGACGAAGCGCAGCACGAAGAACACCGAGATCACCGCTGCCACCGTATAGATGCCATAGGCACCGGCCAGGCCGATGCTGCCCAGCAGGATCGGGAAGGACACGGTGATGGCGAAGTTGGAGGTCCACTGCGCCGCGCCGGCCACCGCCAGCCCCGAGCCGCGGATCTGGTTGGGGAACATCTCGCCCAGCATCACCCACATCACCGGGCCCCAGGACATGTTGAAGAAGATCACGTAGACGTTGGCCGCCACCAGCGCCAGCACGCCCATGTTGTCGGTGAGCTGGAGCTTGCCCGCGGTATCCAGCGAGCCACTGGCAAAGGCGATGGTGACTAGGGCCAGCGAGATCGCCATACCGACTGAGCCGACCCACAACAGCGGCTTGCGGCCGATGCGGTCGATCAGCACCACCGTGATCAGGCACGCACCGATGCTCAGCGCGCCGGACAGCACGTTGATCAGCAGCGCGTCGTTCTCCGAGAAGCCGACCGCCTGCCACAGCACCGCGCCGTAGTAGAAGACGACGTTGATGCCGACCAGCTGCTGGAACACCGCCAGGCCGATGCCGATCCAGACGATCGGGCGGAGCTTGCCGGTGGTCTTGCTGATCAGGTCCGAGAACGTCGGGCGGTGCTGGTCCTGGGACAGCGAGCCTTCGATCTCGGTGATCTTGGCCTGCGCCTCGGCCGGGCCGTACAGACGGGTCAATACCGCCAGGGCCTGGTCACGGCGCCCTTTGACCACCAGGAAGCGCGGGCTCTCCGGAATCACCAGCAGCAGGCAGAGGAACAGCAGCGAGGGAATGGCCTGCATCCAGAACATCCAGCGCCATGCCGCCTGCCCCAGCCACAGCTCCTGGGTGGAGGCACCGGCCGCCTTGGCCAGCAGATAGTTACTGAGGAAGGCGCAGAACAGGCCACTGATGATCGCGATCTGCTGCACCGTCGCCAGCCGGCCGCGGTAGCGGGCCGAGGCCACCTCGGCGATGTAGGCCGGCGACATCACGCTGGCCGCACCGACCGCGAAGCCACCGATCACCCGGGCGATGATGAACACCGTGGAGCTGTGTGCCGCCCCGGCCCCCAGGGCGGAGAACAGGAACATCACCGCGGCGATGATCAGCACGCCGCGACGGCCGAGCCGGTCGCCGAGGCGGCCGGCGAAGAACGCACCGATCGCACAGCCGAGCAGCATCGAGGCGACCTCGAAGCCGATCCCGGCCGAACTGGACTGGAAGGTGTCCTTCAGGCCGTCGACGGTGCCGTTGATCACGCCGCTGTCGAAGCCGAACAGGAAGCCACCGATGGTGGCCACACAGCTGATCAGGACGATGAAGCCGGTGTTCTCGCCGCTGCCGGCGCGGGTACTGCTGAGCGAAGCACTGGACATGGGAACCCCTGGGTTGAAGGGAAGCTGCGGATCAGCGCAGCAGGTACTGGTTGATCAGGTTCTCATACCTTTCCTGGCGGCCGCTGCGCTGCTGCGGCTCGCCCTGGGCAAGGGCCAGGCTGCGAAGTGCATCCAGGCTGCTGCGGCCGGCGGCGAACTCGGCACCGGCGCCACTGCTGAAGCTGGCATAGCGGTCCTGGCGCCAGCCTTCCAGCGGCGAGGACTCGATCAGGGCATGGGCGACTTCCAGGCCGCGCGCAAACGCGTCCATGCCACCGATATGGGCCTCGAACAGGTCTTCCGGCGCGGAGGACTCGCGGCGCACCTTGGCATCGAAGTTGAACCCGCCCGGGGCCAGACCGCCCTGCCGCAATACGACCAGCATCGCGCCGACCGTGTCATACAGATCCGTCGGGAACTGATCGGTGTCCCAGCCGTTCTGCGGGTTGCCGCGGTTGGCATCGATGCTGCCGAGCAGGCCGGCGTCGGACGCCACCTGCAGGTCATGGGCAAAGGTGTGCCCGGACAGCGTGGCGTGGTTGGCTTCGATGTTGAGCTTGAAGTCCTTGTCCAGGCCGTGCTCGCGCAGGAAGCCGACCACGGTGGCACTGTCGAAATCGTACTGGTGGTTCATCGGCTCCATCGGCTTGGGCTCGATCAGGAAGTTGCCCTTGAAGCCGATGCTGCGCCCATGATCGCGGGCCAGCGTGAGGAAGCGCGCCATGTTGTCCTTCTCGCGCTTCATGTCGGTGTTGTACAGGCAGGCATAACCCTCGCGACCGCCCCAGAACACGTAGTTTTCGCCGCCCAGGGCCACGGTGGCCTCCAGCGCGGCCTTGACCTGCACCGCGGCGCGGGCGACCACGGCGAAGTCCGGGTTGGTCGACGCACCGTTCATGTAGCGCGGGTGCGAGAACAGGTTGGCGGTACCCCACAGCAGCTTGACCCCGGTGGCCTTCTGGCGCTCGCCGGCGATGCCGACCATGTGCTGCAGATTGGCCTCGTACTCGGCGATGTCGTCGGCGTCCGGCGCCAGATCGATGTCATGGAAGCAGTAGTACGGCACGCCCAGCTTGGTGATGAACTCGAACGCGGCATCGGCCTTGGCCTCGGCACGCGCCAGCGGCGTGTTGCCGGCATCCCACGGATACACCCGGGTGCCCGGGCCGAACGGATCGTGGCCGGTCGCGCAGAAGCTGTGCCAGTACGCCACCGCGAAGCGCAGATGCTCGGCCATGGTCTTGCCACCCACGCGCTTGTCCGCGTCATACACCTTGTAGGCCAGCGGGTTGTCCGAGTCGCGCCCCTCGAACGGGATGCGGCCGATGCCGGGGAAGTATTCCTTTGCGCCGATGTAAACGGAGGTGCTCATTGCTCGGATCCTTGCGGTGGTGACGGGGCGGTGCGCAGCAGCGGACCGACCTCGGAAAGATGGTGGAGGAAACGCCGGTACTGTTCTGCGTAGCGCGGCACAGTGCGGGGATCGGGTGTGGCCGACAGCGCGTCATCGAAGCGCACGTGCGCATCGACCGTCGCCACCAGGTCCGGTTCGCCGCCCTGCCCGCGCTGCGCGGCCCACAGCGCCTGCAGGGCGGCGCCGAACGCCGCGCCTTCGGCCTGGGTGGGCACCTTGACCGGCAGCTCGAAGACGTCGGCGATCAATTGCCGCCACGCGGCACTGTTGCTGCCGCCGCCGGTAAGCAGCACGGTGTCGAACGACAGGCCGGCACGGGTGAAGGCGTCATAGCCATTGCGCAGGCTGTACGTGGCGCCTTCCATCGCGGCCCGATAGAAGTGCGCGGGGGTGGTGTTGTGCAGGTCCATGCCATGCAGGCAGGCACGCGCGTCGGGCAGGTCCGGGGTCCGTTCGCCGTTGAAGTACGGCAGCATCACCAGGCCGCCCGCGCCTGGCTCGGTCTGCGCCATCAGCGCCTCGCCACAGCCGCGCGGGATGTTGAACAGTGCGGCCATGCGCTCGGTGGCGACGGTGCAGTTCATCGTGCAGATCAGCGGCAGCCAGCCGCCACTGGACGAGCAGAACGCGGCCCAGCGGCCATCGTCGTCCACCACCGGGTGATCGGCATACGCGAACAGCGTGCCGGACGTCCCCAGGCTCATGGTCAACCGCCCCGAGGCCACGTTGCCGGTGCCCAGCGCGGCCATCATGTTGTCGCCGCCGCCGGTGGAGACCTGCACGTCGGCCGGCAGGTCCAGCAGCGCGGCGATCCGCGGTGCCAGGGTAAAGGTGGATTCGAGCGGCACCAGCGGCGGCAGCAGCGCGGCCAGATCGCGTTGCGGGTCGATCGCATGCAGCAGTTCGCGCGACCAGCAGCGGTTGCGCACGTCCAGCCAGCCGGTGCCGGAGGCATCGCCGTACTCGGCATAGCGCTGCCCGGTCAGCCAGAAGTTGATGTAGTCGTGCGGCAGCAGGATGCCGTCCAGTTCTGCATACGCCTGTGCGCGATGGCGGCGCGTCCACGGCAGTTTGGAGGCGGTGTAGCCGGCAAGGATGGGATTGCCGGCCAGTGCGATGCAGGCGGCAGCGCCCCCCACCGCGGCCATGATCGGCGCACAGTCGGCGGCGGTGCTGGTATCGCACCACAGTTTCACCGGTGCGATCACCTCCCCGCGCGCGTTGATCGGCACGAAACCGTGCTGCTGGCCGGAGACGCCGATCGCACGGATGCGGCCGCGCAGCGCCGGGCCCAGTTCGGCGAAGCAGGCGACGATGCCATCGATCCACCACTGCGCCTCCTGCTCCCGGGTGCCATCGTCGTGGCTGACCAACTGCATCGGCCGGGCGATCGTGGCCACTACCTCGCCGAGCGACGGATCATAGGCCAGCAGCTTGACGCTTTGCGTCCCGACATCCAGCCCTACGTACAGACTCATTGCTTCACCAGTTGATTGCCGCGCAGGCCGATGCGCTGCTGACCACCGGCGCGAAGCGCCACGGTCAGCGTGCTCTCGCCATGCACGAGTTGATAGGTGCCCCCGCGCTCACTGCGCAGCAGGGCCGAGTGCAGCTGGCCATCGCGCCATTGCAGATCCACGCCGGCGGCATTGCGTACGCGCAGGCCGCGTACCTCGCCGTCAGGCCAGGCCGATGGCAACGCCGGCAACAGGAAGATCGACCCGCCCCAGCTCTGCAGCAGCATCTCGGTGATGCCGGCGGTGCCGCCGAAGTTGCCATCGATCTGGAACGGCGGATGCGCGTCGAACAGGTTCGGATACGTGCGCTCGGGCGAGAGCAGCATCTTCAGGATCTGCAGCGCATGCTCGCCATCGCCCAGCCGTGCCCACAGGTTCAGGCGCCAGCCGATACCCCAGCCGGTGGCGTCATCACCGCGGATCTGCAGCGAACGTTTGGCGGCCGCCGCCAGTGCGGGAGTATCGCGGAGGTTGATCTGGCTGGAGGGGTGCAGCGCATACAGATGCGAGACGTGCCGGTGGTGCATTTCCGGCGCCTCCATGTCCCAGTCCTGCTGCCATTCCTGCAACTGCCCGGCCTTGCCGATCCGGTCCGGTGGCAGTTGCGCACGCAGCGTCTTCAGCTGCGCGGCGAGCGCGGTATCTACGCCGAGCGCCGCGCTGATCTGGATGCACTGCGCGAACAGATCGCGCAGCAGCTGCGAGTCCATCGCCGGCCCGGCGCACACCGCCGCACCGAACGGATGCTGGTTCTCCGGCGAGATCGAGGGGTTGGTGACCATCGCGCCGGTGGTCGGGTCGCGCTGCAGGGTGGCCACGAAAAACTCGGCCGCGCCCTTGAACAGCGGATGGATGCGGCGCAGATAGGCCCGATCGCGGCCATAGTCCCAGCGGTCCCACAGCTGCTGCAGCAGCCAGACACCGCCCATCGGCCACAGGCTCCACTGCGCGCCGTCGATCGGCCCGGCCTGGCGCCAGAGGTCGGTGTTGTTGTGCACCACCCAACCCGGCGCATCGTAGATCCGCCGTGCGGTGACCGCGCCGGTACGGGCCAGATCGAACAGCATGTCTTCCAGCGGCTGCACGCATTCGTGCAGCGCATTGGCCTCGCTGGGCCAGTAGTTCATCTCGGTGTTGATGTTGATCGTGTACTTGCTCTCCCACGGCGGGGCCATGAGGTCGTTCCACACGCCCTGCAGGTTGGCCGGCTGCGAGCCGGGCCGCGAACTGCAGATCAACAGGTAGCGCCCGTACTGGTGATACAGGGCCGCCAGCGCCGGATCGTTGCCGCTGGCGAACGCCTGCACGCGTTGATCGGTGGGCAGCTGCGCGGCCGGCGTGCTGCCCAGATCGATCGACACACGACGGAACAGCGCCTGGTGCGCGCCCAGATGGCGCGCCAGCAGCGCCGGATAATCGTGGGCACCGGCCTGCAGCTGGTACGCCGCGGTAAGCACCTGCGGATCACCACTGACATCATCGAAGCGGCGGAAACTGGTGGCGGCCGTCAACACCAGCACCATCTCATCGGCACCTTCCACATGCAGGCGATCACGCGCCACCCGCAGCGTGCCGCCGCGCAGACGCGGCTGCACCCGCAGCGCGAAGCGGAGCTTGCCTTCGATACCGGCAAAGCCCGCGTTGCGCCCTTGGAACAACAGCCCTGCCTCATCCACCTGCACGTCGCCTGCCTGCGGGCTGTCCACGCCCAGCCGCAGCGAAATCCGCCCCGGCAGGTCGGCACTGAGCCGCACCACGATGCACTGGTCCGGTTCGGACACGAACACCTCGCGGCGGTGCCAGGCGCCGCCGCTGCGGAATTGCGTGGTCGCCACCGCCGTGTCCAGATCCAACGACCGGCGATACCCGTCGATGTGATCGGCACGGTCGAAATCCAGCAGCAGATCAGCCAGCGGCTGGTACGGCATCTGCTTGGCCGGCCGCGACAGCAGCTTGGCGTCGGCCAGTGCTTCGGCCTCGGCGTAGCGTCCGGCGAAGATCAGCGCGCGCACCTGTGGCAGCGCCGCCAGCGCGTCCGGGCTGGTCGCATCGTAAGGACCACCGGCATAAAGCGTGTCTTCGTTGAGGCCGATCCGCTCATGCGCGACCCCGCCCCAGACCATCGCGCCCAACCGGCCGTTGCCGGTCGGCAGGGCCTGTACCCACTCGGTGGCCGGCGCACGGTACCAGAGCTGCAGGGCGTCCCCCGGCGCCGCGGCGGCGTCGCTCCGCCCTGCAGCCGCTGGCACCGCACCGGCCTGCGACGACCACCCGGTGGCGGACAGGGTCAGCCCCGCCCCAAGTGCCTTGAACAGCCCGCGACGGCTCAGCTCCACGGCATTGCCCTGCGCTGCATTGGCCTGCCTGTACTGCCTGCTGCCACGTCAACGCCCTCCAAGGCGAAATGTCCACCGGTAGTCATCTTCATCCTAGGCGATCAGCGCGCGGCTGCCATCTTGCGCTGCGGCACGACCACCGCCTTACCGTCGTAGCGCACGGTCTGGTCGATGGCCGGGGCCAGCGCACCGGCATCGGCACGCGGTCCTTCCACGAAGCGGACCTGGATCGTGCGCTGCGCCTGCATGCCTTTCCACTGGCCTTCGCGCTTGCCGATGCGCAGTTCACGCGTGGCCTCGTTCCACTGCAGCGGGATGCGGCTGAACTGCCCCTTCTCATAGCCATAGCTGCGGCCGTCGTCTTCGTACAGCGAGAACGCACCGTCCGCGCCGGTGTAGACCACCACGGTCAGCGGCGCATCTGGCTGTTCATCCACGTACTGCTGGACCGGCCCGGTCGGAAGGATCGCGCCGGCACGCACGTACAGCGGGATGCGTTCCAGTGGCGCGGCGGCATCGATGGTCTGGCCGCCCTGCAGGCGCTGGCCGGTGTAGTAATCCAGCCAGGTGGTACCGGCCGGCAGGTAGACCTTGCGCGTGGTGGCGCCAAAGGTGGTGACCGGGGCGACCAGCAGCGAGGGCCCGAACAGGTACTGGTCGTTGATGTCACGGACCGCCGGATCGGACGGGAAATCCATCGGCAAGCCACGCATGATGCTGCCGTCGTGGTGCCAGGTGTCGGCGGCCAGGGTGTAGATGTAGGGCAGCAGCGTGTAACGCAGGCGGCTGTAGTACACCATGCTGTCGTAGTACGGCGTGCCTTCCGGGGCGATGTTCCAGATCTCGCGGAACGGGTACTGCCCGTGCGAGCGGAACAGCGGTACGAACGCACCGAACTGGAACCAGCGGGTGTTGAGTTCACGCCACTCCGGCAGGTGCGCCGGATCTTCTTCCGAATAGCGCTTCTCGGTGGAGAAGCCGCCGATGTCGAAGGTCCAGTTCGGCAGACCGGACATGGCCGTGTTCACACCGGCCGAGATCTGCTCGAGCATGTCATCCCACCGCGACACGATGTCGCCGCTCCACACCGCCACCGCATTACGCTGCGTGCCGGCATAGCCTTTGCGTGAGAGGATGAAGACACGCTGGCCATCGGCCGCGCGATCCCCCTCGTACACCCCCTGGGTGTGCGGCAGCGGATACGAATTGAAGAACTCGGTGGACGGCCCCAGTGCGGTCGGCGTGGTACGTGCCTTGCGCTCGCCGATATCCAGGTTGGAGTGCACGTCCGGCTCGTCGGCGTCCATCCACCAGGCATCGAAGCCCTTGCTGTTCAACTTCTCATTGATCTGGCGCCAATAGATCTGCTGCGCTTTTGCCGCGTAGGGATCGTAGAACGAGTTCTTGTAGCCCTTGCCGATCCAGTCCAGCTCGCCGACCTCGACGTTGCGCTGGTACATGAAGCCGGCCGCGTCCAGTTCCTTGTAGTTGGCCGTGGTCGGGTAGAACTTCGGCCACACCGAAATCATGACCTGCGCGTGCTGGTCATGGATGTGCTTGACCATGCCATCCGGATCGGGGAAGTGGGTGGGATCGAAGTCATGCGAGCCCCACGCATCTTCGGGCCAGTACGACCAGTCCAGCACGATGTTGTCGATCGGCAGCTTGCGGCGGCGGTACTCGTCCAGCACGCCGAGCAGCTCATCCTGGCTCTTGTAGCGCTCGCGGCTCTGCCAGAAACCGTAGGCCCACTTGGGCAGCATCACCGCCTTGCCGGTCAGTTCGCGATAGCCGGCGATCACCTGATCGGCATTGCCGCCGGCGACCACGTAGTAGTCCACCATCTGCCCAGCTTCGGACCACAGCGAGAGATCGGCGGCTTCGGCCTGCGGCAGCGGATCACGGTGCAGCAGCGCGATGTAGCTGGGGTCGATCAGGTCCCACTCGACCTTGATCTGGTGGCGGGTGCCGGGCGTCAGCTCCAGCGCGAATTCGTGATGCCACGGGTTCCAGTTCTGGCGCCAGCGGTCGATCACCAGCTTGCCGTCCACGTACAGCTTGATGTATTCGCTGCCGTACAGGGAGAAGGTATGGCGACCGGCGGTCTTCGCTTCGATCGCGCCTTCCCAGACCACCTGCGAGCGCCCACCCTCAGCGCCGTTTTTGCCCTTGGCCGGGAACGCGGTGAGATCCTTGATGTACTGGTAGTTCACCTCCGGCTCGCGGCGCTCGACGCGGGTCTTGCCATCGACGATGTAGCGGGCGGTCAACGCGCCGGCCTTGCCCTTGGCATCGAACACCTGCAGCGAGGCCTGCAGCGGCTGCAGCCCACGCGGGTCGCCCAGGCGGGTGATCGCGTTGTTGTCCCAGAGCAGACCGTAATTGCGGCTGGAGACAATGAACGGCACCGCCATGTCGATGTTGCCCTGGAGCAGCTCGACGTCGCGGCCCTTCTGATTCATCCATCCCTGCTGATGCTGCCCGAACCCGTAGATCGCCTCATCGCTGGGCGACTCGAAGCGCTGGCGCACGCTGTAGTACGCCTTGCCCTCCACGGTGAGCGGGCTGAAGCTGCGGCCACCGGCGCGCTCGGCCAGCAGCGGCTTGCCTTGCGCGTCACGGAAGCTCACGTGTCCATCGGCTTCGGAAACATCGGCGCTGATCCCGGCCGCGACCAGGCGCACGCTGCCACCGCCCTGCTCCACCGTGAAGCGCGGTTTGCCCTGCACGGGGACGCGCATCAGGCTCGGCGTGCGCGTGAAGTCGCCGTCGGGGTCGGCGCTGACCCGCACGATGTTGTCGTCCACCAGCTCCAGCCGGACCTGGGCCGCGCCGGCCTGGGCCGGCACCACCACCACACCGTTGTCCAGCACGCGGTGGCTCTGGGCCATCGCCGGTGACGCCAGCAATGCCAGCAGCGGCACGCTCAGTACGCTCATGTAACGCATTCAGTGCTCCCTTCTCATTCGTTGCGCGGGTGCGGACACCCCCGGTTCAATACGTCGCCAGCGTGACCTTGAGCAGCTGCGGCGCAGTGGTGAAGTTCAAGCCGTAGTCGGTCTGGTCGCCGTTCCAGTTGCGCTGGAACTGCCACTGGCCGTCCTTGTAGAACCCCTCTTCGACACGATCGAGCACCATGTTCGCGGTGGCCTCGCCGGCCGGGTGCAGGGTGACCCGTGCGTGCTGGGCGGTGATCAGGAATTCGTCCGGGCCGAGTTCGGCGATCAGCGCACTGCCGATCGGCTCGGGATTGCCCGGCGGCTGGCCCTGGAACCAGAACTGCGGCACGCCATAGGTGACCGTGGCCCGCCAGCGCGCGTTGAGCGGCACGTCCTGCACGGCCTGGCCGGCTTCTTCGGCCACGCCGTGCAGCTTGCCTTCGGCCGAGGCCTTGGCAAACTGGCGCATGCCCAGGCTGACCAGCTGGAAACCGGTGGCGAACGGCGCCAGCGTTTCCGCGTCCACTTTTTTCGCGCCCAGCGGGTAGTTGCTGTAATGGCTGAAGTCGATACCGAACGTGGACCAGCCAATGCCGTCGTGCCCCAGCGTCGGGAACAGGTACCGCGCATACGGCGGTGCGTTGCCGGTTTCGGCGACGAACAGCGCGTTGTCCGGCCGCGCATAGCGCTCCAGCACCGTGGTGTACATGCGGTACTCGGGCATGTAGATGTCCGGCGCCAGGAAATCGATGTGCGGGCCCGCGGCCTTCCACACATCCAGCACGTTGTCGGTCGGGCCACCACTGGCGTACTGGCCCGGCTGCCCGGGATTGAACGGCCCGCGCAGCGCGCCGTTGACGTACATCGGCAGCGGGTACACCGCCTTGCCTGCTTCAGTGACCTGATCGATGAAGCGCCCGATCGACCAGGCGTGGAAGAACTCATCGGCATCGGCACCGAACACCTGTGCCCAGGTGCCGGGTGACTTGCCGAGTTTCTGCAGCAGTTCGGCCGGCACCGGCCCGTCGAACAGTTGCTGCGCCATCGGCGAGAAGTCGCGGACGCTGCCATAGGTGCCCGGTTCGTTCTCCGGCTGCACCATGATCACCGTGCGCTGGGGGTCAGCCGCTTTGAGGTGCTGCATGAAGGCAACGAAGGCCTTGCGATCCGCCTCCAGCGTGGCCGGGGCATGCGGCGACAGCGAGCCGATGCTGCGTCCGTCGCGGGTCACCACCCGCGGGAAGCGGGTGTTGTCAGTCTTCACCCAGCGCGGCGCGTAGGCCGGGCCATTGTTCTTCCAGGTGGCGAACCACAGCAGCACCAGCCGCACGTCATGCTCGCGCGCCTGCTGGAGCAGCGTATCGACGAAGGAAAAATCAAACGTGCCCTCCTCCGGCTCGATCTGCTCCCAGGCGATCGGCACCTGCACCGTGTTGGCACCGATGATCTTCACCGCCGGCCACACTGCCTCCAGCGCCGCCGCGTAGTTGCTGGAGTTGTTGACCTGCGCGCCCAGCACCAGGAACGGTTCACCATCCACCAGCAGCGCGTGCTTGCCGTCCTTGCTGATGAACTGCGGGATCGGCGCTTGCCTGGCGTCATCGTTCGTCGCCGGCTTGCCTGTCGCGGAAGGCTGTGCACCCGTGGCGCCATCGGCCGATGGCGGCGTCGGTGCCTGCTCACAGGCGGCAAGCAGACAGAGCAAGGCGGCCGGCAGCAGCAGGCGGCGGCGTGGGAACAGCGGAAGCGGGTAGGTAGTCGGAGACATGCACGGGGTCCTTGTGGTCACCAGGTATCGCTGCGGAACGGCGAGGCCGGCAGCTGTTGCGAATTGATCAGGTTGGCGTCGGCCGGATTCTCGCGCCAGGCAAAGCGCACGGCGACCGGCGTGGCGACCGCGTCGCTGTGGACGATCACGCGATCACCGTCTATCCGCGCCTGTGCCAGGTGGAAGCGGCGGTCGGCACCGGCCACGGTGAAGCCTTGTACCTGGGTGCCACCGCCACGTACAGCCAGCGCGCTGCCCATCGGGTCGAAGGTGATGACGGCCTGGCTGCGATCGAAGCGGACGGCGCGCTGCACCGGGCCGCTGTACGCCAGCGTTTCGCCATACGCCGCGTGCCGGGCGGCCAGCGCCAGCCGTGCGCCGACGTCGCGCTTGTTGCGCGGATGGATATCCGTCGCATTGCCCAGGTCGATGCTCACCACCTGCGCGGTGTGCGGCAGCGACAGCGCCGCCGACTGCGACTCGCGCAGCAACGCCCACGGGCTCTGCTCACCATGATCGGCGCCCGCGCCGAAGCTGGCCAGCTGCACCCAGACGAACGGCAGCGCCGGTGCGTTCCAGTCCTGACGCCACTGTTGGATCAAGGCCTTGAACTGATCGCGGTAAGCCAACGCCCCGGTGTCGGTCGCATTGCTCTCACCCTGGTACCAGATCACCCCCTTGATCGGGAACGGCGGCAGCGGGTGGATCATGCGGTTGTACAGCAGGGTCGGGGTCTGGTTCTTGTCATCGTCCAGCGCGACCGTGACCGCAGCGGGGCGGAACCGCCAGCGCTGCAGCGGCACCTGGCTGCCATCGGCCAGACGTACGAACAGCTCGGCCGCCTCACCGTGGATACCACCGCCACCGCCCAGGTCCTCGACCCGTACCGCGACCACGTTGCGGCCGGCGTGCAGCTGGCCGGCCGCCAGCGGATACACCCGCGGCGTGTTCCAGGCCATCGTGGTCGCGCCAACCTGCACACCGTTGACGAAGGTGCGGTCCGAATCATCGATCCGCCCGACCCCGAGGCTGCCGGACTGCGCTGCCTGCGCGGCGCTCAGGGTGAACTCGGCCCGGTACCAGCCGATGCCGTCCATGCCGGCATAGCCCCCGGTTTCCCACAGGCCGGGGAGCGTGGTGGCCTCCCAATCCTTGTCGTCGAACTGCACTGCCGACCACTGCGGCTGCTCATCGAACGTGGTCCAGTGGGCAAGCCGCTGCCGCACCTGTGCCAGCGTGCGGGCATCGCGCTCACGCTGCGCCTGCATGCGTGTGGCCAGCGTGGCCGCATCGATGCCCTGGAGCGCCGCAGGCATCCACGCTTCGATGGTGCTGCCGCCCCAGGTGCTGTCGATGATGCCGATCGGCACCCCTGCGTGCTGCCGCAGCTCGCGCGCGAAGTAGTACGCGACCGCAGAGAAGCTGCCCGCGTTGGCGGGGGTTGCCGGCAGCCAGTGGCCACCGGCCAGCGCCGTCTCCGGCTGCCCGGACCAGGATTTGGGAATCTTGAAATGACGCAGCTGCGCGTCGCTCGCAGCGGCGATGGCCGCCGCCGCGTCCTGCGTATCGTGCAGCGGCCATTCCATGTTGGACTGGCCGCTGGCCAGCCAGACATCGCCGAACAGGACATCGCGCACCTGCAGCGCGCGCCCGTCGCCCGTGATCTCCAGCTGGAATGGGCCACCGGCCGCGTGCGGCGGCAGCACGACCTTCCAGCTACCGTCCGTACCGACCGTGGTACTGGCACGCTGGCCGTCGATGCCGACCTGCAGGCGTGCGCCGGGCGTGGCCGCGCCCCACACCGGCAGCGGCTGGTCACGCTGCAGCACCATGCCGTCGGCGAACATCCGCGGCAGGACCGGCTCGGCCTGCACGGCTGCGGAGAACATCGACAGCGATACCGCCAGCGCACACGCTCGTTTCATTGTGGATCTCCATAGACGATGCCGCGTCCGCCGGTTGCGAAGTAGACGCGCCCATGCAGGCGCGGATCCCCGGTGACGCGTTGAATCTGACCGAACTGATGCGCGGCGTCATCGATGCGCAGCCACCGGGCACCACCGTCATCGGAACGGAAGAGCCCCTGGACGCCCTCGACGGTGCCAGCAACGAACACGCTGGCAACGTCACGACCCGGGGCACCTTTGCCGACGCCGAGGCTGTGAACCGTCTCCACCCCCGCCACGCGCTGCAGATCACCCGCGCGCCAGCGCAGCAGCCCCTGCGAACCGGCACCGACATACACCAGCCCACTCTGCTGTGGATCAGCGCGCAGCTCGGCCGTCAGCGCCGGGGCCGGCGCCAGGCGTACGCGGTCGGCCACGAACGAGGCGCCACCATCGTCGCTGCGCAGCAACGCGCCGCTGGCGGCGTCGTACGCATACCAGTGCGCAGGCGAGCGGGTGTCCGCGACCACCACGGCTGTGTTAGGCAGGCCGCGCACGGCCTGCCAATGCCGGCCGTGATCGTCGGTGTACCAATGGCTGCCGCGCAGCGTGTGCCACAGCACCCGGCCGCCATCGCTGGCGATGCGGATGCGGCCCGCGCCTTCGCCGTCCGGCGGTTCGCTGACGAACGCCTGCCACGTTCGGCCACCATCGTCCGACCAGGCCGCACGGACCTCGTCATGCAGGCGATGGCGCACGGTGCCGCTGCGCACCACGTGGGAAGGTGACTGCGGGGCAGCGTCGATGCTCTCGCTGTTGGTCAGGCGCGGACCGGCGTACTGCAATGGCGACACGGTCAGGTCATCGTGGCGGAAGCCATCGATATCGCCCAGCGCGCTCAGCAGGTGCGCGCCCTGCCCCGGGCTGACCAGATCCAGCGGTACGGTTTCTTCCAACCCGTCATTCTGGAACCACCATCGCACCGGTTGGCCGTTATCGGCGACGCGGATATCCCGGCTCGCCCACAGCCCGTAGCCGGTGACGAACAGCACCCGGCGCGGGTCGAACGGATCGATCTGCACGTCGGCGATCCAGTGCGGGGAGGCGTGCGCGGTCCATGGCGCATTGCCGTGGTCGAACCTCGCGCCCGCGATGACCGGGGTCCAGCTGCGACCGCCATCGGTACTGCGGAAGATGTCGTCGTGCGGGCCAAAGCGATTGAAGGTGCTGGCCATCACCACCTGCGGATTGCCGGCCTCCACGCTGACGCCGCCCCAGCCGAAGCCATCGCCCTGGGTGTCACTGGACTGTGGCACCGGACTGATGTCCTGCCAACGCCCCTGCGCGGGATCGAACCGCCACAGCGCGCCATTGCTCATGCTGTCCGGGCCCGGCAGATCCGCGTAGGCGATGTACAGACGCCCGTCGCTGCCCTGCGCCATGCGGGTGGGTCGCAGGCCACGCGGTTGCCCGGGCAGTGCCTGCCAGGTCTGCCCGGCATCGTCGGAGCGGTACAGCGCGGGGCCGGTGGTGGTCGACACACCGGCATGGATCACCGGCGTCGGATCGCCATCACCACCGCTGCGCGCGTCGAACTGTACGAACACGATGCCGATCTGCTGCGTGCCATTCCAGGCCGGCGCACTGGCCTGCGCACTGCGCGCGATCGCCGGGAAGCTCGTCACTTCCTGCCAATGCGCGCCGTGATCATCGCTGCGCCACAGCCCATTGCTGCGCGTGCCCAGCAGCAGGATGCGGCCTTGATGCGGATCCACCGCCAACCGCTCGCCATTGCCGCGCGAGAGTTCGTTGCCACCGAGCTTGAACGGAAGATCGGTGCGGGTGAACGTAGCCCCGCGGTCGGACGAGCGCAGGATCGCGCCGTTGCCCACCCGGGGGTTGGTATAGGTGCCAGCGGCCAGATAGACGCGCTGCGGGTCGCTGGCGTCCACGGCCAGGCTTTCGATGCCGGTCAGGTTGGCATCGTCGCGACCGAGCCAGTCGGTCAACGCGATCCAGCGGCCAGCGGTCTGATCCCACCGGTAGGCTCCGCCAACATCGGTGCGTGCGTACAGCAGGTTCGGCTCGGTCGGATGGAACACCAGCCCGGTCACGAAGCCGCCGCCACCGATCGCCACGTTCTGCCACTGGTAAGGGGCCGCCACGGCGAGGACCGGAAGCACGGCCAGCAACAGCACCAGCCACCCTGCCCGGCAGCGGCCAGGACGGGCCGATGCACGCAACGTCCAGATCAGGCAATCGGCGGGGGTCATGCACGGGCCTCCCGGTGGAGCGGCGTGCGGCACAGCAGCCGCACGCCTGGAGCAGGAACTGCGGCCCTGCCCGCTTCGTGGTGGAGAGGAAGGTCCACGAAGCAGGAAGGCCGACAGACGATCACGCGCGTTACAGGCTCGCGCGCAGGGTGATGCCGTAGCGACGGTCGTTGATCACGAAATCGCGGTAGCGCGTGGTGTAGCCCAGGTAGCTTTCGTTGCGGGTATCGAGCAGGTTCATGCCATCCAGCGACACCGACCAGACGTCGTTGATGTTGAACCGCAGCGAGGCATCCAGCTGGCCGAAGCCCTTGTTGTAGACCGGCAGGTTGCCCGTTCCGTTGCCGGCGGTGGTGATCAGCCAGTCACTGCGCCAGTTGTAGGCCACACGCGCCTGGAACCGCGGCACTTCGTAGCTGAGGATGACGTTGTAGCTGTTCTTGGACAGCCCCTCCAGCGGCACTACCAGCTGGCTGCCGTTGGTATCGGTGGCGTTCGGGCTCGGCGCCTTGGAATCGACATAGGTGTAGTTGGTCTGCAGGCCGAAGTGGCTCATCCAACCGGGCAGGAAATCGAAGAACTGGGTATAGCCCACTTCCACGCCCTTGATCTTGCCGTCATCGCCATTGACCGGGCGGGTGATTTCCCAGTTCTCGCCGGCGTACACCTCGTTGAACACGGCATTGGCGATGAAGCCATCAACCTTCTTGTAGAACGCGGTGCCGTACATCATCGAGCCCTGGCCGAAGTACCACTCCAGCGAGGTATCGAACTGGGTGGCTTCCATCGGCTTGAGGTTGGGGTTGCCCGCCGAACCGGTCCGCCGGGTCACACCGCCACCGGCATCGGCCGCGCTCAGGCTCAGGTTCGGGTTGAGCTTGTCGAAGCCCGGGCGCGAAATGCCCTTGGACGCAGCGAAGCGCAGCTGCAGCTGATCGGTGAACATCCAGCGCAGGTTGAGGCTGGGCAGCACGTCGGTATAGGACTGCTCGACATTCACCGGCAGCAGGCCGCCACCTTCGATGTCGGTGCCGGTGCGCACGCCGTCGGAGGTGACCTCGGTTCGTACCACGCGCACGCCGACGTTGCCATCGAACGGCACGCCCCAGTCGTCCGCGCCGAAGCGCAGCACGCCATACGCCGCGTAGGTCTTCTCGCGCTGGTTGTTGATGTTGTTCGGCGAGAATTCCAGCGGATCAGCGCCGAACGCCGCCAGGGTCTGCTCGTAGTTCTCCACCGCCGCGTCGGCCGCACTCAGGGTGGGACCGAAGGTATAGCTCTTGCCGCGGAAGAAATCAGTGATCGGGTTCGGCACCAGGCCCACGTTGGGGAAGTCGGCGAACGGCGCGCCGAGCCACATGAAGCGCCACACGTTGCCCTGGTTCTCGGCCTTGCGATCGGTGTAACGCACGCCGGCCTTGAAGCTGCGGGCGAAGCCATCGTCGAACGCCAGATCCATGTCCGAACGCCAGGCGAACTCGGTGCCCTTGTTGTCGTCCTTGTTGTCCAGATGGAATTTCCAGCCGACATAATTGGCCGGATCGGTCAGATACCCCTGGTTGCCCGCGGCATCGGTCACGGCCAGGTACGGCAGGTCGCCGCTCAGGTCGATCGTGTAGAAGGGCGTAGCGTTCATGCCGGTGCCCACGATGTAGCGCGTGCCCTTGGTGGTGGCATCGACGTACTGGAAATCGGTGCTCAAGGTCAGGTTCGGGGTCACCGTCCACTTGGCGCCCAACGAGTAGTCGGTGGTGATCGACTTGCGCTGGGTGAGGCTGGTGTTGGAATCGGCCGGGGTGTTCTGGAACACGCCACTGACCAGTTCGTTGCGGTCGTTGACCACGATGTCGCGCGCGCCCTGCATGGCGTCGCCGCCGCTGTAGGCGAAGAACGAGTAATCCTGCCAGCGGAAATCGTAGTCCGAACGCAGCACCTGCGCCTGCACTTCGATGTCGTCGCGCGGGCGCCACTGCAGCGCCACCGCACCGGTGCGACGCTTGCGCTCACCCACGGTGGTGTTGATGCCGGCGCCGTGCGGCACGAACACCTCAGTGCCTTCAAAACCAGGCAGATCGGTCTGCGAATACCACGGTTCCAGCGAAATCGTGTCCTGGCGGAACGGGCTGGTCTGCTGCGAGTAGTTCACCAGCAGGCCGACCTCGCCGATACCGGTCTGCCAGCGGTCGCTGAACATGCCCGAGAACGCCGGCTTGCTGTCATCGGCCAGATCGTAATGGTTGTACTGCAGGCTGCCGGCGATCTTGCGGCCTTCATAATCGAACGGCAGACGCGTGCGCAGGTCGACCGTGCCGCCCAGGCCACCTTCGATCATTTCCGCCGAGGGGTTCTTGTAGACGTTGACGCCGCCGAGCAGCTCGGCCGAGACGTCCTCGAAGCTCAGGCCGCGGCCGTCATTGGCGGTGAAGATGTCACGGCCATTGAGCTCGGTGCGCACCTGGGTCAGGCCACGGATGGCGATGGTGCTGCCTTCGCCATAGTTGCGCGTGATCTGGATGCCGGAGATGCGTTGCAGCGCTTCGGCGACGTTGTTGTCGGGCAGCTTGCCGATGTCCTCGGCCACGATCGAATCGACGATCTGCTCGGCATTCTGTTTGATCTGCTGGGCACGGGTCACGCTGCTGCGGGTACCCGTCACCTGGACGGTGTCCAGCTGGGTCGCGGCATTCGTGTCCTGGAGATCACGCTGCTGCGCCATCACCTGGCCGGCAACCAGCATCGAAACGCAGACCGCCAGCGCACGGCGGCGCAACGCGGTGGGGGCGCGTGCAGGCACGGATGCGCCTGTCGCCCCACGGCAACAACGTACTGACATGATGTTTCCCTCCCAGGACACATGTGCTGACGGTGGGCGACGCCGCTCGGCGCCGCCTGTAACAATCAGGTTGTAGGGTTATGCCCACCACCGGAGGACCGGAGCGGGGTACAACGCGGCCGATCTTTCACGGTCGGCTGGCGGGCAGCTTAGGCAGCGGCAGCCATTCCATGCCAATAAAATATTGGGCTGGATGTATTCCTTCGGAGAATACCATTCACGCGGCCTATACCAGCCGTGGCCCGGCCTTCGTCAGGCGCTCCCGCGCAGCCCCGGATACAGCCAGCGCGCGGTCGTTCGCAGGGCCAGCAGCATGCGCTCGGCGGCCGGCGGCAACACGTGGCCGCGCCGGTAGATGATCCCGAACGACTCCATGCGGACGCCCACGTCAATGGGCAGCACGGTCAGCAACTTGGCCTGGATGTAGGGCGCCACCGATTCCACCGGCAACGCGGCCAGCAGATCGCTGCCGCGCAGCAGGCTGGTCATCACCGGCAGCGAGCTGGTCTCGATGATGTTCTGCGGAATCGGCAGGCCCTGCTCCAGGAACAGGGCATCCAGCCGGGCGCGCAGCACACTGTCGGCCGGCGGCAGGATCCAGCCATGCTTGGCCAGATCGGCATAGTGCAGATCATCGCGGCTGGCCAGCGGATGGCCGGCGCGGGCGATCACCGAATGCGGCTCGTCCGCCAGCGCTTCAAAGGTCAGGTCCGCCGCGCCCTCGGGCCCCAGGATGCGGCCGATCACCAGGTCCAGCTGACCGTCCAGCAGCCGCGCCACCAGCGGCCGGCTGTAGTCCATCTCGACCCGGATCAGGATGTCCGGGAACTCGCGCTTCACCTCGGCGATGGCCTGCGGCACCAGGTTGGTGCCCGGGTTGACCACGGTACCGATCGAGACCTGCCCCATATGCCCGCTGCGCAGCGCGGCGATCTCTTCGGTGGCGCGGCCGATCTCCGACATCGCCGAACGCGCGCGCCGGATCAGCACCTGCCCGTACCAGGTGGGCTCTACGCCGCGGGCGTGCCGCTCGAACAGCTTCACCCCGAGCATGTCCTCCATTTCCGCCAGCAATTTGGAGGCAGCCGGCTGGGTCATGGCAGCAGCCTCGGCGGCGCGCAGCACCGAGCCGTGTTCGTGCAGGTGCAGCAACAACATCAAATGCCGGGTCTTGAGCCGGGAGGCATTTGTCCAAGGGCTAGGTGCGGTCGTCATCACACTTCCGTTCTGCGTTGATCGCCGCATTGAATCACGGTATTCGCCGGGGGAATAGATATCCCGAAAAATTTCATTTGATAAGAATACCTTCGCACGCAACTCTGACCGTATGGCTGCGCCGCCACCGGCCGCCAGCCCGCCAGCGCCCCCCGCGCCCGCCGAGTCATGGAGCCTGCTTTGTCCGCACCCGCTTTGTCGTACCGTCTGCCGTTGGCTCCATCCCTGGACACACTGTTCGATGAGTAAACGACTGCAGGACAAGATCGCGCTGGTCACCGGCGCAGCCAGCGGCATCGGCGCGGCCACCGCTGCGCTGTTCGCCGAGCATGGCGCCCGGGTGATCGGGCTGGATCTGAACCCACCGCTCGCCCCGGATGCACGGATCGACCATCGCCTGGCCGACATCACCGATGCGGCCGCGGTGCGCGCTCTGGTGGAGGACGTTCGCGCCAAGCATGGCCGCGTGGATGTGCTGGTCAACAACGCCGGCGCCGATGTCTTCGCCGACCCGCTGCAGCTGGAAGACGCGCAGTGGGAACGCTGCCTGGATCTCAACCTCAAGGGCGCCTGGAACGTGTGCCGCGCGGTGCTGCCGGCGATGCTGGCGCAGCAGGCCGGTTCCATCGTCAACATCGCCTCGGTGCATGGTCACCGGATCATCCCGCACGCCTTCCCCTACCCGGTCGCCAAGCATGGCCTGATCGGGCTGAGCAAAGCACTTGGCATCGAGTACGCAGCGCAGGGCATCCGGGTCAACTCGATTTCGCCGGGGCTGATCCTGGTGCCCCGGATCGAAGCCTGGTTCGCCAACAGCGCCGATCCGGCCGCCACGCGCCACGCACAGGAGCAGCTGCTGCCCTGCAAGCGCATCGGTGAGCCCAGCGAAGTGGCGTACACCGCGCTGTTCCTGGCCAGCGACGAAGCCCGCTTCATCAATGCCACCGACATCCTGATCGACGGTGGCCGTTCCCAGCTTTACCACGAGTAATCATGAGCGCCCCGACCTTCCAACTGCCTCTCGTCGCGATCCTGCGCGGCATCACCCCGGATGACACCCTTGCCCATGTCGGCGCGCTGGTGGAGGCCGGCTTCGATGCGATCGAAGTGCCGCTGAATTCGCCGCGCTGGGAAGACAGCATCGCCCGCGCGCAGCAGGCCTTCGGTGCGCAGGCCTGGATCGGCGGCGGCACGGTGTTGCGCGAGCAGCAGGTGGATGCCCTGGTGGAGATCGGTGCGCGCTTCATCGTCACCCCCAACACCCGGCCGGCGCTGATCCGCCACGCGGTGGATCGCGGCCTGCAGGTGATGGCCGGGTTCGCTACCGCCAGCGAGGCATTCGATGCGATCGACGCCGGCGCGCAGATGCTCAAGCTGTTCCCTGCCGCCACTTACGGTCCCGGCCACGTGCGCGCCCTGCGCTCGGTGCTGCCGCGCGAGCTGCCGTTGTACGTGGTTGGCGGCGTGACCCCGGATTCCCTCGCCAGCTACCTCGCCGCCGGTGCGGTCGGTGCCGGCATCGGGGGCGATCTCTATCAACCCGCCCAGCCGCTGCAGCGTACCCGCAAGCAGGCCCAGGCGTTCCTCCAGGCCTACCGGACTACGCACGGATGAAGATCACCCGACTGGTTACCTATCACGCCGCACCGCGCTGGCTGTTCCTGAAGATCGAGACCGACGAGGGCATTACCGGCTGGGGCGAGCCGGTGATCGAGGGCCGCGCGCGCACCGTGGATGCGGCCGTGCATGAACTGTCGGAGTATCTGATCGGGCAGGACCCGACCCGGATCAACGACCTGTGGCAGACGATGTATCGCGGCAGCTTCTACCGCGGCGGCGCGATCCTGATGAGTGCCATCGCCGGGATCGACCAGGCGCTGTGGGACCTCAAGGGCAAAGCGCTCGGCGTGCCGGTGTACCAATTGCTCGGCGGCCTGGTGCGCGACCGCATGAAGACCTACCGCTGGGTCGGCGGCGACCGGCCGGCCGATCTGGTCGAGCAGGTGCATCGTTACCGCGAGCTCGGCTTTGATACGTTCAAGTTCAACGGCACCGAAGAGATGCAGCTGCTGGACAGTCCACGCCGCGTGGATGCCGCCATCGCGAAAGTGGCCGCGCTGCGCGATGCGTTCGGCGACAGCATCGATTTCGGCGTGGATTTCCACGGCCGGGTCGGCGCGCCGATGGCCCGCGTGCTGCTCAAGGAGCTGGAGCCCTACCGGCCCTTGTTCGTGGAAGAGCCGGTGCTGCCCGAGCAGGCGGAGTACTACCCGCGCCTGGCCGCGGCCACCTCGATTCCGCTGGCGGCCGGTGAGCGCATGTACTCGCGCTTCGAATTCAAGCAGGTGCTCGCCAACGGTGGGCTGTCGCTGCTGCAGCCGGATCTCTCGCACGCCGGCGGCCTCACCGAGTGCCTGAAGATCGCCGCGATGGCCGAGGCCTACGATGTCGCGCTCGCGCCGCACTGCCCGCTCGGCCCGGTCGCACTGGCGGCCTGCCTGCAGCTGGATTTCGTCTCGCACAACGCGGTGCTTCAGGAACAGAGCATCGGCATCCACTACAACCAGGGCGCCGATCTGCTCGATTACGTGTTGAACAAGGACGACTTCCACTGCGACCATGGCAGCATCGCCGCCCTGCCCAAACCCGGGCTGGGCGTGGAAATCGATGAGGAGCGCCTGCGCCATGCCCATGAGAATCCGCCTGACTGGCGCAACCCTGTCTGGCGCCACGCCGACGGCTCCGTTGCCGAGTGGTGAGCCGCGATGAGCGTTGAACTGGCCCCGGCCACGCTGGCGGTGGACAGCCGCTGCACCCATGGCGAAGGCGTGCTCTGGTGCGAACAGCGACAGAGTGTGCTGTGGGTCGACATCGCCGAGCGCCGGCTGTGGGAACACCACCCCGAGCGCGGCACCACGAGGCACTGGATGCTTCCCGATCGGCCCGGCTGCATCGGCCTGTTCGAGGACGGCACGTTGCTGGTGGCGCTGGTGAGTTCACTGCACCGCGCCGACCTGGCCACGGCCACCGACGATGCGCTGCCGCTGCAGTGGCTGGCCGACGTGGACCCGCTCAACGCGTACACACGCAGCAACGATGGCCGCGCCGACCGCGACGGCAACTTCGTGTTCGGCACCATGAACGAGCACCCCGGACGCGCTGCCGATGGCCGCTTCTACCAGTACTCCACCCGCCACGGCCTGCGCGAGCTGCCGCTGCCGGGCATCGTGATTTCCAATGCGATCAGCTTCAGCCTCGATGGCCGCACGATGTACTGGTGCGACTCGGTATCGCCGCGGATCATGGCCTGCGATTACGACCCCGAGCAGGCCAGCACCACCAACGTGCGCGAATTCACCGCGCTGGCCAATACCGCCGCCGAACCCGACGGCTCGGCCGTGGATGCCGCCGGACGGGTCTGGAACGCGCAATGGCGCGCACGCCAGGTGAGCTGTTACGCACCCGATGGCACGCTGCTGCAGGTGCAGCCGGTGCCGGTCAAACACCCCACCTGCGTCGCGTTTGGCGGCAGCGATCTGCGCACGCTGTATGTGATCAGCTCACGGCTGGACCACACGCCGGAAGAACTGGCCGCCAGCACACACGCCGGTAGTCTGTTCAGCGCACGCCAGGCGCAGCCGGGCCTGCCCGAGAGCCGGATCCGCGGATGATCGCGGTCGACTGGGGCAGCAGCAGCCTGCGCGGCTATTGGCTGGATGATGCCGGCGCGATCATCGAGCAACGCGCCAGCGGGCGCGGCATCCTGCATTGCCAGGGCAACTTCGCCGGCGTGCTGGCCGAGCTGATGGATGGCTGGCCGGACCGTACGATCCTGCTCAGCGGCATGATCGGCAGCCGCAACGGTTGGATCGAGCAGGCCTACCTGCCCTGCCCGGCCAGACTCGCCGATCTCGCCGCGGCCCTGCACCTGCATCACGACGAACGGCTGCCCGGGCGCGATATCTGGTTCGTGCCGGGCGCGGCCGTCCAAGGTGCTGGCGAAACGCCGGATGTGATGCGCGGCGAAGAGACGCAGTTGGTCGGTCTGGACGCCGGTGCCGGCGTGGCGCAGGTCTGCCTGCCCGGTACCCACAGCAAGTGGGCAATGCTGCACGATGGATCGATCACCGGTTTTGCGACCGCCATGACCGGCGAACTGTTCGCCCTCCTGCGCCAGCACAGCCTGCTTGGCCGCCTGATGGACGACGGCGACACCTTCGACGCCACCGCCTTCGCGCAGGGCGTGCAGCGCAGCGGCGAGGCCGGCGGCCCGCTCCACCACCTGTTCGGCGTGCGTGCGCTGGGCCTGTTTGAACGGTTGTCCGCCCTCGCAGCGCCGTCTTACCTCTCCGGGGTGCTGCTCGGCCATGAAATCCGTGCGCTCGCCGACGCCAGCGCGAAGGTCCACCTGGTGGGCAGTGCCGCGCTGACGGCGCGCTATGGCCACGCCTTGCAGCTGCTCGGCATCACCCCGGTGAATGCCCCTGAAAACCTTGCAGCACGGGGCCTGTACCGCCTTGCGCAGCAGCGCCGCCTGCTTGGCTGAGCGCACCGCCCCAGCATTCAGGCACAACCTGTTCTAGAATTACGCGGCTTAACGCCGGATTTCCCCATGCCTTTCGTCGTCACCGAAAACTGCATCAAGTGCAAACACACCGATTGCGTGGAAGTGTGCCCCGTGGATTGCTTCCACGAAGGCCCCAACTTCCTGGTGATCGACCCGGATGAGTGCATCGACTGCACCCTGTGCGAACCGGAGTGCCCGGTCAACGCGATCTTCCCCGAAGACGACGTGCCCGCCGGGCAGGAAGCATTCGTCGCCCTGAACGCCGAGCTGGCCCAGGCCTGGCCGGTGCTGACCGTGCGCAAGGACCCGCCCGCCGATGCCGGCGAATGGGACGGCAAGCCGGACAAGCTGAAGCTTCTGGAACGCTGAGCCTCCCGGCTCTGGCAGCAACGAAAAAGGGCGCCGAGGGCGCCCTTTTCGTTTCCATGACCCGTCCCGATTACGGGGCGAGTTTCGCCTTCAGCTCACCCAGCAGCTTGGTCGGGGCGGCAGCGGTGGCCGGCATGCCACGCGGATCCACGGCCGAGACGTAGGCGCCTGCGTCGACGGCAACCACGCGGACCAGGAAGTCGCTGCCTTCGAAGGCCACGTCGTAGGAACCCAGCAGCTGGGCCTTGCTGGCGATCTTCACACCTTCAACGGACTCCAGGGCGGTGCCGACCTTGGCGAACACCTCTTCCTTGGTGCCCGGCACGGTGAAGCCGGCATTGTTGGCGGCCGCCGGATTCGCGGCCGGACGCGCGGCCTGCGAAGCCAGCGTCGAACTGGCGACGGCGGCGGTGGCAGCGGCCTGGCCAGCCGGGACGTTCAGATCCGGCGGCACTTCCAGCGGGCGCACTTCCGGGGCCAGGGCATAGTCGCCCTTGGCGCCACGCTTGAAGCAACCGGTGGTGCCGACGAGGGTGGCGGTGGCCAGGATCGCGAAGGACAGCACGCGGAAGGCGGAAACGGATTGACGCATGGGAATCTCCTGAGTGACCACTGTGATCAGTGGTTGGATAGTGCTTCCAGCGCACCGATATCGGTGGCCAGGTGTTCGGCAGCGGCGTGATGGGCCGCGGACAAGGGCAGCAGCGGCAGGCGCAGGCCGTCACCAATGCCGATCCGGCGCAGCAGGTCCTTCACCGGGATCGGGTTGGACTCCACGCCGCAGAATTCATGGAACGGTTCAAGGCGGGCATCCCACGCCTCGGTCGCCTCGCGCTCCCCGGCTGCCGCCAGGTCGCACATCCGGCGGTACGCGCCCGGCAGGGCATTGGAGCCCACCGAGATCAGGCCATCCACGCCGGACAGGATCGAGCGCGCGGCCGTACCGTCGTCACCGCTGAGGATGGCGAAATCCGGCGCACGCAGCGCCAGCAGGGCATTGACGCGACCGACATCGCCGACCGCCTCCTTGATGCCCACGATGTTCGGGTGCCGGGCCAGTTCGGCCACGGTCTCGGGCAGCATGTCGCAGCCGGTGCGGCCGGGAACGTTGTACAGGATGACCGGCAGGCCGCCCTGGTCGGCCACGGCGCGGTAATGCGCGATCAGGCCCGCCTGGGTGGGGCGCACGTACGGCGGGGTCACCACCAGCGCATGGGTGGCGCCATTGGCGGCCGCCCGGCGGGTCTGCTCGATGGTCTTGGCCGTCCCCGACAGCCCGGTCCCGGCCAGCACCGGGATGCGCCCGGCGACGGTTTTGACCGCACTGCGCAGCAGCTGATCGTATTCGTCGTCGGACAGGGCCGCCGCTTCACCGGTCGAACCGGCCACCACGACACCGTGAACACCACCCTCCAGTTGCAGGTGCAGCAGGCGCTGCCAACCGTCGGGATCCAATGCGCCGTTCGCCTGGAAGGGCGTCGCCAGCGCGGTGATGAGACCGGAAAGGGACAAGGACATCGTGCTCGGAAGAAAGGGGGCACCCTGCCTGCGTAAACGCCGGCCAGATGTACGTTGCATGTTACTTGCGGGTCGAAAGCGCGGGCAAGTATGCTGGACTCCGGCGAACGAGCCGTCGTCCGGCCGTTCAGACTCACCTTGCATCACCCGGAACCATCTTGACCGACACCACGCCGCGGCCTGCGCCGACCGAAAACCACCTCCTGATCAACGCCTATACGACGCATCCGGAGTCCCCCCTGCTGCCTGTGACCCGGCGTATCGCCGACAGTGGCTGCAATCTGGTCGATGCCCGCCTGGCCACGGTCGGGCGCGACGTGTCCGTCACCGCCCTGGCCACCGGCTCGTGGGATTCGGTAGCCAAGCTGGAGGCGATGCTGACCCGGCTGGAGCGTGAGGAAGGGCTGAAGCTGGTCTGGTACCGCACCGGTGCCAAGCAGGCGCAGTCCAACCTGCTGCCCTACATCGTGGAAGTGATCGCCGCCGACAAGCCGGGGATCCTGTTCCAGCTGGCCGATTTCTTCGACCGCCAGGGCATCACCATCGAAAACCTGCAGAGCACGCGTTACCGCGCGATGCAGACCGGTGCGGAAATGTTCTCCGCGCAGGTGACCATCGGCGTGCCGGCCAACATGCACATCGCCGCGCTGCGCGATGATTTCCTCGAGTTCTGCGATCACCTCAACCTCGATGCGATCATGGACCCGATGAAGTTCTGATGCTTCGCGCGTTCGTCACGGGCGCGCGGGGTTTCATGCAGTTGTAGTAGATCCACCCCAGGATCCGGAAAGGAACCCATGAACGACGGCGACACCCTGGACAGCACCACCCTCGCACTGCCGCTGGCCTTGTCCGGCGGCGAGACCACCACCCTCGGCGATCTGGCCGGCCAGTGGCTGGTGCTGTACTTCTACCCCAAGGACAGCACCCCGGGCTGCACCACCGAGGGCATCGATTTCAACGCACTGCTGCCGCAGTTCACCCAGGCCGGCGCCCGCGTCTTCGGCGTCTCCCGCGATTCGGTCAAATCCCACGACAACTTCTGCGCCAAGCAGGGCTTCGCCTTCCCGCTGATCAGCGATGGCGACGAAGCGCTGTGCACCGCGTTCGACGTGATCAAGCTGAAGAACATGTACGGCAAACAGGTGCGTGGCATCGAGCGCAGCACCTTCCTCATTTCGCCGGACAGTCGTATCGTGCAGGTGTGGCGCAAGGTCAAAGTGGCCGGCCACGCAGACACCGTCCTTGAAGCCCTGAAGGCCGCGAAAACCCAGTGATCAACCCGGCACCCCCAATGGCCATCACCCTGCCCCGCAGGTCGTGATGGCTTGTCCCTGTTCTGCCACCAGGAATTGACGATGACCCGAGGCAAGCGCATCTACGTACTGGATACCAACGTGCTGATGCACGATCCGACCGCGCTGTTCAAGTTCGAGGAGCATGATGTCTACCTGCCGATGCAGGTGATCGAAGAGCTGGACAACGGCAAGAAGGGCACCACCGAGGCGAGCCGCAATGCGCGCCAGGTCAGCCGTTTCCTCAATGAGCTGGTGCAGGCCTCGGGCCTGGACAACCTGGCCGACGGCATCCCGCTGCAGCGTCCCAACGGGCTGCAGCTGCGCGGCAAGCAGAGCGTGGGCCTGCTGCGTTTCCAGACCAGTCATTTCGATGCTGGCAAGAGCTTTGGCGCGGTGATTCCGGACAACGCCATCCTCGGCGCGATCCTGGCGCTGAAGGAACAGGTACCGGAGATTCCGGTGGTGTTCGTGTCCAAGGACATCAACCTGCGGATCAAGGCGGCGATCGCCGGCATCGTCTCCGAGGACTACGAAAACGACCGCGCGCTGGACGATTTCAGCCTGCTCTACACCGGCGCCACCGAGCTGCCGGAAGACTTCTGGAAAAAGCACACCGACAACCTGCGCAGCTGGAGCGACAAGGGCCGCACCAGTTACGAAATCATCGCCAGCGAAGACGAGAACTGGCACCCCAACCAGTACGCCTACCTGCCGGGTGACGATGAAGTCGAACTGCGCGTGGCCAAGGTGGACGGCGACAAGATCACCCTGTCGCTGGTCAACGATTTCCGCCACGGCAGCCACGCGGTGTGGGGCATCAGTGCGCGCAACCGCGAGCAGAACTTCGCGCTCAATGCGTTGATGGACCCGGATATCGATTTCGTCACCCTGCTCGGCACCGCCGGCACCGGCAAGACGCTGCTCGCGCTGGCCGCCGGCCTGGCCCAGACCATGGACCAGCAGCGCTACCGCGAGATCATCATGACCCGTGCGACGGTCAGCGTTGGCGAGGACATCGGCTTCCTGCCCGGTACCGAAGAAGAAAAGATGACGCCGTGGATGGGCGCGCTGACCGACAACCTGGAAGTGCTCACGCATACCCAGGAAGGCGGCGCATGGGGCCGTGCGGCCACCAACGACCTGATCGCCAGCCGGATCAAGATCCGCTCGCTGAACTTCATGCGCGGCCGCACCTTCCTGTCGCGTTATCTGATCCTGGATGAAGCGCAGAACCTCACCCCCAAGCAGATGAAGACCCTGATCACCCGTGCCGGCCCGGGCACCAAGATCGTCTGCCTGGGCAATGTCGAACAGATCGACACCCCGTACCTGACCGAGACCACCTCGGGCCTGACCTACGCGGTGGACCGCTTCAAGAACTGGCCGCACAGCGCGCACATCACGCTGCGTCGAGGCGAGCGTTCGCGCCTGGCCGATTACGCTTCGGAGGTGTTGTGAGCCGTTCCCTGTCCCGTGCCGTCCTGCCGCTGGCGCTTGCTGCGCTGGCGGCAGCCTGCACGCCTGCCAATACGCGGCCGGGCGCCAGCGTCCCGACCGCGATCAAGACCGGTCAGTCCTGGGTGGTGACGCGACCGATCGTCGCCGCCCAGGTGCTCGATACCTGCTCGCGTGACAGTCCCGGCCGCGAGGCCGGCCGGGTCACCGGTTACTGGGCCCCCAGCCGCAAGGACGTCGAGCAGCTCGAGGCCGCCTTGCCGACACTGGAGGCACAGGTGCCCAACGCCGCCGGATTCGATCGCCAGTACGTCGGCATCGAGATGAAGGCACGTAAGCTGATCTACCTCAACGCCTTCCATCTGCCTGACGATGCCGACATCGATCCCGCGCGCGATGCGATCCGGGTCTGCGATGGGGGCGCGCAGTTCTGGGGCGCAGTGTTCGATCCGGCCAGCGGCAGTTTCTCGGATGTGCAGTTCAACGGCCCGCCCGCGGGCCGTTGATCGCGCCGTGACCACCACCGCGCACGCCGGATGAGCATCCGGCTGCCCACCTGGGTCTGGATCGGGGCGATCGCCCTGTCCTGCGTCGCCGGGATGGTCAACGTGGTCGGCTTCCTGGGCTTCGAACACCAGGCGGTCAGCCACATGACCGGCACCACCAGCCAGCTGGGGATGGCACTGGCCCAGCGTGACTGGCGCGTGGTCGGGCATCTGTGGGGGCTGCTGATCGCGTTCTGCGTGGGCGCCACGCTCAGCGGCGTGATCATCCAGGACAGCGGCCTGCAGCTGGGCCGTCGGTATGGCGTGGTGCTGGCGCTGGAGTCGCTGTTGCTGCTGATCGCGATCCCGTTGTTCAAACAGCAGCAGATCTGGGGCGCACTGGCGGCAGCGACGGCCTGCGGCCTGCAGAACGCGATGGCGACCACCTTCAGTGGCGCCGTGGTGCGCACCACCCACCTCAGCGGCATGTTCACCGATCTGGGGATCGGCCTGGGCCACCTGCTGCGCGGGCTGCCACTGCCGATCCGACGGCTGACCCTGAGCGGGTTGATCGTCAGCGGCTTCCTGGCGGGTGGCGTGATCGGCGCCCTGTTGTTCCTGCGCTTCGGCTACGACGCCCTGCTCGCCCCCGCGCTACTGACCGGCGGCACCGGGCTGGGCTACGTGCTGTACCGGCAGTGGGCACTGTTGCGGGCGCGCTGACAGCGCGGCAGCAATGCCGCGGCAAACATTGCACAATCGGCGTATGACGCCCTCCAGCCCCGTTTCCGCCCTGACCATCGCCGGTTCCGATTCCGGCGGTGGCGCCGGCATCCAGGCCGACCTCAAAGCGTTCGCCGCCCATCGCGTGCATGGCCTGTCCGCGATCGCCGCACTGACCGCGCAGAACACCCGCGGCGTTACCGCCGTGCACGTGCCACCGCTGGCGTTCCTGCAGGCGCAGATCGATGCCTGCTTCGCCGATTTCGATATCCATGCCGTGAAGCTGGGCATGCTGGCCAATGCCGACGTCATCGGTCTTGTCGCCGACGCACTGGAAAAGCAACGCCCACCGCACGTGGTGCTGGACCCGGTGATGGTCGCCACCAGCGGCGCCAAGCTGCTCGAAGCCAGCGCGCTGGAGGCGATGCGCACGCGCCTGATCCCGCTGGCCACGCTGCTGACGCCCAACACCCCCGAAGCCGAGCTGCTGCTCGGCCGCCGCATCGTCACCGCCGAGGATGCCGAGGATGCCGCCGACGCGCTGCTTGAACTGGGCGCCGGCGCGGTCCTGCTCAAGGGCGGGCATCTGGACGAAGGCAGCCGCGTGATCGATCGCTACTTCGACGGCGTGACCCGCGAAGAATTCATTCATACCCGCCTGCCGGTGGATGCGCACGGCACCGGCTGCACGCTGGCCTCGGCCATCGCCGCGCAGCTGTGCCAGGGCCTGTCATTGCCCAATGCCTGCGAAGCGGCCATCGACTACGTCGCGCGCGGCCTGCAGAGCGGTTATTACCCGGGCCGCAGCGAGGTGCTGGTGATCGACCATTTCGGTGCGGCACGCCCGGCATGATCGACGCCTCGCCTCTTACTGTGCAGGCCGAAGACGGCCATCGCTTCGAACTGCTGGCGCGCGTGCCCACACAGCCGCGCGCACGTCTGCTGTGGTTGCCTGCGCTGGGCGTGGCCGCGCGCCATTACCTGCCCTTCGCCGAGGCGCTGGCCGCACGCGGCGTTGCGGTGTACCTGCACGAGTGGCGTGGCAACGGCAGCAGCAGCCTGCGCCCGTCGCGCACGCAGGACTGGGGCTATCGCGAAATCCTCACGCAGGACCTGCCGGCCAGCCTGGCGCGGTTGCCTGACGAGGGACTGACACCACTGATCATCGGCGGCCACAGTCTTGGCGGTCAGCTGGCCTGCTGCTTCGCCGGGCTGCATCCACAGCGGTTCGCGCGGGTGTGGCTGGTCGCCAGCGGCACGCCGTACTGGCGCACCTTCCCGGCCCCGCGCGGCTGGACCCTGCCGCTGGTGTATCGCTTCCTGCCCTGGCTGGCCCGGCGCCAAGGGGTCCTGCACGGCAGGAAACTCGGTTTCGGCGGCACCGAGGCGCGCAGCCTGATCCGCGACTGGTCGCGCGTGGGGCTCAACAACCACTACGCAGCGGCTGGCATGGCGGTGGATCTGGAGGCCGGCATGCGCGAGCTGCGCGGCCAGGCCACTGCCGTGGTGATGGACGCCGACTGGCTGGCGCCGGTGGGATCGATGCAGGGCCTGCTGGACAAGATGCCGGGCATGCGTGCGCAGCGCTACGTGGTCAGTGCGCAGATGTTGGGTGCGCGCGCCGATCACTTTGCCTGGATGAAAACGCCGGAGGCCGTGGTACAGCGGCTTTTTCATTCATTTGAATGAAGACCTTCACAAAAACCGTTGACGAATGCGACGCCGATCCGCATAATTCCGCTCCTGTTGACGCGCCCGTAGCTCAGTTGGATAGAGTACCTGGCTACGAACCAGGCGGTCGGGAGTTCGAATCTCTCCGGGCGCACCATCAACAGGGTATCGATTTCGCCGTCGGTATCAGCTGTAAAAATTCGATGTAAATGCGCCCGTAGCTCAGTTGGATAGAGTACCTGGCTACGAACCAGGCGGTCGGGAGTTCGAATCTCTCCGGGCGCACCATTACATCGAACGGCAAGCCTGCTTGCCTTCCCGTCGAACGTGGCAACACGCGCGGCAGGACACACAACCAGACAATGCAAATGCGCCCGTAGCTCAGTTGGATAGAGTACCTGGCTACGAACCAGGCGGTCGGGAGTTCGAATCTCTCCGGGCGCACCATTGCATCGACGAAGACAGCAGCCCCCGGTTGCTGTTTTTTTTTGCGTCAGCCCTGCGGAGAGACGTGCGCCTGCGCCGCCTGCATCGCCATCAGATCGGCTTCGCCCGGCAGTTCCGGCGCGGGGCACGCACCGCCGGCATGGGCGTCGTGCGCCAGCCAGTCATCGACCACGCCGCCCAGCAGATCCACGCGCAGCGGCAGCGTGATGTGGTCTTCGCCCCTCAGCTCGATGTAGTGCACGCGCGGGCTGGCGGCGGCCAGACGACGGCCCTGCCCGACCGGCACGTGCTGGTCATTCTGACCATGCAGCAGCAGCACGCAGGTACGACTGTCCGCCAGTGCGCGGGTGACATCGACGCGGTCCAGGTCCAGATCCAGGCGCTGGCTGGCGGCGGCGATCACCTGGTCGATGTCCTGCCCGCCGTAGCGCCAGCGCCCGTAGGCGGCCATCACCTGCGCCTTCCAGGCGGTCGGCTGCAGCGACATCAGGTGCGGGATCATGCTGCGGATCGCATCGCCGGCATTGGCGAAGGATTCCATCGCCACCACGCCGGTAACCTGGTTGCCGAGCTTGTCGGCGGTGAACAGCGCGGTGGCCGCACCGTAGGAAACGCCGAACAGATACAACGGCCCGACCACCTCCCCGCGCGCCTTCAGCGCGGCGATGACATCGACCACGTCATCCGATTCGAACGTACCGTAACCGGACGGGCCGGCGCCGGAATGGCCGTGATTTCGCAGATCGATGGTGACCACGCGATAGCCGGACTGCGCCAGCTGCAGCGACCACGGCAGCATCGCATCACCGTTCATCATCCAGCCGTGCAGCAGCACCACCGTGCCGCGCGGCGCCTGCGGCTGGAACGGATGCGGCAGGTCCAGCGCCATGCCGGTACGCAGCGGCTCGCCGTTGTCGTGCTGCTGGGGCAGATACTCATAGCGCACCCCGTACTGGCCGGGATCGAACGCACGCCAGAAGATCGGCACACCTGCGCGGCCGGTGACCCGACCATGGCGGTTGGGGACGCTGTCCACTGCTTCGGCGATGCGCGGCATATCCAGCAGCGTGGACACGCCACCGGGCGCGATCAGCCGATCGCTCAACGAGGTCGAGGCAGCGGTGGAGGTCAAGGAGGAGCAGGCAGCCAGCCACAGGCCAGCCCCGGCCAGCAGCAACAGCAGCAAGCGCTTCATGGGCAGAGTCGGAAAACCAATCGAGTCGGGCAGGTTACCGATCCGCTCCGCACCGCTCTATCGCATCCGTATGACCATCCGATGACAGCGAGGCCAGGATTCAGGTTGACTACCCCAGCCAGCCTTCCATCGTCGGCCACCAGCCCGCCAGCACCGCCGGCCGCTGCATGCGCTCGCGCCACCAGCGCAGCGCCGCACCCTCCTCGCCGGTGCGCCACGCCAGCCAGAACGTCTCGTCCGGCTTGGGCTCCTCGACCTGCCTGATCACCAGCCGACCATCCCGAACCGCCCGCTGCACATACGGCTCGGGCAGGAAGCCGAAGCCCAGCCCAGCGCACTGCAGGCGGAACTTGCTGACCATGTCCGGCACGGTGACGGTCTCCTGCCCCATCAGCAGCCCGACCGTGCGTGGCAGCAGCCGCCGGGCCGAGTCTGCCACGGCGATCGCGCAGTGGGCAGCCAGCTGCTCACGGCCCAGCGGTTCGGGCGCGGCTGCCAGCGGATGCGAGGGTGCGACGGCGAACACGAAACGCACCACACCCATCGGCTCGACCACATAGCCCCCGCCGCTGGGCCCCTCGCCTGCCGCGCCGACCAGCAGGTCCGCGCGCCGGTCCAGCAGCGCTTCCCAGGTGCCCGACAGCGATTCACTGATCAGCCGCATCCGGGTCTGTTCGGCCACTGCATTGAAGGCACGCACGTCCTCGGCCAGTAACGCCGGCACGAACATCGAGTCGACCGCCACGGTCAGCTCCGCCTCCCAGCCGGACGCCACCCGCCGCACCCGCATCTCCAGCTCCCGCGCCGCCCGCAGCAGATGGCGGCCCTCCTCCAGCAGTGCGTCGCCGGCCGGGGTCAGGTGCGCGCGCGGACCGACCCGGTCGAACAACTGCACGCCCAGGTCCTCCTCCAGCTTGGAGACCGTATAGGAAATGGTCGAAGGAACCTTGTGCAGGGCCTTGCCGGCCGCGGCGAACGAGCCACGGCGGTCGATGGCATCCAGGATCTGCAGTGCATCGAGGCTGAGCTTGAGCATTCGAATTTTTCGATGATGGCTTGCGAAACTATCCGTTTTTCAACCGGCCGGAGCAAGCGGATACTGGCCGCAACAGGAAAGGGAACGGCAGCGACCGCCCCGGACCGCCATCGAAACCATCGAACACCAAGGAGATTCACCATGCTGCAGATCCGCAAGAGCAACACCCGTGGCAAGGCCGACCATGGCTGGCTGAACTCCATGCACACCTTCTCCTTCGCCAACTACTATGACCCGCGCTACACCAGCTTCGGCCCGCTGCGGGTGATCAACGAAGACCGCGTGCAGGGCGGCCAGGGCTTTGGCACGCACAGCCACAGCAACATGGAGATCATCTCCTACGTGCTCGGCGGCGCACTGGAACACAAGGACTCGATGGGCACCGGCTCGGTGCTGCGCTACGGCGATGTGCAGCGCATGAGCGCCGGCAGCGGCGTCAGCCACAGCGAGTTCAACCACTCGGC
Organism: Stenotrophomonas sp. TWI587; assembly: GCF_039674145.1. NCBI lineage: Bacteria > Pseudomonadati > Pseudomonadota > Gammaproteobacteria > Lysobacterales > Lysobacteraceae > Stenotrophomonas > Stenotrophomonas sp. TWI587. The sequence continues at coordinate 173,630 of NZ_JBDJMW010000001.1, read as the reverse complement.
CAGTGAGCCGGTGCACTTCCTGCAGATCTGGCTGTTCCCCGACCAGGAGAACATCACCCCCAGCTACCAGGAAACCCACTTCGCCCCGGAGACCAAGCGCGGCCAGCTGCGCCTGATCGCCTCGCGCGATGGCCGTGACGGCTCGCTGCTGATCCACCAGGACGCCAACATCTACGCCACCATCCTGGACGGTGACGACCGCGTCCATCTGCCGCTGGCGCCGCGTCGCGGTGCCTATGTACAGGTCGCCCGCGGGCAGCTGCAGGTCAACGGCATCACCCTGGAGACCGGCGATGCGCTGCAGGTCAGCGACGAGGCGCAGCTGACGCTGGAAAACGCCAACGATGCGGAGGTCATCGTGTTCGAGCTGGCGCTGTAACCACCCGGCCGCAAACGCAGACACCCCGGTTGCCCGGGGTGTCTTCGTTGCATGGATCAGAATTTGTAATTGAGGGTCAGCCGCACGTTGCGCGGCTCGCCCCAGGTGTAGGTGCTGTACCAGCTGAAGATCGTGTAGTAGTGCTTGTCCAGCAGGTTGTTGACGTTGAGCGTCGCCGACAGCTGATCGTTGAACTGGTAACGCGCCATGGCATCGAGCAGCCAGTACGGTTCGGTGCGGTGGATCTGGCTCCCGCCGGTGGCCGGGTTGGTGATGGTGCCGAAGGTGCTGCCCTGCCAGCGCGCGCCGCCGCCCACGCTCCAGCCATCGGCCGGCCCGGTGAGGCGATAGCTGGTGTGCACGCTGAACTGATCTTCCGGCTCCAGCGTGGAGACCTTGGTGGACTGCTGGCGCGCGATCTTGTGCGCGTAGCCGCCCTGGATCTGCCAGCCCGGTGCAAGCTGACCGGAGACTTCCAGCTCATAGCCCTTGGTGCGCACGCCCATCAGGCCCTCATAGGCGATCCCGCCGCTCGGCGTCCTGCCGCCGGTCGGCTGCGCATAGTTGTCCTGCTCCAGCTGGAACACCGCCGCACTGGCGTTGAGGCGGCCGTCGTAGAACTCCGCCTTCAGGCCCGCTTCGTAGCTGCGCCCTTCCAACGGATCCAGCACCCGGCCCTGTTCGTCCTGGTTGCCCTGCGGCTTGAAGATGGTGCTGTAGCTGGCGAACACCGAGAAATTGCGGTTGAGGTCGTACACCAGACCGGCGTACGGCACGACCACGCCGCTCCCGTCGGTGTCCGGGGATTTATAGTTCGCGATGCGACTGCCGACGATCAGCTTGAGCGGATCGGCCAGGTCGAAACGGCCCACCACATAGGCACCACTCTCGCGGGTGACCTGGTTGTCGCCATAGCCCCACTGCCAGTCCGGCTCGGGCACATCACCCGTCCACGCGTAGTAATCGGCAACGTCGCTCACGTAGCTCGGCTGCGGCGAGTAGCCGTTGTTGACCCAGCGCTTGCGCGACACGCTGCCACCAACGACCAGCTCATGCTGCCGGCCGAACCACTCGAACTTGCCGCTGACGTACAGATCGGCCGCGTTGCTGGTGGTCTTGCCGATGTACTGGCCCAGCCACATGCTCACGCCTTCACCGGTCACCGGATCCGGATTGCCACCGGCCGCCGCGCCCAGCGAGGCGTCATAGCCGTTGACCTGGTGGTTGAGCTGCAGCTTGGCGACCCAGCCATTGGCGAAGGTGTGCTCCAGCGTGGCGAAGCCCGTGCGGGCGTACTGGCCCCAGCGGCTCCAGCGCGCCCCGTTGTTGAACGAGCGCGGCATGCTGTTGAAGTTGCCTGCACTGTCCAGCAACGGGATGCCGCCCCAGCTGGAACCCTCGGGATCGCTGTCCTGGTAATCGGCCCCGACGGTCAGCAGCGTGCTTTCGCCGATGTCGGCTTCCAGAATGCCGTAGAACACCTCATTGCTGCGCTGGTAGTGGTCGACATTGGAATGCTTGTCCTGGTAGGCACCCACCACGCGCCCACGCACGCGACCGCTCTCGGTGAGCGGGCCGGCGACATCGACTTCGGCGCGGTAGCTGTCCCACGAACCGACACCCAGCGTGGCACTGCCGGCCAGTTCCCGGGTGGGCTTCTTGCGCACCAGGTTGATGGTCGCGCCCGGGTCGCCCATGCCGGTCAGCAGGCCGGTGGCCCCCTTGAGCACTTCCACGCGATCGTAGATGGCCATGTCGCTGAGCGTGTTGCCGGCCGAGTACGCCGAATCGCGCGCCATCGGGATGCCGTCGTACTGGAAGTTCTGCACCGCGAAGCCGCGCGCGTAGTACTCGGTGCGTTCGCTGTCGTAGGTGACGATGCTCACGCCCGGCGTGACCTTCATGACGTCATCGATGCCGTTGAGCCCGAAGTCGTTCATTTCCTGCCGGGTGATCACGCTGATCGACTGCGGGGTCTGGCGCGGGCTGAGCACCAGGCGCGTCGCCGTGGCGATCGTGCCGGGCGTATACGAATCACTGCCTTCGGTCACGGTGCCGAGCTGATTGGCCGTGACCTGGACGGTCTGCAGGGTCTGGGCGCCGTCCTTGGCAGATGCGTCACCCGTCGGCGCCTCGTCGGCCTGCACGGCCGAGGCGGACAAGGCCAGGCCCAGCACGCAGGCCATCGCCTGCATCAACGGGGAGAACGCGGGAACAGCACGACGGCGACCCGAATGGATCGGGGCAACACGGAACGGAACGACAGACACGGCAATGCCTCCAGGCAGGAAGGGACTCCTCTGGCGGCGGCTGGAGGGAACGAATGGGCGGCATGATGCCGCATCCGGGCCTATAGCGAAAGGCTATGCGGCAGGCGAGCGGGTGGAGAGCCCCGCAGACAGGCGACGCTCCGGCCGCAGCCGGGGCGTCACAGGTCATTGGCCGGTAGCGATCACGTCAGGTGATCCGCCGGTCGACCCACCGGATCAACCACGCGGCACCGGCGCATCCGAGGCAATCAGCTTTTCCTGCTTGAGCTCGGCCCAGAAGGCCCCCGGCACCGCCACCGACATCGACGCGACGTTGGCCAGGACCTGTTCGGGCGTGCGCGCGCCCGGAATGACCGCCGATACCACCTCGGGTGCATCCGCGAACTGCAGCGCCGCCGTGCGCAGGTCCACACCATGGCGATCGCAGATGGCCTGCACCTTGGCGCGCTTTTCCGGCGCCCAGGACGGCACCTTGCCGTCATAGAGATACCGGTCCCGCCCGGCCAGGTAGCCCGCCAACAGCGGCGACCCCACTACGACCGACGCGCCATGCGCGGCGATCTTCGGGAAGGTGTCATGCAAGGCCTGCTCGTGATCCAGCAGCGAGTACTGGCAGGCCAGCAGGAAGATATCCGGGTCGGCCTCGGCCACCGCACGCAGCGCCGGCTCGGGGCGATTGACGCCGAACCCCCAGGCTTTGATAAGCCCCTCCTCGCGCATGCGCGTCAGCGCCGGCATCGCGCCTTTCGCGGCCTCTGCGAAGCGCTGCTCCCACGGCATGCCGAGGTCGTTCTCGTTGTCCGGCGACAGGTCATGAATGAAGACCACGTCCAGCTGCGACACCCCGAGCCGGTTGAGGCTGTCCTCCACCGAGCGCCGCGTGCCATCAGCGGAGTAGTCGTAGCGGTAATGGAACGGCGACGGGTCCTTCCACATCACCTCCTGCAGCTCACCGGCGGTTGCCGTCAGCAGGCGCCCGACCTTGGTCGACAACGTGTACTCACGCGCGGGATGGTTGTGCAGATGGTGGCCGTAACGGCGCTCGCTCAGACCAAGGCCGTACCAGGGCGAGGTATCGAAACAGCGCACCCCGGCCGCATACGCCGCCGCCAGCGTGGCTTCGCTCTGCGCATCGGTCGCGGCCGCGAAGCCGTTGCCGATGGCGACACCGCCGAGGCCCAGGCGGGTCTGCGGACGATATCGCTGACCCTGCTGCGCGGGATTGCCAGGCAAGGGCTTCACCGAAGCCTGGCCGCGGGTGGGCAGGACGCTGCCCGGCCCGGCCGACTGCGCCATCAACGGTGAGGCGGCGAACGCGGCGGTACCGGCGGCGGCAACGGAGAGGAAGTGACGACGTGTGTTCACGGCGACTCCTGTTTCTGCGGGGGAGGCGGTCACCTTCGCAGAACAGCGGTGCAGAGCGTGCCGTTACCGCGTCAAGGCAGCGGCAACATTGCCCCCGGGATCACCCTGGGCGAGCGCCTGCCGCCACCAGCAGCGCCTCCATCTCGCGGTAGCCGCGCTGGCGTGCGTGCTGCAGCGGGCTCACGCCTTCGCCGTCGGGCAGGTTCACATCGGCCCCGGCCGCGATCAGCTGACGGACGATCTCCACGTGCCGTGGCCCGCCATCGGCCAGAATGATCGCCTCCAGCAGCGCGGTCCACTGCAGCTTGTTGACGTGATCCACATCGACCCCGGCCGCGATGAGGGTCGCGACGGACTCCACGTGCCCGCGTTCGGCGGCTGGAATGAGTGCGGTGCCACCGTAGCGGTTGGTGCTTTTCAGGTCGGCACCCGCAGCCAGCGTCGCGCGCAGAATCTCGATGTGCCCGCGCGCACCGGCGTAGAGATACGGGCTGTCCTGGATGGCATCCTTGGCATTGACGTCGGCGCCAGCTTGGATGAGCGCAACTGCGGCCTCCACATGGTTGTGGTGGGTCGCGGCCAGCAAGGGCGTCACCTTGGCCGCACCGCGCGCATCCACCTGTGCGCCCTGCCCCAGCAGCGTACGCACTGCGCTGGCATCGCCCTTCTCCGCCGCCCGATGCAGGCGCTCTTCCAACGACGCCGCACTGACCGGCATGACCATGCCCATCAGCATGCTCATGACCACCCAACCACGGACCGACCTCCGTCCCATCGACATGTTCCTGCTCCTTACATGGGTGGCGCCCGGTGGGACGCTGCTGGACAACGACCGTAGCCGAGCCGCCACGCCGGCACCAATGAAGATTGGGGATCGACGGCATGCGCTATCAGAATGCGTCGACCGGCGCGCCGTCCGCCTGTTTCATGCGACGCTGCGCGCGACATTCGACACGGAAGCGCACCACCATGCTGCATCACCTTTCACTGGGCGTGCGCGATCTCGCGCGCGCCGCCGCCTTCCACGATGCCGCGCTCGGTGCGCTGGGCATGCGCCGCGTCTTCGAAGACGACGAGGCGATCGGGTATGGATATGTCGAGGACGAGGATCTGCTGTGCCTGAAGCTGCGGGCCGATGCCTCGCCCCCGGGCGCCGGATTTCACCTGGCCTTCGGGGCGCCCTCCCGCCAGGCCGTGGACGCGTTCCATCGCGATGCGCTGGCGGTCGGCGGCACCTGCAACGGGGCGCCGGGGCTGCGCGAGGACTATGGCGATCACTACTACGCCGCCTTCCTGATCGACCCGGACGGGCATCGCATCGAAGCGGTCTGCAAGTCGGTTGTTTGAACCGGATCGCGCAACCGGATCGCACAAAGAAAAAGGCCTCCGTACTTGCGTACGAAGGCCTCTTCTACAACTGGCGGAGCGGGAGGGATTCGAACCCTCGATAGAGTTTTAAGCCCTATACTCCCTTAGCAGGGGAGCCCCTTCAGCCACTCGGGCACCGCTCCAGTGTTCTTGGTCCGCCGCTGTGATGAATCATCTCAGCGGGGGCGCGAATAATAACGTTTTCCGCGCCCTCAGGTAAAGCCTTAATCCGAAGAATTTTCACTTCCGGATGCATTCGGCTCATCACCGCGCTGGATGCGCTGGTAAATCTCTTCGCGGTGCACGGCCACGTCCTTCGGAGCGGTGATACCGATACGCACCTGGTTGCCCTTGACGCCGAGCACGGTCACGCTGACCGAGTCACCGATCATCAGGGTTTCGCCTACACGGCGAGTCAGGATCAACATTTGTTCAAGTCTCCAGGGGAACCGGTGGTGGCATTTCCCCACCGGCTTGGCGCCCCGGCAAGAGCGCCCCACGACAACGGGAAAAGATTCGCCATAGTACCGTCAGGCCTCCCGACCCATCAAGGAGCAGGAGGCTTCAGGCTGTTCAGATACGGGGGGTGACCCAGTCGACCACCGCGGCCAGTGCAGAAGCAAGGGCGGGCCCGTCCTCACCACCACCCTGGGCGAGGTCCGGGCGGCCGCCGCCCTTGCCTCCGATCTGACTGGCGATATGGGCCAACAGTTCCCCGGCCTTGACCTTGCCCATTGCGCTGCCGTTCACGCCCGCGACCAGGGCCGCCTTGCCGTCCTGGGTACCGGCCAGCACGATCACCGCATCGCCGAGCTGCTGCTTGAGGCGGTCGATCGCATCGCGCAGCGCCTTGGCATCGAAGCCTTCCAGACGCGCGGCCAGGATCTTGATGCCGTTGACCTCGACGGCAGCGCCACCGAGATCGGCAGTCGCACCAGCAGCCTGCTTGGCCTTCAGCGATTCCAGCTCACGCTCGAGCTTCTTCTGGCGCTCGCCCAGCTGGCGGATCTTGTCGACCACGTCGCCGGCATTGCCGCCGAGCAGTGCAGCCGCTTCGCTGAGCTGCGCTTCTTCGTGGGCCACGTAATCCAACGCGCCCTGCCCGGTCACCGCTTCGATACGACGCACGCCCGAGGACACACCGCCTTCGGAGGTGATCTTGAACAGGCCGATATCGCCGGTGCGCGACACATGCGTACCGCCGCACAGTTCAGTGGAGTAATCGCCCATTTTCAGCACGCGCACGTGCTCGCCGTACTTCTCGCCGAACAGTGCCATCGCGCCGAAGTCGAGCGCTTCCTGCATGCCCATGTTGTGGACTTCAGCGGCGTTGTTGGCACGCACCTGCTCGTTGACCTTGCGCTCGATGATCGCCAGGTCCTCCGCGCTGATCGGCGCGAAGTGCGAGAAATCGAAGCGCAGGCGATCGGGCGCGACCAGCGAGCCCTTCTGCTGCACGTGGGTGCCCAGCACTTCGCGCAGGGCGGCATGCAACAGGTGGGTGGCCGAGTGGTTGAGGATGGTCGCGCCACGGCGCTGGCCATCGACCTGGCCGGACAGCACATCACCGACCTTCAGGTTGCCTGCCGTGATCTTGCCCACGTGGCCGTGGAACTGGCCCGCGAACTTCTGGGTGTCCCCGACGTCTACCTGCACGCCCGCGCCGGACAGGATGCCGTTGTCACCGACCTGGCCACCGGACTCGGCGTAGAACGGGGTCTGGTTGGTCAGCACGATGACGTCATCGCCAGCCTGCGCGCTCTCCACCGGGCGGCCGTCCTTGAGGATGGCGACCACGGTGAGGTCGTCGGCCTGCAGGCGGTCATAGCCGAGGAACACGGTCGGCTTGAGCGTGGCGACCAGATCGGCCGACAGGGTCACGCCACCGCCGAACTTGCCAGCCGCGCGCGCGGTCTCGCGCTGGGTGTCCATCGCGGCGTTGAAGCCGACCATGTCCACCGTCATATCGCGCTCGCGGGCGATATCGGCCGTCAGATCGACCGGGAAGCCGTAGGTGTCATACAGGCGGAACGCATCCACGCCCGGGATCACGCCGTTGGTGACCTTGGCCGCCACGTCGTCGAAGATCTTCATGCCCGAATCCAGCGTTTCAGCGAAACGCTCTTCTTCGGCCTGCAGCGCGCGCACGACCGTGTCGACCTGCGCCGGCAGTTCCGGATAGGCCACGCCCATCTGCTCGACCAGGGTCGGCACCAGCTTGCTGAAGAACGGCTGGCGCACGCCCAGCATCCAGCCATGGCGCAGCGCGCGGCGGATGATCCGGCGCAGCACATAGCCGCGGCCTTCGTTGGACGGCAGCACGCCGTCGACGATCAGGAACGAGCAGGCGCGGATGTGATCGGCGATCACGCGCAGCGACTTGTTTTCCAGGTCGGCCATGCCGGTCAGCTCGCTGGCCTTGCGGATCAGCGCCTGGAACAGATCGATTTCGTAATTGGTGTGAACGTGCTGCAGGATCGCGGCCAGACGCTCCAGGCCCATGCCGGTATCCACGCACGGCGCCGGCAGCGGCACCAGCGTGCCGTCGGGCTGACGGTCGAACTGCATGAAGACCAGGTTCCAGATCTCGATGAAACGATCGCCATCCTCATCCGGCGAGCCCGGCGGGCCACCGGCGATGTGGTCGCCATGGTCATAGAAGATTTCGGTACACGGGCCGCACGGACCGGTCTCCGCCATCTGCCAGAAGTTGTCCGAGGCAAACGGCGCGCCCTTGTTGTCGCCGATGCGCACGATCCGGTCTTCCGGAATGCCGATCATGTCGCGCCACAGCGCGTAGGCCTCGTCATCGGTCTGGTACACGGTCACCAGCAGGCGCTCGGCCGGCAGCTTCCAGACCTGCGTCAGCAGCTCCCAGGCCCAAGCGATCGCGTCCTTCTTGAAGTAATCGCCGAACGACCAGTTGCCCAGCATCTCGAAGAAGGTGTGGTGGCGCGCGGTGTAACCGACCTGGTCCAGATCGTTGTGCTTGCCACCGGCGCGCAGGCAGCGCTGGACATCGGCCGCGCGCACGTAGCTGCGCTTCTCGGCGCCAAGGAACACGTCCTTGAACTGCACCATGCCGGAGTTGGTGAACAGCAGGGTCGGATCATTGCCCGGCACCAGGGGCGCCGACGGCACGATCGTGTGGCCTTTGCCCTTGAAGAACTCAAGGAAATCGCTGCGGATCTGGGAGGTAGTGAATTTGACGGATGCGTTCATGGGGGGCTGGCTTTGTGCGGGCCGGTCAGTCCCTGGCACGCAGCCCCAATGGCCGGGTGTCAACTGCAGGACCGCCGAAACCACAAAGGGTATCAGGCCCGGGCCGCTCAGTCCTCAGGGTCGTAACGGGTGGCCTGGCGGATGCTGTCGCCGGGGAACCCCCGGCGGGCCAGAAGATCGGCGGCTTTGCGCCGCGCAGGCAGCTCCTGCGGGCCGGCCTCGCCGAAACGGCGGCAGACCAGGTCGCGGGCGTTCTCGGTCCAATCGCCTTCGAAGGTCTCCATGGCCGCAGCGATCTGATCGCTGTCCAGGCCATGTGTGCCCAGTTCGGCGCGGATGTGGATCGGCCCATAGCCGGTGTTGGCCCGGATCCGGACCAGATTCTCGGCAAAGCGGGTGTCATCCTGCCAGCCGGCCTCGGCCAGCTTGCTGACCGCGGCTTCGGCGGCCTCGTTCTCGATACCGCGGGCCTGCAATTTGCGGGTCAGCTCTTTACGCGAATGTTCGCGGCGCACCAGCAGCCCCAACGCCCGCTGGACCGGCGTCTGTTCCTGGACACGGCGCTTTCGCCGGGGTGCGGGGGCTTCAGAGTCGTGCATGGCAGCGGTCCATTACAGTGCGCCGTCCTTGGCGCCATCCCGTCGGGGATTCTTGAAACTGCAGGACAGGGCGAGCGTCACTGACGGCGCTGCCCTGCCCCGCAGCAAACTCACTCGGCGTCGTCTTCAGCCTCGTCGCCGCCTTCACGCACGGCTTCTTCCGGCTGGAACTTCTCGCGCAGCTCGGCCTCCAGACGCTGGGCGATCTGCGGGTTGTCGCGCAGATAGCCGCGGGCGTTGTCCTTGCCCTGGCCGATGCGCTCTTCGCCGTAGCTGTACCAGGCGCCTGCCTTCTCGACCAGCTTGGCTTCCACGCCCATGTCGATCAGTTCGCCTTCGCGGCTGATGCCTTCGCCGTACAGGATCTCGGTGATGACCTGCTTGAACGGGGGCGCCAGCTTGTTCTTGACCACCTTGATCTTGGTCTGGTTGCCGATGATCTCGTCGCCCTTCTTGATCGCGCCGATGCGGCGGATGTCCAGGCGGACCGAGGCGTAGAACTTCAGCGCGTTGCCGCCGGTGGTCACTTCCGGGCTCTGGCCCGGCATCATGACGCCGATCTTGTGGCGCAGCTGGTTGATGAAGACCACCAGGGTGTTGGAGCGCTTGATGTTGCCGGTCAGCTTACGCAGCGCCTGGCTCATCAGACGGGCCTGCAGGCCCGGCAGCTGGTCGCCCATTTCGCCTTCGATTTCAGCCTTCGGCGTCAGCGCGGCGACCGAGTCGACCACCACGATGTCCACCGAGCTGGAGCGCACCAGCATGTCGGCGATTTCCAGCGCCTGCTCACCGGTATCGGGCTGCGAGAGCAGCAGGTCGTCCACGTTGACGCCCAGCTTGGCGGCGTAGATCGGATCCAGCGCGTGCTCGGCATCGATGAAGGCCGCGGTGCCGCCCTTCTTCTGGCATTCGGCGATCGCCTGCAGGGTCAGGGTGGTCTTGCCCGAGGATTCCGGACCGTAGATCTCCACGACACGGCCCTTGGGCAGGCCACCGATACCGAGGGCGATATCCAGCATCAGCGAACCGGTGGGGATGACCTCGACCGCTTCGACGACGCGGTCGCCCATGCGCATCACGGCGCCCTTGCCGAACTGCTTTTCGATCTGGCTGAGCGCGGCGGTGAGGGCGCGCTTTTTGTTTTCGTCCATCGGAGTGGTCCTTGCAGAGGTCGTATCGGTGGAGGTGCTGTCTTTGGAAGTCTTCTTGGCCATGGGTTCACTTTAAGGCTGGCGTATCGCACGGGCTGAGATTCTGCCCGGCGTTCGGAAAAAAATTATCGGACATCCGTACCAACCTCAGCAAAACCAGAGATGTGCCACAAAAGACCGCGCGTGATTCAAGGGGAAACAGGGTCAGCGGTTGGGCCGCAGCAACCCGCAATAGAGACCTTCGATGGCGAAGTCCTGGTCGGGCAGCACTTCGATCGGTTTGTAATCGGGGTTGCGTGGCAGCAGGCGGATCCGGTCCTTGCCCATCTTCAGCAGCTTGACCGTGATCTCGTCATCGATGCGGGCCACCACGATCTGCCCGGAGCGGGCGTCGCGGGTGCGGTGCACACCGATCAGATCGCCGTCGAAGATGCCTTCGTCGATCATCGAGTCGCCCTGCACTTTCAGCAGGTAATCCGGCGCGGGCGAGAAGAACACCCGGTCCAGGACCACGAAATCGTCCGAGCCGATATCCGCGCCGATCGGCAGGCCGGCCGCGACCCGGCCCAGCACCGGCAGGCGCAGGACGTGATCCGGCAGCGCCGAGGCAGGCAGCGACTCCGGCAGACCGCTCTGCAACGCCGGTGCCTGGACCAGCCGGATGCCGCGGGCCTGGCCCGGGATGCGACGAATCGCCCCGGCCTGCTCCAGCGCTTCCAGATGGTATTGGGCTGCGCGGACGCCCTTGAAGCCGAACGCACGGGCGATTTCCGTCTGCGACGGCGGTGCGCCATCGGTCTCTATACGCTCGGCGATCAACTGCAGGATCGCCTGCTGGGTATCGGTCAGGTCCATGGTTAGTAGTATTACTACTAACGATACAGGCACGCAAGTGCCCGCAGAGAAAGAGCCGATAGAAGAAGGCCGCTCCCGCCGCAGCCGAAGCCTCCAGCAATGCCTGTAGCCACCGACCGTTGGTCGGTGACCACGCGAACGCGCGGCAATGCCTGACGGCGCGGGCGCGTTACGCGGGAGATTCCGGGGTTCCTTCGGACCCCAGCGGCAGGAACCCTATGGGTTCTTGCCGCTGCGCCAGATCGAAAACAGGATCCACACGCCACAGAAGCCGGCACCGATGAAGCCGGCCACGCCCAGCGCGAGCAACCAGCGGCTGGAGATGCCGCCGACGCTGTGCATGACGATCGAGGAGCCGATGATCAACGCGGCGGTCACGATGCCCATCACCAGACGGTTGGCGGCGCGGTTGACCTGGTCGCCGAAGCCCTGCAACGCGGTGGTTTCGATCTTGAGCTGGAGCCGCCCGCGGCGCGCCATCTGCAGCAGGCGACGCACATCGCGCGGCAGATCACCGACCAGGTCCATCACCCCGACCAGGCTGCGCTTGCCGCGTTTGAGCATGGCGCCGGGCGAGTAGCGCTGCCACATCACCCGCTCCAGATACGGACGCGCGGCACTGGCCATGTCGAACTGCGGATCAAGCTGACGCCCCATGCCTTCCAGGGTCAGGAAGGTCTTGATCATCAGCGCCAGATCGGCCGGCAGGGTCAGCGCATATTGGCGCAGCAGCTGGGTGATGTTGCCCAGCATCAGGCCCATGTGCAGGTCCTTCAGCGGCACCCCGCGGTACTGGTCCACGAAGGTGCTGATGTCCTGCTGCAGCCGCGACTCGTCCACCTCCACACCACCGGCCCAGTCCAGCAGCACATCGGCCACCTGCTCCGGCTCCTGGGTGACCAGGCCGTGCAGCAGCTGGGCGACCTGGAAACGACGCTGCTCGGAGATGGCGCCGACCATCCCGAAATCGATCACGCCGATGCGGCCGTCACGCAGGTAGATGATGTTGCCCGGGTGCGGATCAGCGTGGAAACAGCCGTCCTCCAGCACCATCTTCAGCACGATGCGCGCCCCGGTGCGGGCCAACTGTACGCGGTCCAGACCGGCCGCATCGACCCCGGCCAGATCGCGGCCGGGAATGCCATCCACGAAGTCCTGCACGTTGAGGCTCTCGCAGGTCCACTGCCAGTGCACGTTGGGGATCAGGATGTCCTCGCGGCCCTGGAAGTTGCGGGCGATACGCTCGGCGTTGCGGCATTCGGCGGCAAAATCCAGCTCGCGGCGAAGCGAGACCTGGAACTGCTGCACCACCTCGACCGGGCGGTAGCGCTGCATGTCCGGCAGTCGCGCTTCGACGATTTCGGCCAGCCGCGCCAGCAGACGCAGATCGGCTTCGATCACCTCGCGGATGCCGGGGCGGCGGATCTTCAGTACCACGGCGGTGCCGTCATGCAGCGTTGCGCGATGCGCCTGCGCCAGCGAGGCGGCCGCCATCGGCGTTTCATCGAGCCAGGCGAAGACCTCGGTCGCCGGTGCGCCGAGATCGCGCTCCAGCTGATCACGCACCTGTGCGTACGGCAGCGCCGGCACGGCATTCTGCAGTTCGGAGAATTCAGCGATCCAATCCGGCGGAAACAGATCCACGCGGGTGGCCAGCACCTGGCCGAGTTTGACGAAGGTCGGCCCCAGGTCTTCCATCGCCCGGCGCACGCGCACCGGCGCGGTCATCCGCAACATCTGCTGGGTGTCGTTCCAATGCAGCAGGCGGCCGGCACGTTCAAGCACATCGGCCAGGCCGATCCGACGCACCAGATCGCCGAAGCCATAGCGGATCAGGACCGACGCGATTTCCTGCAATCGCCCCAGGTCACGCACGGTACCCAGCGTTTCCCACATCGGCCCACTCTCCTGTCAGCACACCCGGTCAGGATGTCACAACAGCGGGAAGATTCCCGTCAGCGCCTGCTGTACGGTCTGGCGCCGTATGGCTTCGCGGTCGCCATCGAACTGGAACAACTGCGCACGCGCGTAGCCGCCCCGCCCCTTCCAGCCAATCCAGACGCTGCCGACCGGCTTGTCCTCGCTGCCACCGCCCGGACCGGCAATGCCGGTCACCGCCACGGCGATGCCGGCACCGGAATTGATCAGCGCGCCGGAGACCATTTCCAGTACGGTCTCGCGGCTGACCGCACCGAACTGTTCCAGCGTCTGCGCGCGCACGCCCAGCAGGCGTTGCTTGGCTTCGTAGCTGTAGACCACCATGCCGCAATCGAAGAACGCCGAGGAGCCGGCGATGTCCGTCATCGCCTTGGCGATCCAGCCGCCACTGCAGCTTTCGGCAGTCACCAACTGCAGCGAGGCCTGCTGCAGGCGCTGGCCCACGTCACTGGCAAGCGCGCCCAGTTCGGCGTCGGAAGGAACGGTCATGGGAAATCCTGGATCAACGGGGGACGAACGCCCCCTGTTTTAGTCGAAAACGCGGGTGATGTCGTGTGTTGCCGGGTGCGACAAAGGGTCGCTCACCCTCAGGGTCATGGGAGCCGGCCAGCGACCGGCACTACCGTGCGCGAAGCCTCGCCCATTCTCGAAGCCTCGCCGGGAGAATCATGGGCGCCGGCCAGTGGCCGGCACACCCATCACCACTCCGGAAGCTTCTCCGGAAGCATCGCGCGGATCGGTTCGCCGCCCTCGCCGGCCGCTAGCTTCTCGGCCTCGGCGATCGGGATTTCGACCTGGAGCAGCCAGCCATCTTCGTCGGTGGCTTCGCTGCGCACGACTTCCAGCTGGTGCAGGCGCGACCGCAGGCGGCCGGCACTCGGCGGCAGCCGCAGCTCGCCACTGACGTGCTGCAGGCCCAAGCGCTTGCCCAGGACGGACTGCAGCAGCGGCAGGCCGACGTTGTCGCGGGCGGAAATCCAGACCCGCTCGCGGCGCGCGTTGTCGGGGATGCCGTCCTGGCCATCGTGACGCACTTCGGCCCCGTCGATGCGGTCGATCTTGTTGAACACCAGCAACTGCGGCAGATCGCCCGCGCCGATGGCGGTCAGCACTTCATCGACCTGTGCGATGCGCTCCTCACGGTGCGGATCTGCGGCATCGACCAGATGCAGCAGGAAGTCCGCTTCGCGGGCTTCGGACAACGTGGAACGGAACGCGGCCACCAGATCATGCGGCAGGTCGCGCACGAAGCCGACGGTATCGGCAAGTACCACGCTGCCGCCCGGCAGTGCGATGCGGCGCACGGTCGGGTCCAGCGTCGCGAACAGCTGGTCCGCGGCGTAGGCCTCGGCGCCGGTCAGTGCGTTGAACAGGGTCGACTTGCCGGCATTGGTATAGCCCACCAGCGCCACGCGCGGCAGCTCGCTGCGCAGGCGGGCACGGCGCATCTGGGTGCGCTGCACTTCCACCTTTTCCAGCTTCTTCTGCAACTGCTCCACCCGCTTCTGCAGCAGCCGACGGTCGGTTTCCAGCTGGGTTTCACCCGGGCCGCGCAGACCGATCGAACCGCCGCGCTGGCGTTCCAGATGGGTCCAGCCGCGGATCAGCCGCGTGGACATGTGGCGCAGCTGCGCCAGTTCCACCTGCAGCTTGCCTTCGTGGCTGCGCGCGCGCTGGGCGAAGATGTCCAGGATCAGTCCGGTACGGTCGATCACCCGCCGCTCCAGGAACCGCTCCAGGTTGCGCTCCTGCCCCGGCGACAGCGCATGGTTGACCAGGATCAGGTCGGCGCCGGTGGCGTCGGCCGCGGCCTTGACCTCATCCAGCTTGCCGCTGCCGATCAGGATCGACGGATTGGGCCGATCGATGCGCGCGGTCAGTGTGGCCGCGATGCTGGCCCCGGCGGAGCGGGCCAGATCGGTGAACTCTTCCAGCACGTCGTCTTCGAGCCGGCCGGCATGCGGCTGGATCAGGAGTGCGTGTTCGCCTCGCTTGGAACGGTCAAACACGCAGTTCTCCAGAATTCTTCACGCTATCACTCAACGTCGTCATCACCTTGGACGCCATCGGCGCCATCGTTGGATTGCACATAGCCACCACCGGGCCCGACCTTCACGTTGCGTGCCGGCACCACGGTCGAGATGGCGTGCTTGTACACCATCTGGCTCACCGTATTGCGCAGCAGCACCACGAACTGGTCGAACGATTCAATCGTCCCCTGCAGCTTGATGCCATTGACCAGATACACCGACACCGGCACACGTTCGCGCCGAAGTGCATTCAGAAACGGATCCTGCAGCGATTGCCCCTTGGACATTGCACACTCCTGATTATTGTTTTTATGGTTTTCCGGCAGTTGCCACGGCCCCCGCCGCCCGCCGGAACCCTTGATGGTACACGGGGTGGGTGGGTGAGCGCGTGGACTCAGCGGTCGACGAAGGTCGACACCGCATCCGCCAGGGAAGCCCTGTCTAAATGGGGATCGAACCAGCGCGCATCAAGCTCCCCCCGCAACCAGGTCAGCTGGCGCTTGGCAAGCTGACGGGTAGCCTGGATGCCGCGTTCACGGAACACCTCGGCCGTCCCCTGCCCGTCCAGATACTCCCAGGCCTGCCGGTAGCCCACGGCCCGCACGGCCGGCAGATCCAGCGGCGCGGCCACCTCGGCCATGGCCGGCAGGGCCCGCAGCGCCCGGACTTCGTCCAGGAACCCGTGGCCCAGCATCGCGTCGAAACGGGTTTCGATGCGCTGGTGCAGCACTGTGCGCTCGCGCGGGGCGAGGATCAGTTTGAGCGCCCGCACCGGCAGCCGGTCCACCCCGGGCAGCTTCTGCCACTCGCTGATCGGGGTGCCGGTCAGGCGATGGACTTCCAGCGCCCGCTGGATACGCTGCGGGTCGGTGGCATGAATACGCTTTGCCGCTGCCGGATCGATGCCGGCGAGCTGGGCATGCATCGCCGCCCAGCCCTGCTCGGCCGCCTCGGCGGCGATCTGCGCGCGCACCGCCGGATCGGCTTCAGGCATCGGCGACAGGCCCTGCAGCAGGGCGCGGAAGTACAGCCCGGTGCCGCCGGCCAGAATCGGCATGCGCCCGCGCGCGATGATGTCGCGGACGGCTCGCGCCGCGTCGCTGGCGAACTCCGCCGCCGAATAGGTCTGCCACGGGTCGCGCACATCGAGCAGGTGGTGCGGCGCCTGCGCGCGCTCGGCCGCGTCGGGCTTGGCTGAGCCGATATCCAGCCCGCGGTAGACCAGCGCCGAATCGACGCTGACGATCTCACCGTCCAGCTGCTGGGCCAGCGCGATCGCGGTGGCGGTCTTGCCCGACGCGGTCGGGCCCATCACCGCGATGGCCAGCGGGCGCTGATCGACGGCCATCAGTCCTCGTCCGGCCAGCGCGGCATCGCCGGGGCCGCCGACACCCGCGGCATCGGCACGGCATCGACCGCCGCCCATACCTTCAAGGCGTCGACCGTGGCCGCGACATCGTGCACGCGCAGCAGCATCGCGCCACGCTGGGCCGCGATCAGGTGCGCGGCGACGGAACCGGCCACGCGGTCACGCGGCTGCTCACGACCGGTCAGCTCACCGATGCTGCGCTTGCGCGACAGGCCGGCCAGCATCGGCACACCCAGCTCGAGAAAGCGGTCCGAGCGCGCCAGCAGGATCATGTTGTGTTCGGTGGTCTTGCCGAAGCCGAAGCCCAGATCGATGATCAGGTGCTTCTTGGCGATGCCGGCCATCTCGGCCTGGAACATGCGCTCGGTCAGGAAGCGATGCACCTCGGCGACCACGTCGTCGTAATGCGGAGTGTCCTGCATGCTGCCCGGCTCGCCCTGCATGTGCATCAACACCACCGGCACGCCGAGGTCGGCGGCGGCGTCCAGCGCACCGGGCTGGCGCAATGCCTGGATGTCATTGATCAGGCCGGCACCGGCCGCGACGGCGGCACGCATCACCTCGGGCTTGAAGGTATCGATGCTGATCGGCACGGTGGTGTCGCGTGCCAGGCGCTCGATCACCGGGATGACCCGGCGCAGCTCTTCATCCAGCGGCACCGGCGCACTGCCTGGCCGGGTCGATTCGCCGCCGATGTCGAGCAGGTCCGCGCCCTCGGCCACCAGTTGCAGGCCGTGCGCGACCGCGGCCTCCACGCTGTCGTGGTCACCGCCGTCGGAAAACGAATCCGGGGTGACGTTGACGATGCCCATGACCCGCGGGCGATCCAGCCGCAGCAGGCGGCCGCCGCAATCGAGCTGGGGGGAGATATCGAACATGGGCAGATCCACGAAGTACGCCAGCGCGTAGTTTACGCTGGCGCACCGGACCGGCCGTCAGAGGTCGCCGAGGCGGGCCCCATCGACCGGCTTGGCCAGCCAGATCGCCAGATCGTTGCCGATCGCATTGACCGTGCGCTCGAGCACATCGCACGAGCCCTTGAAGCCGGCAAACGCGCCACCGCGCGACACGCGGCGTGCGGTGACGGTGGCCACCTGCTGGCCGTTCTCGAACAGCACGCCGCGCACGGCAGCCGACTTGAAGTGACCGGTGAATGCATTGCCGGCGCTCTGCGCCTCCACCAGCTCCAGCTTCAACGCGTGTCCGCTGCCGGTGTTCACTGGATCACTGCTGAAGACGATGGTATTGCCATGGGCCGGGGCATTCTTGCCCAGCGCGGTTGCCAGCTGCGCGCCCATCCGGCACTCGGCCTTGATGTTCTCGGCGATGATCGCCGATTCATTGAACGGCACCGGATCCTGCACGTGGATCTCGGCCGCCATGACCGGCGTGGCACAGCACAGCAGCGCAGCAACGGCTGCGCGCATCGAATGACGCATCAAAGTCCCCCTGGAAAGTGTGTCGGCCGATCCCCCGGCCATGCCCGACCGCGGCATGCAGCGCGGGCAAGCGCATCGTGCCCACTGCCGGCCGCGCGCGCAAGCACTCAGCGCTGGCGGCGCTTTCGCTCCACGTAGACGGTCTTGGCGATGCTCATCAGCACACCTACCGCGATGCCGATGCCGGCGCCGAGCAGGAAGTTGTCGCGGGTCAGGCCGATGGCCACGCCAATCATCGTGGCAATCACCATTTCGGTGGTGTGCGAGATCGGCTGCGGTGGGGGTGCGGACATGGCGACTCCAGAACGGGAACGAAAACAGAGCGACATTATGACCCGTCGGAAACGACGAAGGCCGGGTTTCCCCGGCCTTCGTCACTTACGTGGGCAACCCTCAGATCTGCTCGGCGGGACCGGCGATCGGCGACACGGGACGGGCATCGCCGCCCTTGTCGTTGTTGTTGCCGCCATCCTTGTTGCTGGGGGACTTGTCCCAGCCTGCCGGCGGCGGCGGATCGCGGCCTTCCATCACGGCATTGATCTGCGGCGCATCGATGGTCTCGTACTGCAGCAGCAGCTGGGACATCGTGTGCAGCTTGTCGAGGTTGGCCGTCAGCAGCTCGGTGGTACGGGCATAGGCCTTGTCCAGGATGCTGCGGACCACTTCATCGATGCGGCGGGCAGTGTCATCGGACACACTCTTGTGCTGCGTCACCGAACGACCGAGGAACACTTCATCGTCCTCTTCGCCGTAAGCGATCGGGCCGAGCTCATCGGACAGGCCCCACTTGGTGACCATGTTGCGGGCCATCTTGGTGGCGCGCTCGATGTCGTTGGAGGCACCCGTGGTGACCTTGTCGGTGCCGAAGATCAGCTCTTCGGCAACACGGCCGCCGTACAGCGAGCACAGCTGCGATTCGATCGCCACGCGGTTCATCGAGTACTTGTCGCCTTCCGGCAGGTACATCGTCACGCCCAGCGCACGGCCGCGCGGAATGATGGTGACCTTGTAGACCGGATCGTGCTCGGGCACCAGGCGGCCGACGATGGCGTGACCGGCTTCGTGATACGCGGTGAGCGTCTTTTCTTCTTCGCTCATCGCCATCGAACGGCGCTCGGCACCCATCAGGATCTTGTCGCGGGCACGATCGAAGTGGTCCATGCGGACTTCCTTCTCACCGCCACGCGCCGCGAACAGCGCCGCTTCGTTGGCCAGGTTGGCCAGATCCGCACCGGAGAAACCCGGGGTACCGCGCGCGATCACCATCGGCTCGACATCGTCGGCCAGCGGCAGCTTGCGCATATGCACCTTGAGGATCTGCTCGCGGCCCTTGACGTCCGGCAGGCCGACCACGACTTGGCGGTCGAAACGGCCCGGGCGCAGGAGCGCCGGATCCAGCACGTCCGGACGGTTGGTGGCGGCGATGACGATCACGCCCTCGCCTCCCTCGAAGCCGTCCATTTCGACCAGCAGCTGGTTCAGGGTCTGCTCGCGCTCGTCATGACCGCCGCCGAGACCGGCGCCACGGTGACGACCCACGGCGTCGATTTCATCGATGAAGATGATGCACGGCGCCTGCTTCTTGGCCTGCTCGAACATGTCGCGCACGCGGCTGGCGCCGACGCCGACGAACATTTCCACGAAGTCCGAACCGGAGATCGAGAAGAACGGGACCTTGGCCTCGCCGGCAATCGCACGGGCCAGCAGGGTCTTGCCGGTACCCGGCGGGCCGACCATCAGCACGCCGCGCGGGATCTTGCCGCCCAGCTTGGTGAACTTGGTCGGGTCGCGCAGGAAGTCGACCAGTTCGCCGACTTCTTCCTTGGCTTCATCGCACCCGGCGACGTCGGCGAAGGTGACCTTGATCTGGTCCTCGCCCTGCAGCTTGGCGCGCGACTTGCCGAAGGACATCGCGCCCTTGGCACCGCCACCACCGCCCTGCATCTGGCGCATGATGAAGATCCAGAAGCCGATGATCAGGATCACCGGGAGGAAGTTCATCAGGATCGCGCCCAGCGAGATGCCGCTGGAGGGCGGCGCCTGCTCGAATTCCACTTTCTTGCCGCGCAGCACATTGATCAGGTCGCGATCGTAGGGCGCGGTGATGGTGCTGGTCTGGCCGCTGCGGGTGGTGTAGGTCACATCATTGGCACCGCCGCGCATTTCGCCCAGCACTACCTTCTGGATGTTGCCGCTGTCCACCTGGTCCAGGAACTGCGAGTAAGTCGCCCCCTGCGCGCCGGCTCCGCTGCTCTTTGGCGAGAAGCTCTGGAAGACCACCATCAGCACGACGGCGACGACCACCCATAGCAGGAGGTTCTTGGTCAAGTCGTTCATCCTCATTGGCTCCGGTGTTCCTCTAATTCCTGACGCGATTCGTATGGTTGAGCTTACTTGATCTGCGCGCGTTTTCCCTGCCCCAAGGCGTACACCTCGGGCGAGCGCTTACGGGACGCTTCAGGCTTGCGGATCACCACTTTGTCGTACCGGCGGCGCATCTCGCGCACGTAGTCGTCAAAGCCCACGCCCTGGAACAGCTTGATCAGGAACGCGCCACCGGGCTTGAGATGGTTGTCGGCAAAATCCAACGCCAACTCCGCCAGGTGCATCATCCGCGGTTGGTCCACCGCATCCATTCCACTCTTATTGGGGGCCATATCCGAGAGCACAAGGTCTACCGGCTGATCCCCCAGCATGGCTTCGAACTCCGATAGAACGGCTTGCTCCCTGAAGTCACCGTGAAGGAACTCCACGCCGGCCAGCGGCGGCATCTCCAGGATGTCCAGGGCGAGTACCCGGCCGGTGTCGCCGATCTGGCGGCGAACCTGCTGGGACCAGCCGCCCGGGGCGGCGCCCAGGTCGACCACGACCATGTGCGGCTTCAGCAGCCGATCCCGCTGCAGCAGCTCCTCCAGCTTGTAGGCCGCGCGCGAGCGCATGCCCTCGGCCTGGGCCTTCTTCACGAAGGGGTCGGCGAAGTGCTCTTTCAACCAGCGTTGACTGCTTTTGCTACGGGTTGCCATTGAGATGCGGGTCGGATGGGGAGGTCATGATACCCTGATCGCCCCAGTTAACCGCTTGTTCCTGAATGGCTATCGCCCTGACGTCTTCCCAAACCCGTTTCCTCCGCGGCCACGCGCATGATCTGAAAGCCCTGCTCCAGATCGGCGGCAAGGGGGTGACACCGGCCTTCCTGGCTGAACTGGAAGAGGTGCTGGAGCGCCACGAGCTGATCAAGGTCAAGGTCGCCGCCGAAGACCGCGAGGCCCGTGACGCCATCATCGCCGAGCTGGTCGGTGCCAGTGAAAGCGCGCTGGTGCAGCGTATCGGTCATGTGGCCGTGCTGTACCGCCCGAGCAAGGAACAGCGCCAGATCGTCCTGCCGCGCGGCTGATCCGGGAACGCCCATGCAGCTGAGCCACGAAATCCCCGACTACGCCTACGCCCTGCGTGCCGCCGATGGCCGCAGCGCGAAGGTGAATGACCGGACGTTGGCCGACAGTTTCATCCTGGCCCCGGATACGCTGATCGAAGCCTGGCCGGTGGCCGACATCGCCCAGCTCACGCCCGAACACCTGCAGCCGGTGCTGGCATTGAATCCGGCGCTGGTGGTGCTGGGCACGGGCGACACCCAGGTGTTCCCGCCCGCTGCGGTCATGGCGGCCTGCCTGACGCGGGGGATCGGCCTGGAAGTGATGAACAACCCCGCCGCCGCGCGGACGTTCAACATCCTCGCCAGCGAGGGTCGCAAGGTGGCCGCGGCGTTCATCCTGAAGGGGTGAGACCGCGCGTTTCGTTCAGAAAAGGCCGCCCGTTGAGGCGGCCTTTTTCGTTCTTACTTCGGCGGAAGATACATCAACGGATCGACCGGCTTGCCGTTGTAGCGGATCTCGAAGTGCAGCATGTCGCGCGCCGCGCCGGTGCGGCCCATCTCCGCGATCTGCTCGCCCGCCTTCACGCTCTGGCCTTCGTTGACCAGACGCTTGCGGTTGTGGCCATACGCCGACAACCACTGGTCGCTGTGCTTGATGATGATCAACTCACCGAAACCGACCAGCCCGGCACCGGAGTACACCACCACGCCGGCGGCCGTCGCGCGGACCGGCTGACCACTGGCCCCGGCGATGTCCACGCCCTGCTTGGTCGCTTCACCGGCGACGAAACGGCCCACGATCGCGCCGTCCGCCGGCCAGCGCCAGCTGATGTTGCTCTTGATCGCCGTGGTCGGCGACGGGGTTGCTGCCGGCGCGGTGCTGCCCGGCCGCGGCGCGGTGACCACGGTGGTCGGCGCGCGGGCCGGACTGCCACCACTGCCGCCCGGGAACAGCCGCAGCGACTGCCCCGGATAGATCGTGTACGGCTCGGCCAGCCCGTTCCAGGCGGCCAGATCGCGCGGGGTGATGTTGTGGATGCGCGCGAGTGCATACAGCGTGTCGCCACGGCGGACGACAGCGGTCTGGCCGGGCTTGGCCACCGAGGTCTGCGGGGTGGTGTGGGCCACACGGCCGCCCGAACCCGAAGGCCGCACCACGGTGGCGGTGCCACAGGCGCTCAGCGCCGACACCACCAGCAGCAGCGCGCCGGTGCGCACTCCCTTGCTCAAACGATCAGCACTCATGCGAACTTCGCTCTCCATACAAGCCAGGCCACCAGCACGACCACCAGCGCGGTCGCGATCCAGCCCAGCGGTTCAATCCAACGGCGCAGCGCAGCTTCCGCGCGCGGACCGCCAATACGAATGACCGCCGCCAGCACGTACACGCGCTTGCCACGGCCGATCAACATGCTCAGGAAATACTGCGGCAACGGCACGCCGACGATACCCGATGCCCATGTGAAGACCTTCATCGGGATCGGCATGAAGCCGCCCAGCACCAGGAAAGTGAACACTGCCCACGGCGACTCGGCCATCTTGGCCTGCACGATGGCGATGCCACCTTCGATGCTGCTGAGCATGCCCAGCGCGGCAAACACCGGCTTGAGCGCTTCGAAGGCGAAATGACCCAGGGCGTAACCGACCAGCGCGCCGGCCATCGAGCCGATCAGGCTGAGCGTGGCGAACCACCAGCCGCGTTTGGGCTGCGCCACGCACATCGGCGCGAGCATCACCTCGGGCATCACCGGGAAGATGATCGCCTCGATGAAGCTCAACACCGTCAGATAGGTCGGGGCGCGCTCGTGTGAGGCCCACTTCATTGCCCGCTCGTACAGCGGACCAAAAATCTTCATGACGCAACGCTCCTTGGAATCAGTCCAGCATGCCAGACAGCAGCGGTACGAACGTGACCGGTGCCAGTACCTGCTGTTCAACACTGCCGTCATCGCGACGGGTCAACTGGATCAGCGACTGCGCGCCGGGGCCACCGACCGGGGCAACCAGGCGGCCACCGACGGCGAGCTGCTCGACCAGCGCATCGACCAGCGCCGGTGCGGCCGCGGTCACCACGATCGCATCGTACGGGCCATGCTCGGCCCAGCCGACACGGCCGTCGTCATGTTTGCTGCGGATGTTCATGCCCAACGCACGGAAGCGCTTGCGCGCCTGGCGCAGCAGATCGCCGATGCGCTCGACCGTGTAGACCTCCAGCCCGATCGCCCCCAGTACGGCGGCCTGATAGCCCGAGCCGGTACCCACTTCCAGCACCGTCTTCGGCGCGGACTGCAGGATCGCTTCGGTCATGCGTGCCACCACCCATGGTTGCGAAATGGTCTGGCCGTGGCCGATCGGCAGCGCGGTGTCTTCATAGGCGCGCGAGGCCAGCGCTTCATCAATGAACAGATGACGCGGCACCACACGGATCGCATTGAGGGTGGCTTCGTCGGTGATGCCGGCGTCGCGCAGGCGGTCGACCAGACGATCGCGGACGCGCTGCGAGGTCATGCCGATGCCGACGGCTTCGGGCTGCAGGCGCAGGCGCGGGCTCATGCCGGCCGATCCAGTGCGGCGGTCAGCCCACCCACCCAGCTGGCCACCTTCTCCAGCGCCTGGTAGCGCGTGAGATCGACCTGGATCGGGGTGATGGAGATGTATCCGTTGCGCACGGCATGGAAATCCGTGCCGGGGCCGGAATCCTGCTCGCGCCCGGCCGGGCCGATCCAGAACACCTGGTTGCCGCGCGGGTCGCGCTGGGCGATGCAGCCTTCAGCACGGTGCCGATTGCCCAGGCGGGTCACTTCAAACCCCCGGACCTCGCTCCACGGCAGGTCCGGCACGTTGACGTTGAGGATGGTGTCAGCGGGCAGCGGATCGGCCTTGAGGCGGGTCACGATCTCGACCGCGGCGCGCGCGGCGGTCTCGAAATGGCGCGGCTCGTGATTGTGCGTGACCAGCGACATCGCCACCGCGGGCAGACCGAGGAAACGCCCTTCCATCGCCGCCGAGACGGTGCCGGAATAGATGACGTCGTCGCCGAGATTGGCCGCGTTGTTGATGCCCGACACCACCATGTCCGGCTCGTACTCGAGCATGCCGGTCAGCGCCAGATGCACACAGTCGGTCGGGGTGCCGGCCACGGAACAGGTGTAGTGATCGATACGCTTCATGCGAATCGGCAGGTCCAGGGTCAGCGAATTGCTGGCACCGGAGCGATCACGATCCGGCGCGACCACCGTCACTTCATGCCCCGCGTCACGCAATCCCGTGGCGAGCATCTTGATGCCTGGTGCATCGACACCGTCGTCGTTGCTGACCAGGATCCGCATCTGCGATTTAACCGCTTGATTTTTCAAGACTTCGATTCCATCACTTCCCACTGTTGGCGGCGGCTGCCCTGCCCCTTCCGGAGCGGGACGACCGCGCAAGTGCGTTCGCTATTGTGCCGCAAGCGGACAGATCGTCCTACCCCGATAACGGTAGGCATCGCCCCTCCCGCCCATTAGGCTGTACGCATGTCACATCCTGAAGACGAAGATCCCGCCGCCCTGTTCCGTGCCGCCATCGGCGAGGTGAAACCGCTGCGCAAGGTGGTCACGCCCCCGCCCGCCACGCCGCGGCCGAAGCCCCGCGCGCGGATGGCCGAGCAGGATGAACAGGAGGCGCGGGGGGAGTTTGCCCGGCTGCTGCGTGACAGCGCGCCGCTGGAAGCCGGTGATACCGCGAGCTACCGGCGCGAGAATCTGCCGCCACGGATGTTCCAGCGGCTCAAGCGCGGGCAGTATTCCGTGCAGGACGAACTGGACCTGCATGGTGCGACCGTGGCCCAGGCCGAGGCACTGGTCCGGCAGTTCCTGGGCGAAGCGCATGCGCACGACTACGGCTGCGTGCGCATCATCCATGGCAAGGGGCTGCAGTCCGATGGCGGCGCACCGGTGCTGAAGAACCTGGTGGATCGCCTGCTGCGGCTGCGCAATGACGTGCTGGCGTTTCATTCCGCGCCCGCCGGGCAAGGCGGGACGGGCGCGGTGCTGGTACTGCTGGCGAACCGGTAAAGCCCCCATGGGTGGCTGCCCGGGGTGCCGATCGTGCGGCAGCCACGGGGTCCGATCGTGCGGCAGCCACGCGTGGCGTGGCTCTACGCCTCCGGTGCGGCCTGGCTGGCGTCTTCCACCGGACCCAGCTCGTGCAGCACCGCTGTGGCATAGCAGCCCGGCGGCAACGCGAAGCTGAGCTCCAGCACATCCGCAGCCAACCACTGATGCTGCAGCATGGCCGGACGCAGGCGCAGCGCGCGGCGTTCCTGCTTCAAGCGGGCACTTTCCAAGCCGGCACGCAGCGCGAGCGATTGCTCGTCCGCGACCGCGCCCAGTTCCAGTTCGGCGGCGGCACCGGTGCTGCGCAGTTCGCCTTCGCCCCACAACGGGCCGCTGGGATGAATGTCGAAGCGGCCGAGGCGATCGGCCAGCAGATCCGTCCACGGTTCCGGGCCGAACACGCTGCGGCTGCCATCGAGCATCCAGACCTCGCCGTCCAGCGGCGTATCCCAGTTGCCCTGCTCCACGCGCGACGCCAGGACCTGGTTGAACAGCGCCGAGCGTGCGGCCGAGAGCAGCAGCGAGCGCTGGTCCGGGCGCATGCGGCGGCCGCCGAACATCGCCAGCGCGGCCGGCACGTTGCCACCGTCGCGACCAAAGCGCTGCTCGCCGAACCAGTTCGGCAGGCCACGCGAGGCGATATGGGACAGGCGTTCTTCGATGGCCGCGGCATCGCCTTGCACATCGCGCAGCACCAGCTTGAAGCGGTTGCCCGCGAGGGCGCCGCGCTGCAGTTTGCGGTTGTGCCAGGTCGACTCGATCACTTCGATCTCATCGGAGGCCAGCAGCGCCGGATCCGGCGCTACGCGCTTGGGCAGGTGCACGCTGAAGCGCTGCGTGGTGACCGCGTGGCGATCCTTCATACCGGCGTAGCTGACCGCCATGTCCGGCAGCCCGGCCCACTTGGCCAGCACCTTGGCGACATGCACGGTGTTGGCGCCGCGCTTGCGGATCGTCAACAGCAGGTGCTCGCCCTCGCCGCTCGGCTCGAACGCCGGCAGTTCGTCGACCTGGAAATCCTCGGGCGTGGTACGGATTTTCGCGGTGAGCAGCGGCGCACCGAACGCCAGCGGCAACGGGATCACAGGGCCACCAGCAGCACGCTGGCCTGGGCGGCGATGCCCTCACTGCGGCCGGTGAAGCCCAGCTTCTCCGAGGTGGTGGCCTTCACGCTCACGCAGTCCAACGCAATGCCGAGCACGGCAGCGATGCGCTCACGCATGGCCAGCGCATGCGGGCCGACCTTGGGTCGCTCGCAGATCACCGTGATGTCGGTGTTGCCGACCTGCCAGCCGCGCGCGCGCAGCAGCCCGTTGCAATGATCCAGCAGGTGGGCGCTGTCGGCGCCCTTCCAGCGCATGTCGGTCGGCGGGAAGTGCACGCCGATGTCGCCCAGTGCCAGCGCACCAAGCATCGCATCGCACAGCGCATGCAGGATCACATCGCCGTCACTGTGCGCGAGCACGCCGGAGCTGTGCGCGACGCGGATACCGCCGAGCATGACGTGGTCGCCCTCGCCGAAGGCATGGACGTCGTAGCCCTGTCCGATGCGGAAGGGAGGAAACTGTGGCGTGGTCATTGCGAAAAACCTGCGGTTGGGTGCGGCGCGTGCGGACGTCAGGGTTCGCGACGCGACAACACGAATTCGAAACGGGACAGATCAGCCGGGGTGGTGACCTTGAAGTTGTCTTCGCTGCCTTCCACCAGCAGCGGGCGCAGCCCCTGGCGCTCCATGGCCATGGCCTCGTCGGTGACCTCCACGCCGGCGTCGGCCGCCTCCTGCAGCGCGCGCGCCAACTGGTGGCGGCGGAACAGCTGCGGGGTCAGCGCACGCCACAGGCGTTCACGCGGCTCGGTGGCATCGATACCACCGTCATCGCCGGCACGCTTGAGCGTGTCGCGCACCGGCGCGGCCAGGATCGCGCCGACCGGGTCGGCGCGGCCGACTTCCAGCAGGCGACCGAGATCGGCCGCAGCCAGGTTCGGACGCGCGGCGTCGTGCACCAGCACGAAATCATCGGCGCGCACGTCATCGGGCAATGCACGCAGGCCCGCCAGCACCGAGCCGGCGCGGGTCGCACCGCCGATGCAGGTCAGAATGGGTTTGTCCGCCAGTGACTGCCAGCCCGGCCAGTCGGCATCGTTCTCGGCGACCACCACCATCACCCCGGCCACGACCGGGTGCGAGAGCAGTGCCTCGAGGGTATGGGCCAGCAACACGCGGTCGCCGGCCAGCAGATACTGCTTGGGCGTGGGCCCGCCGAAGCGGGTGCCACGGCCGGCAGCAGGAACCACCGCCCAGATGCCCGCCATCAGGGCACATCCTGGTGCGGCGCATCCGGATCGGTGACGGCCGTCGGCGCGCGCGGCGGCGGCACCGGCGCATCTTCCACCACGCGGTAGAACTTCTCGCCGGGCTTGATCATGCCCAGCTCGCTGCGCGCGCGTTCTTCGATGGCCGCCTCGCCTTCCTTGAGGTCCTTGACCTCGGCAGCGAGCGCATCATTGCGCTGCTGCAGGCCGGCGTTGTCCCGCTTCTGGTTCTCGACCTGGGCCTCGAGCATCATCACTTCGCCCGAGTTCCCCGGCCCAAACCAGAAGCGGTACTGCAGCCATGCGAGCAGCAGCGCGAGCACCAGCAGCAGCCAGCGCCAGTTGCGCATGGGATCAGCGCTTCAGCGACACGAACGCGTCACGACCGGCGTAACGCGCGCCGGCACCGAGGGCTTCCTCGATACGCAGCAGCTGGTTGTACTTGGCCACGCGATCGCTGCGGCACAGCGAGCCGGTCTTGATCTGGGTGGCGGTGGTGGCCACGGCGATGTCGGCGATGGTGGTGTCTTCGGTTTCGCCCGAACGATGCGAGACGATCGAGGCGTAGTTGGCCGCGTGCGCCATGGCGATCGCTTCCAGGGTCTCGGTCAGGGTGCCGATCTGGTTGACCTTGATCAGGATCGCGTTGGCGGTGCCGGTCTCGATGCCTTCCTTGAAGATCTTCGGGTTGGTGACGAACAGATCGTCGCCCACCAGCTGTACCTTGTTGCCGATGCGGTCGGTCAGCAGCTTCCAGCCGGCCCAGTCGTTCTCGGCCAGGCCGTCTTCGATGGTCACGATCGGGTACTGCGCAGCCCAGTCGGCCAGGAAGTCGACGAACTGCTCGGAGGTCAGGCGCTTGTTCTCACCCACCAGGTTGTATTTGCCGTTCTCGTAGAACTCGCTGGAGGCCACGTCCAGGCCCAGCAGCACGTCTTCACCGGCGGTGTAGCCGGCCTTGCCGATGGCTTCCAGGATGGTGTCCAGTGCTTCGACGTTGCTGCGGAAGTCCGGCGCGAAGCCGCCTTCGTCGCCCACCGCCGTGCTCAGGCCGTGCCCCTTGAGCACCGACTTGAGCGAATGGAAGATTTCAGTACCGGCACGCAGCGACTCGGAGAACGAGGTGAAGCCGACTGGCAGCACCATGAACTCCTGGAAATCCACGTTGTTGTCGGCATGCGCGCCGCCGTTGATGATGTTCATCATCGGCACCGGCAGGGTCACGTCGCGGCCGTTGGCCAGGTGCTGCCACAGTGCCTGCTTCTTGGAGGCGGCCACGGCATGGGCGTTGGCCAGCGAAACCCCCAGCAGCGCGTTCGCGCCCAGGCGGCCCTTGTTCTCGGTGCCGTCCAGATCGATCAGGCGGCGGTCAAGGCCTTCCTGGTCGGCGGCATCGAAGCCCTTCAGCGCGGTGGCAATCGTGGTGTTGACGTTGGACACGGCGTTGCGCACGCCCTTGCCCAGGTAACGGGTCTTGTCGCCGTCACGCAGTTCCACGGCTTCCTTGGTGCCGGTCGAGGCGCCCGAGGGCACGGCGGCACGACCGAACGAGCCGTCCTCGAGGATGACTTCGGCTTCCAGCGTGGGGTTGCCACGGCTGTCGAGGATTTCACGGGCGTGGATGCTGCGGATCGTGGTCATAGCGGGCCGGTTACCAGTCAGAGAGGGGAGGCGCCGCCAATGCAGCGCCGAAAAAAACATGCCGCGTGATTATCCCTGCACACCCGTCACTTGCCAAATCGGCGTGGCGGCCGGCAGTACGTCGGCCACGATGGCCTGGCGCGAGACCAGCGACGGGATCAACAGCACCACCAGCAACAGCGCCAGCAACGCGAGCGCGACGCCACCACCGGCGGGTCGCCGGCGCAGCCGGAATGCCAGCACGCTGGCGATCACGCAGGCCAGCGCGGCGGTGCCGGTGAGCGACAACGTCACCAGCAGCATCGGCATCACCGAGCGCAAGGCGTTGTCACCATCGCCGGGCGAGCCGACGCTGGCGAACATCAGCACCACCTGCAGGAACACGCCGCACCAGACCGCGATCGCCGCACCCAGCGCGATCCAGCCCCAGGCCCAGCCGCGCCAGCCGCGGACAACCGCGGGTGACGCCGGAACATGGGCCGTCATGCGAAGCGCGAGAACCCGTGCTTCTTGGTGACCGCGTCGAGTTCCATCAGGGTTTCGAGCAGTTCTTCCATGCGGTCCAGCGGCCACGCGTTGGGGCCATCGGACAGCGCCTTGGACGGATCCGGGTGGGTCTCGGCGAACAGGCCCGACACCCCCACAGCGACCGCCGCACGCGCCAGCACCGGCACGAACTCGCGCTGACCACCGGAGCTGTTGCCCTGCCCGCCCGGCAGCTGTACCGAATGGGTGGCATCGAACACGACCGGGCAACCGGTATCGCGCATCACCGACAGCGAACGCATGTCACTGACCAGGTTGTTGTAGCCGAAGCTGGCACCGCGCTCGCAGACCATGATGTCCTGGTTGCCGGTGGCCTTGGCCTTCTCCACGACAGGCTTCATGTCCCACGGGGACAGGAACTGGCCCTTCTTGATGTTGACCGGCTTGCCGGTGGCACACACCTTGGTGATGAAATCGGTCTGGCGCACCAGGAAGGCCGGCGTCTGCAGCACGTCCACCACCGAGGCCACTTCGTCCATCGGGGTGTATTCGTGCACGTCGGTCAGCACCGGCACGCCGATCTGCTTCTTCACTTCGGCCAGGACCTTCAGGCCTTCTTCCATGCCCGGGCCGCGGAAGGCGGTGCCCGAGGTGCGGTTGGCCTTGTCGAAGCTCGACTTGAAGATGAAGTTGATGCCGAGGCGATCGGTGATTTCCTTCAACTTGCCCGCCACGTCCAGCTGCAGCTGCATCGACTCGATCACACACGGGCCGGCGATCAGGAACAGGGGCTGGTCCAGCCCGACGTCGAATCCACACAGTTTCATGGCATTTCCTTGTTGTCCGGCAAACGCTGGCCAGGCCAGCCGCCGTGGGTGATTAGCGCTCTGCAATGGGGGCATGCGGCCCCCACTGCAAGTGGGAGGCCGCGATCAGGCAGCTGCGTCCTGGGCCAGCTTGCCACCGGCCTTGCGCTCGCGCGCGGCACGGATGAAGCCGATGAACAGCGGGTGGCCCTCGCGCGGCGTGGACAGGAACTCCGGGTGCGCCTGGCAGGCCAGGAACCATGGGTGCTGGTCGCGCGGCAGCTCGATGACTTCCACCAGGGTGTCATCCATCGACTTGCCGGCGATCACCAGGCCCGCATCTTCCAGCTGGGTGCGGTAACGGTTGTTGAACTCGTAACGGTGGCGGTGACGCTCGGACACCACGTCCTTGCCGTACAGCTCGCGGGCCAGGGTGCCCGGCTTCAGGCGCTGCTCCTGCAGGCCCAAACGCATGGTGCCGCCCAGATCGCTCTTGTCGTCACGCTTCTCGACATCGCCGGTGGCGGTACGCCATTCGGTGATCAGGCCGATCACCGGGTTCGGCGACTGGCGGTCGTTCTCGGTGCTGTTGGCACCGTCCAGACCGGCCACGTGGCGGGCGAAATCGACCACCGCGGCCTGCATGCCGTAGCAGATGCCGAAGTACGGCACGTTCTGCTCGCGGGCGAACTGCGAGCTCAGCACCTTGCCTTCGAAGCCACGGTCGCCGAAGCCGCCCGGCACCAGGATGCCGTCGACATCCTTGAGCGCGGCCAGGTCGCTGTCTTCCAGCTCCTGTGCTTCCAGCCACTTCAGGTTGACCTTGGTGCGCTGGCGCAGGCCGCCGTGCTTGAGGGCCTCGCCGACCGACTTGTACGCATCCTGGTGATCGACGTACTTGCCGACCACCGCGATGGTGACCTCGTCCAGCGGGTGCAGGGTGGCATCCACCGCCGCTTCCCACTCGTGCAGGTCGGCCGGGCCGGCCTTGTCGCCGAGCTTGAGCTGGTTGATGACGATGTCATCCAGCCCCTGCGCGTGCAGGCCCATCGGGATGCGGTACAGCACGTCCACGTCCGGCACGCTGATCACGGCGCGTTCGGAGACGTTGGTGAACTGGGCGATCTTGCGGCGCTCCGAATCCGGCACGACCTGCTCGGAACGGCACAGCAGCACGTCCGGCTGGATGCCGATCGAGCGCAGTTCCTTGACCGAGTGCTGGGTGGGCTTGGTCTTCAGCTCACCGGCGGCGGCGATGTACGGCACCAGGGTCAGATGCATGAACAGCGCCTTCTCCGGGCCGCGCTCGGTGCGCACCTGGCGGATCGCCTCCAGGAACGGCAGCGATTCGATGTCGCCCACGGTGCCGCCGATCTCCACCAGCGCCACGTCGAAGCCTTCGGTGGCCTCGTCCATACAGCGGCGGATTTCATCGGTGATGTGCGGGATGACCTGCACGGTGGCGCCGAGGTAGTCGCCGCGACGCTCCTTGCGGATCACGTTCTCGTAGATGCGGCCGGTGGTGACCGAGTTCTTGCGGCTCAGGCGGGTGCGCACGAAGCGCTCGTAATGGCCCAGGTCCAGGTCGGTCTCGGCGCCGTCATCGGTGACGTAGACTTCACCGTGCTGGAACGGGCTCATGGTGCCCGGGTCGACGTTGATGTACGGATCGAGCTTCATCATCGTCACCCGCAGGCCGCGGGCCTCAAGGATGGCGGCAAGCGACGCGGCGGCAATGCCTTTGCCGAGCGAGGACACTACGCCGCCGGTTACGAAGATCAAGGGAGTCATGGCTGGGGGTGTCCTGTCAGGAAGGGGGAAACGGCGCCGGCGCGCGGGGCGACGGACGACGTAAAGGGGGAAATCGGGACGATCCGGCTGGCCGCGGCGTCTTCACGCGCCAAGGGCTGGATCAGGGGGGATACGGTGCGGGAGTGGGTCAGCGACGTCGGGTCAGCCGTGCCGGCCGCTGTCTGGACCGTCACCTCCTGCCTACCCTGCTGGCGATCGCGCACGATCAGGCCAGTCCATTCGCTGATGGATGACACGCACTACTCCCGGAAAGCCATAGTTTACAGATTGACGGCCTCCAGCCCAAGGGGCGGATGACGGCCTTCACATAAAAAACGCCCCGGCCAGGCCGGGGCGTCGGTAGTCAGGCAACAGGAATCAGCGCTTCTTCCGCGCTTCTTCTTCCTCTTCCTTCTGCGGGGCCTGCTCGCCCTTGGCCTTCATTTCGGCCGTGGCGGCGGCGCGGCGCTTGGCCTTGGCATCCGCCTCAGCCTGCGCCTTGTCGGCCTGTTCGCCCTGCTGCGGCGTGGGCTGGCCCTGTCCGGCGTTCTGGGCCAGTGCCATGGGCACGGCCACCACGGCGGCGGCGATGGCAACGATGGTCAGCAACTTCTTCATGGGGTGCTCCTCGCGGTATGGCATGGAATGGGGCGCCGGAGGGTCCGGTTTCCCATCGCAGACAGTCTATCGCGCCCCGGTCGGCCGCCCCCTGAACGTGTGGCGTGCAAAAAAGCCGTCCAGACCGCAAACTTCGCCGTCGCATTGCGCTTTATGAAGACAGATGAACGCCCGCTATAACGCCGCCGATATTGAAGTCCTGTCCGGCCTGGACCCGGTCAAGCGCCGCCCTGGCATGTACACCGACACCGCGCGCCCGAACCATCTGGCGCAGGAAGTCATCGACAATGCCGTCGACGAAGCCTTGGCCGGACACGCCCACACGGTCGAAGTCACGCTGTTCAAGGACGGCAGCTGCGAAGTCAGCGATGACGGCCGTGGCATGCCCGTGGACATCCACCCCGAGGAGAAGATCCCCGGCGTCGAACTGATCCTGACCCGCCTGCACGCGGGCGGCAAGTTCAACAACAAGAACTACACCTTCTCCGGCGGCCTGCATGGCGTTGGCGTCAGCGTGGTCAACGCGTTGTCCACCCTGGTCGAAGTGCATATCAAGCGCGACGGCAGCGAACACCGCATCACCTTCCGCAATGGCGACCGCGCCACCCCGCTGGAAGTGGTCGGCAGCGTCGGCAAGAAGAACACCGGTACCCGCGTGCGCTTCTGGGCCGACCCGAAGTACTTCGACACGCCCAAGTACAACCTGCGGGGGCTGCGCCACCTGCTGCGCGCCAAGGCCGTGCTGTGCCCGGGCCTGACCGTCAAGCTTCTCGATGAAGCCACCGGCGAGCAGGACACCTGGTACTACGAAGATGGCCTGAGCGATTACCTCAAGGCCGAGCTCGGCGAGCGCGAGATGCTGCCGGCCGACCTGTTCGTGGGTCACCTGAAAAAAGAAAACGAGATCGTGGACTGGGCCCTGGCCTGGATCCCCGAGGGCGAGCTGGTCCAGGAAAGCTACGTCAACCTGATCCCGACCGCGCAGCACGGCACCCACGCCAACGGCCTGCGTACCGGCCTGACCGAGGCGCTGCGCGAGTTCTGCGACTTCCGCAACCTGCTGCCGCGTGGCGTCAAGCTGGCCCCGGAAGATGTCTGGGACCGCGTGTCGTTCGTGCTGTCGCTGAAGATGACCGACCCGCAGTTCAGCGGCCAGACCAAGGAACGCCTGTCCTCGCGCCAGGCGGCCGGGTTTGTCGAAGGCGCCGCGCACGATGCCTTCAGCCTGCTGCTCAACCAGAACGTCGCATTGGGCGAGCAGATCGCGCAGCTGGCGATCGAGCGCGCCAGTGCGCGTTTGAAGACCGAGAAGCTGGTGACCCGCAAGAAGGTCACCCAGGGCCCCGCCCTGCCCGGCAAGCTGGCCGACTGCATCAGCCAGGACCTGTCGCGCACCGAGCTGTTCCTGGTCGAAGGCGACTCCGCCGGCGGCAGTGCCAAGCAGGCGCGCGACAAGGACTTCCAGGCGATCCTGCCGCTGCGCGGCAAGATCCTCAACACCTGGGAAGTGTCCTCGGGCAGCGTGCTGGCCTCCGAAGAAGTGCACAACCTCGCCATCGCGATCGGTTGCGACCCGGGCAAGGAAGACATCGCCGGCCTGCGCTACGGCAAGGTGGTCATCCTGGCCGACGCCGACTCGGACGGCCTGCACATCGCGACCCTGCTGACCGCGCTGTTCCTCAAGCACTTCCCGGCGCTGGTCGATGCCGGCCACGTGTTCGTGGCGATGCCGCCGCTGTTCCGTGTCGACGTGGGCAAGCAGGTGTTCTACGCCCTGGACGAGGAAGAGAAGCGCACGATGCTGGACAAGATCGAGCGCGAGAAGATCAAGGGCCAGATCAGCGTGACCCGCTTCAAGGGCCTGGGTGAAATGAACCCGCAGCAGCTGCGCGAGTCCACCATCCATCCCGATACCCGCCGCCTGGTGCAGCTGACCATCGATGACGGCGAGCAGACCCATTCGCTGATGGACATGCTGCTGGCCAAGAAGCGTGCCAGCGACCGCAAGGGCTGGCTGGAGAAGAAGGGCGATCTGGCTTCGCTGGAGGTCTGATCGGCCGGTCGTGACATTCCGGTCTGTTGTGACATTGAAAAACCCGCCTTCCGGCGGGTTTTTTCTTGGGCTGCGTGGTGCGTGATGGCACGCAAGGCGTGCGACACGGCGCGCGAGCCGCTACCGTGGCCTGAGCTCGATCACAGGAACCCACATGCCGTTCGACCCGACCCTGCAACTGGACAGCGCGCGCCTGGTACTAAGCCCGATCCGCGCGGCAGACGCCCAGGCATTGTTCGCGATCCAGTCCGACCCGGCAGGCATGCGCTACTGGAACCACGCGCCCTGGACCGACCTCAAGCAGGCTTACGTGCAGATCCTCGACGATCTCGCCGCCCTGGACGCGGGCACGCAGCTCAAGCTGGCGATCCGTGAGCAGGCGGACGGGCCGCTGCTGGGCATCGTGGTGGTATTTGCCATCGACGAGACGTCCAGGCGCGCGGAAATCGGGTATCACCTCGCTGCACACGCGCAGGGCAAGGGCTACATGCACGAGGCGTTGTCACGGTTCGTGACGTACCTGTTCGATGAACTGCGCATGCGTCGGCTGGAAGCGGAGATCGATCCACGCAATGTGCCCTCCGCAAAGGTGCTGGAGCGGCTCGGCTTCCAGCGCGAGGGGCTGCTGCGGGAACGCTGGCGGGTCGCTGGCGAGGTCTCCGATTCAGCCCTCTACGGCCTGCTGGTACGCGAGTGGCAGGATCGGGCCGACCCAGCGCCGCGCTAGGACCGGCGCGACGCCATCCTGGGTGTACCAGCCTCTCCCGCCCTGTCAGGCACGCTCACTCCCACGAAAAAGCCCGCCTTCCGGCGGGCTTTTCGATGTTCAACCCTGCGGACCGATCAGGCCCAGCCGAACATTTCGAATAGACGCAGGATCAGGTACGCACAGCCGCCGGCAGCCGGGATGGTCAGGATCCACGCCCACACGATCCGCTCGATCACGCCGAAGCGCAGCGAACGCGGGTTCTTGGCGAAGCCCACGCCCATGATCGCGGTGGAGATGCTGTGCGTGGTCGAGACCGGCATGCCGAAGTGCGCCGCCACGGTCAGGATCGTGGCCGAGCTGGTTTCCGCGGCGAAGCCATGGATCGGGTGCAGCTTGACCATCTTGTGGCCCAGCGTCTTGATGATCTTCCAGCCACCCGACGCGGTGCCGGCGGCCATCACCACGGCGCAGGTCAGCACGATCCACATCGCGATGCCATCACCGGCGCTTGCATCCGGGTGCATGAAGGCCAGCCAGGACGGCAGGTCGTTCAGCGCACCGGTCGCCTCGGCACCGATCAGGGTCATGGCGATGATGCCCATGGTCTTCTGCGCATCGTTGTGGCCGTGGGCAAAGCCCATGTAGGCCGCCGATACGATCTGCGCCTTGCCGAAGAACGCATTGACGATGCGCGGGCGCGCCAGACGGCCCAGGAAGCCACCGATCTTGGCCATGCCCGCGATCATGCCCCACAGCA
Organism: Stenotrophomonas sp. TWI587; assembly: GCF_039674145.1. NCBI lineage: Bacteria > Pseudomonadati > Pseudomonadota > Gammaproteobacteria > Lysobacterales > Lysobacteraceae > Stenotrophomonas > Stenotrophomonas sp. TWI587. The sequence goes on along the minus strand of NZ_JBDJMW010000001.1, from coordinate 137,001 downwards.
GCAGCATCACCGCGATGCCGAGCAGGAAGCCGGCGATCGGCGAGGTGATCATCGGCAGGAACACCTTCCACAGCAGGCCCTTGTTCTGGGCCCAGGTGCCGATGCGCTCGGACCAGATCAGCGCGTCCCAGTTGTTGTGGGCCGCGGCCAGGCCGGCGCCGCACAGGCCGCCGATCAGGGCGTGCGAGGACGAGGACGGCAGTCCCTTCCACCACGTGATCAGGTTCCAGATGATGCCGCCCAGCAGCGCGCACAGGATCACCTGCGGGGTCACATCGACCACGTTGGTGTTGAGCAGGCCCGAGGCGATGGTCAGCGCGACGGCGGTGCCGGTCAGCGCGCCGATCAAGTTCATGAACGCGGCGAGCATCACCGCCCAGCCGGGCGAGAGCACTTTGGTCGCCACCACGGTGGCGATGGAGTTGGCGGTGTCGTGGAAGCCGTTGATGAACTCGAAGACGAGCGCGGCCAGGATCACCACCAGGACAAGGGTCAGCATGCTGTGGCGTCCGTCAGCTGTTCTTCAAGACGATCTGGTAGGCCACCACGCCGGCCTCGCGGCAACGATCGATGGCCTTTTCCAGGATCTCGAAGAATTCCTTGAGCAGGAACATCTGCAGGCTGTCCAGGCGGCCGGAGTAGATGTCGCGGTACAGCTCGAGCATCAGCCGGTCGGCTTCGTTTTCCAGCGAACGCAGCTTCTCGTTGAGCGCGGTCATCCGGTCCAGGTTCATGTGGCGCAGGTCGTTGACCATCTCCACCACCACGCTGGCCGCCTGTTCCAGCATCGCCGCGCGCGGCGCGAAATCGATGTGTTCCAGATGCTGGGTGGCCAGCGAATAGCGATCGGCGAACTTCTCGATCTGCTTGGGAATCTTGTACAGCGCCGAGCCCAGCGCTTCGATGTCTTCGCGCTCGATCGGGGTCATGAAGCTGTCGACCAGCGCCTGGCTGATCTTGTCCGAGGCCGCGCGCTCGCGCAGGCGGGCCAGCTTGAAGGCGTCCAGCGCCGGCTGGCGGTCCGCCTCGCGCAGCATGGAGTGCAGCGCCTTGGAACTGTCCTGGGCGGCCTGGGCAGCCTCGTCCAGCAGGGTGTAGAACTGTTTGCCGGAGCCAAAAATGGTCTGCAGAGAGAACATTGAGAAACCTATTCGCCGTCGAGGAAGGACGGCACCGGGCGGAATTATGACGGTTTGATGTCTGTTCCGGGTACTCCCCCCCTTCTTCACACGGGGACCGCCCCGTCTGAACGACTCTGTTTGCACCCCTGCCCCGGCCTTTTGTTAAGATGCGCGGGCACCTTCGGGTGCACTCTATGGACGACGACCCTTACCCCCCGCCGCACCGCCGCGCTTACGCGCCCTCCGGTAGCCGACATCGCTTGAACACGCCCTCCCTGCCACCAACCGGGGACGACGCCCGTGTTTGAACTGATTATTGTCCTGGCCCTGATCCTGCTCAACGGCTTCTTCGCCATGTCCGAGATGTCGGTCATGACCTCGCGCAAGAGCCGCCTCAAGCAGATGGCGGGCTCCAGCAAGCGCGCCGAGCGCGCGCTGGCCCTGTCCGAGAAGCCAGAGAGCTTCCTGTCCACGGTCCAGATCGGCATCACCCTGATCGGCATCCTGACCGGTGTGTTCGGCGGTGAGGCGATCGGCCTGGCCATCGCCGAGTGGCTGCACGGCATCGTGCCGGCATTTGCTTACTCCAGCGAGGTCGGCAAGGCGCTGGCAGTCGCCCTGATCACCTTCCTGACGCTGATCTTCGGCGAACTGGTCCCCAAACGGTTGGCCATCACCCGCTCGGAGGACATCGCCGGGCTGGTTGCATGGCCGATGGGCTGGCTCTCCCGGATCGCCTTCCCGGCGGTGTGGCTGCTCTCGCACAGCACCCGGCTGGTGTTGCGCGTGCTGGGCCTGGGCAAGGACGAGGCGGCCTCGGTGACCGAAGAAGAGATCCGCATGCTGGTGGCCGAGAGCCACGAGGCCGGCGTGATCGATGCCCATGAGCGCGACATGATGAACCGCGTCATGCGCCTGGGCGACCGTACTGCCGACAGCCTGATGACCCCGCGCAACCGGATTGCGTGGCTGGATACCGCGGCCGACCCGGAAAAGAACCTGGCTACCATGCGCGAGAACGAGTTCTCGCGTTACCCGGTGTTCCGCGACAACGACCAGGACATCGTCGGCGTGCTGGAGGTCAAAAGCCTGGTGACCCGCCTGGTGCGCGATGACCACTCGCTGTTCCAGAACCTGCGCGAGCCGCTGTACGTTTCCGAGTCCACCCACGCGATGAAGCTGCTGGAGATCTTCCGCGAGGAACAGCAGTCGATGGCCCTGGTGGTGGACGAATACGGCGAGATCCAGGGCCTGGTCACCATCAGCGACCTGATGGGCGCGGTGGTCGGCCGCCTGCAGTCGGTGGAGAACGTGGACGAGGACGCGCTGGTCGTCACCCGTGAGGACGGTTCGTTCCTGGTCGATGGCTCGCTCTCGATCGAAGACCTGCGCGAACTGATGGGCAACGCCGAACTGCCCGATGCCGATGATGGCGACTACTACACGCTGGCCGGCATGTGCATTCACTATTTCGGCCGCATCCCGCATGCGGGCGAGTACTTCGATTGGGCCGGCTGGCGCATCGAGATCGTCGATCTCGACGGTGCCCGTGTCGACAAGCTGCTGCTGCGCACCCTGAGCGAAGACGAAACCGATGACATCACCGGCTGAGCCGACGCCGCCGGACCCGACGCGGCCGCAGTACCGCAACGAGGGTATCCGTACCCTGCTGGCGATGTTCGACCACGGGGATCCGGAGGAACGGCTGCTGCTCGGCCAGATCCTGCAGGATCTGCAGCAGAGCGCGTTCGGTGTGTTCCTGTTCGTGGCGATCCTGCCGGCCTTCATTCCGATTCCGGGGATCGGCGGCGCGGTCAGTGGGCCGCTGGTGGTGCTGATCGGCGCGCAGATGCTGTGCGGCATGCGCCGGCCCTGGCTGCCTGGCTTCATCCGCAACCGCGGGCCCAAGCGCGGGACAATGCATCGCTTCCTGGAGCGGATCAACGGCCCGCTGCGCCGCCTGGACCGCCTGCTCAAGCCGCGGCTGCCCGGACTGCTGGTGCCGCTGCCGGTGCACGCCTTCAGCGGCCTGCTGCTGATCCTGATCGGCCTGCTGCTGTCGTTGCCGATCCCGCTCACCAATTACCTGTTCGGCTTCCAGCTGCTGTTGTTCGCCCTGGCACTGCTGGAGCGCGATGGCGTGCTGATGCTGCTCAACTGGATCGGCGCGGTGGCTGCCGTGCTGTTCTTCGGCTTCAGCTCGGGGCAGCTGGTGGGCTATACGGTGGACTTGTTCCAGCGCTGGTTCGGCTGACGCCGACACACCCCGGCACGCCACGCGCCATGAAAAAAGCCGACCCCGCGGCCGGCTTCAGCACAACCATGGCCGGCGCAAGGCCGGCCCTGTGAACCCGGTTACGCGCCGGGCTTGAGATCCACCGTGCCGGTGTCGGACATCGCGCCCGGATCATCGGTCACTGCCGACAGGACGAAGTACAACGCCTTGCCCAGCAGGCCGCCGGGGCCATCCCAGTACTCGGCCGATTCGGCGCTGACGTGGATCAGGCGCAGGTTCGGGTCGTCCTTGCCGCCGGGGAAGAAGACCTTCATCGCCGGCGACCAGAGTTCGTCGATCTTGGCCCGGTCATGGACCACGCGCGCGGTGCCCGAGACGGAGACGTAGGTGTTGCCCGATGGCGAGGCGTAGGCAACATTGACGCGCGGGTTGGCGGTGATCTCCGCGATCTTCGGGCTGTCGGCCCCGGTGGCGAACCACAGGTCGCCATCGAATTCGACTTCCTGGGTGCCCAGCGGACGGCTGAACAAGCGCCCGTCCGCACCGACCGTGGTGAACATCGCGATGTCCACATCGCGGATCAGTTCGGCCAGTTGTTTGATGTGCTGCTGGCGATCATGTTCGGCCATGAGGTGGCTCCTGTAAGGGGAGCCCCCATCACAGCCGATCGGCGGCTACGGCGACGTGAACCGCGCGGTCACGCCTTCTTCGCACGCCGCGCCGATGTCACACCTGCAGCGCGCGCCATGCCTGCATCGCCAGCCCGAACGAGCGCTTGCGCGCGGCGTGGTCGTAGATGTTGGCCGTGACCAGCACTTCATCCGGCTTGTGTCGTGACACGAACGCGGCGAGGCCTTCCTGCACCTGCTGCACGTCACCGACCACTGCACAGGCCAGCGCGCTCTGGACGCCGGCCTTTTCGTGCGGCTGCCAGAACGCTTCGATGTCGTCGATCGGCGGCGGAATCAGACCCGGCAGGCCACGACGCAGATTGACGAAGCTCTGCTGCTGGGTGGTGAACAGACGCTTGGCCTCGGCTTCGGAATCGCTGGCGACCACGTTCAGCCCCAACACCGCATACGGCGCCTGCAGATACTGCGAGGCGCGGAATTCGCGACGGTAGACCGACAGCGCTTCATCCATCGCGTCCGGCGCAAAGTGCGAGGCGAAGGCGAACGGCAGGCCCATCGCCGCCGACAGCCGCGCACTGAACAGACTGGAGCCGAGCAGCCACACCGGCACCGGGATGCCCGCACCGGGCACGGCGCGAACGGCCTGGCCCTTCTGGGCAGGCTCGAAGTAATGCAGCAGCTCGCGCACGTCCTGCGGGAACTGGTCAGCGCTGTCGAAGTAACGACGCAGTGCGCGGGCGGTGGGCTGATCGGTACCGGGCGCACGGCCCAGGCCGAGATCGATGCGGTCCGGGTACAGCGAGGCCAGCGTGCCGAACTGCTCGGCGACCTGCAGCGGCGAGTGATTGGGCAGCATGATGCCGCCGGCACCAACGCGGATACGCTTCGTGCCCCCGGCCACGTGGCCGATCAGTACCGCAGTGGCGGCGCTGGCGATGCCGGGCATGTTGTGGTGCTCGGCCAGCCAATAGCGGTGGAAGCCCCAGCCTTCGGCGTGCTGGGCCAGGTCCAGCATGTTGGCGAAGGCCTGCGTGGTGTCGCTGCCTTCGCAGACCGGCGCCAGATCAAGAATCGACAGCTGCATCATGAATGCTCGTTCCAACCAGGAGATATCCCACTGAGATGGGGCTGTCCGGCCGGTTTGCCACCGCCCACAAGGCGCAGGTGGCAAGACGCTGATTTCCGTCTCGCGACGATTCAGGACAATCAACGCCGTGAAGACGGCTCAGGCGGCGCCGGCGTCCTGGTCGACCAGCGGCTGCAGGGCCGGATCCAGCGCCACGCGCTCGTCGAAGACGAAGCAGCGGCCGTCATAGCCCTCACCGCCCACGGCCTCGAAATAGCCCAGAATGCCGCCGTCCAGCTGCAGGACGTTGTCCATGCCGTCGTTGCGCATCCACAGCGCCGCCTTCTCGCAGCGGATGCCGCCGGTGCAGAAGCTGACCACGGTGCTGTCCTTGAGCGCCTCGCGGTGCAGGGCCAGGGCCTCGGGCAGATCGGTGAACTTGGTGATCGGCAGCACCAGCGCGTCCTGGAAGGTGCCGTACTCGATCTCCTGGGTGTTGCGGGTGTCCAGCATCACCACCGGCTTGCCGGCGTCATCGTGCCCCTGGCGCAGCCAGCGCTGCACCGTGGCCGGATCGATCGAGGGCGCGCGCGGGTACGCCAGCGGCTGACCGTCGTCGATGCGGAAACTGATGATCTCCGGCTTGACCTTGGCCTTGAGCCGGGCGAACGGCTGCATCTGGCTGTAGCTGGTCTTCACGCGCAGCCCGGCAAACCGCGCATCCGCGCGCAGGGCGGCGTAGAAGCCGTCGATCGCCGGCGCTGCACCGGCCAGGAACAGGTTGATGCCCTCACCCGCCACCAGGATGGTTCCGCGGAGCTGCGCGGTGGTCGCCCGCTCCAACAGGGTCGCGCACAGCGCGTCCGGGTCGGCGACGGGGGTGAAGTGGTAGGCGGCGGTATTGGCGATCATCCCGCCATTTTAGCCGCTGGGCAGGCGCTACGCCTGAGCGGCCCTGGAATCAGCCGCGCAGCAGCACGAACGGCAGCAGCACCAGCGCGGCGGCCACCGCCATGCCGATCAGCACCGCGACCACGAACACCGGGCGACGCCGGATCAGGCTGCCGAAGGTCTCGGCGGTGCCGTCGCGCAGCGCGGCCTCACGCTCACCGCGGACACGTTCGCCGCGCACCTGCTGGTAGTCCGCCATCAGCGCCTTGGCCCGAGGGTGATCCTCGTTGTCGCGGACCCATATCCCGCCAAAGGAGATCCCCCAAGGGCTGGGCTCGGTGCGGTAATGGGCGATGCCCGCCTTGTCCAGCAGGGCGGTGACATCCTGGATTTCATCGTCCGCGACATTGCGCAGGTTGAGCAGCAGTTTCGACATGCGCCCATGATAGCGCCCGGCGATGCGCTACCCTTGCGTCCCCCGTTTTTTGGATCCGGAGCCCGCCCATGCGCCGTCTGCCCCGTTACCTGCTCGCCCCCCTGATGTTGTCGCTGTTGGCCGCCTGCACCCCGCCCGGCCCGCCGCCCGGTGGCAGCATCGCGCAGTTCGAGAAGATCGATACCCAGCCAGGCAACGGCGCCGAGGCCACGCCTGGCAGCAAGGTCACCGTGCACTACACCGGGTGGATCTATGACGAGCGCACCGCCGACAAGCATGGCGACAAGTTCGACAGCTCGGTCGACCGCGGCGAGCCCTTCACCTTCAACCTCGGCCAGGGTCAGGTCATCAAGGGATGGGACGAAGGCTTTGCCGGGATGAAGGTGGGCGGCAAGCGCACCCTGATGATCCCGGCCGAGTACGGCTATGGCGCGCGTGGCGCAGGGCCGATCGCACCGAATTCCTCGCTGGTGTTCGATGTCGAACTGCTCGACGTCAAGCCGCGTTGATCCTGCCTGCATGAGCATTGCCCTGAACACCCCACCACGCCGGGTCGCGATCATCGGCGGCGGCCCCGCCGGCCTGATGGCGGCGGAGACCGTGCGCGCTGCCGGCCACGCCGTCGATCTGTACGAGGCCAAGGGTTCGCCCGGCCGCAAGTTCCTGATCGCTGGCAAAGGCGGCCTCAACCTGACCCACTCCGATGCGCGCGACGTGTTCGTCTCGCGCTACCGCGAGCGCGCGGACGCAGTGGGCGGCTGGCTGGCCGATTTCGATGGTGAGGCGCTGCGTGCCTGGGCGCTGGCGTTCGGCGTGGAAACCTATGTGGGCAGTTCGGGACGTGTGTTCCCGGTCGACCGCAAGGCCGCCCCACTGCTGCGCGGCTGGGTGCGCCGGCTGAAGGAACAGGGGGTACGTTTTCACGTTCAGCACCGCTGGACCGGCTGGGATGACGCAGGCGCGCTGCGCTTCGATACGCCCGAGGGCACGGCAACGATCACGGCCGATGCGGTGGTGTTCGCGCTTGGCGGTGGCAGTTGGCCGGAGCTGGGCTCGGATGGCGCATGGGTCGCGCCGATGACCGCCACCGGTATCGACATCACCCCGCTGCAGCCGGCCAACTGCGGCTTCGACATCGGCTGGACGCCCTATTTCAGCGAGCGCCAGGCCGGTGCCCCGCTCAAGCCGGTGGTGGCGCACTGGACCGATCTGCAGGGTCAGCCGCGCTCGCTGCAGGGCGAGTGCGTGATCACCGCGACCGGTATCGAGGGCAGTCTGATCTATGCGCTGTCGGCGGACCTGCGCGACAGCCTGGCCCGCGACGGCCAAGTGACCCTGCAGTTGGACCTGTTGCCGGGCCAGACCGAAGCACAGGTGCTGGAGAAGCTGCAGAAGCCGCGACAGGGCCGCAGCTTCGGCGAGGTCCTGCGCCGCCAGCTCGGGTTGAGCGGCGTGAAGTCGGCCCTGCTGTTCGAAGTGCTGGGCCGCGAGGCCGGGCAATTGCCGCTGGACCAGATCGCGCATGCGCTCAAGCGTCTGCCCCTGGCTCTGCAGCAACCGCGCCCCATCGATGAAGTGATCAGCACGGCAGGTGGCGTACGCCTGGAAGCGCTGGATGCACAGTTGATGTTGCGGGGGCGGCCCGGCACGTTCTGTGCCGGCGAGATGCTGGACTGGGAAGCGCCGACCGGCGGCTATCTGCTGACCGCGTGCTACGCCAGTGGGCTGCGCGCCGGGCGTGGCGTGGTGGCGTGGTTGGCGCAGGCGTGAATCGAGGGGTGCCGGCCAGCGGCCGGCATCAGCGCCTGCGCTGCATCCGAACCGAGGCGAGCGACACGCCGCTGGGGTGCGGGTAGCTCTCCTCGCGCAGCGCTTCAAAGCCACAGCGACGATAGAACGGGACCGCATTGAGCGAGGCCGACAGCACCAGCGGCCGCGCCGGGTCGGCCAACGCCTCCATCGCCTGCATCAAGGTCAGACCGATGCCACGGCCACCGCAGTCGGGATCGACGAACAGCGCATCGATTTCGTTGCCGGCCAGATCGATCACGCCATAGCCCAACAGCACGCCGTCAGTGTCTTCGGCAATCACACAGCCACCGCCCGCCAACAGCGCACGGTAATGCTCCGGCGGCGGTGAGGCCGACCACGGGACGATCACCTCCGGCGGATAGGCCGCGCTGCAGAGTTCGCGCACGCAGCGCGTGCGCAGCACCCACAGCGCGTCGGCCTCATCGGCACGTCCCACACGCAGTTGAACGGTTCGTTCTCCACTCATCGCGACTTGCTCGTCCGCAGTGCCTGGATGCGCGCCGGTGGCTGGAACGAATCACTGCGCGCATCAGCCCAGTAGTCGTGGAAGACCGCGTGGTCCGGCACTTTGCGCAGCAGCTCACCGGGGGCCAGATAACGATACAACGACGCCAGCGAGCGGATCTCCACCGGCGAGACGCGACGCAGGATGTGCTCCGGGCCCAGCTCGGAGGGATCGTTCAGACCGGCCGCACACAGCAGGTCTCGCAGCGCGCGCAGCGTGTTCTCGTGATAGCTGTGTACGCGCGTGGCCTTGTCGGCGGCATCCAAGTGGCGCCAACGGTTGGGGTTCTGCGTGGCAATGCCCGTGGGACACTTGTCGCTGTGGCAGCTCAGTGACTGGATGCAGCCCAGCGCGAACATGAAACCACGCCCGGCATTGCACCAGTCCGCGCCCAGCGCGATGGTGCGGGCGATCTCGAACGCACTGGTCACTTTGCCTGCCGCGCCGATGCGGATACGGTCGCGCAGGTCCAGGCCGACCAGGGTGTTGTGCACCAGCAGCAGCGCTTCATGCATCGGCACGCCGACGTGATCGATGAACTCGGCCGGCGCAGCGCCGGTACCGCCTTCGGCGCCGTCGACAACGATGAAATCCGGCAGCAACCCGGTTTCCTGCATCGCCTTGGCGATGCCGAACCACTCCCAGGGATGACCGATCGCAAGCTTGAACCCGACCGGCTTGCCGCCGGACAGCTCCCGCAGCCTCGCGACGAACTGCAGCAGTTCCACCGGCGTGTTGAATGCACTGTGCCTGGAGGGCGATACGCAATCCACCCCCATCGGCACGCCCCGGGTGATCGAGATCTCTTCGCTCACTTTCGCTGCCGGCAGCACGCCCCCATGGCCGGGCTTGGCACCCTGCGAGAGCTTGATCTCGATCATCTTGACCTGATCGTGGTTGGCGTTGGCGACGAACTTCTCTTCGCTGAAACCGCCCTTGTCGTCGCGGCACCCGAAGTAACCCGAGCCGATTTCCCAGACCAGGTCGCCGCCCATCTCACGGTGATAGGGCGAGATCGAGCCTTCGCCGGTGTCGTGATAGAAGCTGCCGCGGCGCGCGCCTTCGTTGAGGGCGCGGATCGCGTTGGCCGACAGCGAACCAAAGCTCATCGCGGAGATGTTGAACACACTGGCCGAATACGGCTTGGCGCAGTTCGGGCCGATCTGGATGCGGAAATCGTGGTGGCCGATCTCGGTCGGCGCCAGTGAATGGTTGATCCATTCGTAGTCCACCGCATAGGTGCTGCGCAGCGTGCCGAACGGCACCACGTCCATCTCATTCTTGGAGCGCTGGTAGATCAGTGCGCGTTGCTGGCGCGAGAACGGCACGTCCTCCAGATCGCTCTGCACGAAGTACTGGCGGATCTCCGGCCCGATCGATTCCAGCCCGTAGCGGAAGTGCGCCATCACCGGGTAGTTGCGCCGCAGTGTGCTGCGCTTCTGCAGCATATCCCACGTGCCCAGAACTGCCAGCAACGCTGTCACGCCGACGCCCCAATACCAGGCGGGCCAGATCGTGGCCAACCACACGCAGACCGGGAACAACAGGATGGCGAGCAGATACGCGAGATAGCGATGCATGGCTTTCCTCAATCAATAGCTGCCCCCGAGTCTACAGGCGGTCGTCCACCGCTTCCCGGGGCCACACGGATTTGACGTCGTACACCACGCCGTGCGGCTTGAGCAGCGCGCGCACCTGCGCCGCGTCGAAGGCGCGGAAGCTGTCATGCGCCACCGCCAGCACCACCGCGTCATAGCCGCCGGCATCAGGTGCGGCGACCCACCGTACATCGGCATCGGCAAGCGCCGCTGGCCCGACCCACGGATCCTGCACGTCCACCTGTGCCCCGCTGGCCTGCAGGCGCTGCGCCAGCTCCAGCGCGCGGCTGTTGCGCAGGTCCGGGCAGTTCTCCTTGAAGGTGACGCCCAGCACGAGGACGCGCGCCTGGGCGACGGCAATGGTGCGCGATGCCAGCAGCGCCAGCACGCGTTGTGCGACGTGCTCACCGACCCGGTTGTTGACCTGGCGCGCGGTGTGGATGAGATCGGGGTGGTAGCCCATGCTCTCGGACTTGTGCAGCAGGTAGTACGGGTCCACGCCGATGCAGTGGCCACCCACCAGGCCGGGCCGGAACGGCAGGAAGTTCCATTTGCTGCCGGCCGCGGCCAGCACGTCCTGGGTGTCGATGCCGAGCCGATCGAAGATCAGCGCGAGTTCGTTGACCAAGGCGATGTTGACGTCGCGCTGGATGTTCTCGATCACCTTGGCGGCCTCGGCCACGCGGATCGAGGGCGCCGGCCAGGTCCCGGCGGTGATGATGCGCTTGTACAGTGCATCCACCACGGCCGCCGCCTCGGGTGTCGAGCCGGAGGTGATCTTGCGGATGTCCGGCAGCCGGCGTTCGCGGTCGCCCGGGTTGATCCGCTCGGGGCTGTAGCCGCAGTAGAAGTCTTCGTTGAAGCGCAGCCCCGAGCCGGCCTCCAGCAAGGGCACGCAGACTTCCTCGGTGGTGCCGGGGTACACGGTGGATTCGTAGATCACCAGGTCGCCCGGCGCCAGCAGCCCGCCGATCAGCTGGCTGGCACTGCGCAGCGGGCCCAGATCGGGCTGCTCATGCGCATCGATCGGCGTGGGCACGGTCACGATGTAGACGTTGCACCCGGCCAGATCCGAAGGATCGGCGCTGTAGCGCGCATTCACGGCGGCAGCGAGTTCGTCGGCGTCCAGCTCGAGCGTATGGTCATGACCGCGCTGCAGCTCGGCGACGCGCGCCTGGTCGATGTCATACCCCAGCGTCGGCTGCTGCTGACCAAACGTCACCGTCAGTGGCAGGCCCACATACCCCAGCCCGATCACGCCGATGCGCGGCGTTGTCGCTGCGGAAATGGCGCGCGTCATCGCCGCGCTCCATGCAGCGGAACCGGGCCGGCGATCAGCCGGGGCGTCATCAGGGAGGGCTTCATGCGATACAGGCGCCGGGGTACAGGTGATGCAAGCCTAACGCGCCAGGCGCTGCCCCACAAAGAACAAAGCCGCCGCCCGCGGAGAGTACGGACGACGGCCAAAGGAATGATGGTCCAGCTGCGGTTACTACCCTTTCAGACAGCCTCCAAGGGCAAACCCCGCAAGACTGGTCACAGCTGGTAGACACAGAATAGGTCGGCAACCGTGATCATTGTGTTACGGACAGCGTTGATTTGCGTTACGAACCCAACGTCACTGCGGCCGGTTCCAACTCGCCGGAGACGCCGGTCCATGCATCAAGCAATGCAGCAAATCCGGTGCGCGAGTTGCCGTCCACCGACGACGTCAGGGCGAAGCCTTCCCAACCGGCGTCCACCAGGCGCGACAGTGCATCCGGTTCGACGGCGGCCGAGGCCATCGTCCAGCAGGCAAAATACCGCACACTTACCTCGCCCCGTGCCAGCTCGCGGAGCCCTTGATGGATGCGCGCATTGAGCACGCGCTGGAACACCGAATCCACGCCGTCTTCCGGGCCTTCGAAGTACTGCAGGAACCGGCGCCCATCGAACATCAGCACGCCGGTCACCCCCGCCACTTTGTTGAAGCCCATTGCCGCACGCAGAATCTGATCGATGTCAGACGTCTCGATTCCTTCGATAGCGTCGCTCACGTAAGCGACCGCATGCAGCGGCATGAAGGCTTTCCATAGTGAACCGGAACTGACTATGCCATGAAGGCAACGCAGTGGGTAGCGGTGGCGTCAGGATGCATCGCCTTCCACCGTGGGGTGCAGCTCACCGCTCAATCAGGCGCCTGCACCTCATAGCCCCGCGCGCGCAGCTGCTCCAGATAGCCGCCGGGAGCGACCAGCGATGACACAGGGACGGTAGCGAAGGTCACTGCATTGCGCCCCAGCGCAGCGCTCGCCATGCCCAGCCACTTTCGCTGCGCCTGGGCGTCCACGTCGGTCAGGCCGCGGCGGCGGCCGAACTCACTGTTGGCAACCGCATCCACGCAGGCGACGTACTGCCCTTCCACGGCCAGCCGCTGCAACGCTTCTACATCCCCCACCGACCAGGCATTGGCGCGTTCGGCCAGCAGCGGCAGCCCGTGCTCGACCACATCCAGCGTGCGGCGGAAGCACTCCAGGTCCTGCAGGGCCGTACCGCGCACTTCCTTGAGCGCTTGGCGGGGGTCGGCGATCTTGATCTCGACCCGGGTCAGCACCGGCTTCAGGCCGTGCGCTTTGGCGGCCTTCTCCACCACCTTGGACACCGGCGAGGAACGGCCCAGGCCGACATCCTTGAGTGCAGCGGCGTAGAGCTGGGTGGCCGCCACCAGCGGACGATCTTTCTCGATGCCGCCATCGCGACCGATATGGCGCTGTTTGAGCTGCGCCCAGCGCGCGTACAGATCCGGCGGCAGCACCTCGCGCAACGTGCGCCCGTCCGGATCGCGGGCGGCCTTCAACGCCGACGGCACCAGCGTCAGCCGACCGAAGAAGCCGACATCGGCATCCAATCCCCAGCCCGGCGATCCGAGCACTTCCTGCGCACTGCCGATCACGGCCTGCACTTCGTCGGCCCGCCACTCCAGCTTGGCCGGCAGCGGTGACACCGTGCCGAGAATCCACAACGTGTGGCCGGCGCTGTTGCGGACCTGCCACATGCCCGGGCCAGGCTGCTCACCGGAGACCACCACCGGGGCCAGATCGATCACGTCCCCCGCCGGGGGCACCGTCGTCTGCGCCTGTACCGCACCGCTCAGCAGCAGCCCCATGCTCAACATCAGTGCTGTCCGTGCACGTACCGAGTTCGCCATATCACGTGTCTTTGTCCGGGATGGTGCGCAGCGTAGGGCGGCGCGCAAAGAAATGCGTAAAGTTTGCGTTGCCCGGACCCTGGTCCCCGCAGCGCGAACGAACGAGGGCAGCCCCATGGCTGCCCCCGCATCATCGCCACTCACCTTGATCAGGCGAGCCGCCAGCTCAGAACTCGCGCCAATCGCCGTCGACCGTCGCCGCCGGCACCTGCCGCAGCGGGGTCACCGTAGCGCTGCCGGAACGCGGCTTGGCGAACGCCGGCACCGATGCCTTCAGTGACGAGGCAGCACCACGCGGCGCGGCCGCAGGCTGCGTCTGAACGCCGCTCTGGGCCGCCAGGCGGAAGCGCGCCACCGCGCCGGTCAGGGCGATGGCCTGCTCCTCCATCGAGCGCGCCGCGGCCGTCGCCTCTTCCACCAGTGCCGCGTTCTGCTGGGTGGTTTCATCCAGCTGCACCACCGTCTGGCTGACCTGCTCGATGCCGGCCGACTGCTCCTGCGACGCGGCCGAAATCTCGGCCATGATGTCGGTGACCTTCTGCACCGAGGTGACGATCTCGGTCATGGTCACGCCGGCCTTGTCGACCAGGCCCGCACCGATGGCCACCTTGTCCACCGAGTCCTCGATCAGCTCCTTGATCTCCTTGGCCGCACCCGCCGAGCGCTGCGCCAGCGTGCGCACTTCACTGGCGACCACGGCAAAGCCCCTGCCCTGCTCCCCGGCGCGTGCTGCTTCCGGCAGCGTTCAAGGCCAGGATATTGGTCTGGAACGCGATGCCGTCGATCACCGTGATGATGTCGGCGATCTTCTTGGAGGAGGCCTCGATGCCGCGCATCGTGACCACCACGTCCTGCACTACCTGGCCGCCCTCGGAGGCCACCGCACCGGCGCCGATCGCCAGCTGGTTGGCCTGGCGGGCATGCTCGGCGTTCTGGCGCACGGTGGAGGTCAGCTCCTCCATCGAAGCCGCCGTCTCCTCGAGGTTCGCGGCCTGTTGTTCAGTACGACGCGACAGATCGTTGTTGCCGCTGGCGATTTCCACCGCGGCGGTATTGATGCTGCCCGCCGCCACCTGGATGCTGCCGATGATGCCGGTCAGCTGGCCGACCGTGGTATTGGCATCGTCGCGCATCCGGGCGAACACACCCTGGAACTCGCCTTCCATGCGCACGGTGAGGTCGCCGGACGCAATCGCCTTGAGCAGTTCCGAAAGCTGGCGAAGATTCTCGTCGCTGATCTGCATCATCGTGTTCAGGCGCTCGATCATCACCTTGAACTCGTGATCGAAGGCACCGGCATCGCCGCGCTGGCTGAAATCACCTGCCGCAGCCGCAGAGGCCAACCGGTGGATCTGGCCGTTGATCGCCGCCAGATTCTGCTTGGTGATGGCCATCGCTTCAGTGAAGCGCGCCTTGTCACCCGGCAGCGCTTCCAGATCCTCGGCCAGATCGCCGACCGCATAGTTGCGCACCACATCAATGATTTTCTGGGTCAGCTCGATACTGCTGCCCACCAGTGCATTCGTGCCGCCGGCGATTCGACCGAAATCACCCGGGAAGGCCGAGGCATCGATACGGTAGGCCAATTCACCCAGGTCATGACGATGCGCCATGTCCTGCTGTGCGGCGGAGAAGGCGCGCAGGCGCTGGGTCATCGCATCCATGCTGGCAAGCAGCTGCCCGGTTTCATCCCGGCTGGTGTTGCCGACCGTGGTATCGAACCGACCATCGGCAATCGACCGGGAGACATCCATCGCGCGCCGCAACGGCCCCACCAGGCTGCGCGTGATCAGCCAGGCCAGCAACCCACCCGCTACCAGGGCCACCAAGGCGAAGGTGATCAACAGGCTGCGTGAGGTCCGGATGGATGCGTTGACGATCGCCGCGCTTTCGGCGTTGCGACGCTCCTGCAGCTCCACCGCCGCCTGGATGGCTGCCGAGCGGGCCGCCATCAACGGCTCGGCCTCGCCGTAGAGCAGGCCGATCGCCGCCACGTCATCGTTGGCGGTGGCCCGCTCGATGATCTGGTTGTGCGCTGTCACTGCCGCATCCTGCGCGTCCCGGATCGCCTGCTTGGCCTGCATGCCTTCGGCATTGTGGGGGATCGCGTCCAGGTCCTCACGCGCCTTGGCGTAGGCGGCGCGGGTCTGCTGGATCCGCTCCAGGATCGCCGGGCCGTTCTCTTCGCCGTCCAGAATCAGATCGCGCAGGTTGCGCTCGTTCTGGTAATTGCTGCCCCGCATGGTGGTGAGCAGCGACATCTTTTTGCCGTTCGCTTCAATCTCGCCCACTTGTTGGCCGATCCGGGCGGCCTGGTAAAGCGCCAGTGAGGACGAGGAAATCAGCAGAATCAGAAGAATCCCGAAGCCTACGGCGAGTTTGCTGCCGACGCGCATATGTTTGAAGTATTCCATTTCGTTGCATCCGCTATATCGTCACGTTGTGACACCGGAACCCAATGACGGCTGCATGATTAATTGCTTGAGTCAATGACTTGGCATGGCGACTGCACGATTCCGTGATCGAATACTTCGGAATTGGCTTATCTATCAGCGATCTTGACGAGTGCGACGCCAAAGTTCCGACAGTCTGCGGCATCGCCGATGCCGTGCTGCATAGCAGCAAGATGTTGTCGCAGCGTCCTAAGTGCCAATCTCCCGGCGGTGTGACGCCCGTCGCCACGCTCATCTGAGACAGAGACAGCGACGACATCTCATTTCTGTGACCGAGTACCGAAATGGAGGCCAAGGAAAAGCGGTCGTTCTGGATGCCGGCAACGTGAAGTGCGTATCCGCCATGCACTGCAATGACGCGATACCGCGCGGACATCAACGCAGCGCGCCGAAGAAACACGCGAGAAGAGACGCGCGAGGTGGCGTGCCGGCCGGGTCATCGGCATCCTGGAGGACGGAAAGTTGTGGCGCTACGCGTCCGCGCTGCACTCGCTCGACCCGCTAACGCGGGGAGATGTCACAGCAGCCGTTGGTGCCCGGGGCCGGAATCGAACCGGCATGGGGTTGCCCCCGGCGGATTTTAAGTCCGATGCGTCTACCAGTTTCGCCACCCGGGCAACGGCGGGCATAGGGTGCCTGATCGCGCCCGAATTTGGAATGCGCACGCGGCCCGCGTACGCCGCTCAGATCGCTCTGGAGTACCGCACCGGCTGGTCAGGACGCGCCAGATAGCGATCAAAGCACATCGCCAGCAGACGCAGCAGCGGCCGTCCGTGCGCACTCGCGCGCACGACGCCGCCTTCGTATTCGGCCAGGCCGTCGGCCTGCAGGGCCGCCAACGCCGGCAACGCGTCGGCGAAGTAGTGCTCGAAATCCACACCATGGCGCGCGGCCACTGCGGCGCCGTCCACTTCGCCCTGGCACATCAAGTGGCCGATCAGTTCGGCGCGCAGCACATCGTCCCCGTCCAGCTGCAGGCCGCGCCAGACCGGCAACCGGCCAGCATCGACCGCCGCTTCCCACGCCGGCAGTTCGCGCGGGTTCTGGCTGTAGGTCGTGCCGATATGGCTGATCGCGCTGGCGCCCAGACCAACCAGATCGGTGTCGGCGTGCGTGGTGTAGCCCATGAAATTGCGGTGCAGCTGCCCGGCACGCTGCGCGCGCGAGAGGTCCTCTTCGGGCAGTGCGAAATGGTCCATGCCGATGTACTGATACCCGGCATCGGACAGGCGCTGCACCGCCAGGCCCAGCAGCGCGAGTTTCTGTTCGGGGCTGGGCAGGTCCGCATCGGCGATCTGGCGCTGCGCACGGAACAGATGCGGCAGATGCGCGTACCCATACACCGCCAGGCGATCCGGCCGCTCACGCAGCACCGTTTCCAGCGTCTGCGCGAAACCGGCAAGGGTCTGCCTGGGCAGGCCATAGATCAGATCCACATTGACCGAACGCAGCCCGTGCTCGCGGCACGCACGCAGGATGTCCAGCGTCGCTTCCACGCCCTGCTCGCGGTTGATCGCCTTCTGTACGTCCGGATCAAAGTCCTGCACGCCGAGGCTGGCGCGGTTGAAGCCAAGCTCGGCGAGCACGGCGATGTCCGCGCGCGTGACAAAGCGCGGATCCAGCTCGATCGAGAAATCACGCGAGGCGGCCGTGCTGAAATTGAAGCGCTGGCGCAGCCCATCGATCAGCTCACGCATCTGCGCCGGGGCCAGGAAGTTCGGTGTGCCACCGCCCAGGTGCAGCTGGATCACCTCACGCGTTGGATCAAACTGCGGGGCCATCAGGTCGGCTTCGCTCAGCACGCGCGCCACGTAACCGTCGCCCTTGCTGTGGTCGCGGGTGATGACCCGGTTGCAACCGCAGTAGAAACACGGGCTGCTGCAGTAAGGCACATGCACATACAGCGAGAGCGGCCGGCCCACGTCGTTGCTGTCCGCAATCGCCTGGCGCAGGGCAGTCTCACCGTAGCCGTCATGGAAGTGCGGCGCAGTGGGATAGGAGGTGTAGCGCGGGCCGGGCCGGTCGTGGCGGCGCAGCAGCTCGGGATCGAAGTGCCAGGCGAGCCCGGCGGCGGCAGG
Organism: Stenotrophomonas sp. TWI587; assembly: GCF_039674145.1. NCBI lineage: Bacteria > Pseudomonadati > Pseudomonadota > Gammaproteobacteria > Lysobacterales > Lysobacteraceae > Stenotrophomonas > Stenotrophomonas sp. TWI587. The sequence continues at coordinate 118,986 of NZ_JBDJMW010000001.1, read as the reverse complement.
CGGGAAGGTATCCATGCCGCCAGCTTGCGCGTGCATGGGCGCACGCGCATTGCGTCAGATCAATTCAGGCCCGGGCGGCCGGCCATCGGCAGGCTGGGCCAGCGCAGCATCTGGAAGCGGCGCCAGAAGGTATCGGCGATGCGCTCGGCGACATCATCGGCGAGCCGCTGCATCGGCAGGTTGCCGCACTCGGCCGTGGTCTGCCGGAACAACGCCAGCCAACGATCGAAGAGATCGCGGTCCAGCTCGTCCATGGCCATGTGCTTGGGCATCGGCGCGCCGTTGAAGCGGCGCGTCCCACGCAGCATCGCCGACCAGAAATCGACCAGCTGTGCCAGGTGCGCCTCCCAGTCGTGGATCCGTGCCGTGAACACCGGTGCCAGCCGCGGTTCCTCACGGACGCGTGCATAGAAGTCATGCACCAGCCGGGTGACGTCGTCTTCGCTGCACAGCTCGGGCGAAGGGGTAGGCAGCGCGTTGTCGGTGGGATCGGGCATGAACGTCCTCGGGCGGCAATGCCCAGCATCGGCGGCGGCGCCTGCCGCTGCCTTGATCAGGATCAATGAAGCCGGTGGCGATGCCTTCTAGTCTGGGCGCTCGACAGGACGTGCGCATCCGCGATTCCGGCCCCCGGTCGGCGCGAAGTATAGCCGCGCCCTGCCCCTCTCTCCTGACCGTGGCCGCAATGAACGACCTGCACGACCCGCCCGACGGCAGCCGCCGACGGCTGATCCAGCAATGGGGCGCCATTCTGTGGCCCAGCTTCGTTGCGGCCGGCCTGGCCAGCGTGGTGTTCTTCGCGTTCGTTGACCCGCTGCGCCTGCGCGACATCAGCTTCCCGCAGCATGCGATCAGCCGCGAGCTCGGCTATACGCTCGGCTTCTTCATGTTCTGGGGCGTCACCGCCGCCGCCAGCACCATCACCTGGTATCTGCTGCGCCCGATGCCCAGTGATGATGACGATGTGCCATTGGGGTGAGCATGCCTGAGCGCCTGTCACTGCACCTGATCCAACCACCGCCCCCGCAGCCTGCCCGGCATCGACGCGTGCTGCGTTGGCGACCGTGGCTGTCCGCCCTGCTGCTGGCGAGCTTCTATGCGCTGCCGTGGCTGCGCTGGGACGGCCGCCAGGCACTGCTGTTCGATCTGTCGGCGCGCCGCTTCGATCTGTTCGGCTGGACACTGTGGCCGCAGGATGTGGGCGTGCTGCTGGGCTTGATCGCCGTGCTGGCCGCCGCGCTGGTGCTGCTGACCAACCTCGCCGGCCGGGTGTGGTGCGGGTATGGCTGCCCGCAGACGCTGTGGAGCCGGCTGTTCCGCTGGATCGACCAAGGCACCACGCGCTGGCTGCCCTCGCCGGGTTCCGCCCGGCTCGCCAGGCACGCGCTATGCGCACTCGTGGCGGGTTGGACCGGCATCACGTTCGTCGGCTTCTTCAGCCCGATGCACGGCCTGGTCGGCAACCTCTGGCCGCTGGCCTGGAACGGATGGGAGACCTTCTGGATCGTGTTCTACGCTGCGGCCACTTGGGGCAATGCCGGCTTCCTGCGCGAGCAGGTATGCCGCGATCTGTGCCCGTATGCGCGCATCCACGGCGCGTTCTGCGACAGCGATACGCCGCGCATGCAGTACCACGCACGGCGCGGCGAGCCGCGCGGACCCCGCGTGGCCGGCCTCGGCGGGATCGACGCGCGGGGGCGCGGCCTGCTCGATCCGACCAGTGCCAGTGACTACGCCTTCCGGGCCGCGCACGAAGCGATCGCCGGGCCGATGCCGCACTTCAGCGCTGATCGTCTCGGCGATTGCCTGGACTGCGGCGACTGCACCAGCGCGTGCCCGATGGGCCTGGATGTGCGCGCTGGCCCATTCCCGGGCTGCATCGGCTGCGGTGCCTGCGTGGAGGCGTGCGATGCGCGCCTGCAGGCCTGGCAATTCCCGTCAGGGCTGCTGCGCTACGCCAGCGACAACGCCCTGCAGCAGCGCTCCCGCCGCTGGCTGCGTCCGCGCACGCTCGCAGCCGCCGGGACCCTGCTGGTGCTGCTGGCTATCGGTGTTCATCACCTCGTGTAATGCCGGTGTTCCCCAACGGCATCTGGAAGCGCCCCCGGTCCCCCGACCGGTCTCAGCGCACGCGGGCGCGCGCACTCCTGAGCGGCACCAGTTGCGCACGGCGGACAATGCCGAGCTGTTCGATGACCAGGGCCAACTCATTGGTGACGCGTGTTCGCGCGGTGCCTTGGGCGGGCGGTACCAACCGCTCGAGCACACGCTGGTAGGTGGACCAGAATTCCGGGCCGCAGCCATGTTTCACATAGCTGGCTTCCAGCTCGGATCGCACTCCGTCAGCCAAGTCATGTACGCCGTAATCCATACGACCTCCGTGGGACTTGCTCTGCTTCAGGGACGGCAGACACCCGGGCGAAATTGATTCACTTCGGGTTCACTTAAAATTTGCACGGTCTTCGCAGTAAGTCAATTACCGGGACTGCCCGCATTCAACACATGCTGAACAGTTCAGAATGCACGTCCCCGGGTTTCATCATGGAACCGGGGTGGTGACAGGAATATGTCACCGCCCCGTACTTCGGTGCGTACCAGCGCCAGCGTTTCAGCGGTTGCCTGCCCGACGTCAGCGCAACGGCGGGGAATCGGGCGCACTGCTGGTGGGCAGATGCGGAGCGACAAAGCGCAGCAGGCACTCCATGGCGCTTTGCGGAGCGGGGCCGCCGCGGACGGCATCGGCGAATGCCTGCCAGTCTGCGGATGCCAACTGCTCGATCAGCGCGGGCTCCACACCCAGCCAGCGCATGCTCCAATACGGAAAGTACCGCTTCGGCACGCGCGCCCGGCCCAACTCGATGATGCCCCGGTGACTGCGCGCCTGCAGCACCCGCTCGTGCACCGCCGATACGCCATCATCCGGGCCTTCAAAGTACTGCAGGAACCGGCCACCATCGTAGAGCAGCACTCCAGTAACCCCGGCCAGGCTGTTGAAGCGCACTGCATCATCGACCAGTGCGTCGAGATGCTCGGCGGACAACGGACCCGCAACGTCGCTGACATACGCGACTGCACACAGGGGCATGGGACAAACTCCGACGGCTTGAAAGTGAATATGCTGGCACTTTCAGGTAGGTAAATAAACCGGCTGTCTGAAGCGTTCAGAACATCGCGGACAAACGCAGGGAACTAGCAGCGCATCTTTCGCTCTCTGCCGTCTGCGTTGCCAGCTTCATTGCTCGGAGGTGGCCATCGAGCGACGTACTGCCTCACTGAATGCATCCAGCAGGAAGGGCTTGGCGATCATGGCCATGCCGTTGTCGAGAAACGCGGACCGTTCCTGCGCCTTCTCCGCATAGCCGGTCATGAACAACACCGGCAACGCAGGGCGGGATTGACGCGCGATCTCGGCCAACTGGCGGCCGTTGAGGCCTGGCAGTCCGACGTCGGTGATCAACAGATCGATTTTCTTCGCCGAAGCGAGGATGGGAATCGCGCCGTCGGCATCCTCCACGACTTCGGTGGTGTAGCCGAGGTCTTCCAGCACCACCGTCACCAGCATGCGCACCTGTGCATCGTCTTCCACCACCAGAATCGACTGACCGGCGCCCAACGACACCGGCTGCGCATTGGCGGCCTCTTTTTCGGTGGCGGCGTCATGCACCACCGGCATGAACAGCGAGACCGTGGTGCCCTGCCCCGGGGTGGAATCCACGGTGATGTGGCCGCCGGATTGCTGCATGAACCCATAGATCATCGACATGCCCAACCCCGTTCCCTTGCCGATCGGCTTGGTGGTGAAGAACGGCTCGAAAATACGTTCCACCACTTCCGGCGGCATGCCGGTGCCGGAGTCGGACACGGCAACGAGCGCATATTCACCTGCCGGCACGGCAAGCATCTCGCCTTCCTCCACGTCCACGTGCGCGGTCCGCAGGGTCAGCTCGCCGCCATCGGGCATCGCGTCGCGGGCGTTGATGGCCAGATTGAGCAGCGCGCTCTCGAACTGGTTGCTGTCCAGGTTGGCGCGCAACGGCGTGTCGCTGAGTGCGGTGCGGATGCGGATCGTCTCACCCAGCGTGCTGCGCAGCAGATGCTGTGTCGAGCCGACCAGTTCGTTGAGATCGACAGTTCTGGAATCCAGCGACTGCCGGCGGGAGAACGCCAGCAGCCGCTGCGTCAAGGCCGCTGCCCGCTGGCTGGAGGCGGTGGCCGCATCCAGAAAACGTTCCAGGCCATCCATCCGCCCCATCTCCAGGCGCATGCGCACGATATCCAGCGACGACAGGATGCCGGTCAACATGTTGTTGAAGTCGTGGGCGATACCGCCGGTCAGCTGCCCGATCGCGTCCATCTTCTGCGACTGGCGCAGCGCGGCTTCGCTGGCTTCGCGCGCGGCCATCTGACGCTCCAGTTCGGCGGTGCGTTCTGCCACCATCGCCTCCAGATCGGAAGCGTGCTGCTGGCTGGTTTCCAGTGCCAGCTTGGACGCCGTGATATCGGTGACGAACACATGGAATCCGTCCGGCTCGCCGTCTGCGTTGAAGCGCGGCGAGTAGCGTATCTCGCTGTCGCGTCGGCGGCCGTCACTGAAGGGCCAATTGACTTCGAACATGATGTGCTCGCCCGCCATCGCGCGCTCGATCATCGGACGACGCGTGGCCCATATCTCCTCGCCGAATACCTCGGGCACGCGCTTGCCGATCACCTCCGAGACGGGGCGCTCGAACCAGGATTCATACGCCTTGTTCGCAAAACGATACTGAAGATCGCGGTCGATGAAGGCGATCAGGACCGGCATGGCATCGGCGACCAGGCGCAGCTCGGCCTCGCTGCGCTCCAGCGCCGCACGGCTGTCGGCCAGCGCGCGCATCTGATCACGGACCAGGAACTGCTTGTCACGGGCGCGCAGCGCACTGCGCACTGAACTGAGCAGCGAGCTGCTGCCAAGCGGCCGATCCAGCTCGACAATGTTGAGTGCCAGTTGCAGGTCTGGATCGGCCAGCGGGCGTTTTTTCGAGCGGGGCGAGCGCAACAGGATGAATGGAATATCCGACCATGACGGCTGCCGGGCCAGCGGCTCCAGCAGCACACCGGCGCCCTTGGCAACAGCTTCCTCGGTCACCACCACCGCGCCCACGTCACCGTCGAGCGCGTCGACCAGCCACGACAGGCTGTCGTGGATCGTGGTCCTCAGCCCAGCGGTAGTGAGCACGGAGGCGATGCTGTGCGCATCGCGACCAAACGGCGCAACGATGTGCACCACGCCGGAAACGTCGTCATTCTGCACTGGTATGGCCCAGCAGATGCGCCGTATTGCCGACGAACTCTGGCGTACCCGTCAGGATTCCCTTGAACTCATTGAGTGGCGCACTGAGCGAAATGCCCTTGCCGTCAATCTTCAGCTCGCGGATCGTATTTTCGTGCGCACCGCCGCGATTCTTGATGACCGAGATCGCCTTGCGGATACGCCCCTGAGATTCGAAGAAGCGGAACAGCACGACCGAATCGGCGATATAGGAGACGTTGAGATTGCCGGTCGACATCGTGCCGACCAGGCCATGCTGCGGATTGATGAGAATGGTCGCCACCCCCTTCTGGTTGAGATAGGACAGCATCTCGTGCAGCTGGAGCATCAACTGCTTCTCCTGCGGCATCGCGGTGACGTAGCCGTTGAGGCTGTCGATCACCAGCAGCCGGCAGTGACGCTCCTCCACCGCACGCCGCATGTTCCAGGCGAACTCGCCCGGCGAAATCTCGGCCGGGTCCACCTGCTGGATCTCCAGCAGGCCCGACGCCAGGTGCTTGCTGAGATCGATGTCCAGCGATTCCGCACGGGCCAGCAGGGTGCCGATGCGCTCATCGAATTCGAAGATGCAGCAGTGTTCACCGCGCTCGCAGGCGGCCCAGACATATTGAAGCGCCACGTTGGTCTTGCCGCTGCCGGCGGGGCCGGTGATCAAGGTGCTGGTGCCCCGCAGCGGCCCGCCGCCGAGCAGGCTGTCGATCTCGGCCACCCCGCTGCTGATGGGCGTACCGACGAATTTTGCGTGGTGGTCCGAGGCGATCAACCGCGGGAAAACCTCCAGGCCGCCTTCGCGGATGGTCATGTCGTGGTAGCCGGCGGTGAAGTTCACGCCGCGCAGTTTCTGCACATGCATGCGCCGCCGCGCAGGGCCGAAATCCAGCGTCAGCCGTTCGAGCGAGACCACGCCGTGGCAGAGGCTGTGCAACTGGCCATCGCGCTCTTCACCGGTGGCGGTCATGTCATCGACCAGCACGACCGTGGCGCTCTTGGGCGCGAAGAACTGCTTGAGCGACAGAATCTGGCGGCGGTAGCGCAGCGGATCCTGCGACAGAAGCCGCAGTTCGGACAGCGAATCAAACACCACCCGATGCGGCTTGATGCGTTCGACCTCGCCCAGGATCAGCTTCACCGTCTCGTCCAGCTCCACCTCCCAGGAGTGCAGCACGGACTGCATCCGGCCGTCGCCCAGCGCCTCCTCGGCCGATGCCAGCTCGAACAGGTCCAGCCCCTCCAGCGACCAGCCATGCGCATGCGCGACTTCGCGCAGCTCGTCGGCCGTTTCCGAAAGCGTGATGTAGAGGCAGCGTTCGCCCTTGCTCAGCCCGTGCAGCAGAAACTGCAGGGACAGCGTGGTTTTACCCGACCCGGGCGGGCCTTCGAGCAGGTACAGCCGCCCCTGGGGAAAGCCTCCGCCGAGAATGCTGTCGAGCCCTTCGATCCCGGTTGCTACGCGCGCTTTTTGTGTCTGCATAAGGCTGCCAAAGTGGACGGCCGCAGCATACGAAGCGCGTTGTGTAGGCCCCGTCGGTTCAGGTCCGCGAACCTGAATGAGGCCCATAACGCACAAAGCCCGCTTTCGCGGGCTCTGGGCTACTTTCTATTTGGAGGCCTGGGTCGGAATTGAACCGGCGTACGCGGATTTGCAGTCCGCTGCATGACCACTCTGCCACCAGGCCGGTGACCCTACGATCATCGAAGGCGTGTTGCGTGCCCCGATAAAACAAGACCCCGAGAACGGGGCCTGGTCAGGATTTGGAGCGGGAAACGAGACTCGAACTCGCGACCTCAACCTTGGCAAGGTTGCGCTCTACCAACTGAGCTATTCCCGCAAAATCAAGCGTGTATGTTACCGAAACCACTCGAAACACACCAGCTTTTTCACACTTTTTTTCACATCCCGGCCGATACGTCCGGACAGGATGCCCGCGTGCCATCGCGGAGAAAAACAAGGCCCCAAGGGGGCCCTGTCGAAATCTGGAGCGGGAAACGAGACTCGAACTCGCGACCTCAACCTTGGCAAGGTTGCGCTCTACCAACTGAGCTATTCCCGCAGACTTTCGCTTGCCCCGACGACACCGCACCGTGGGGTGCTGGAGGCTGTCGGCCCCTCGACCTGCGTCGAAGGAGCGCTATTCTGTCGGAATTCCTTCACGTCGTCAACATCCTTTTCGCACCAATTCAGTGCACTACCCCGACCTGCCCCGAAGCCTTCACAGCGCTGGCGCAGCGCCTCCTCGCCCCACATCAATCCTTCGGCCATGCCAAGCCATTCCCGCACCGCCCGCCTCGCCATCGTCACCGCGGTCAGCCTCGTCGCCGCCACCCTTATCCTTGGTGCAACGACGCACGCCTTCTCCAACGCCTGGCTGATGCTGACCGACAGAAGCAACGTGATTCCTGCCGAATCCTCGATCGTGTCGTTCGATCCCTACGTCATCAACCAGGGCTCATCGAACGACTGGCTGTACGGAAAAGATGGCACGAACTATTACCACTTCGTGCGTACGGAGCAGGCGCTCTACGTCTATCTCCCGATCAACAACCGCTGTCCGCGTTTTGACCGGAACAACATCCGCACGTGGTGCAATGTCCGGGTCGGCGCACGCCATTGACGCGTGACAGGCGCAAACGAAAAAAGCGACCCGGAAGGTCGCTTTTTTCGTTGCATCGCATCGGGACGGATCACGATGAAATACGGTATCTGGAGCGGGAAACGAGACTCGAACTCGCGACCTCAACCTTGGCAAGGTTGCGCTCTACCAACTGAGCTATTCCCGCTTGGGAGGCGAAATTCTACAGCCAAATACCTCTCTGTCAACAGCCCTTACGCATTCTTTTTTGCTCTGGCGTTCTCACGCGCGAGGCGTTCATCTTCGCGCAGGCTTGGCCACGCCGCGTGCAGGTATTGCAGGCCGGACCACAGCGTCAGGATCGAGGCGATCGCCAGGGTCCAATCGCCTATGTGGAAGACCTGCGTACCCATCCAGATGTCCTGCATCGGGGTGTGCGGTGCGACCGAGTACAGCAGGCACAGCAGCGCGACCATCTGCGCGGTGGTTTTCACCTTGCCGATCACCGCCACACGCACCTTGGCGCGCTGGCCGATTTCAGCCATCCATTCACGCAGTGCCGAGACGGCGATTTCACGGCCGACGATCACGGCCGCCCAGACCGCCATCCACGCGGTGGGATGGCCTTGCACGATCAGGAACAGCGCTACGGCCACCATCAGCTTGTCGGCGACCGGGTCGAGGAAGGCGCCGAACGCGGACTGCAGGTCGTAGCGGCGGGCGATCCAGCCGTCGAGCCAATCGGTGAGCGCAGCCAGGCCGAAGATCGCCGCGGAGGCGAAATTGGTCCACTTGTAGGGGAGATAGAACACCAGCACCAGGACGGGGATCATCACGATCCGCAGCAGGGTCAGCCAGGTGGGGAGGGTCAACTTCATTGCGTCTCTCTACTCGCCCGCCGCGTCGGGCGTGGGCAGTCCATGAAGGTTAGCGTAGATACGCGCAGCGAGGGCGTCATTGATGCCGTCCACTTTCGCGATTTCCGCTTCACCGGCGGCTTTCAGGCCGACCAGGCCGCCGAAATGTTTGAGCAGGCTGGCGCGCCGGCGCGGGCCGATGCCGGGAATATCTTCAAGTTTGCTGGTCATGCGGGCCTTCTGGCGGCGCCCGCGATGGCCGGTGATGGCGAAGCGGTGCGCCTCGTCACGCACCTGCTGGATGAACTGCAGTGCCGGTGAGGCCGCGCCCGGGCGCAGCTCGCGGCCGTCCGGCATGACCAGGGCTTCATGCCCTGCCCTGCGCTCCACGCCCTTGGCCACGCCGACCAGCATCACCCCTTCCACGCCCAGATCGGCCAACGCGGACTGCGCCTGGGCCAACTGGCCGGCACCGCCGTCGATCAGCAGCAGGTCGGGCAGCACGCCGTCTTCTTCGACCGCGCGGCGGAAGCGCCGTTCGATCGCCTGGTGCATGGCCGCGTAGTCATCGCCGGGCTCGATGCCGCTGATGTTGAAGCGGCGGTACTGGCTGCGCACCGGGCCCGCCGCATCGAACACCACGCACGAGGCCACGGTGGCCTCGCCCATGGTGTGGCTGATATCGAAACACTCCACGCGCTTGACCTGCTCGGTCAGGCCGAGCATCTGCCGCAGGTCTTCGCTGCGCGCGTGCTGGGCGGTGCGGCTGCCCAGCTCGGTCACCAGGGTGATCTGCGCATTGCGTGCGGCCAGTTCCACGTAGCCTGCGCGCTCACCACGCACGTTCCAGCGCAGCTGCACCTTGTGCTCGGCCGAAGCACTCAAGGCCGATTCGATCAGGCTGGCATCGGGAATCTCGCGGTCGAGCAGGATCTCGCGCGGCGGCGCATGCTCGGCGTAGTACTGGGAGACGAACGCGCCCAGCACTTCGTCGGCACTCTCCTCGCCATTGGTGCGCGGGAAGAACGGCCGCGTGCCCATGTTGCGGCCATCACGGAAGGCCAGCAGCAGCACGCAGGCGCTGGCGCCCTGGGTGGCGCAGGCGAGCACGTCCAGATCGGCCGCGCGGCCATCCACGTACTGGCGGGTCTGCATGCTGCGCAGCGAGGCGATGAGATCACGCAGGCGCGCGGCCTGCTCGAACTCCAGTGCTTCGCTGGCGGTCTGCATCTGAGTGCCGAGCTCGCGCGCCAGCTGGTCGCTCTTGCCTTCCAGGAACATCGAGGCGCGGCGGACAGATTCGGCGTAATCCTCCGGGGCCACCAGTTCCACGCAGGGCGCGCTGCAGCGCCCGATCTGATACTGCAGGCAGGGCCGCGAGCGGTTGCGGAACACGCTGTCCTCGCAGCTGCGCAGCTTGAACAGCTTGTGCATCAGGTTGAGCGTTTCGCGAACGGCGGTGACGCCCGGGTACGGACCGAAGTAGCGCCCGGGCACCGCACGCGGGCCACGGTGCAGCGCGATGCGCGGCCATTGTTCGCGGGTCAGCAGCACGTGCGGATAGGTCTTGTCGTCGCGCAGGGACACGTTGTAACGCGGCGAGAGCGACTTGATCAGCTGGTTTTCCAGCAGCAGCGCCTCGGCCTCCGAGCGGGTCACGGTCACGTCCATGCGCGCGACCTGCGACAGCATCGACATGATCCGCGTGGTCTTGGGCGTGCCGTTGAAGTAGCTGCCCACGCGATTGCGCAGCGCGCGCGCCTTGCCGACGTACAGCAGCGTGTCGTCGGCGGCGTACATGCGGTACACGCCGGGGGCGGTGCTCAGGTGGGCCGCAAATGCCTTGCCATCGAAGGCGGGGGCGGAAGAAACAGTCATTCGTTGATCGGCACGTCGCTCAGGACACCACTGACGGGGTCGAACCGCAGTACGGCATGGGCGTCGGTCTCGGCAATCCAGACCGCGCCGCCGCCCAGCGCCAGGCCGGCCGGGCCGTGCAGGCGGCGCGGCAGTTCCAGCGTGCTGAGCTCGCCGCCGCCCAGGCGCAGCGTGCGCAGGCGACCATTGCCGGCATCGGCGATCCACAGCAGCGGCGCATCCGGACTCAGCGCGATCGCCTGCGGGTACTGCAGCAGCGCCGACGCACGCGGGCCGTCCTGCTCGCCAAAGGTCCACGGGCCCTGCCCGACCAGCGTCTGCACCAGATCGCCACGCAACTGCATGGCGCGGATCGAGGAACCCAGCGCATCGCAGACGTACAGCACCTGCTGGACCGCGGCGACCGAGCACGGCTGTGCGAAGGCGGCCATATGGCCACTGCCGTCGCGCTCGTCGATGGCGCCGCTGCCGGCGCGCCACTGCAGGCTGCGCTGGCCGAGGTGATAGCTCCAGATGCGGTTGTCGCCGGCCATCGCGATGTGGATCTGGTTGTCGGCGACGGCCAGCCCCTGCGGGTGGTTGAGTGCGGTGTGGCGGGGATCGGCGACCGGCCCTTCGATCGGCTCACCGGGGCGGCCGGTGCCGCACAGCGTGTCGACCTGGCCGGAGAGCAGGTTGATCCGGCGCAGCGCATGATTGCCGGTGTCGGCGACGTAGAGCCATTCGCGTTCCAGCGCGAGACCCTGCGGATGGTGGAAGGCGGCCTGAGCCTGATCCCCATCCATGAAGTCGGCCGTGCCCATCCCGAACTGCCGCAGCACGCGGCCGCCGTGGCTGCACTCCAGGACGCGGTGGTGACCGGTGTCGGCGATGTACAGCCGCTCGGTGGTGACTGCCAGGCCGGTCGGGAAGCGCAGCGCCAGGCGCGGCTCGGGGCTCAGCTCGCGGGCGCCGTGCCGGTCCTCATCGGACGGCCGGGAGCTGCCCTCGCACAGTGCAGCGAGGGAACGCTCCAGCTCCCCGCCAAGACCGACCAGACGTTCGCGCTCACGCCCTTGGGCATCCAGCAGGACCAGGGTCGGCCACGCGGTCACGCCGAAGCGTCGCCACCCATCCCACTCCGCATCCAGCAACGCCGGGGCGCTCAGGCCCTGGCGACGCAACAGCTTGAGTGACTGCTCGGGATCGCGCTCGCCATCGAAACGCGGCACCTGCAGCACCAGCACCTGCAGCTTGCCCGGGTTGCGCGATTGCCACTGGGCCAGCTCGGCCAGCCGCTGCGCGCACCACACCGAGGCGGCGTTGACGAAGGCCAGCACGACGGGCCGGCCCTGAAGCTCGGCCAGGGTGGTCGGCTTGGCGTTGAGCCAGGCGGCGAATTCAGGAAGATCCCGGACGGGCTGGACGTTCATGCCCCGATTATGCCGGACTCGGCGTCATGCAACCGTCGTGCCACGGTCACGGATGCGCTGCCCACCAGGCCTCGGCACGCGCCAGATCCTCCGGGGTGTCGATGCCGGGCGGGAACTCTGCCGGAGTCAGCGCCACGCTGATGCGGTGCCCCGCTTCGAGCACACGCAGCTGCTCCAACGATTCCAGCTGCTCCAGCGTGCCGGCCGGCAACGCGGCGAACTTGCGCAGGAAGCCGGCCCGGTAGCCGTAGATGCCGATATGGCGCAGCCAGTGCGGGCCGGACAGCGTGTCGCGCGAGCGCGCGAAGGCATCGCGGTGCCACGGGATCGGCGCGCGGCTGAAGTACAACGCATCCAGGTTCTGCTTGCGCACCACTTTGACCACGTTCGGGTCGAACAGGGTGTCCGCATCTTCCACCGGGGTGGCCAGCGTGGACATCTCCGCACCGCTGTAGACCAAGGCTTCAGCCACCGCGCGGATGCCTTCGGCGGGGGCGAACGGCTCATCGCCCTGCAGGTTCACCACCAGGGTGTCATCGGACCAGCATGCCTGTGCGGCGCACTCGGCCAGACGATCGGTGCCGGAGGCATGCTCGGTCGAGGTCATCGCCACCCGCACCTCGGCCAAGCCCTGCAGCGCGTCGGCGATGCGCTGGTCATCGGTGGCGACCCACACCTCGCGCGCACCGGCCAGGAGGGCGCGCTGCGCCACGCGCAGCACCAGTGGCTCGCCACCGAGCAGGCGCAGCGGCTTGCCCGGCAGCCGCGAAGCGGCATAACGGGCGGGAATGGCGACGACGAACTCGGCGGAAGCGCTCATGGGGAATGACCTGTACGAAGGGAATGCAGTCAGGGCCTCAGTGTGCCGCACGCGGCACCAGGCCCGTCAACGCTTGCCGAGCTTCTCGACGCGGTCCAGCAGGCTGATCCAGAACGCGGCGGGCAACTCGGCCGACAACGGCACGGCAAAGTGCCATTCGGTGGCGAAGGCCTTGCACTTGACCGCGTCCTTCTCGGTCATCAGCACCGGCAGTTCGCTGCCGAAGCGCAGGTCCGCTGGCTGGTAGGCATGGTGATCGGCGAAGGCGTGCGGCACCACGCCGATGCGATGCGCACGCAGCATGTCGAAGAAGCGCTGCGGATTGGCGATACCGGCCACCGCATGCACGCGCTGGCCCAGGAAATGCGACAGGCGCCGCGCGCGGCCGCCCTGCAGCGGCTGTGCGCTGTCGATACGCAGCTGCATGGGCCATTCGCCGAAGCCGCAGGCGGTCTGCGCTTCGGTGCCATCGCTGGCCTGGCCCATGTTGACCACGCGGAAATCGCAGTCGCGCGCACGGCTGGCCGGCTCGCGCAGCGGTCCGGCGGGAATCAGCCGCCCGTTGCCGTAACGACGCTGGGCGTCGACCACTTCAATTTCGATGTCGCGCGCCAGCCGATAGTGCTGCAGCCCGTCGTCGCAGACGATGATGTCGCAGCCCGCCTCGACCAGTGCCTTGCCGGCCGCCACACGGTCCGCATCCACCCGCACCGGCACGCCGGTTTTCCAGGCGATCAGCACCGGCTCGTCGCCGCCGACCGCGGTATCGGTACTGGCCAGCACCCAGCGCGGTGTGCCCGCATCGTCGCGACCATAGCCACGGCTGGCGACCCCCGGCTTCCAGCCCGCTTCGCGCAGGCGGTTGACCAGGGCGATCGTGAGCGGGGTCTTGCCGGTGCCACCGGCCGTGACGTTGCCGACCACCACCACCGGCACCGGCAGTGAATGCCGTTTCAACCAGCGACGGCGATACGCCATCCGGCGCAGCGCGATCGCCGCGCCGTACAGCGGCGACGCCAGGCGTGCCAGGAACGGGATGGCGCTGCCGTCATACCAGTACGACGGCGTGTGGGTGCCCTTGCCTGCCATCAAGGCTGCCTTTCGCGGAACTGCATCTTGTGCAGATGCTCGTACAGGCCACCCAGCGCCAGCAGCTCGTTGTGCGTGCCGCGCTCGACGATGCGGCCATGGTCCATCACCAGCACCTGATCGGCATGTTCGATGGTGGACAGGCGGTGCGCGATCACCAGCGTGGTGCGCTCGGGCATCAGACGCTGCAGGGCGTCCTGCACCAGCCGCTCGGATTCGTTGTCGAGCGCGGCGGTGGCTTCATCCAGGATCAGGATCGGCGCGTCGCGCAGGATCGCGCGGGCGATCGCCAGGCGCTGACGCTGACCGCCCGAGAGCAGCGCACCGTTCTCGCCGACCGGGGTCTGCAGCTGCTGCGGCATGCGCGCGATGAACTCCCACGCGTTGGCCGCTTCGGCCGCAGCGCGGATCTGCGCTTCGGTCGCCTCCATGCCGTAAGCGATGTTGGCGCCCACGGTGTCATCGAACAGCATCACCTTCTGCCCGACCATCGCCACCTGGCGACGCAGGTCGGCCAGCGGGTAGTCGTCCAGCGCCACGCCATCCAGCGTGATGCGACCGCCGCTGGGTTCGTAGAAGCGCGGCACCAGCCGGATCAGGCTGGTCTTGCCGCTGCCCGAGCGGCCGACAATCGCCGTCACCGTGCCAGGCTTGGCCACGAAACTGATGTCATCCAGCGCGATGCCGGTGTCTTCACGGTAGCGCAGCATCACGTGTTCGAACGCGAGCTCGCCACGCGCGCGGCCGATCCGCTGGATGCCCTGGTCGCGCTCGACCGGCATGTCCAGAATCCCGAACAGGCGCTCGGCCGCGGCCACACCGCGCGAGATCGAGGTCTGCACGCTGGTCAGGCGACGCAGCGAGGGAATGATCGCCATCATCGAGGTCATCAGGCCCATGAACTGGCCCGCGTTGAGCTTGCCGGCCAGCGCCTCGCGGGTCGACACCCACACGATCACCGCCAGCGCCAAGGCCGCCAGGAACTGCACCGTACTGGACGCCAGCGCGCGCGTGGTTTCGACCTTCATGTTCAGGCCGAGCATGCGGTTGGCAAGCCGGGAATAGCGCGAGATCTCGTGCGCCTGGGTGCCATGCACCTTCACTTCCTGCTGCGCGGCCAGGGACTGCTCGGCGGTCTGCGCCATGCCGCCCATGCCGTCCTGGATGCCACGGCTGATGCGGCGGTAGCGCTTGCCGACGATGGAGACAATCACGCCGATCAGCGGCACCACGACCAGCATCGCCATGGTGACCTTGACGCTCATCTGCAGCATCACCACCAGCATCGCGATGATGGTGAGGGTATCGGCCACCAGGGTCTTGAGCGCATCCGCGCTGGCCTGGGTGACCTGCTCGGTATCGAAGTTCAGGCGGCTGACCATCACCGGCGTGGCCTCGGCATCGAAATGCGAGGACGGCAGATGCAGGTACTTTTCCAGTACCTGCTCACGCAGATCGCGCACGACGCTGCGGCCGGTGCGGGCCAGTGCGTAATCGCTGACCAGGGTGGCCAGACTGCGCATCATGAACAACCCGAGGATGGTCAGCGGCAGGATCACCGCCATGCGCGGCTCCGGGTTGACGAACCCGCGGTTGACCAGCGGCTCCATCAGCTTGGTGAAGCTGTACCCGGCCAGGGCCTCGATCACCATCGCGACCACGGCCGCGACCATGAACACCCAATAGGCGCCGGTGTAGCCGAGCAGGCGTTTGTAGATCGGCCAGACGGGAGAATGTTTCTTGCTCATGGACGCACCTCCGGCGCGGTAGCGATGGCGATGCGGCGGAAGCCCAGCTGGCCCAGAGCATCCTGGGCCGTGACGACAGCCTGGTAAGGCGTGCGCGCGTCGGCGCGCAACAGTACGGTCTGTTCCCGATCGCTGCCGGCCACGGCGGCAATCGTCTGCTTGACCGACTCGACGTCGGTGCGCAGTACTTCCTGATCGTTGATGAAGTAACGCCCTTCGGCATTGACCAGCACGCTCAGCGAGCGCGGCGGCTCGGTGGTGTCCTGCTGGCTGGCGGTCGGCAGCTGCAGCTGCAGCGTCGAACGCGCATCGAAGGTGGTGGTGACCACGAAGAAAATGATCAGGACGAGGATCACATCGATCAGGGGGACCAGATCGATATGCGGTTCGTCCTGGATCCGGTCATTGCGGATGCGCATCCGTCAGCCCTTGACCGTGACCGGTGCCGCACCCGCCTGCGCACCCGCACCGCGCGGTGCGTTGTTCATCACGCCGGGGCGGCCATCAAGCGCATCCAGCAGGGCCGAAGCCTCCTGCTCCATCTCGATCACGTAGCCGGCGATGCGGCCCTTGAAGTAGCGATGGAACATCAGCGCGGGGATCGCCACGATCATGCCGGTTGCGGTGCAGACCAGCGCCTTGCCGATGCCACCGGCGAGCTGATTCACATCGCCCACGCCGTGGTCGAGGATGCCCATGAACATCTGGATCATGCCGACCACCGTGCCGAGCAGGCCCAGCAGCGGGCCGGCCGAGGCGATCGTGCCGAGGGCATTCAGGAACCGCTCCATGCGGTGAACCAGATGCCGGCCGGCGTCTTCGATGCGCTCACGGATCTGATCGCGCGGACGGTTGCGCGCTTCCAGCGCGGTCGCCAGCAGCGCGCCCAGCGGCGAGTTGCCGCGCAGCGACTGGATGTGGCTCGGGTCGAGCTTGCCGCGCGCCGCCCAGTTGCGCACTTCCTGCCCCAGCCCGGGGGGCAGGACTTCATTGCGGCGAAGGGTCCAGAAACGCTCCAGGACAATTGCCAAAGCCAGTACGCCCAACAGCAGCAGCGGCAGCATCGGCCAGCCACCGGCCTTGACCAGTTCCCACACGTTTCAATCCTCCGGCCCATCGGCCGCCTGTTTGATCGCCGATAGGATAGCAGCCGGCCGGCTCCGCTCCGCGGCATCCCACCAACGCCGCTCGAAAACCCGCTGTTCTCGCACCTGCAGGCCTTCACGCCCGAGCCAGACCCGCACGGCGCCGCTGTCGGCGGTGTTGAGTACCTCAGCCCCGACCGCCTGCCAGCGCGCGACCACCTCCGCGCGTGGGTGCCCGAAGCGGTTGCGGTGGCCGGACGAGACGATCGCCAACCCAGGCGCAACCGCTGCGACCCACGCCGGCGTGGACGAGCTCGCGCTGCCGTGGTGTGGAACCACCACCGCCTCGGCCGCCAGCAGCGCACCTGCCTGCTGGACCAGCAGCGCCTCGCTGCGCTTTTCGATGTCGCCGGCCAGCAGGATCGCGCCCTGCGGCGTTTCCAGCCGCAGCACGCAGCTGCTGTCATTGGTCGGCTGCGGCACATCGCGCGGGGGATGCAACACCCGGAACGTCACCCCGTCCCACTGCCACGATTGACCGGCATGGCAGGCCACTGCGCGGCCACGCAGGGTGCCGGGCGGGGCCTGCAGCGTCGCACCGGGAAAGCTGCGGCGCACCCCGCGCAGCCCCCCGGTGTGATCGCGGTGGTCGTGGCTGATCATGATCCGGTCCAGCCGGCCCTGCCCCAGCGCGCGCAGGGTCGGCACCACGATGCGCTCGCCGGCATCGAAGCCATCGTCGGCCCCCGGCCCGGTGTCATACAGCAGCGTGTGGCGGCGCGTGCGCACCGCTACCGCCAGGCCCTGCCCCACATCCATCACCAGTAGTTCCACCTCACCCTCGCCCGGGCCATGCCGCGCCGGCCACAGCAACGGCAGGCACAGCAACAGCGCGGGCACCCTGCCGCCACTGCCGCGCGGCAGCAGCAGCCAGAACACACCGAACACCGCCGAGATCAACGCCCAGCGATTGGCCTGCGGCAGCCACCACAGCGACAGCTCACTGCGCGCGGCATGGCCGAACAGCCACCAGCTCGCCTCGAAACACCACGCCGCCAACTGCCACGGCCAGCGCCCCGCTCCGTCGATCAGGGCCTCCAGCGCAGTGCCGAGCAACGCCAGCGGCACCACTACCATCGTCCACCACGGAATCGCCACCAGGTTCACCAGCGGTCCGGCCCGGGAGGCCTGCCCGAACAGCGCCACCGTCAACGGCAGCAGCGCCACGGTCGCCACACCCTGCGCACTCAGAAAACCGCGCAGCCAGCCCTGCTCACGCCCCGGCAGGCACCAGATCAGCCAAAGGACGCCGGCAAAGCTCAGCCAGAAGCCGGGCGCGAGCACGGCGAGCGGATCGAACAGCAGCATTGCCAGCGCCGCCAGGGAGAGCGACTGCGCCACGCTCGCCCGCCGCCGGCTGCAGCGGGCGGCGGCCACCACCGCGATCATCAGCACGGTACGCACGGTCGGCAGCGCGAAACCCGCTGCGGCGGCGTACAGCGCAGCGCCTGCGACGGCCGCCGCCGCGGCCCCCATCGGGCGCGGCACGTACAGGCCGAGCAGCGGCAGGCAGCGCCAGAGCCCACTGGCCAGCAGTGCGGCAACGCCTGCCACCACACCGACATGAAAGCCGGAGATCGCCACCAGGTGCGTAACCCCCAACGCACGCAGATCGTCCCAGTCCCCTTGGCTGAGACCGCGCGTATCGCCGAGTGCCAGGGCCTGGACGAAGCGGCGGCCGTCGCTCTGGACCGCCCTGGCAATCGCCTCGGCCATCCGCTCCCGCCATGCGGGCAGTCCGGTCGGCTCCCCCAGCGGATGCGCTTGGGCAGGCTCCCGTACGTACCCGCTTCCAGCCACCCGTTGCCGCAACGCATAGCCCTCGGCATCGAACCCGCCGGGGTTCACCCGCCCGCGCGGTGGCCGGGCACGGACCGTGAGCGACCAGCGTTCACCGGCCCGAAGGGTGCGCCTTCGATCATCGGCTGCGCCGCGAAAACCGTCATACCAACCCAGCGCCAGGTCACGGCCGCGGAGCTCGGCGGGCATCGCCGGCGCATCATCCACCCGGAAGCGGAAACGGGTACCGCCGGGGCCGTGGTGAGGCAGGCTGATCACGCGCCCGTGCAGCGCGTGGTCCACCGGCGGGGCGCCGGGGGGCAGCTGCCGCGCCAACCCGGCGTGACCGTGCAGCGCGGCCCAGCCAAACCCGAAGAGGGCAGCACCGAGGAGGCGGAAGCGGCAGGGCAGGATCCAGAACAGGATGCCGGACGCTGCCGCAGCAACGCCCCACCCCAGTGGCAGCAGCCGGGGCGAGAAGACGATCACGCAGATGCCTGCCAACAGCGCGACGACACACGCCTTGCCGAAAATCGGGAGAGGCGTGCGTGCAGCCCTGGTGCCGGTGTGTAGCACTCGTCGCATGGGCAGCGCCCGGCAAACCCTGAGTGTCGACGGCGGGCGCGGCGCGCGGTATCAGTGCGGCATGCAGGGCACTGTCAGGAAATGCACATAGCAAAAAAGCCAACCCGAGGGCTGGCTTTTCTGTTGTGCCACTGCAGTCTCCGGGACTGAAGTGGTGGGCGGTACAGGGTTCGAACCTGTGACCCCTACCATGTCAAGGTAGTGCTCTACCGCTGAGCTAACCGCCCGTTTTGCTTCCCTGCCCCGCTGCGAATGCGTCGGTGCAGGCCGCGTATATTACGGACGCCCCCTGGAAAGCGCAACACTTTTGTGAAGATATTTCACAACGCGTTGTTCAGCCCAGACTGGCCTCCTTCAACTGACGGATCTGATCGCGTACGCGGGCGGCATCTTCGAACTCCAGATCGCGGGCGTGCTGGTACATCTGCTGCTCCAGCGCCTGCAGGCGCTTGGCGATCTGGGCCGGCTCCATCGTGCGGTAGTCGGTGGACTCTTCGGCCACGCGCCCACCCTTGCCCTTGCCCTTCCCTTTGCCACGCGATTCTTTCTCAGCCGCTTCCGAACGCGCGCCTTCAAGCACATCGGTGATCGGGCGCAGTACCGACTTGGGCACGATGCCGTGCAGTTCGTTGTACTCGACCTGCTTGGCACGACGACGGTCGGTCTCGTCGATCGCGGCCTGCATTGAGCGCGTGATCTTGTCCGCATAGAGGATCGCCTTGCCACGCAGGTTGCGCGCGGCGCGGCCGATGGTCTGGATCAGCGAGCCAGTCGAACGCAGGAAGCCTTCCTTGTCCGCATCCAGGATCGCCACCAGCGACACTTCGGGCATGTCCAGGCCTTCGCGCAGCAGGTTGATGCCGACCAGCACATCGAACTTGCCCAGACGCAGATCGCGGATGATCTCCACACGCTCGACCGTATCGATATCCGAGTGCAGGTAACGCACGCGGATGCCGTGCTCGGTCAGGTACTCGGTGAGGTTCTCAGCCATACGCTTGGTCAACGTGGTGACCAGCACGCGGTCGCCCAGCTTGATGCGCTCGTTGACCTCGGACATCAGATCGTCGACCTGGGTGCCGACCGGACGGATCTCGACCACGGGATCGATCAGGCCGGTCGGGCGCACCACCAGTTCGGTGATCTCGCCTTCGGTCTCGCGCAGTTCGTACGGACCCGGCGTGGCCGAGACATAGATGCTGCGCGGGCAACGCTCTTCCCACTCCTCGAAACGCAGCGGACGGTTGTCCAATGCCGACGGCAGGCGGAAACCGAACTCTACCAGGGTTTCCTTGCGCGAGCGGTCGCCTTTGAACATCGCGCCGATCTGCGGAATGGTCACGTGCGATTCGTCGATCACCAGCAGCGCATCCGGCGGCAGGTAGTCGAACAGCGTCGGCGGTGGATCGCCGGCATTCTTGCCGGTGAGATGCCGCGAGTAATTCTCGATGCCGTTGCAGTAGCCGACCTCGGCCATCATCTCCAGATCGAACTGGGTGCGCTGCGCCAGGCGCTGCGCTTCCACCAGCTTGTTCTGTTCGTACAGCTGTTCCAGGCGGACCTTCAACTCGGCCTTGATCGTGTCCACCGCCGACAGCACGCGCTCACGGGTGGTCGCGTAGTGGGTCTTGGGATAGATGGTGTAGCGCATCATCTTGCGCAGGCTTTCGCCGGTGAGCGGATCGAACATGCTGATCTGCTCGACCTCGCCTTCGAAGAGCTCGATGCGCACCGCTTCACTGTCCGATTCGGCCGGAAACACATCGATCACTTCGCCGCGCACGCGGAAGGTGCCGCGGTGCAGCTCGAACTCGTTGCGCGTGTACTGCAACTGGGTCAGGTGCTTGATCAGATCGCGCTGGTCGATCCGCTCACCGGTGGAGAGGATCAGACGCATCGACAGATAGTCTTCGGGCGCGCCCAGGCCGTAGATCGCCGACACCGTGGCCACCACGATCGCATCCGGGCGCGACAGCAGTGTCTTCGTCGCCGCCAGGCGCATCTGCTCGATGTGCTCGTTGATCGAACTGTCCTTCTCGATGAAGGTGTCCGACGAGGGCACGTAAGCCTCGGGCTGATAGTAGTCGTAATAGCTGACGAAATACTCGACCGCGTTGTGCGGGAAGAACGCCTTGAACTCACCGTACAGCTGCGCCGCCAGGGTCTTGTTCGGCGCCATCACCAGCGTCGGTTTCTGCACCCGCTGGATCACGTTGGCGACCGTATAGGTCTTGCCGGAACCAGTCACGCCGAGCAGGGTCTGCTTGGCGATGCCCGCCTCGAAGTTGGCGGTGAGTTTCTCGATGGCCGCCGGTTGGTCGCCCGCCGGCGAATACGGGGATTCAAGTTGGAAACGATCGCTCATGGTGCCGCCACTGCCGGGAAGCCTCCAGTATAACGGCCGGGTTGGTGACGGCCGGTTGAGGGAAGAGCCGACACCAAAACGCGGCATGAACCTGCAGCCTCGGGGTCCTCAGGCGGCCACAGTGAAGCTCGCCCGCATGACGGATCCTCTTCGTGGACCACCCCCGCCCCCTGCCCCGCCCGGCCAGCTGCGCCGGCGTGACACTGATCCAGGCACTGATCGCGATGGCCGTTCTGGCCATCCTGACCGGCATGGCGCTGCCGCCCTTGCAGCAGACCCGGGACCGCCTCCAGGCTGACAGCCTGCGCATGCAACTGGCCTCGGCACTGGCGACGGCACGCAACACGGCGATCACCGAGCGGCGCCGGATCGCGGTCTGCCCGACCGAGGACGGTGTCCGTTGCGGACGCGACTGGAGCCGGGGCTGGATGCTGTATCGGCATGTCGAGGGCGCCACGGGGCAGACCCCGCCACCCGCGCCGCTTCTGGTCCAGCAGCAGGCACGTTCACGGCTGAGCGCGCATGGCAGCGCGCACAAACCCACGATCCAGTTCCGACCGGATGGTCAATTGAACGGAAGCAACCAGTCGGTCATCTTCTGCCTGGAAGGCTTCTCCCAGGGCAAGGTCGTCGTCAGTCGGACGGGGCGGGTGCGAAGCGAGCGTCCGCGGCGGCCGACGGCCTGTTGAACAGAGGTTGCCGAGCCGGAGCCCCATCCCGAAAAAGACAAAAGCCGCGATTGCTCGCGGCTTTTGCAGATCTGGCGCCCGAAGTTGGACTCGAACCAACGACCCCCTGATTAACAGTCAAGTGCTCTAACCGGCTGAGCTATTCGGGCGGGGTGCGCATTCTAGCCAGCAACGGCGGTGTGATGCAAGCATTGCGACACACCCCGTAACACCATGTCCTTACCAGCAGCCGGAGACGGTCTTTTCGGTCGGCGTCTTGCGCCCGGCCTGGTCCAGCGTCAGCGTGCCGCATTTGTCCTTGGCCTGGCTGCCACCCTCGACCGGGATGGCCTGAATGTCGAAGGTGCTACCCGTTGGGTCCTCGTTGAATGACAGCGTGTAATGCGCGGTGCCTTCGCGCGGCGACTGGGCAAAGGCCAGGGTGGAGGCCGCATAGGTGTTCTGCACCGTGTGATAGCGCTCCAGGTTCTGGGCCAGTTCGACCAGATCCGCCTTCGCCTGAGCGCGTCGGGATTTCCGCACGGATTCCTGGTACGCCGGTAGCGCCACGGTCGCCAGGATGGCGACCACGGCCACCGTGATCATCAGTTCGATCAGGGTGAAGCCGGCGACACGGCGGCGGTAGGCTGTCTGCATGGGGGCTCTCGTCATGAAGGTCATCAGCGCACCTGCCGCCAGGACTGGCGTCCGCAGGGGCGTGGCATGTACAGCGGATCGGCATTGCCCGTGCGCACCACGTAAGTGCAGATGTCGCTCTTGAGCAGGTCATCCAGACTACAGTCTGCATCGGCCGGGTCGCACTTCTGCAGCTTGTTGTTCGGCACGAAGACTGCGTTGTCATCCATTGGGGCCCCATTGCTGACGGTGCCGCCACTGGTCAACTTCGCACCAGCGCAATTGCCCGTGCAGAGAGGATCGCCACCGGGCGTATCGCTCAGCCCACCCATCGCGCCGGCGCCGGTGAGCAGTTCCACGGAATATCGCCAGTTGATGCCACCACCGCCGCCGCAGATCGCTTGGCCGGGCACGTAAGTATTGAAGATCACCGAGCCGCTCTGAATGCGCGGGTTGCCAACGAAGCGCTCCCCATCCACTGTCCCACCCACTGTCAGATCGAAATACCAGCCACGCCTGCTCACATAGCTGACCGCGTTGGCGCTGACATAGCGGAAGCCGTCATCCGCCTCGGATATCTGCTGGCCGACCAGATCATCCCGCCCCCCCACGGGGGCAACCAGGTTGTCCCAGACACTGTAAATCGACTGGATCGGCGAACTCGAACTGACGGCGTTGTCGTCGCTGGCGAAGTACTGTCCGGTCCCGAACACAATGTTGTAGCCCCGACCGGCTGCCCGGGAGATCTCGAATCCGCCGGTGATCGGCTGGGCCACGCCATTACGCGTGGCGGTAAACAACGGTGCGCCACTGTAGGAAACCCCCCAGTTGGCGGGGTTGGGATCGCGCAGGTCGAACTTCCACAGGTTGCCCTGCATGTCACCACCGTAGACCGTATCGGCGATGCGGTTGTTGTTGCTCGCCGCCACCGCCACGACGTTCATCAGGCCGTTGCGCAGCGCGTAGCCCCCACCGCTTGGCGAGAGACGGTTGAGCACCTCGCCGGTCTGGATGTCGACCACGAACAGTACCGGCTTGCCACTGGACGAGTTGACGCCGTTACCGAAGATCGCCACGAAGCGCGGTGCGGCATTGGCATTCGCCCCGCTGACTGGAACGATGATCGGCTTACCCAGCGCGAAGCCCATATCAGAATCGGTTTTGCCTGACAGCTCCCACAGCACATCGTCCTTGGTGAATCCGGTGGGGTTGCTCACGTTCAGTGCGAACATCGACCCGTTGCCCGCCGCAGCCGCATTGGGCGCGCGGTTGGCGCCGCCGGCACCGGTCGAGCCGACCAGTACGGTGTGCCAGGCATCACCGTAATAGACGTCGGACGAGGCCAGCGCTCCATCCACGTAATACCGATGCGAGTAGCCCGGGTTGGCCAGTTCTGCCATGTGCTGCAGCGACGAGGACGGAATGAATGCCAACAGCTCGTTGCCCGCACTGGCACCGGTGGACGCATCGAAGCCGTGCAGCATGCCGTCATTGGCGCCCACGTACAGCATCGTCGGCGGACCGCCCGCCGCTTTCTTGGCCGTCAGGTAGGCGCGATAGCGAGTGCCCAGCGTGGCCTTCCACGCCGGCGTGGTGGTCCAGGATCCGTAACCGAAATTATCGGCCGTGGAGACGATCTCCGTCGTGGAATTGACGATGTCGCCCAAGATGGCGCTTCGCGAACGGAAGCCACTGATGGCCGAGCCCTTCAGGTAGTTCACCAGATCGGCCACCGTGTGCGAGCCGAACCAGTTCGGCACGGAACTGCTGAAGCCCATGTTGCCCAGCTGCGCCGCACGATCGGCGCCGGGAATATTGTTGGCCTCGAACGGAGCCGCCGCCACCGGCACCAGGGTGCCACTGCCATTGACCGTGGTCGGCGCGGTAGCCATGACGATGTTGCGGCCACTGGAGCTCATCTTGGTCGACGCGCGCCACAGCACATCACCATTGGCGCCCAGCGCGCCTACCTTGGTGGCCACTACATCGCCGGTCCAGTCGTTGGTTCCCGAGGGAACCTTGTAGCTGGCCGATACCGTGAACGAACCGGTGCTGATGCGCGCACCGGTACCACCGCCACCCACCGGTGCGTCGCCCTCGGCGGCACTTTCGAAGATTGCCTCCAACGCCGCCTTCAGCTTGGCCGGGTTGCGGGCCAGGAAGTAATTGTCAGGCACACCGGCTTCCCGGGTGTCCCATCTGCCACTGGGAACGCCGTACTTGGCCGCGTACCACAACGGGCTCTGCAACTGATTGGCCTGGGCGCCGCTGAGCTTGTAGCGGACCACCGAAGGCTTGGTCCAGTCATTGGGGGGATTCTCGGTGGAGCTGATCACAGAGCCGTTGCTGTTGCCGGGACGCAGCAGCAGGCGCTGCACGTTGCTGGCTGCGTTGGAGCCGACGATGGTGTAGCCGGTCAGCATCGCATTGCCCGCATACGCCGACAGATTCTCAAGGCGGACGAGTACCTCGTCCTCACCGATGGTCGCATTCAACAACTGGTTGGAGCAGACCGCATTGTTGGGTGAACGCCAGCACATGTCGGCGATGCCGGCCTTGTCGCCACACGCCGCGCCGACGCAGTAGCTCATCATCGTCACGACGTCATTGTCATGATCGTTGCCCCACAACGAATCCTCCCAGACCAGCGAGAAACTGCCAGACTTGCCGTCGGCACGATATGGGCGACCATAGATGTGTTTGGGCGCCACCGACGCTTCTTTGGTGCCGATGCCGACCGAGCCAAGGAAACAGCTTCGCCACCCGGCATCGGCCGCCTTGGCGCCACCGGTGTTGTTGGCCTGGCAAAGCGGCGACAGCGAGATGGTGCCACCGGCAACGCTGATGTCGAACTTGGGCAGATTCTCGGCCATGGCCACGGTGTACGTGGTCGCAGTGACTTTGTAGTCCGCCGGCTTGCCGGCCAAGCCCGGACGCAGATCAGTTTCTGCCGCCGCCTTGGACAGGCCGGCGAGGAGGTAGCTGCCCTCCGTGGACGGAATGTCCGGGCAGATGCCACGGACCAGGCTGAGCTGGTTGACGGTCAGCGCCTGGCAGATGTCTTCGTGGGTATTGATGGAGGCATAGCGGGCGGTGGCGCCGACGCGACCGGCCAGATAGCTTTTCCCGTTGATGCCCTCCGCCGCGCCAAGCGCATCGGTGGCCGACTCCGCCGTAGCAAGGTGGGGCACGGCACCTACGTTGTCGCTGTCGAAGGACGGCAGACCCGACGACATCACCAGAATGTTGCAGGTAGCACAGTACGAGTTGCCACCCTGGGCAGGGCTGCGGTACGGATCCTTCCACGTCACGCCCACCGGCAGCCCGGACAGATCGCCGGTGTCGCCGTAAACCTTGGTGCCGGCCCCCACGTAGCGAAGTGCCTCGGCGTACATCTCGGCCAGCGGGTTACCCCAGGCGCTGCACTTTTTAGCCTTGTCACCCGATGCACCGGGATCCAGCAGATTGCCTCGGTCGCCGAAGCCCTGGCGATTGAGGATGCTGTAGTCGTTGCAGTCGTTCCAGTTATTGCTCCAGTTCCACTGATCAATGCGGAAATTGGACATCGTGTTGATGATGCCCTCGGTGCCGCTGTCGCGCGCCAGGCACAACTGACCCGTGGCGAGATTGATTTCGTCGCCGGTATCACAAAGCTTCGCGCCATTGCCGGCGATCTTGCCGATATTCCGGCGCAGGACGCCACCATCGCGCGGGCTGGAGTAAGTGCCGCTTACCAGACCAAAGCGCAGGCGACCACTCTCACCATACGTCTGCAGCAATCCACTGGGCTTGTAGTGATCGGTGGTGCCATCATTGTATTTCCGGCAGAAGCTCTCACGATGGCTGTTCTGTCCCGGATCGCAGACTTCGACGCGCACGGTGTAATCCACCACCGCCTTGGGCGTGTCCGCGCTACCCTCGCCACTGCGATTGACACCGCACTGATACGACGCAGTCGATGCCCACTCGGACCAGTTGCCACCGGCCACGCGCATCAACGGACGGCCATTGGCACTGATGCTGGCGTTGCAGAACGAGGCGCTGGCGTTCAGTGGTGTGAACTTGCCGATGTCCGAACCGGTGTAGACCTTGACCCACGCGTGCAGGTCGTTGGGAATCTGCGCACGCTCGATCACGGTCTTGTTGGCGTCGTCGGTGGAACGCTGACCGCCATAAAGCACGTAGCGCATGACGTCCAGCCGGCTCATCGTGACCCAGTTGAGGAAGTTCCCCGACCACGCACCACCGCACTCGTGCTTGTTGATGCCGGTCGCCTCACCCGATGCCTTGAACACGTTGCTTGCGTAGCCGTAGCAAAGGTTCGAGTCGAAGTAACCGGAATAGGAGAACTTGTCCTGGTAGGTGGTATCGATGATCTTGTCATCGTCCAGATCGCTGTAATCGCTGTAGGCCTTGTTGAACAGCTGCTCGTCGCGGGACATCACCATCATCATCAACGGCGGCTGGCTCTGCTTGGTGTACAGCGGCTCCTGGGCAATGTCGTAGTCGCCGAGCGCAGCGCGCAGAGGCACCACGCGGCTGAGCAGGAAGCCCACCGCAAGGACAACAAAGCCGATGCGCAATGCGTTGATGGCGCGCTTGCTGAGAGGGAAGCGATCAGAAGTCATGGGATATAGATCGTATCGACGACCGCACTGGCCGAGGGATTGTCCGGATCATCACTGGCCAGCGCCGTGATCTGATAGATGTTGCCAGTGTCTTCGTTCTCGCGACCGCCAAGACCGCCGCTACTGCCTGCGGTTACGCACTTGTCCATGCGCCGGGTGTAGGTGGCCTGCGCATCGGTAGTGCCATCGGCCCAGGTCAGTGGATCAAAAATCGGGCTGCACTCTTCCTGATCGGCACTGTAGGTTCCTCCTGCCGCCAGTTGCGCCTCGATCGTGCTTTCCATCGAGCGGGCGTCCGCTTCGGCACTCTGGAAGGCCAGGTTGGTACGCAGATAGTTGGCGGCCATGCGCTCCTGCATGCCGGTCACCTGCATCCCGGCGATCCCGAGAAGTGCCAGCAGGATCAGGATGATCAGGGCCACATACAGCACAGCGCCATCCTGACGACGAGGTGCGGTGAAAGGCTTGCGACTCGATGCCATGATGACCTCAGTTGCCATAGAGGCGGTTGCGTACCGCGATCGTGGTCTGGTAGACCGTGCGGAACCTGCCGTCCTTGGGCGTGGTGAACGTCACGCCCACGGCGGTGAGCGCCGCATCGGCCGTGGCCTGCGCAGCCGCCGACGGGTCCGGGCTTTCCAGCAACAGCCCCAGCTGCACCGCACCGACGCGGCGCCAGGCTGCATCCGCTGGCGCAAGCGAATCCTGCACGTCCGCTGCCGTGCCCTGACGGTCGATGAAACCGCTGGGCGCCGCCGTGGCACTCAGCGAGTGATCCTGACCATAGAGCAGCTGCATGTTGCGCACGCCTTCAACCAACGGCTCCGGCGCCTCTGCGACCAGTGCAGCACCCGGCTTGGCACTGAAGCGCACCCGATACAGCGAACTCTGCCGCGTCGTCGCGTCGTATCCAATGTAATAGACCACGCTCTCGGCCCGGTACAGGACGGCCTGGCCGGCCGTATAGATCGAGGTGAAGCTGGTGGTATTGTTCGGTGCTGTGTTGAAGGTGACCGAACCGCTGGTGCCGCTCGCGGCACTGGCTTGAAACAACGTGGCCGTCGTGCAATCGGCTACACCGAACAGCCCCGGCTCCTTTACCCCGCTCTGCAGAACAGCCCACCTCGCGCTGTCGAACGAGAACCCGGGCTTGTCATCGGTCCCGGTGATCGCAGTCACCGGCACGCCATCGGGAACGAGGAAGCGCAACGCAACGATGTCGCTGCCGTCGACCCGATTAGTGAGGGCCTCAGCATATTCGGACGGAAGTGCGGGGCTGTAATCCACGCCTCCGGTCGTCGGCGTTGCGGTCAGCGTCAGCGGGTCGCCCGGTTTGGTGTCGATGGCCTCGAACCCCTGGATGGATTGCGTGAAGTCCAGCGCCGGGTGCCCTGCGGCGGCGAATGTCGTGTGCAACGAGCCGGGATTACGGATGTTGTGACTCTGGTCGTTCACGCAGCCGAAGTGGCCGGCCATACGCAGATCGCGCTGCAGGAAATCCATGGCGAAGCGCCCGTTCTCCTGCACGCGCGCCAGACCTTCGGATAGGCGCGAGGCCGTGCGTGACGCGGCGAATACCTGCATCAGACCCAGCAACAACACCAGGCCGATGACCATGGCGATCATCAGCTCAACCAGCGACAGACCCATGCTGGTGCGCTGGATGGAAGGTGGGCGCATCACAGCTGGGTCCTCGCCGAGAAGGTGGTATCGGCTGCATCGAGCCAACGCTCGTCACCCCAGCTCACGTTGACCGTGATCTCGTCGCCATCGCGGGTCACACTGGCGCTGGCCGCATCGCCGAGCGCCTTCCCCAGCCGGCAACGCCAATCGGTCATGTACATGTCCTTGGTGATGTCCGCACCGGTGGGCGAAACGCAATCGGCGGCCTTGGTTGTGGCCGCGTAGGTACCCACGAAGCCGTCAGCGGTGATCCGGTTGATGCGGATCTGATCCAGCAGCTCGTAACTGAGGTTGGTCGCCTGGGTGCGGAAGTTCGCACTCTGCACGAACCGCACGTTCATGGTCTGCAGCAGTGCGAACCCGAGCAGGCCGATACTCATCACCACGATCGCGATCAACACCTCGATCATGGTGAAACCGCCCTGCCCCGCACGCGGCGCACGAAGAAGTCTTCCCGTCACTTGCAACTCTCCCGTTCCACACGCACCTGGCCAACAGCCGACAGCCGCAGCGTTCGCTGCAGGGGCTGGTCGCCGCATTCATCGGGTTTGAGGGTGATGTCCAGCGCCGCCGCGGCGCGATTGCGACCACGGCCATCGAAGGCCACGATCAGATTGTCCTTGCTGCCGAGCATCTTGGGCGACCCGGCGGAGTAACGCAGGACCGGCTCCTCGGTGTCGAAAGTGCCGCTGCCGTCCGCATCGGACCAGACCATCCAGCCATCACCCCAACTGTCGCCGTTGCAGGCGGCACCGTCAGTGGAGGCGCACACGCCGGCACCACGGGTGTTCTTCAGCGCCTCACTGCGCGCCAGCGCCAGCGAGGCCATCATTTCGTTGGTGGTGGTGGCCGCGCGGTTGGAACGAAGCACGCCCTGGAAGCTCGGCATGCCAAGCGTGATCAGGATGGCGAGCACCGCGATGGTGACCATCAACTCGATCAGTGTGAAGCCGTTGGACCGGCGCAAAGACATGAAACGCTCCCCAGCGTTGATGACACAGACGATGAACGTCTTGCCGCCGGTCAGCAAGCGGCGGCAGGACGAACGGTCGCCCGGAGGCGACAGGCGTCAATCCGTTGACGCAGAACAGGGCCGGCGGCAGGCCCCCTGCCCGCCGCCGGCCCCCGTCAGGGCCTCAGGCCATGACCTTGTAGCAGGGCTGGTACTCGCCCGAGATCTTCATGCGGCGCTGCTCGACGAAGGCGCGCAGCAGCTCATCCAGGGCCTGCATCATGTCCGCATCGCCGTGGATCTCGAACGGACCGAACTGTTCGATGCGGCGCATGCCGTCTTCCTTCACGTTGCCGGCCACGATGCCGGAGAACGCGCGCCGCAGGTCGGCGGCCAGGGCATGCGGCGGACGGCCGTGGTGCAGGTCCAGCGCGGCCATCGCCTCGTGGGTCGGCACGAACGGCTGCTGGTACTCCCACGGAATCTCGATGGACCAGTTGAAGAAGAACGAGTCCTTCTGCGCCAGGCGGTGCTCGCGCACGCGCTTGATGCCCTGGGCCATCTTGCGGGCGACGTTGACCGGGTCGCCGATGATGATCTCGTAGCGGCTGGCCGCCTCTTCGCCCAGGGTGAGGCGGATAAAGCGGTCGATCTGCTCGAAGTACGGCGCAGCCACGGTCGGGCCGGTCAGGATCAGCGGGAACGGCAGATCCTTGTTCTCCTCGCGCAGCAGGATGCCCAGCAGATACAGGATCTCCTCGGCCGTGCCGACACCGCCGGCGAACACGATGATGCCGTGGCCGATGCGCACGAACGCTTCGAGACGCTTCTCGATGTCCGGCATAATCACCAGGTGGTTCACGATCGGGTTCGGCGACTCCGCGGCGATGATGCCCGGCTCGGTCAGGCCGATGTAGCGCGTGGTGGTCTTGCGCTGCTTGGCGTGGGCGATGGTGGCGCCCTTCATCGGCCCCTTCATCGCGCCCGGGCCGCAGCCGGTGCAGATGTCCAGCCCGCGCAGGCCCAGCTCGTAGCCGACCTGCTTGGTGTACAGATATTCATCGCGGCCGATCGAGTGGCCGCCCCAGCAGACGACCAGGTTCGGATCGCCCGGGTTGAGGATGCGCGCGTTGCGTAGCAGCCCGAACACCGCGTTGGTGATGCCCTCGGACGACTCCAGCTCCGCCGCGTACGCCGGGCCCATCTCGATGGCCATGTAGGCCAGGTCACGGACCACCGCGAACAGCAGCTCGGCCACACCGCGGATGATCTCGCCATCCACGAAGGCCATCGCCGGAGCGTTGACCAGGTCGATGCGGACGCCGCGGTCCTGCTGGGCCACCTGGATATCGAAATCGGGATACAGATCGCGCGCCGCGCGCGGATCGTCCGAGGCGCTGCCGCTGGTCAGCACGGCCAGCGCACACCGGCGCAGCAGCTCGTGCATGCCACCACCGGACGCATCACGCAGGCGCGCCACTTCCGCGCGCGACAACACATCCAGCCCACCGCGCGGGTAGATCCGCGCGTCCTGCACCGGCAGCGTACGCGCCGGCTTTTCGTTGATCGTCATGTCCATCTTGTTCGCTTTCCTCAAGGTTACCGACTGTACCGCTGCCCCCTTAAAAAGCAAAACGGCCGGGAAACCCGACCGTTTGGATATGTGGTGCCCCCGGCGCCACATCGGGGCTGCCGCAGTTGCATGTTTTTCGCGCAACCGCCGGAGCATAGCCGTATTCCCGGGGTCGAGCAAGCACCGCGTCACAGGTCCCGCGCTGGCGCGGCCGTAGTCCGGACAGCAGAACGGCCAGGTTGCCCTGGCCGTTCCGGGTGTTACGCGGGTCGTTAACTCAGTTCATCAGAACTGGTAACGGAAGCCCAGCTGCAGCGACCACTGCGAGACACCGGCATCGAAACCATCGGCATCCTGGTTGGCCACGCTCGGGGTATCAGCGCCGGTGAAGTTGTACACGTACTTACCGTCATAGATGCCCTGCAGAGCGGCAACACGGCTGTTGGCGAAGAAGCCGTAGTCGTAGATGTTGCCCCACTTCTTGTTGAGCATGTTGCCGACGTTCTGGATGTCCACCCAGATCTCCGACTTGTGGCTCTTCATGAAGCCCGGCAGCTGCTGGCTGATGCGGATGTCGAACGTGTTGATCCAACCAGTGCGGAACTTGTTCGCCGGCGCCACCTGGCCCGCGTACTTGGCCAGATCCGGGTTCGCAGCCAGCCAATCGAAGAAGTTCTTCTCCATGTCCGAATTGGCGGTGAAAACGCCCGTGTTGGTCAGGCTGCCGAACAGCACTTCGCCACGGTTCGGCACGTAGAACAGGTCATTGCCGTTGCGGCCGTCGCCATTGGCGTCGGTGGAGTAGATGTAGCTGTACGGACGGCCGCTGCGGCCTTCGTACACCAGACCCACCTTGGTTTCGTAGTCACCGAAGAACTTGTGCTTCCAGTTCAACGAGCCGGAGATACGGTCCTTGATCTCGTAGCGCGAGGTGTTCAGGGCTTCTTCGTTGGCATTGAACGCGTACTGGTAGCCCCAGCCCGAGCTGGCGGTGGAGCTGGTCAGCGTGCCCACTTCCGTGGCATCGGTGTAGGTGTAACCCAGGTTCCAGGACCAGTCGCTGTCGTTGCTCCACGGCTTGCTCAGCGAGACAGTGAACTGCGAGGTGCGCCCCTTGTCGGTGTTGTCGATCAGGTAGACGTTGTCGAAGCCGACATCGGCGCCGTCACGAACGCCGGCGGTGCCCCACAGCTTGCCGTAGGTGGACGGAGCGTAGTAGTTGGTGCGGCCATCCGGACCAATCTGACGGCCCGGGCCCAGGTTCAGATGCTGGTAGTACAGACCATCCTTGACCTTGGTGACCAGCAATTCAGCCGACGCGACCAGGCCGTACCACGGCAGTTCGTGATCCAGGGCCAGGTTGGCCTTGTAGATCGACGGCAGCTTGAAATCCTTGCCGACGAAATTGACGTTCTGCTTGGCCGAACCCGGGGTGGTCGGAATCGGCTGGCTGTCCTTGTCCGCGTTGAACGGCTGGCCGTTGTAACCAGTGATGTTGTAGGCGGTGTAGTTGAAGCCGGTGGTGGAATAGCTGTTGCTGATCCACACCTGCGGCGAATCACCCTGGAACAGGCCCACGCCACCACGCAGCTGCGTCGGACGGTCGGTGTCGAAGCTGTAGTTGAAGCCGAAGCGCGGCTGGATCAGGAACTTGCTCTCGAACACCTGGCTGTTGTTCAGGCCGAAGACGTCCAGCGCCTTCTGGTTGAACTGCGGCGAGGGGCTGGTGTCCGGACGGTCAGCGCGCAGGCCGAAGGTCAGGGTCAGGTTGTTGTTGACATACCAGGTGTCCTGCACGAACAGGGCCAGGTTGCTGTACTTGTAATCAGCGGCGATCGAGCCCGGCGCATTTTCCTGGGCCAGGTTGTAGGTCTGCCAACGGCCGGCGGCGAAGTTGTCCAGGCCGTAGAAGGTGTACGTACCCCACGAGTTGGCGCCGTAGTAGTTGTAGACGTCATTGGTGTCGTACGAGGCACCGAACTTCACGTCATGGTCGCCCAGGGTCCAGGTACCGGCGGCGTAGTAGTTCCACGCCTTGGTCTGCAGGATGTTGTCCTGCGAGTTGGCCTCGGTGCCCAGGTACAGCGAATCACCCTGCGGGGTGGTTGCGTTGCGCGGGAAGTAGATGCGAATGCTCGGCGCATTGGTCGACACTTCACGGATGGCCGAGTACTCGCGGTACGACGCCTTCAGTTCGGTCGAGAAGTTGTCGGACCAGTCGCTGAACAGCTGGGCGACGTAGCTCTCGTTGGTCTTGGCGTGCTGGTACCAGTAGGAGCTCAGCGAGGCGGTCGAGGTCGAGTTCATGCCGTTGATGCGCAGCTTGCTCTGCTCGAGCTTGCTGTAACGGATGCTGGCACGATGGTTGTCGTTGATGTTCCAGTCCAGCTTCAGCGCGTACTCTTCCAGATCGGTATTACCGTTGCTTTCAGTGCTGCCGGCATCGAAGCCGTAAACATCCTTGGCGATCTGCTGGGCGCGCGCCACATCGGCGGCATTGAAGTTGGCGTTGGCCTTGCCCAATGCGGTACCCGAGATATCGGCGCCCGGCGCGGCCTGCTCGAACTTCTCATAGTTGGCGAAGAAGAACAGCTTGTCCTTGACCAGCGGACCACCCAGGGTCATGCCGTAGGTCTTTTCCTTGGTGAAGCCCTTGAACGGCTGGCCTTCCGGGTTGTCGCCGAACCAGTCGCCATCACGGTAGGTGCCATACACCGAACCGTGGAATTCATTGGTACCGGACTTGGTCACCGCGTTGACGGTGGCACCGGCGGCGGCAGCAATGCTGACGTCGTAGTTGGACAGGTTGATGTCCAGAGCTTCGATGGCTTCCATCGCGACCGGCTGGCGACGGGTCGGCATGTTGTTGCCTTCCAGGCCGAAGGTATCGCTGGCGGACACGCCGTCGATGTTGATCGAGTTGAAGCGCGGGTTCTGGCCACCGGCCGAGATCGAGCCCGAGGCGCGATCGATGAAGGTGACGCGCGGATCCAGACGCATCAGGTCCTGGATGTTGCCGCCGATGGAGGGCGCGGCTTCGATCTGCTGCTGGCTGATGTTGGTGCCCGAGCCCATCTTGGTGGTGCTGAACACTTCCGAGCCGCCGCCAACGGCCACAACCTGCACTGCCTCCAGGTTGGTCGCCGCGAGGTCACCGGTCAGTGCCGCGTTGACGGTACCGGTCTGGTTGACGCCGAGGTACACACCCTCTTCCGTCTTGGTGCCTTCACCGGACTTGGTGATGGTGACGGTGTACGGACCACCCACGCGCAGGCCGCGCGCGTTGTAACGACCCGCAGCATCGGTGGTCGCACGGCTGACCGTGCCCGATTCGGTGTGGGTGATGGTGACTTCGGCACCGGCAACAGGCGCGCCTGCAGCGGTCGTGACCTGGCCGCCGACACCGGCAGAGGTGCTCTGGGCGAAGGCGGGAGCGGCGGCAAGTGCAGCCACGAGACCAAGCGTCAGCTTGGACATCCGGAGACAACGGGAGTGGGTCATTGGGGAGTAGCCTCGATGCGAGATTGGCGATGGCGGAGAAAAAAACGCGCCCAAGCAGCCTTGCTGGCGGCTGACTGGACTTTTATCTGGGTTCCCTAGCCGCGAGCTGGTTTCAGCCGCAACGGTTAACACTAGATTAACACGGTAACCTCGGATTGTGACGGTTTGGCGACAAAACACACGCCATCACAACGGGATCGTGACGCTATCTTCACACCTGATTGTGACTGGCTGAATTCGGGCCAGTGGGGGCCTCAACGGTGTCGAGATGGGTGTGCCCGCAGGTTGGCCGGGGAGCCGGCCAGCGGCCGGCACTACCGTGAAAGAGGCGGTGACGCCTTTGCCGCTCTCAGGCCTCGAGGATCTGGCCGCGGTGGGCGGCGCCGGCAGCGGACAGCAGCAGCACCGCCGCCGCCGCGCACTCGGCCGGGTCACGGGCGGTGCGGTCCTCGTCCAGCGAGAACGCACGGGCGCGCAGCGCGGTGCGCATCGGGCCCGGCTGCAGGCCACTGACCCGGACCGGGCTGCGGGCGAGTTCGTCGTGCAGGGAGGCAATCAGGCCGCGAAGGCCGTGCTGGGCTGCGCCGTAGCCGCCCCAGTAGGCCTGCCCTACCCGCGTGGGGTCGTCCACCGTGAACACCAGCGCAGCATCGTCGCTCTGGCGCAGCAGTGGCAGGCAGGCCTGGGCCAGCCAGGCCGGGGCGGTCAGGTTTACGTGTACCGCCCGGGCGAAGGCGGCCGGGTCGGCCAGCTCGAACGGGGTCAGCCCGGCGAAATCGGCCGCGCAGTACAGCACCCCATCCAGATGGCCGAGCTCGGAGTGCAGCCGCTCGGCCAGGGTGGCGTAGTCGTCGGGGGTGGCCCCTTCCAGATCCAGCGGATACAGCAGCGGCTCCGGGCCGGCGGCTTCGACCGCTGCGTAGACCCGATCCAGCCGACGTGGCTTGCGCCCCAGCAGGACCACGGTTGCCCCGGCCTGTGCGCAGGCGACGGCCGCGGCGCTGCCAAAGCCTCCCCCGGCTCCGGCGATGAGAATGACGCGATCGGCGAGCGATCCGGTCCCGACCACCACGGACGGGACCGCACTCACGGCTGGGACGCCTCTTCGACGATGCGCTTGAGCTCGCCGGATTCGAACAGCTCCAGCACGATGTCGCAGCCGCCGATCAGCTCACCGTGGATGAACAGCTGCGGGAACGTCGGCAGGTTGGAGAAGCGCGGCAGGTTGGCGCGGATCTCGGGTTCTTCCAGCACGTTGACCGTGCGCAGCGCGATCGCGCCGGCGGCCATCAACGCCTGGATGGCACGGCTGGAAAAGCCGCACATGGGGTATTGCGGGGTGCCCTTCATGAACAACACGAGGGGGTAACGTTCGACTTCGGACTGGATCTGCTGCATCACCGCCACAACGACTCTCCCTCC
The DNA here is from genome assembly GCF_039674145.1 of Stenotrophomonas sp. TWI587. Taxonomy (NCBI): domain Bacteria; kingdom Pseudomonadati; phylum Pseudomonadota; class Gammaproteobacteria; order Lysobacterales; family Lysobacteraceae; genus Stenotrophomonas; species Stenotrophomonas sp. TWI587. The sequence continues at coordinate 82,367 of NZ_JBDJMW010000001.1, read as the reverse complement.
AATGGGACAACCCGGCCTCACCGGTCGGATAGACTTCCCTGACCGCCATTGTATGCCCTACCTTCGCGTGGTGGGCACCCTGCCATCGGCCACCCTGATGACGATCCGCCATGGATCGGCGCTCTCCCTTCCCAATCTGTCGTGCCCATGCCCCTCGAACTGCCTCGCCTTCCCTACGACCGCGCCGCCCTTCAGCCTCACCTGTCCTCGGAGACGATGGACCTGCACCACGGGCGGCACTTCCGTGGCTACCTGGACACGGTGAACGCACGTATTGAAGGCACGGAGCTGGCCGAGCTGCCACTGGAGGAGATCGTCCGCCAGAGCCAGGGCAGTCTGTTCGACGCGGCCGCGCAGGCCTGGAACCACCAGTTCTATTTCCAGTGCCTGCACCCGCGCGCCGGGGGCGATCCGCAGGGCCGGCTGGGTGAACTGGTCACCCGCCACTTCGGCGATGCCAAACGCCTGCGTGACACCTTTGACCGTGCGGCGCTGAGCCTGTTCGGCTCGGGCTGGGTGTGGCTGGTGCAGCACCCCAATGGCGCGCTGGCGATCCAGGTCACGCGCAATGCGGGCACGCCGCTCACCGGTGAGAGCACTCCGCTGCTGGCCTGCGATGTGTGGGAACACGCGTATTACATCGACTACCAGAACGAGCGCGCGCGCTATCTGGAGTCGTTCTGGAAGCTGGTGAACTGGGACTTCGTTACCGCGCAATTGCGCGATTGAGGTCAGGTAGCGCACGACCGTTGGTCGTGCGTCCCGGTAGTGCCGGCTGCTGGCCGGCACCCCTCGCCTTCAACCGCGCAGGATCGTGATGACCGGCGCGACCTGGTCGGCGCGATCCAATTGCCCACCGACGCTTTCCAATGCACCGGCCAACGCCGCCGCATCATCATCGCGCAGGGTGGCATGGCCGACCTTGCGGCCGTCCCGCGCCTGCTTGCCGTAATCGTGCCAATGGCCGCTGGCCTGGCCGAGCACGGCCGCAGCCTCGGGCATCTGCCCGATCCAGTTGAGCATGCAGGCATGGCCGAGCATGCGCGTGGCGCCCAGCGGCAGGCCAAGCACGGCACGCAGGTGGTTTTCGAACTGCGAGGTCTCGCTGCCCTCGATGGTCCAGTGGCCGGAATTGTGCACGCGCGGGGCCATCTCGTTGGCCAGCAGCTCTTCGCCGCGGCAGAACAACTCCAGCGCGAACACGCCGACATAGTCCAGGCGCTCGGCCAAGGTACGGGCGTAGCCGATGGCCGCCTCGTGCTGCGCCGCCGACAGCTGTGCCGGGGCCAGGCTGGCCGAGAGCACGCCGTTGACGTGCCAGTTGCCGGTGATCGGCCAGGCGCGGAACTCGCCATCCTGCCCGCGTACCGCCACCACACTGACCTCGCGATCAAAGGCGACGAAGCCCTCCAGGATCAACCCGGTCTTCTCGACCTGACTGCCGAGGGCGTCCCAGGCCGCGTCGATGTCGGCCGCGCTGCGGATCCGGAACTGGCCCTTGCCGTCATAGCCCAGCCGACGGGTCTTGACGATGCAGGGCATGCCGAACTCGACGACCTTGGCCGCCAGTTCGTCACGGCTGCGGATATCGGCGAAGGCCGGCAGCGGGATGCCCAGCGACTGGAACAGGGTCTTCTCACTGAGCCGATCCTGGGCCACGGCCAGCGCATCCGGATTGGGATACACCGGCACGCGCTCGGCCAGGAACTTGGCGCTGCGCGCCGGCACGTTCTCGAAGTCGAAGGTCACCACGTCCACGCGCGCGGCGAAGGCCGCCAGGGCCGCCTCGTCCTCGAAGGCGGCCACCTGCAGCGGTGCCACCTGGGCACCACAGGCATCGGCGGCCGGGTCGAACAGCTCGAAGCGCAGCCCCATCGGCGCACCGGCCAGGACCATCATGCGGGCGAGCTGACCGCCGCCCAGAATGCCAACGGTCCTGGTCATTGACGCGGGTCGTCGTGGGCCATGACGTCTTCGGTCTGGCGGGCGCGGAAGGCGTCCAGCGCCTCACCGATCGCCGGCTGATCCGACGCCAGCATGGCGGCCGCGAACAGGGCCGCGTTGGAGGCGCCGGCGTTGCCGATGGCGAAGGTGGCCACCGGGATACCGGCCGGCATCTGCACGATCGAGAGCAGCGAATCCATACCGTTCAGGGCCTTGGACTGCACCGGCACGCCCAGCACCGGCACGGCGGTCTTGGCGGCGATCATGCCCGGCAGGTGCGCGGCCCCGCCGGCACCGGCGATGATCGCGCGCAGGCCACGCTGGCCCGCCTGCTCGGCGTAGGTGAACAGCACGTCCGGCGTGCGGTGCGCCGAGACCACTTTCACTTCATAGGGAACGCCCAGCGAATCCAGCTTCTGGGCGGCGTGCTGCATGGTTTCCCAATCCGAGCGGGATCCCATGACGATGCCGACGAGCGGCGCGGTTTGGTTGAGGGTCATTGGCCGTCACCTGCCTTAAAGACGTATTCTAGCCGTCTTCCACGCAAGACGAAGAATCCATGGATCGCAAGCTGCTCGACCTCCTGTGCTCGCCCGATACGCGCCAGCCCCTGTCCCTGCTGGACGCCACCGGCCTGGACGCGCTCAACCGCGCGATCGGCAGCGGTGCCGTGCTCAAGGCCGATGGCAGCCCGCAGGCGCAGACGCTGCGCGAGGCCCTGCTGACCCGCGACCGCAAGCAGGTGTTCCGCGTGGATGACGGCATCCCGGTGTTGCTGGCCGAAGAGGCCATCGCCACCGCCCAGATCGCCGATTTCCCGGAAAAATGAGCCACCTCCCCGTGCCGGCCCCCGAGGCCGCCCTGGTGGCCGCCGATGTGGCCCGTGCACTGGCCGAGGATATCGGCAGCGGTGATGTCACCGCGGCCCTGCTCCCGGACCGCCCCGACAGCGCCTACCTGCTGTGCAAGCAGGACGCGGTGATCGCCGGCCGCCCCTGGTTCGATGCGACCCATCAGGCGCTCGACCCGCAGGTACGCATCGACTGGCGCGTGGCCGAGGGCGACCGCGTCGCCGCCGGCACCGTGCTGGCCCTGCTGCAGGGCCGCAACCGCAGCCTGGTGAGTGCCGAGCGGACCTCGTTGAACTTCCTGCAGACACTGTCCGGCACGGCCACCACCACCGCGCAGTACGTCGCGGCGGTGGCCGGTACCGGCGCGCGGATCCTGGACACCCGCAAGACCCTGCCTGGCCTGCGTGTCGCACAGAAATACGCAGTGCGCTGCGGCGGCGGCGACAACCATCGCCTGGGTCTGTTCGACACGGTGATGCTCAAGGAAAACCACATCCGCGCGGCCGGCTCGCTGACCGCTGCCGTGCTGGCGGCGCGTGTGCAGTGGCCGGCCTTGCCGCTGGTGGTCGAGGTCGAAGACCTGGACCAGCTGCGCGAGGCGCTGGCGGTCGGCTGCACCCGTATCCTGATCGACGACTTCGACGCTGCCACGCGGCGTGAGGCCGTGCACATCGCGGCCGGGCGCATTCCGCTGGAAGTGTCCGGCAGTGTCAGCCTGGACGGGCTGCGCGCGATCGCCGAGGACGGTGTGGACTGCATCTCCATTGGCGGGTTGACCAAGCACGTGCAGGCGATCGACCTGTCGTTGAAACTGGGGCCGCCTCCGGGCTGACGGGCACTTTCACGGTATGGGCAGATGCGGTCTGCGAGGCTGCGTCTGCCCCCACCTGGAATGCACGCATGCGCTGCCTGCCGCTTTTCGCCTGCCTGTCTCCCCTGCTCGCGCTGCTGCCGCTCCACGCGTCCGCCGCCGAGGTCTGTGATGTGCCCCCACGCTTCGGGCTGAGCCCATTGGCCGTCGCCATCGTGCAGACCGCCTGCAACGAACACCGCCTCTGGTACCGGCCCTTCATTGATCGTGATGGCCGCGCAGCCAGCCTGAGTGTCACCGAAGCCGAGGACGTCCACCTGGCTGACAACGGTCTGGTCGCCTGGCAGCGGGTGGTCGGCTACTGGCGGCAGAGCGGAACGTTGTCGCCGATGGGCAGCCAGCCCGGTGCCGCAAGCTGCATGGCCCCGCCGGGCACGCGCTACACCGACACCGACTGCCGCGCGTACCTGGTGGACAACCCGTGGTCAGCCGCCTTCATTTCCTGGGTGATGACCCGCGCTTCGGTGCCCGGCTTTACCCGGTCGCCCCGGCATATCGACTACATCCGCGCCGCGTACCAGAACAGCGGGCCGTACCGGATGACCGATCCGGCGCAGGAGAAACCCGCGCCCGGCGACCTGCTGTGCTACCTGCGCGACCGCCGCGAGACTCTGAGCTACAGCGGGCTGGTGCAGTCGCTGGGCAGCGGCGCGGTGACGCATTGGAAATCACATTGCGAGGTGGTGATCGCGGCCAACATGGGCGGCGACCGCACGCTGTATCTGATCGGCGGCAATGTCATGAACACCGTGGCGTTGCGCAAGCTGTCGCTGGACCGCAGCGGCCGCATCGAGCTGCCGCCCGCAAAGGCCAGCGCGGGCGATGGGGTGGATCTGGGCTGCACCCCGGGCCGCGAAGAGGAATGCAGCTTCAATCGCCAGGACTGGGCCGCACTGCTGAAGCTGGTGGCCACCGCGCCGGCCACGGTGCCGATGGACGCGCCCGTTCCGAACGGCATGCCGGCGCCCGGCACGGTGACACCGCCGATGACGCCTTCGGGATCTGCACCGCCGACACCGGTCCCGCCGCCGCGCACCTCCTGATCGCAATCGCGCGGATGGCTTGATCCGCGCCGCATTCGTCGCCATCTTGGAGAGACCGACCTCCCTGACCGCGCCGAGTCACCGATGCCCAGTTTGATCCTGTTGATGATTGCCGGCGCGTTCGCCTACGCCTTCTGGAATTCCTCGCGTGCCGCCGCCGAGCGTGCCGGCGTGCTCGGCCGCAATGCCTGCCGCGCTGCCGATGTGCAGTGGCTGGACCAGAGCGTGCACGCCACCGGCCTGCGCGTGTGCCGCAAGGACAACGGCTGGCTGGGCTGGGAGCGTACCTTCAAGTTCGAGTACTCGCACGATGGCGTGGACCGGCACAGCGGGCGCATGGTGCTGCGCGGTGATCAGCTGATCACGTTCGTCGGGCCATCGGCGGCGCGGATCAGCGAGATCCGCCGCGATATCGATACGCGCGATGCCGAGGACGTGTGAGCAGCCGACCAGCGGTCGGCACTACCAATGAAATGGCCGCCTTGCGGCGGCCATGGTGTCGCTTATTTGACCACCCGTAGATGCGGGCGACCGCTGGGCTTGGGCGGTGCGTCATCCGGCGGGGTCGGTGAATCATCGGGCGGCAGCTCATCGTCCGGAGCCGGCTCATGGCCCGGGATGTCATCCGGCAGCGCCATGCCCTGCCCCGTCTCGCGGGCATACACCGCCAGCACGGCCGAGATCGGCACCTGCACCGGGTAGCTGGTGCCGGAGAAGCGGGCCGAGAAGCTCACGCTGTCATTGTCGATATGCAGGCGCACCACGGCGCGCTCGGCGATGTTCAGGACGACGCGGCCGTCCTTGACCGCACTCTGCGGCACCTGCACGCCAGGCATGCCGGCGTCGACCAGGATATGCGGCGTCAGGTCGTTGTCATTGATCCATTCCACCAGGGCCCGCAACAGGTACGGACGGTGGCTGGTCATGCGAAATGTGTCTTCAGTCATGTGGTAGAGCCGAGCCGTGCTCGACTGCTCTTGATCCGGATTGCCTGATGCAAGTGTACGCGCCCGCCTACCCGCAGGTCAGCCATGGCGCGTCCCGGCACCGCGATTTCGTTCAGTAGACCGGCGTCGCATGCGGCACGCGCACCCTTGGGTCAGACTGGCAGATCGCGCAGTTTCTTTTCCTGATCGGTCAGGCTGCGGATGAAGCCGGGGTGCCGGAAAATACGGTTGCCATAGTCTTCGATCGACTTGCCATCCTTGGGCAGGGCCACATCCAGTGCCTGCAGCCGCCAGATGATCGGCGCCATCGCGCAGTCGGCCAGGCTCATTTCCGGGTTGAGGAAGAACTTGCTGGCCTTGAACAACGGCACCGCGCTGGTCAGCAGTTCCCTGAGCCGCTTGCGCCCGGCCTCGGCCTGGGTCTTGTTGCCCAGCTGGATGGCCTGCACCTGCGGCACCCAGTCGTGTTCGATGCGCAGCATCGCCAGGCGGATGCGGGCCCGTGAGAGCGGATCGACCGGCATCAGCGGCGGGTGCGGATAGCGCTCGTCCAGGTACTCACTGACCACCGACGCCGCGTACAGCACCAGTTCGCGCTCCACCAGGGTGGGCACGGAGTGGTACGGATTGAGATCGATGAGATCTTCGGGCGGGTTCTGCGGATCGACCGGCACGGAGTCGTAAGTGACGCCCTTGGCCGCCAGTACCAGCCGCACGCGATGGCACAGGACATCGTCGTTCGAGGAAAACAGCGTCAGGGTATTCCGCATGCGTACGCTCGCCGCCATCAAAGGCTCTCCAACGTCCGGTAACCGCCGGTCGTATCGGCGCCGCCAGCCCATTGCCGACGGTCGTCACAGTACCCGAGTGTGCAACCGCACATCACAAAAGCCAATAGGGCGATGGTCCCACACGTGGAACGATCGCCACTGGACGGCGCCCGACGGCTCAGTGGACGTCCTTCCAATATTCCTTCTTGAGCAGATAGGCCAGGAAGGTCAGCAGCGCCAGGAACAGGATCACCCAGACACCCAGCTTCTGCCGCTTGAGCGCGGCCGGCTCGCCGGCGTACTCCAGGAAGTTGGTGATGTCGCGCACCGCCTGGTCGTACTGCCCGGGATCCATGTTGCCCGGCTGCTCGATCTTCAGGCCGACCACCGGCGGATCTTCACCCGGGTTCTCCGGCTTGCCGTGTACCGCATGCTGCAGCCCCTGCATTTCCCACAATGGGTTGGGCATGGACGCATTCGGGAACACGGTGTTGTTCCAGCCCAGCGGCCGCGTGGGATCCAGGTAGAACGACTTGAGGTAGGTGTAGACCCAGTCGCTGCCCCGCACGCGCGAAATCAGGCTCAGATCCGGCGGCATCTTGCCGAACCACTTCTCGGCCTGCGCCTTGGGCATCGTCACCGGGATCGGCTCGCCGACCGGGGTGCCGGTGAAGTTGAGGTTGTTCATGACCTCTTCTTCGCTCAGCCCGAGATCGGCGGCCATGCGCGAGTAACGCAGGTATTTCAGCGCGTGGCAGCCCGAGCAGTAGTTCATGTAGAGCTGTGCGCCACGCTGCAGCGATGCACGATCGCTCAGATCATTGCCGGCCTGCAGGGTCTTGGCACCTTCGGCGGCATCGGCCACCGCTACGCCAAACATCAGGGCCGCTGCGCAGGCCAGCCGGACAATCCAGTGGTCAGTCATGCGTGGTCACCCGGTCCGGTACCGGCTTGGTCCTGTCCAGCTTGGTCCATAGCGGCATGGTGATGAAGAAGGCGAAATACAGGAAGGTCAGCACGCGCCCGATGTAGGTCTCGTGCGCATCCGTACCCGGGCCGGAGCCGATCACGCCCAGCCAGACGAAGCACACCGCGAACATGCCCAGCAGGCCGCGCGAGAGCAGGCCTCGATAGCGGTAGGACTTCACCAGCGCGCGGTCCAGCCACGGCACCAGGAACAGGATGGCGATCGCCGAGAACATCACGATCACACCACCGAGCTTGTTGGGCACCACGCGCAACATCGCGTAATACGGGGTGTAGTACCAGACCGGCTTGATGTGCTCGGGCGTCACCAGGCGGTTGGCCTCGGTGAAGTTGTCGTGCTCCAGGAACAACCCGCCGAAGGCCGGGGCGAAGAAGATGATGAAGGCGGCGATGATCAGCAGGAAGCCGGCGCCTACCGCATCCTTGAGCGTGTAGTACGGGTGGAAGGGAATGCCGTCGGTAGGCGCGGTGGCCGACCAGCGGTTGCCCTTCGGGCCCTTCTTGATCTCCACGCCGTCCGGGTTGTTGGAGCCCACTTCATGCAGCGCGCCCAGGTGCAGCACCACCAGCAGCAACAGCACCAGCGGCAGCGCGATCACATGCAGCGCGAAGAAGCGGTTTAGGGTGGCGTCGCTGGGCAGGTAATCGCCCATGATCCATTCGGTCAGGCCAGTGCCGATCACCGGGATCGCGCCGAACAGCGAGATGATCACCTTCGCGCCCCAGAACGACATCTGGCCCCACGGCAGCACGTAGCCCATGAAGGCTTCGGCCATCAGCACGAGGTAGATCAGCATGCCGAGGATCCAGACCAGCTCACGCGGCTTCTGATAGCTGCCGTAGAGCAGACCGCGGAACATGTGCAGGTAGACCACGATGAAGAACAGCGAGGCACCGGTGGAGTGCATGTAGCGGATCAGCCAACCCCACTCCACGTCCCGCATGATGTATTCGATGGAGGCGAACGCTTCGGCCGCGTTCGTCTTGTAGTGCATCGTCAGGAAGATGCCGGTGACGATCTGGTTGACCAGGATCAGCAGCGCCAGCGAGCCGAAGTAGTACCAGATGTTGAAGTTCTTCGGCGCGTAATACTCGCTGACATGCTTGCGGTAGACCGGCATCAGCCCGGGCGCGCGAGCATTGACCCAGTCGGCCAGGCCGGTGGCGGTGCGGGAAAGGATATTGGCCATGATCAAGCCGCCCCCTGCGGATCAACGCCGATGATGATGGTGTTGTCGTCCTGGTAGTGGTGCGGCGGCACCAGCAGGTTGATCGGTGCCGGGACATCCTTGAACACGCGACCGGACATATCAAAGCGCGACTTGTGGCAGGGGCAGAAATAGCCGCCCTTCCACTGCGGGTCGTAGGGCTCGGGGCGGATCTCGGCGACCATTTCCGGCGAACAGCCCAGATGGGTGCACAGCCCGACCAGCACCGAGACCTCGGCCTTGATCGAACGGAATTCGGGATTCTGCTTGAGCACGTACTCGGGCTGCTGTTCTTTCTCGCCCGACTCGGGATCCTTCAGGCGACCGTCCAGCCCATGCAGCGCATCGAGGATGGCCTTGGAGCGCTTGACGATCCAGATCGGCTGTCCACGCCACTCCATGACCAGTCGCTGGCCTTCCTGGAGCGCACTGATGTCGGCAATCACCGGGGCACCGGCCAGTTTGGCGCGGGCGCTGGGATTCCAGGACTTGATGAACGGTACCGCTGCAAATCCGACGCCGACCGCTCCGACCACCGCAGTGGTTGCTGAAAGGAATCGTCGACGTCCAGTATTGACTGGATCGTTTACCCCATCGTTGGCCATCCGGCACTCCGATATTGATTTAGGTAGCTTGAGGCTGCCAGCAGACCGGTGGGGGCCAGTCCACATTGAATCAGCCGCGAGTGTAGCTGAACCGAAGTCGGCCACACAACGCGGTACTACGGAACGACATTACCCCGACAGTACGGCATCAGGTACTCCCGGCGCCATCGGTTATTGCTGGGTGGCGACCGCACTTCGGTAGCGGTCGGCCAAGACGGCCACCCGCTTCACGTAATACTGGGTCTCGCTGTAAGGGGGCACGCCGCCATGGCGGGCTACCGCACCCTCGCCCGCGTTGTAGCCCGCGGCGGCGAGCGTCAGGTCGCCATTGAAGCGCTTGAGCAGCCATGACAGGTACTGCACGCCGCCGCGGATGTTCTGCGAGGCATCATAGGAATCACTGACCCCGAAGCGGCGCGCGGTGGGCGGCATCAGCTGCATCAGGCCCTGCGCCCCGGCCCGGCTCAGCGCCAGCGGGTTGTAGGCGGACTCGGCATGGATGATCGCGCGCACGACGGCTTCTTCCACCCCGAACTCCCGGGCGGCCGCAGCGATCTCACTCTGGTAGGCCGTGGTATTGAGGCGGACCGAGCCGAAGTTGACCGAGGGGTTCGCGCCACAGGCATAGCAGCGTTCGATGAAGGTGTAATGGATGGTGCGGACCTGCCCAAGGCTGGCCATCTGGGCCGGGCGTGCGCTGGTGTAATGGCGCACGCCGTCCTTCATATACGAATAGAGCTGACCGCTGCGGACCTGCCCGGCCTTGCCAGCTGCGGGGGCCCGGGCGGGCGGCGCGGTCAACACGGTGGCCGGGGCCGGAACCGGGGCGGGGGTGATCGCGGTGGCGGCCGTGGCGGTATCGGCCCGGGCCGGCGCGGCGGTGCCCCCTGCTGCAGGTGTGGCGTTGGCGATCTGGGCGGCCGGGGCGGGCGCGGCCGGCGGCAGGGCCCGGCGGGGCGCGCTGCGGTCGGGCCGGTAGCTGCTGATCACGCTGCAGCTGGCCCCGCCCACGCGCTTGCTCACATAGCTGGGAATGCCGTCGGCGCCGACACACTTGTACAGCGTGCCCGCACTGGCCGGCATAGCGGTCAGCGCAGCCAAGGCCAGCGCAGCGATCCCCAACATCCCCTTCATGAGCGGGAGTGTCCCCAATTCGCCGGGGATTGCCAAGGGGGGAGCCCGACCCGGCTACAATGGCCTGCTCACCGCAGCCATCCGGCTGCCTGCCCGCCCACCCGACTGGAATAAGCGCCATGACCGGGACGCCAGCTTCGACCGCGCCGACTTCGGCCGGTTCTACCCTGCCTGCCTCTGCTCCACCCAGCTCCGCCCCCCGCCCCGACCTGCTCCCCCTGCCCGGCGCCAAGCCACAGGTGAACGGACCGGTGCGCGGCAAGCTGTACATCAAGACCCACGGTTGCCAGATGAACGAGTACGACTCGACCAAGATGGCCGACGTGCTCGCCGCCTCGGAAGGGCTTGAGCTCACCGACGACCCGGCCGAGGCCGACGTGTTGTTGATGAACACCTGCTCCATCCGCGAGAAGGCCCAGGAGAAGGTGTTCAGCCAGCTCGGCTACTGGAAGGCGCTGAAGAACAACGGCCGCGGCGTGATCATCGGCGTCGGCGGCTGCGTGGCCTCGCAGGAAGGCGAGGCGATCATCAAGCGCGCACCGCATGTGGACCTGGTGTTCGGTCCGCAGACCCTGCACCGTCTGCCGGAGCTCATCCGCCAGCGCCGTGAATCAGGCAAGTCACAGGTGGACATCAGCTTCCCGGAGATCGAGAAATTCGATGCCCTGCCCGAGCCGCGTGCCGAGGGTGCCTCCGCGTTCGTCTCCATCATGGAAGGCTGCTCGAAGTACTGCTCGTTCTGCGTGGTGCCCTACACCCGCGGCACCGAGGTCAGCCGTCCGTTCGAGGACGTGGTGGTGGAAGTGGCGCAGCTGGCGGCCCAGGGCGTACTGGAAATCAACCTGCTCGGCCAGAACGTCAACGCCTACCGCGGCCCGTATGGCGACGGCGAGTTCGCCGACCTCGGGCTGCTGATCCGGACCATCGCCGAGATCGACGGCGTCGGCCGGATCCGCTTCACCACCTCGCACCCGCTGGAGTTCAGTGATTCGCTGATCGATGCCTACCGCGATGTGCCCCAGCTGGCCAACTTCCTGCATCTCCCGGTGCAGGCGGGCAGCGACCGCGTGCTCTCGGCGATGAAGCGTGGCTACACCGCGCTGGAATTCAAATCCAAGATCCGCAAGCTGCGTGCGGTGCGCCCGGACATCTCGATCAGCTCGGATTTCATCGTCGGTTTTCCCGGCGAGACCGAGGCCGAGTTCGAGAAGACCATGAAGCTGATCGAGGACGTGGGCTTCGACCAGAGTTTCTCTTTCATCTATTCACGCCGCCCGGGCACGCCCGCTGCCGATCTGGAAGACACCACCACCGATGCGGAAAAGCACGCGCGCCTGTCGCGCCTGCAGGCCCGGATCAACGAGCAGGCCGCCGCCATCTCGGAAAAGATGGTCGGCACCGTGCAGACCGTGCTGGTGGAAGGCCCCTCCAAGCGCAACCCGAACGAACTGACCGGCAAGAGCGAGAACATGCGCTCGGTGAACTTCCCGGGGCACCCGCGCCTGGTCGGCCAGTTCGTGGATGTGGTGATCACCGAGGCGTACAGCAACTCGCTGCGCGCGCGGATGGTGACGGCGGAATGAGCGGGATGACCGGACCACGGCCCGGTCATCGTTGACGCTTTTTTGACCACGCAATCGAACCCGTTGCCGCAGTAGGGCGGGCGCCACCTATCCACAGGTTGCTGCACCGGCGTTGCACAGCCCCTGTGGAAAACCGCTTTCCGCCCGTGCTGTAGCGGCCGCCCCACACCCGCGCTACCCTGTTCTCCCTTTCCCTGCTTGCGGCCCGGTCGGCTGGACCGGCGGCCGCCGGACGCAATGACCGCACTCGCACAACGCGACTTCACCCTCACCCCGGAAGACAACGAGCGCCTGGCCAACATGGCCGGTCCGTTCGACGAGCATCTCCGCCAGGTGGAACTCAAACTCGGCGTGGAAATCGCCAACCGTGGCCACGTGTTCCGCGTGACCGGCCCCAAGGCCGTGGTGGCCGATGCGCAGGCCCTGATCGAAGCGCTGTACGCCGAAGCCGGCGACGTGGTGTTCGACAGCCATGCCATCCACCTGCGGCTGAACCAGGCCAACGTGGAGCATGTGGTCGAGCGCGCCTACGAGGCGCAGGAAGTGGCGATCAAGGTCAAGCGCGGCACCGTGCGCGGCCGCGGCGCCAACCAGGCCCGCTACCTGCATCAGATCACCACGCATGACATCAACTTCGGCATCGGCCCGGCCGGTACCGGCAAGACCTTCCTGGCCGTGGCCAGCGCGGTGGAAGCACTCAATGAAGCGCGCGTGCAGCGCCTGATTCTGGTGCGCCCGGCGGTGGAGGCAGGTGAAAAGCTGGGCTTCCTGCCCGGCGATCTGAGCCAGAAAGTGGACCCGTACCTGCGCCCGCTGTACGACGCGCTGTATGAAATGCTGGGCGTGGAGAAGGTGCTCAAGCTGCTGGAGAAGAACGTCATCGAGATCGCGCCGCTGGCCTATATGCGCGGGCGCACGCTCAACGATGCGTACGTGATCCTCGACGAAGCGCAGAACACCACGGTCGAGCAGATGAAGATGTTCCTGACCCGCCTGGGCTTCGGCTCCACGGCCGTGGTCACCGGCGACCTCACCCAGACCGATCTGCCCAAGCACGTGAAGTCCGGCCTGCGCGATGCGATCGACGTGCTGCGTGATGTCGAAGGCGTGAGCTTCACCTTCTTCGAAGCGCGCGACGTGGTCCGCCACCCGCTGGTGGCCCGCATCGTCAGTGCTTACGACCGCCGCGATCTGCAGCAGGTCCAACCCGGAGCGACCCCATGACCCGTGGTCCCGTGCGACTGGACGTCGCGATCAACTATGCCCTGCCCCGCGCCGGGCTGCCCTCGGCGGTGAGCTTCCGCAAGTGGGTGGCCGCCGCCCTGAAGGGCCGCATCCGCGAGGCCGACCTGGCGATCCGCCTGGTCGATGCCAAGGAAGGCCAGTCCTTGAACCGGCATTACCGCGGCAAGGATTACGCGACCAACGTGCTCAGCTTCCCGGCCGAACTGCCGGAGGGCCTGCCCAAGGGCGTGAAGTTCCCGCTGCTGGGTGATCTGGTGATCTGCGCCCCAGTGGTCGCCCGCGAGGCCGACGAGCAGGGCAAGGCACTCAACGCCCACTACGCGCACCTGACCGTGCACGGCGTACTGCACCTGCTCGGCTGGGACCATGAGGACGAGAAGGAAGCCGACGCCATGGAACAGCTCGAGCGTGACATCCTGGCCGAACTGGGCATTGCCGATCCGTATGCCGGCGAGCGCTGAGCGGCCCTGATGGATGGACCTGTTCCGATGACCCCGTTGCGACTTGTCTGCCTGGGCCTGATGGGCGTGCTTTCCGCCCCGGCCTTCGCCGATGCGGCCCCGCTGGATCTGACCGCCCTGATCGAATGCCGCCAGAGCGTTGGCGATTACGATGCGGTCGCCCCGGTGGTGGCCGACCCGCTCAAGGCGGTCGCCAACGGCCTGCAGCCGCTGCCGCAGACCAACCAATTCATGACCGAATTCCGCCTGGCCGCCCCGATCACGGTGTTCGGCGAGCGCGCCGAGTACATCGCGGTGGCCGGAGCCAGCATCATGGCGATCCTGGAGCTGGCCGATCCGCGCCCGCTGGCCAAGCGCCTGGCGCTGGAGGACGGCGTGGATACCCCCGAGAAGTTCATGGCCGGGCGTGAGCTGGTCAGCCGCGATGTCACCGACCCGCGCACCGGCGAGGCCTTGATCGAATCGGTGATCCTGAGCGTGTCCACGGTCAAGACCCACCCCGGCAAGACCCTGGCCGGCTGTACCTACAGCCTGGACCTGCCACCGGAGGAAGACACCCCGCCGCCGGGCGCCGCCCCGGCCCCCGTGCCGGGGGTGAATCCGCCCTCGGCAGGGCGCTGACAGGCGCCCGCATCCTGATAGACTAAATCCAACGCCCGGCACGCCGGGTGCCTTTTTTTCCAGAGATGTCTGAAGACGACAGTAGTAGCTCCACCCAGGAGCACAATGAAAAGAAGCGCAGCTGGCTCGAACGCCTGACCTCTGCCTTCTCCGGCGAACCCCACACCCGCGACGAGCTGGTGGCGGTACTGCACACCGCGCACGAAGACGGCCTCATTGCCGCTGACACGCTGCGCATGATGGAAGGCGCCATTTCGGTGGCCGAGCTCACCGTCGGCGACGTGATGATCTCGCGCTCGCAGATGGTCTCCCTGCCGGTCGAAGCTCCCTTCCTTGACCTGATGAAGCAGGTGGTCGAATCCGGCCATTCGCGCTTCCCGGTGCATGGCGACAACAAGGACGACATCCTCGGCATCCTGCTGGCCAAGGATCTGCTGCGCGGCGTGGTGGCCGACAACGGGCCGGCCAACATCCGCGAGCTGCTGCGTCCGGCGGTGCTGATCCCCGAGGCCAAGAAGCTCAACGTGCTGCTGAAGGAGTTCCGGCTCTCGCGCAACCACATGGCCATCGTGGTCGATGAGTACGGCGGTGTCGCCGGGCTGGTCACCATCGAAGACGTGCTGGAGCAGATCGTCGGCGAGATCGACGACGAGCACGACGAGGCCGAGGACCACACCTCGCAGATCGCGATCCAGGCCGACGGCCAGTACGTGGTCGATGCATTGACCGCGATCGAGGATTTCAACGAGCGCTTCGGCGCGACGTTCCCGGACGATGATTACGACACCATCGGTGGCCTGGTCACCGAGGCGATCGGGCACCTGCCCGAAACGGGCGACGAGCTCACCCTGGACCGCTTCGTGTTCCGGGTCGCGCGTGCCGATGCCCGCCGCGTGCAGGCGTTCCATGTGACCGTGCTGCCGCCCGACACCCACAACGAGGATTGACCCACGCCATGCGGCCCCCTTTGAATCGGTGGTCGCTGTGCCGCCTGTTGTTCGTGTTGTCGCTGCTTGCGATGGCCAGCCTGTCTTTCGGGGCGCTGGCCGCGCAGGACGCCGCGCCCGTCACTGCCGCCCAGGCACCCACGGCCGAGGCACCGCGGATCGGCGTGGTCACCATGCAGCCGGGCGAGATCTTCTTCGAGCGCTTCGGGCATGACGCACTGGTGGTGGTCGATCCGGTCACCGGTAACGCCACCTCCTACAACTTCGGTTACTTCGACCCGAGCGAGTCCGATTTCATCGGCAACTTCGTGCGCGGCGACATGATGTATTACCTGGTCGCGTTGCCGCTCGGACAGGACCTGTCGTACTACCAGGAGAGCGGCCGCGGCGCGAGCGTGCAGTGGCTGGACCTGACGCCCGCGCAGGCGCGCGCCCTGGCTGAATCACTGGCCGAGCGCGCCAAGCCGGAAAATGCGCGTTACCACTACGATTACTACACCGCCAACTGCGCCACCATGGTCCGCGATGCGATCGATGGCGCGCTCGGCGGCGCGCTGCATTCGCAGCTCTCCGGCCGCTCGCGTGGCAACACCTACCGCAGCGAATCGGTGCGCCTGGCCTCGCCGTCGCCGTGGATGTGGCTGGGCTTCGATATCGGCCTGGGCCCGTTCGCCGATCAGCCGCTGTCACGCTGGCAGGAGGCGTTCGTGCCGATGCGTCTGGCCGATGCGCTGCGCCAGGTGCGCAACAGTGAAGGCCGCCCGCTGGTGCAGGCCGAGCAGGAACTGCTGCCCCACCGGATCGCTTCGGAACCCACCGAGTCTCCCCGCAGCTGGTGGCCGTGGCTGCTGTGCGGCCTGGTCGTCGCCGCCGGTGTGGTCGCACTGCGCCGCCGGCGTCGGCTGCTCGGCGGCCTCGCGCTGCCGTTCTGGCTGTTCTGCGGCATTGGCGGTGCGCTGCTGACCTACCTGTGGGGCTTCAGCGCCCACCAGGCCGCCTGGGCCAACCGCAACCTGCTGCAGCTCTCGCCGCTGTGCCTGCTGCTCCTGCCCGGCGCGATCACGCTGCTGCGTGGCCGCGTGGCACGCGCGTGGTTCGGCGTCGTGTTGTGCGCGGTGGCCGGGCTGTCACTGCTCGGCCTGGTGCTGCACTGGCTCACGCTGCAGGCGCAGTACAACCTGCAGTGGATCGTGCTGCTGCTGCCGATCCATGTCGCGCTGGCGTGGGCGCTCGCCCGCCGTGACCTGCCCGTCACGGGCCGCTGACGCACGATGCCCGCCATGGATACCGTCACACTCGAAAATCCCGCCTGCGTCATCAACTGCGTTCACTACGATGACCAGGGCAAGCGCCACGACATCAGCCTGGATGCGATCAGTGATGTGATCGCCAGCGACAACGGCTTCGTCTGGGTGGGCCTCTACGAGCCCCAGGACAGCGTGCTGCTGAAGCTGCAGGAAGAATTCGGCCTGCATTCACTGGCCATCGAAGACGCGCGCAACGCCCATCAACGGCCCAAGGTGGAGGCATACGGCAACTCGCTGTTCGTGGTGGTGACCACTGCGCAGATGGTGGACGAGCGCATCCAGTACGGCGAGACACATGCCTTCCTCGGGCCACGCTTTCTGGTCACGGTGCGCCATGGCGCATCGTTGTCCTACGCCGCGCCGCGCGCCCGCGTGGAGCGTGAGCCCGAGCTGCTGCGCACGATGGGACCGTCGTACTGCCTGTACGCGGTGCTGGATTTCGTGGTCGACAACTACCTGCCGATCACCCAGCGCTACCGCGACACGCTGGAGCTGCTGGAAAAGGACATCTTCTCCGACAACTACAAACGCCACACCGTGGTGCGGCTCTACGAGCTCAAGCGCGAGCTCAACAAGATGCGCATGGCGGTTGCGCCGCTGCAGGACATGCTCTCGCAGATCAAGCGCTACCAGGGCGACCTGGTGCCGGACGAAGTGAAGCTGTACCTGCGCGACGTGCACGACCACGCCGTGCGGATCAGCGATGTGATCGACACCCTGCGCGAGATGTTGGGCACTGCGTTGAGCGTGAACCTGTCGCTGGTGACCCTGGCCCAGGGCGAGACGGTGAAGCGACTGGGTGCGTGGGCTGCGCTGCTGGCCGCCCCGACCTTGATCACCAGCTGGTATGGCATGAACTTCACCCACATGCCCGAGCTGGACAAGCCCTGGGCCTATCCGGCGATGATCATCGGCGTGGGTGCGGTGTGCGTGGGGCTGTACCGCCTGTTCAAGCGGGCGCGCTGGTTGTAGGTAGCGCGGCTGCGCAAACCGCGCGCCCCGGCTCACCATCACCACACCCCCGCGCCTGTCGACGCGCCCCCTTGAACTCCAAGGGGGCTATCGCTCCAGACGCAATCAAGCCACGTAAACGGTCTTGATGTTCATGAACTCATGGATGCCGTGCTCGGCCAGCTCTCGACCGAAACCGGAGCGCTTGCTGCCGCCGAACGGCAGGCGAACGTCACTCTTGACGATGGCGTTGACGAAGGCGGCGCCGCATTCGAGCTGCTGGGCGATGGCTTCGCCCCGCGCCGCATCGGTCGCCCATACGCTGCCCCCGAGGCCGAAGGTGGTGTCGTTGGCCACGCGCAGCGCTTCGGCATCGTCGCGGACGCGCAGGATCGCGGCGGCCGGGCCGAACAGTTCTTCGTCGTAGGCCGGCATGCCGGGGGTGACGTTGTCCAGGATGGTCGCCGGGTAGCCTGCATGCGAGCCGGCCACCGGCTCACCGCCGAGCAGCAGCGTGGCGCCCTTGGCGATGCTGTCCTCCACCTGCTTGTGCAGCTCGTCGCGCAGGTCCGCGCGCGCCATCGGGGCAAGCGTGGTTTTTTCGTCCTGCGGATCACCGTAGACGCGCTTGCCGGCGGCAGCGACGAACTTCTCCACGAACGCATCAGCGATCGCATCGACCACGATGAAACGCTTGGCGGCGATGCAGGTCTGGCCACTGTTGTCGAAGCGCGACTTCACTGCGGCAGCCACGGTCTTCTCGAGATCGGCATCGTCCAGCACCACGAAGGCGTCACTGCCGCCCAGCTCCATCACGCATTTCTTGAGCTGGTCACCGGCATTGGCGGCGATGGATCGCCCGGCGCGCTCGCTGCCGGTCAGCGTGACCGCCTTGACCCGCTTGTCGCGCAGCACGTCCGCTGCCTGGTCGTTGTCGATGTGCAGCACATCGAACACGCCCTCGGGCAGGCCGCCGTCGCGGCACACCGCCAGGATCAGATCGGCGCATTGCGGCACGTTGCTGGCGTGCTTGAGCAGGGCCACGTTGCCGGCCATGAACGCTGGTGCGAGGAAGCGGAACACCTGCCAGATCGGGAAGTTCCACGGCATCACCGCAAACACGCAGCCGATCGGCTCGTAGCGCACGTAGCTGCGCTGGGCCTCGGTATCGATCAGCTGCGGCTTGAGGTAATCCGCCGCATGGTCGGCGTAGAACTCGCAGGCCTCGGCGCATTTCTCGATCTCGCCCAGTGCCTCCACCTTGAGCTTGCCCATCTCGGTGGTCATCGCGTGCTGGATATCGCCCTTGCGCTGGCGCAACTGGCCGGCGATGGCGCGCAGGATCGCCCCGCGCTCCTGCAGCGAGCGTGCCGCCCAGGCCGGGAAGGCCTCTGCGGCAGCAGCCAGGCGCTGCTCGACCCCCTCGGCGGTGAGCAGTTCATGGCGATACGTGACCTGGCCGGTCGCGGGATTGATGATGTCAGTGGTCATCGCGGGTCTCCTAAAGTCAGACCCGCAGTGTGCGCCCGGCGCCGTGAGCCGGATGTTGCCGGATCGCGATGACGTTCAGCTGGGGTCCTGCAGCGCCATCTGCATGTCGCGCTGGCGACGCTTTTCCGAGCGGGCGGTGATGTACCAGCCCACCACCGCCGCGATCGACACCGCCAGCACCATCAAGGTGGCCAGTGCATTGATCTCCGGCTTGATGCCCATCCGCACCGAAGAGAACACCTTCATCGGCAAGGTCGTCGAGTTCGGACCGGCCACGAAGCTGGCGATCACTACGTCATCCAGCGACAGCGTGAACGCCAGCAGCCAGCCGGCCACCAGCGCCGGGGCGATGATCGGCAGGGTGATCTGGAAGAACACTTTGAGCCGGCTCGCGCCGAGGTCCATCGCGGCCTCTTCCAGCGAACGGTCCAGCTCCTGCAGGCGCGAAGACACCACCACCGTCACGAAGGACAAGGTGAAGGTGACATGCGCGATCCAGATGCTGGTCACACCGCGGCTGGGGAAGCCGGGAATGCCGCCCATCGCCACCAGCAGGGTCATCAGCGAGAAGCCCAGGATCACTTCGGGCATCACCAGCGGCGCGGTGATCAACGCACCGAACACGGTCTTGCCCGGGAAGCGGCGCATGCGGGTCATCACCATCGCCGCCATCGTGCCGAGCACCGTGGCGGCGCAGGCGGTCCAGAACGCGACCTTGAGGCTGATCCACAGCGCATCCAGGATCTGCCGGTTGTTGAACAGCTCGCCGTACCAGCGCGTGGAGAAGCCCGACCATACCGTGGCCAGCTTGGAGGCGTTGAAGGAGTAGACCATCAACAACAGGATCGGCAGGTACAGGAAGGCGAACCCCAGCCCGAGCAGGCTCCAGCCCAGCCAGCGGTTGCTGCGCACCATGCTCATGCCAGCTTTCCTTCCAGCTCGCGCTGCTGCATGCGGTTGAACAGCAGGATCGGCACCAGCAACAGGGCCAGCATCACGATCGCCACTGCCGAGGCCGTGGGCCAGTCGCGGTTGTTGAAGAACTCGCCCCACAGCACGCGACCGATCATCAGCGTGTCCGGCCCGCCGAGCATTTCCGGAATCACGAATTCACCCACGGCCGGGATCATCACCAGCATGCAGCCGGCGATGATGCCGGTGCGCGAGAGCGGCAGCGTGATCCGCACGAAGGCCTGCCAGGGCTTGGCACCGAGGTCGTACGCGGCTTCAAGCAGGCGGTTGTCCAGCTTGACCAGGTTGGCGTACAGCGGCAGCACCATGAACGGCAGGTAGCAGTACACGATGCCGATGTAGGCTGCGGTCGGGGTGTACAGGATCTGCAGCGGCGCATCGATCAGGCCGAGCTTGAGCAGCAGCTGGTTGAGCAGGCCGTTGCGGTCCAGGATGCCGATCCACGCATACACGCGGATCAGGAACGAGGTCCACGAGGGCAGCACCACCAGCATCATGGCCACGTTGCGCGCGGCCGGGCTCATCCGCGAGATCACATACGCCATCGGATAGCCGATCAGCAGCGTGAGCAGGGTCGAGATCACCGCGATCTTGATCGAGCTGAGGTACGCCAGGATGTACTGGTTGTCGTTGACCAGGGCGGCATAGCTGCCGAGGTTGAGCTTGAGCGAGAAGGCGCCATCCACGTACTCCAGCAGCCACGTGTACGGCGGCGAGCCGACCTGGGTGCGCGCGAAGGAGATCATCAGGATGATCACGAACGGCACCGCGAAGAACAGCAGCAGCCACAGGTACGGCGCGGCGATCACGCCGGCGCGCGTGCCCGGGAGCCAGCGCTTCCAGCCGATCGCGCTCATGAGGTCAGCACCACGCCGTCGTTGTCGCGCCAGTGCACCCAGACGGTGTCACCCCAGGTCAGGCCATCGCTGGCCCAGCGCTGCGAGTTGGCGAAGTTGGACAGCACCTTGGCCCCGCTCGGCAGACGTACATGGAACACCGAGTGGCTGCCGAAGTACGCGATCTCTTCGATCACGCCCTGTGCCTTGTTGGTGTCCCCGGCCGGCTCGTCCTTGCCGATCATCACCTTCTCCGGACGCAGCGCGAACGCCACCGGCTGGCCTTCATAGCCGGTGATGCCGTGGGCAACATAGATCGGCGCGGGGAACAGCGGCGTGCGCACGGTGACGTACTCGGGCAGGTCTTCGTCGAGCACGCCGTCGAACAGGTTCACCGAGCCGATGAACTCGGCCACGAACCGGTTGGCCGGCTGTTCGTAGATTTCATCCGGCTTGCCGACCTGCTGGATCCAGCCGGCATCCATCACCGCGATCCGGGTGGCCATGGTCATGGCTTCTTCCTGATCGTGGGTGACCATCACGCAGGTCACCCCGGTGGTCTCGATGATGTTGACCAGCTCCAGCTGCATCTGCGAGCGCAGCTTCTTGTCCAGCGCGCCCATCGGCTCATCCAGCAGCAGCAGCTTCGGGCCCTTGGCCAGCGACCGCGCCAGCGCCACGCGCTGCTGCTGGCCACCGGAGAGCTGGTGCGGCTTGCGCTTGGCCAGCTTGGTCAACTGCACCAGCTCCAGCATTTCGCCGACGCGGCGATTGATCGCATCGCGGGCCATGCCGTCCTGCTTCAGGCCGAAGGCAATGTTCTGCTCCACCGTCATGTGCGGGAACAGCGCATAGGACTGGAACATCATGTTGATCGGGCGCTGGTACGGGGGCAGCGCGTTGATGCGCTGGCCGTCCAGATCGATGGTGCCTTGGGTGGGGGTCTCGAAGCCGCCCAGGCAGCGCAGCAGCGTGGACTTGCCACTGCCCGAGCCACCCAGCAGCGCAAAGATTTCGCCCTTGCGCACATCCAGGGTGACGTCATCGAGCGCGACGAAGCCGTCGAACTCCTTGCGCAGCGCGCGGATGGACAGGTAGCCCGGTTCCAGGACCGGGAGCACCGCGCCTTCCGGCTTGGCTTCAAATGGCATGGTCAGCGGCTCCGGGAGCGGCGGCGGGACGGGGGAAGAATGCCATTTTACCGGTGGTGGCCGCGTCATGTCCTACCCCCTGAAACGACGACGCCGGCACGAGGCCGGCGTCGCAGAGGCGGTCAACGCCCGGTTTTCACCTCGGTCCACAGCCGGGTGTAGAGCTTGTCCACCTCGGGCGTGTTGATCGAGTAAGTGAACATCTTGGCCGCCACATCGGCCGGCGGGTAGATGGTCGGATCGGTGCGGATCGCCTCGTCCACCAGCGGCGTGGCCGTGGTCACCGGGTTGGCGTAGTGGATGAAGTTTGTATTGGCCGCGGCGACCTTCGGCTCCAGCAGGTAGTTGATGAATGCGTAGGCCGCCTCCGGGTGCTTGGCATCCTTGGGGATGGCCAGCATGTCGAACCACTGCGGGGCGCCTTCGCGCGGGATCGAGTACGCCACGGTCACGCCGTTGGAGGCCTCGGCCGCACGGTCGCGGGCCTGGATGATGTCACCGGACCAGCCCACCACCAGGCAGGTGCCACCGTTGGCCAGCGAGCCCACGTACTGCGAGGAGTGGAAATTCTGCACATACGGGCGGATCGTCTTGAGCAGCGCGGCGGCCTTCTCCAGCGTGGCCGGGTCCTGGCTGTGCGGATCTTCGCCCAGGTAGTGCAGCGCGATCGGGATCATGTCCGACGGCGTATCCAGGATGGTGATCCCGCAGTCCTTCATCTTGGCGATGTTTTCGGGCTTGAAGATCAGATCCCAGCTGTTGGCGATGTCGGTGCTGCCACCAAAGCGCTGTTTGAGCAGCTCCACGTTGTAGCCGATGCCGGTGGTGCCGATCATGTACGGCACACCGTATTCGTTGCCCGGATCCTGCTGTGCGATGCGCTGCATCACGCTCGGGTCGAGATTGGCCAGGTTCGGGATCTTGCTCTTGTCCAGCGGCAGGAACACACCGGCCTTGATCTGGCGGCCGAAGAAGTTCAGCGTCGGCACGACCACGTCGTAGCCGCTGTTGCCGGCCAGCAATTTGGTCTCCACCATCTCATCGCTGTCGAACACGTCATAGGTCACCTTGGTGCCGGTGGCCTTTTCGAAATTCGGGATGGTGTCTTCAGCGATGTAGTCGCTGTAGTTGTAGACGTTCAGCACCTTCGCGTCGTCCTGCTTGTCACCGCCGCCACAGGCGGTCAGCACGGATACGGCAATGCCGAGGGTGAGGATTCGCAGCTTCATCGGACTCTCCACAGGTCAGGTGCGAGTTGGGGGGGAACCGGCCAGACCGGCGCAACGGGTGCCAGCCTACCGGGCATGCCCCCATTTTCCCAGCACACGGCCCTCACGGCCATGCCGAAGGTGGCGCCCGGGGTCAGACGTTGAGCAGCAGGAACTCGCGCTCCCAGGAACTGATCACCCGGAAGAACGTCTCGTATTCCTTGCGCTTGACCGACACATAGGCGCGGCAGAAGCGCTCGCCCAGCATCTCGCGCAGTTCCGGGCAGCCTTCCAGCCCGTCCAGCGCCTCGCCCAGCGAGCGTGGCAGGTCATAGCCCAGCTCCTTGGCGCTGCCACTGATCGGCGCGGTCGGGGAGGCCTGCTCGCGGATGCCGAGCAGCCCGGCGGCCAGGGTCGCGGCGATCGCCAGGTAGGGGTTGGCATCCGAGCCGGCGAACCGGCTTTCCACCCGCATGTTCTCCGGCGTATCCAGCGGCACGCGCAGCCCGCAGGTGCGGTTGTCGAAGCCCCAGTGGACATTACTGGGTGAAACCTCGCCGAACATCAGCCGGCGGTAGGAGTTCACGTTCGGCGCGAAGAACGCCATCGCCGCCGGCACGTACTTCTGCAGGCCAGCCAGGTAATGCCCGAACAACGGGCTGAAATCCTCACCGCCATGCTCGCCGGTGAACACATTGCTGCCATCGCTGATCCGCAGCAGACTCTGGTGGATGTGCATCGCACTGCCCGGCTCGTTCTCCATCGGCTTGGCCAGGAAGGTGGCATAGATCCCGTGGCGCATCGCCGACTCGCGCATCGTGCGCTTGAACAGGAACACCTGGTCGGCCAGATCCATCGCATTGGCGTGGGTGAAATTGACCTCCAGCTGGGCCGCGCCGGATTCGTGGATGAGCGTGTCCACGTCCAGCTTCATCGCATCGCAGTAGTCGTACATCAGATCGAGGATCGGATCGAACTCGTTCACCGCATCGATGGAATACGACTGACGCGCGGTTTCAGGGCGTCCGGAGCGGCCCGCCGGCGGCAGCAGCGGGAAATCCGGGTCGGTGTTCTTCTGGACCAGGAAGAACTCCAGCTCCGGTGCCACCACCGGGCGCAGGCCCAGTTCGGCATAGGCATTGAGCACCCGCCGCAGCACGTTGCGCGGGGCCAGCTCATGCGGCTCGCCGGTTTTGGTGAAACAGTCATGGATGACCTGCGCGGTCGGATCGGTCGCCCACGGCACCATGCGAACCGTATCGGCATCCGGGCGCAGGATCATGTCCGAGTCCGACGGTGAGGTCAGCTCGTAGTAGTCGTCCGGGAATTCGCCGGTGACCGTGGTGGCGAAGATCCCCTCCGGCAGGCGCGTGCCGTAATCGTGCGAGAACTTGTCGGCCGGAATGATCTTGCCGCGCGCGTTGCCGGTGATGTCCGGCACCAGGCACTCCACCTCGGTGATACGCCGGTCCTTGAGCCAGCGCAGCAGCGTGCTCTCCTGCGGAACAGGCTTGGGGGCGGCGGCTTTGCGCGAACGCGTTCGGGTGGTCATGACCGGTCTGCTGTAAGAGAGTTGCGGCGACAAGCATCGCCGAAAGCGTGGAAAATGCTGTGATAGAACCGATTGTCGGCCACCCGCCACTCTGGATGCCACTGCACGCCAAGCACGAAACGATGCGCGGTGCTGCGGGCGGCTTCAATCAGGCCATCCTCGGCGACGGCCTCGATCTGCAGGCCCTGGGCCAACCGATCAATGCCCTGCCCGTGCACGGAATTGACCCGGGCGCACGACGCCCCGGCCCAACCGGCCAGCCAACCGCCCTCGGACAGCTTGATCGCATGCGCCGGACCATACTGCACCTCGACCGGTGCATGCGGGTCTTCGCGATGATCGTTCATGCCCGGCACCTCGTGCACGCGCGGATGCAGACTGCCTCCCAGCGCGACGTTCAATTCCTGGAAACCACGGCAGATCGCCAGCACCGGCAGGTCACGCGCCAGCGCTTCATGCAGCAGCGACAGCGCGGTCGCATCGCGCGCCGGATCATGGCGGTTGCCCGGCCAACTGGGCGGCCCGGCATACAGATGCGGTTGGATGTTGCTCACCGCTCCGGTCAACAGCACACCCTGCAGACGGTCCAGCCACTGCGCGGCCGACAATGGCGGCTGCAGGCTGGGCAGCAGCACCGGGGTGACACCGGCCGCCTCGACCAGTGCATGGATGTACTTTTCACCCGCCGCCGCAAAGCGGTGATGACCCAGCATCGTGCTGTCGGTGGGCAGACCGACCCAAGGGGGCGGGACCATGCGTCATGCTCGGATGACCTGCAGCCACGTTACCCCTCCGCGCAGACGTCGCGCAACACGGCGCCACATCGGCCGCGCCTGCCCCTCACACGCAGGCGGCAGCCGCTGCGACAGACTGCACCCTGTCCCGCGCGCCGGTTGCTGGCATTCTCTGTCCATGATTGTTGTCCTGTCCTCTTCCCGCCGGTGCCCGGCATGACCGCTGCCGGCGAGGCGCATGCGCCCAGCTGGTACGCCGACAGCGTGCCTGCCGTTACGTTGCGCGCGCCGCTGAGCGGTGACCTGAAGGCCGATGTCTGTGTGCTCGGCGCCGGCTACACCGGCCTGTCCGCCGCGCTGACCCTGGCCGAGCGTGGCTATCGCGTCGTGCTGCTGGAGGCCCACCGGGTCGGCTGGGGCGCCTCCGGGCGCAACGGTGGCCAAGCCATCGTCGGCTATGGCTGTGAAGTGGACACGCTTGAACACCTGGTCGGCGCCGAGGACGCGCGGACGCTGTTCGAGTTTTCGCGCGACGGCATGCGCCTGCTGCGCGACCGCATCACCCGGCATGAGATCGACTGCGACTGGCGCGACGGCCACGCCAGCGTGCCGATCAAACCCCGTCAGGAGCGCGTGCTGCGCGCCGGGCTGATCGATCTGGCCCAGCGCTACGACTATCCCCTGCAATGGTGGGACCGCTCGCAGTTGCGCGGACAGCTGGACAGCCCGCGCTACCGCGGGGCCATGTTCGACCCTCACAGCGGGCACCTGCATCCCCTGGCTTACGCACAGGGCCTGGCCCGCGCGGCCGAGGGTGCCGGGGCGGTGATCCACGAGCAGTCCCCGGTCCTGCAGTTGATCCGTGGGGCGCGGCCGCAATTGCGCACCGCGCACGGCACGGTAACCGCCGACCATGTGGTGATCGCCGGCAACGCCTGGCTGGAAGGCATCGCGCCGGAGCTGGAATCGCGGATCATGCCGGTCGGCACCTATATCGGCGCCAGTGCGGTGCTCGGGCAGGCGCGGGCACAGTCCCTGATCCGCAATGACATGGCTGTGGCCGATGTCAGCTGGGCGCTGGACTATTTCCGGCTGAGCCGCGACCACCGCCTGCTCTTCGGCGGCCAGGCCAGCTACTCCGCCCTGCCCCCGCCGGGTCTGCGCGGGGTCATGACCCGGCGCATGCGCGCGGTGTTCCCGCAGCTGGCCGATGTGGAGCTGGAGTACGTCTGGGGCGGCTATGTGGACATTACCCGCAATCGGGCCCCGCACTGGGGCCGACTGACGCCGAATGTCTATTTCGCGCAGGGCTTCTCGGGGCACGGTGTCGCTGCTGCGGGCCTGGCGGGCCAGGTGCTGGCCGAAGCCATCGCCGGGCAGGCCGAACGCCTGGATGTGTTTGAACGCATTCCGCACCGGCCGTTCCCTGGGGGACGGATGCTGCGGACGCCGCTGCTGGTGGCGGCGATGTCCTGGTACAAGCTGCGGGACGCGTTGTGGTAACTCGCACTGCAACAACCATCCCGACGACCGAAAGCAGGTAGTGGGCCAAGGTCAGCCACAAAAGCGAGATGAACATCACCATTTCACAGTGATGGCTGGCGCGCAGCTCATTTGACGGTTGGCGCGGGAGCAAACCACCTCGTTACCCGTGCGATTGCATACGCCGGAGTCTGCGGATACTGTCCCTGCTGACGGGGTCCCTGGCTTGGGGATGCCGCCTAACAACCAAAAGCAGGGGGACGTGCATTTGGATTGGTGGAGAAATGGACTTCAGGTGAATCTGCGGATCCGGCCGATCGGACTTGTCATCGCGGCGGTGTATGCCATCGTCTGCTGGGCCGCGCGCCAGGTGTCGCTGGATCAGTTCTACCTGCCTGCTGGTGTCCGTGTTGCCGCATTGCTGCTGTGTCCGCCACGCCTGTGGCCGTACTTGATTCTTGGCGAGTACGCGTACTTTGCACAGATGCGCTACCCGATGGTGGAAAAGTACGGGCTGGCATGGGTCATTCTGGGTTCGGCCTGCCTGATGCCTGCCGTTGCCATGGTCGTGCGCCTGCATCGAAAAGTGATGTCCGCCACGACAGACTTGTGGCTTCTTTCCGTCGCAGCGACCTCTGCCATCGTCGCCACCGTGTTGAAGCTGGGCCTGTCTCACCTGCTTTGGCCAACGCCCCCCACGACACCGGTAGTGTCGAGCGCGGCACGATTCCTGCTTGGCGATTACATCGGCATATTGAGCATTGCGCCCCTCGCGCTGCTCTGGCTCAAGCGGAACGCCCACTACGATTGGCGTGCCTGGTGCCTGCCCCCGACGGTTGCATCGCTGGTATCTCTGCTGCTCCTGGGCATGGCCACCCTGCTAATGCCCGACGAATCCGCAACGGTTACAAACAGCCTGCAGCTGATGATGGTCCTCCCGGTCACGGTACTGACCTGCTTGCACGGCTGGCGGGGTGCGGCTGTCGGGGTGCCAATGCTCACCTTGCTCATCAGCGTAGCGATACCTGCCACGGGACTCCCCGGTTCGTTCGATGCGCGCGCATTTACTACACAGCAGCTCATTGCGCTGGCGGGGACCGCCTTGCTTGCACTGGGGTCGCGGATAACCCATTTTTACCATCAGTATGCCAGCCGGGACCGTGACCGGAAGCAGGCTGTCACCTTGTCCCGAGCTGCGCATATCGCCAGCGAGATGGATCTGCGGGAACGCGCATTGGACCTTCGCCGGATCGCCGATGGCATCGAGTATTCCATCATCGATGCCGTTGAGCTGATGAAGGCAAGCGGCCATCACGAAGCAGCGAACAGACTGTTGCATTCGTCGATGACCCATTCCCGCCAGTTCCGCGAGCAGGCCAGCATGGTATATCCCACCGCCTTGGAACAGGTCGGCCTCTACCTCGCCCTGCAATTGGGCGGTGTGCGTGACGCGTGGGATGCCACCAATCGGATGGGCCACCCACGTTTGGACGGCGACCCCTGCCAGCTGAGCGTGGGTCTCCAGCTGGCCGCCTATCGGACGCTCACCGAGGCGGCATCGCTGCTACTGAAGAACGAGCACGGACAAGTTCGTACGCGTGCACGATGCGGGCTGTTCCGCCAGCAGCGTGGCATCGTGGTGATCGTGGCATTGCTCGACCGCGACCGCCAGCTCTCCGAACAGACAATGACACTGGCAGTGGAGCGACTGACCGCGCGAACCCTGACCTATGGCGGCACAGTGCAGTGCCGGCGCAATCGCATCAGGATGCTGCTTGTAGAAATGCCCGGAAGCACCGCTGATTGCGCCCGACCGGCCCCTCTGGAACTGAGTACGACGCCCCGTTGAGCACGGATCTGCAGGTGGCCGAGGCCACCTGCAGAAAGTCCAGCACATGTCAGTGAGAGCACGGAAAACACGCAGACCTCAATGCATCTGCGCGTGGCGTAGTGAGAGACGTCACTCCGTTCTCCTCAACCTCCATTCCCAGGCAGTTCCACAGACCAGATCGCGTCGGCGCCGTCGCCGTACACCACGAGCGAGAACTCTGGTCGCCGGTAGACCTCGTGCCGCACTGCGTTGGCAGGAAGCGACAACCGTTGTGATGGCAACGAGGTTCGTACGGTTGTCTTGCCCGCTGGCAAGGTGAAGAACTGATCTTCGATTCGGCCAAGAATCACGCGCACCTGCCCGGTCAGATCATTTACCTGGTAGTAGCGGATTCCATCACGCTCGAATCCAAAAACCAGCCAGTTCGGGTCCTGACTGAGATTGGCTGCAACGGGGTTTGAATCCCCCATGCCACTTTTCGCCATGGTCACCCCGTTACCGTCACTCGGGCAGCAACCCGCAGCTGCCACCAGCGGCATCGATGACAAAGCCACAACCAACACCACACCTCGAATGCGTGAAATTCGCACAGGCACCTCCAGAATGGAAAGAATGGACTGCTTCCAAGCGATTCAACCTCCGGTGCACTTACTCGTACTGAAGGGTTCTGTCGCATCAGCACAGAAAATGCATCGACACGCAGCAACGCTCACATGCCCCCCCGGAAATGAATCGCTCCACCAGCATATTGGCCGATATTGATCAGCGCCATGTGCCGAGCGAAATCGGTGCAGGTCAAAGGTCCTTATGCAGCGTTGTCACAAGGGCGGGATTACGGCCATCCGTTCGACTGGCGATAGCCCCCTAAAGTTGCGTGTGAAACCGCCGCTATCTGTCCCGACCCCCTCGGAACCGAGCGTACGCCTCATGCCGGCACTGTTGCAGGGCGCTGTTCTCAGCGACCCCGGTGATGCCCTGCCCCAGCGGATCCTGCTGGTGGAAAATTCGCGCACGTTCACCAGCATGCTGCGCGAGGCGATCGAGCAGCGGCTGGAACTGCCGGTCTCGGTGGCGACCAGCCTGGCCGAGGCCGGGCGGTTGCTGGATGAGGAACAGGGCTGGTTCCTGGTGCTGACCGGGCTGGTGCTGGCCGATGGCGACCGCGACACCGTCGTGGACTACTTCCTCTCGCGCGGGCTGCCTACCGTGGTGGTCAGTGGCGTATACGACGAGGATCTGCGCAAGCGTGTGCTGCAGCAGCAGATTATCGATTACGTGCTCAAGAACACCCCCGGCAGCATCGATTATCTGGTGTGGCTGGTGCAGCGGCTGGAGCGCAACCGGCGCATCGCCGCGCTGGTGGTGGATGACTCGATGTCCGCGCGGATGTACGCCGCCTCCTTGCTGCGCATGTACGGCCATGATGTCTACGAGGCCGCCGATGGCGCTGCCGGGCTCAAGGCGATCGAAGCGCATCCGGCCATCCGGCTGGCGGTGGTCGACCAGGAGATGCCGGGCATGGAGGGCGTGGAGTTCACCCGCCGCCTGCGCACGATGCGTTCGCGCGACAAGCTGGCGGTGATCGGCATCTCCGGCAACACGGACCCTTCGCTGATTCCCCGCTTCCTCAAGAACGGCGCCAACGACTTCCTGCGCAAGCCTTTCTCACGCGAGGAATTCTTCTGTCGCGTGTCGCAGAACGTGGACCAGCTGGAGCTGATCGGCACGCTGCAGGACCTGGCCACCCGCGATTTCCTGACCGGCCTGCCCAACCGCCGCTGCTTCCTGGAGCAGAGCCAGCGCCAGCTGCCGCAGCTGCAGCTGGAGGGCGAGCAGGTGGCCGTGGCGATGATCGACATCGACCACTTCAAGCACATCAACGATACCCACGGCCACGAAGCCGGCGACGATGCGCTGCGTGCGGTGGCCGCTGCCGTGGCTGCGCATGCGCGCCATGAGGATCTGATCGCGCGCTTCGGCGGCGAGGAGTTCTGCCTGCTGGTGCCGGGCCTGGACGAGGGCCGCGCAGTGGCGTACTTCGAACAACTGCGCCAGGCCATCGCGGCGCTGGAGGTCGACGCGGGCCATGCCACACTGCGCATGACGGTCAGCATCGGGCTGTGTTGCCTGCGCCCGCAGCACGACTCGCTGCACCGCCTGATCTCCGAAGCCGACCGGCAGCTGTATCTGGCCAAAGCTGGCGGCCGCAACCGGGTGCACTGCGCGACGGTCGCCACGAACACACTGATCCGCGAGCCCGAACCGGTACTTTGATCGAGATCAACGCGGCCGCCGGTTCGAGTGCCTACAGTCGCCCCCAGTTGAACAGCGCGGGGAACGCACCATGGCACTTCTGGTCTGGCAGGACGATCTGAACATCGGCATCGATGTCATCGATCACCAGCACATGCGCATCGTGGAGATGCTCAACCACCTGCACGTCGCCCAGAAGAGCCTGGAGCGGCTGGCCGTGGCCGAGGTGATCGATGAGCTGGTGGACTACACCATGTCCCACTTCGCCTTCGAGGAGGAGTTGATGGAGGAAGCCGGCTATCCCTTCTGCTCGGCACACAAGCGCGTGCATGAGATTTTCGGCAAGCGCGTGAGCGAGTACCGGCTGCGCTTCCAGGCGGGCGAGGACATTACCGAAGAGCTGCGCACGATGCTGTCGCGCTGGCTGTTCAATCACATCCGGGGCGATGACAAGGCCTACGCGCCGCAGGTCAAACAACACCTCAATCAGTTCGCGCGCGAGCACCAGCAGGGCGGCTGGCTGGGCCGCACGCTCAAGCGGTTCTTCCGCTGATCAGCGCCCGCGCCGGCCCATCGCCAACAAGGCCACGATCGTGATCAGCGCGGTCACGCACAGGTAATAGCCCACCGCGACGAGGCCATAACGTTCGGCCAGCCAGGTCGCCACATAGGGCGCCGGGGCCGCACCGAGGATGCCGGCCAGATTGAACGAGAGCGAGGCGCCCGTGTACCGCACCTGGACCGGATAGATCTCGGCCAGGAAGGTGCCGCATGGCCCGTAGGTCAGGCCCATCAGGAACAGCCCCAGTGCCAGGAAGCCGAGCACCAACCACGGGCTGCCAGCCTGGAACAGCGGCGCGAACACAACGCCGAAGGCGAGGATCAGGCCGCTGGCCACGATCATCGTGCGGCGCGTGCCCCAGCGATCTCCGTACAACGCGGAGATCGGGATGCCGGCGGCGAAGAACAGGATGCCGACCATCTGCAGCAGCAGGAACTGCTCGCGCGAGTAGCCCAGCACGGTGGTGCCATGGCCCAGGGTGAACACCGTCATCAGGTAGAACAGCACGAAGGTGGCGAACGCCCCCAACGTGCCCAGCACCAGGGTCAGCGGATGCTCGCGCAGCACCGTCCACATCGGCAGTCTGACCCGCTCGTTGCGGTCCAGTGCGGCCTGGAACTGCGGGGTCTCGTGGATGTTCAAGCGCACCCACAGCCCGATACCGACCAGCAGCGAACTGGCCAGGAACGGGACGCGCCAGCCCCACTGCAGGAAATCGGCGTCGCTCATCGCACGGCCCAGCAGCAGGAAGATACCGGCCGAAAGCAGGAAGCCCAGCGGTGCGCCCAACTGCGGAAACATGCCGTACCAGGCGCGTTTGCCTGGCGGTGCGTTCTCGGTGGCCAGCAGCACGGCCCCGCCCCACTCTCCGCCCAATCCCAGGCCCTGGCCGAACCGGCACAGCGCCAGCAGCGCAGGTGCCACCAGCCCGATGCTGGCATGCGTGGGCAGCAGGCCGATCGCCACGGTGGAGATGCCCATCGTGAGCAGCGCCGCGACCAGGGTGGCCTTGCGCCCGATGCGGTCGCCGTAGTGACCGAACACCGCCGAGCCGACCGGCCGCGCGATGAAGGCTACGGCGAAGGTCGCCAGTGACTGCAGCATGGCCGCCCCGTCACTGCTCTCCGGGAAGAACAGGTGCGGAAACACCAGCACCGCCGCGGTGGCGTAGATGTAGAAATCGAAGAATTCGATGGTGGTGCCGATCAGGCTCGCCAACAGGATGCGGCGGGGAGAGTTCACGACGGGGGCGACAGCAGGTGTGGACATCGGGTACGCAGAAAAGGGCAGCTGCCGGATTCTGCCACGCCCACCCCATGCCTGCCGCGATGGTTGCAGACGAGACTGTCAGCCTGTGACCCGGTCGGCGGCCTGCGCATCGGGCAGGAACTTCCCCGGCGGCAAAGGGTCTGAACGCGGTCACCCTACCAGGACGGTCCCGGATGTCAGCCTCAAGGAAGAGTGCCACCGCCTCGCGCTGGGCGCAGCCCGCCGCCATCGCCGTGGTGATCGTTGTGCACGGGCTGATGCTGGGCGTGCTGCTGCATTCACCGGCCCCCAGCGGCGCTGCGGAAGAGGCCCGCCTGGCAGTGTACTGGCTGCCGCGGCCGCCGCCTGCGCCGGTTTCGCCACCCTTGGCGACTCCCGCGCCCCCCATGCCGCAGCCCGCCGCCTCGCCGCGTTTGCCTGCGCCACGCGTGGCCACGCCCACCATCGCATCGCATGCTGCGGCGGTGGATCCGCAGGCACCACGCGCCGCACTGGACTTGAGCGTGCCGGGCTCGCTGACGGGGAGCGGTATCGATGCCGCCGCGCTGGTCCCGCGCGTGCTGGGCGACCGCGACGTGCACCCGGCGTTCCAGCCCAGACCCAAGCGCTTCCGCATGAAGGCCGGGATGACCCCTGAGCAGATCGTGCATGGCATCTTCCAGCTGATCGGCGCCTGGCCACCGGGCTATACGGTGGACCAGTGCCGCCTGACCCGGCAGCAGATCGACTATCTGCGCAACGCCGTGGATGAGATGGACCGCGACCTGCTGCGCGAGTCACTCATCCGTCAAGACCAGGACTGCTGACCGGCGTCACCCGCCAAGATGGATCCAGGTCGCCTTGAGCTCGGTGTACTTGTCAAAGGCATGCAGGGATTTGTCACGGCCGATACCGGACTGCTTGTAGCCGCCGAACGGCGCGGTCATGTCACCGCCATCCCACTGATTGACCCAGACGCTGCCGGCCCGCAGCCCGCGTGCCACCCGGTGCGCACGGCCGAGGTCACGGGTCCATACCCCGGCGGCCAGGCCGTAGATGGAATCGTTGGCCATGTGCAGTGCGTCATCTTCGCGATCGAAGGTGAGCACCGACAGCACCGGCCCGAAGATCTCCTCACGGGCGATGGTGTGCTGCGGATCGACCTCATCGAACACCGTCGGCTCCACATAGCTGCCGCCGGGCACCACCTCCAGCCGCTTGCCGCCCAACAGCAGGCGCGCACCATCGGCCTCGCCGCGTGCCACGTAGTCCAGCACCCGGCCCGCGTGCACCTCATCGACCAGCGCGCCCATCGCGGCGTCCGGCTCGAACGGGTGCTGCGGCTGCATATGTAGGCCATGCGCCAGTACCCGGGCCACGAAGGCATCCTTGATCGAGCGCTGCACCAGCAGGCGCGAGCCGGCCGTGCACACTTCGCCCTGGTTGTAGAAGATGGCGGTCGCAGCTGCCTGCGCGGCCTTGTCCAGATCAGGCGCATCGGCGAAGACCAGGTTCGGGCTCTTGCCACCGCACTCCAGCCAGGTGCGCTTGAGGTTCGATCTGCCCGCACACTGCAGCAGCCGGCGCCCCACGGCGGTGGAACCGGTGAACGCCAGCGCATCCACATCCATGTGCAGCGCCAACGGTTCGCCGGTGCGCTCACCGTGGCCCGGCAGCACGTTGAACACACCATCAGGCACGCCCGCCTCGGCCACCAGCCCCGCCAGACGGATGGCGCTCAGTGGCGAGCGCTCGGAGGGTTTGAGCACCACCGAATTGCCCGCCGCCAAGGCCGGCGCGATCTTCCACGAGGCCATCAGCAGCGGGAAGTTCCACGGCACGATCACCGCCACCACGCCCACCGGCTCGCGGGTGATCAGGCCCAGCGTGTCGAGCGCGGTCGGGGCGACTTCGCCATACACCTTGTCCACCGCCTCGGCGGTCCAGCGCAGGCAACGCAGAACGCCGGCCAGATCACCTTGGCGTGCGTCGCGCACCGGCTTGCCCATGTCCAGGGTTTCCAGCAACGCAAGCTCATCGGCATGCTGCTCGACCAGATCGGCCAGCCGCAGCAGCACCTGCTTGCGGTGCGAGGGTGCGGCCCGCGACCAGTCGCCCGCGTCGAAGCTGCGCCGCGCCGCCGCGACCGCACGGTCGACATCCACCGTATCGGCATCGGCCACCTGGACCAGAACGCGCCCGTCGATCGGGCTGACGCAGTCGTAGCGCGCGCCGCTGGCGGTATCGACGTAACGCCCATCGATGAAGGCCTGTCCCTGGAAGGTCAGTGCATCGGCCTGGCGCTGCCAGTCGTCGCGGGTGCGTGCGGTGGTCATCGGCGTCATCCTCGCTCACTGATTCGGGTAAGGCCGTTATACCCGCCACCGTCACGGGATGACGTGAGGCGAGTGCGATAAAGTCGTGACCATCGCGCACCTGCGGAGTGCCTCATGCCTCGTCCCGAATCGTCGTTGTCGACCCTGTCCAGCAGTGTGCCGGCGGACCTGGAGGCGTACTGGATGCCGTTCACCGCCAATCGCCAGTTCAAGGCCTCCCCACGCCTGCTGGTGCGCGCCGAGGGCATGTATTACCACGATGTCGACGACCGTCCGATCCTGGACGGCGCAGCCGGCCTGTGGTGCTGCAACGCCGGCCATGCGCGTCCGCGGATCGTGCAGGCGATCCAGCAGCAGGCGGCCACGCTGGACTTCGCGCCGCCCTTCCAGATGGGCTCGCCATTGCCGTTCGTGCTGGCCCAGCGCCTCGCCGCGCTGGCACCGGCCAGCTTGAACCACGTGTTCTTCACCAACTCCGGCTCTGAAGCGGTCGACACCGCGATGAAGATCGCCCTTGCCTACCACCGCCTGCGCGGCGAGGGCCAGCGTACCCGCTTCATCGGCCGCGAAAAGGCCTATCACGGCGTCGGCTTCGGCGGCCTGTCGATAGGGGGCCTGCCCAACAACCGCAAGACATTTGGACCCCTGTTGGCCGGCAGCGATTTCCTGCGCCACACGCTGGATCTGGAGCGCAATGCCTTCAGCCCTGGCCTACCCCGCCACGGTGCCCAACTGGCCGAGGATCTGGAACGCCTGATCGCGCTGCACGATGCGTCCACCATCGCGGCGGTGTTCGTCGAGCCGATCGCCGGCTCGGCGGGGGTGATCCTGCCCGCGCCGGGCTATCTGCAGCGCCTGCGCGAGATCTGCGACCAGCACGGCATCCTGCTGGTCTTCGATGAGGTGATCACCGGTTTCGGCCGGGTCGGCAACGCCTTTGCCGCGCAGCGCTTCGGCGTCACCCCGGACCTGATGACCCTGGCCAAGGGGCTGACCAATGGCGCGGTGCCGATGGGCGCAGTGCTTGCCAGCGATGCGATCCACGGCGCCTTCATGCAAGGGCCGGCGGCTGCGATCGAGTTCTTTCATGGCTACACCTATTCCGGCCACCCGCTTGCCTGCGCAGCGGCCCTCGCTGCCCTGGATACCTACGCCGAGGAGCATCTGTTCGAGCGCGCCATCGAGTTGGGTGACTACTGGCAGGAACGGCTGCACAGCCTGCGCGGCTTGCCGCACGTGGTGGACATCCGCAACTTCGGGCTGATCGGTGCGGTCGAGCTGATGCCGCGCAAGGATGCCCCCGGCGCGCGTGGCTACGAGGTGTTCGAGCGCTGCTTCCGCGACGGCCAACTGCTGGTGCGCTGCACCGGCGACGTGATCGCCCTGTCGCCCCCGCTGATCCTGGAGCGCAGCCACATCGACCGCATCGTGGACGTGCTGGGCGACATGATCCGCGCCACCGGCTGAGCCTGAATCCGCCGGCGACGACGGCGACCGCCGCGATCCTTACAATGGTCGGTCACGTTTCGCTCGCGTACCGGATTGCATGGACATTGTCGTCAAAGAAGAACTCAAGGCCTACATCGACCCGCTGACGCAGGACGAGCATGACGCGCTGGAGCGCAGCATCCTCGCCGAGGGCTGCCGCGATGCGCTGGTGCTGTGGGGCGAGGTGCTGGTCGATGGCCACAACCGCTACGGCATCTGCCAGAAGCACGGCCTGCCGTTCCAGACGATCCAGAACACCCGCTTCCAGTCGATGGATGACGTCCACCTGTGGATGATCGAACAGCACCTGGGGCGCCGCAGCGTGTCCGATTTCCAGCGCGGCGTGCTGGCGCTGCGCAAGCGCGACATCCTGGCCGAGCGCCACCGCGCCGACCAGGCCCAGCTGCAGAAGGAAAGCGATGGCGAGATCAGCGGCCCGGCCGATGCCGGCGACGAGGACAGCCCGCCGTGGGCGGCCGCGCCGAAGGTCAGCCGCGCCGACATGGCCCGCGAAGCGCGCCTGAGCAGCAGCCAGGTGACGATGATCGAGCGCATCCACAAGCAGGCCGCGCCGGAGCTGGTGGAGGCGGTCAAGACCGGCGTGATCTCGATCAGCGCCGCGGCCGCCGTGGCCGATCTGCCCGAAGACGAGCAGCGCGCCGCGGCCGCCGCCGGCAAGGACGAGCTCAAGCAGGCCGCCAAACGCGTGCGCGAGTCCAAGCGCAAGCCGCGCAAGCCTGCGCAGGAGGTGCTGCACAGTGCCGATGGCGACGCCGAGGTCGACCCCAGCCGTGCGGCCGAGATTGCTGACGCGCTCAACGCGCTGGGCGAAGGCCCGGCCGAGCTGCGCCAGCGCATCATCGCGCTGACCCTGGAGAACGACACCCTGCGTCAGCAGCTGGCCGCGCTGCGCAAGCGGGTGCAGGACAGCGAGCTGGCCGACGCCTGATCCGGTGTAGTGCCGGCCGCCGGCCGGCACCACCTGTTGCTCATGCCAGGGTCGTTAAACTGCCCGCATGACGCCCCTTTCCGCTCCCGACCCGCGCCGCGCCCAACTGCGCCGGCTCAAACTGATCGCCCTGGCCATGCTGGTGGCGATGCTGGCCGGCTTCGCGGTCAGCCACTGGCATGGCGAACGCGGCATCTGGGCCTGGGTCTCGGCGTTCTGCGAAGCCGCCGCGGTCGGCGCGCTGGCCGACTGGTTCGCGGTGGTGGCGCTGTTCCGGCGGCCGCTGGGCCTGCCGATTCCGCATACCGCCATCATCCCGCGCAGCAAGGACCGCATTGCCGACAGCCTGGCGCTGTTCGTGCGCGACCAGTTCCTGGAACCGCAGGCCCTGCTGGCCCGGCTGCAGGTGTTCGATCCGGCCAGCCGCCTGGGCAGCTGGCTGGCCGAGCCCGCGCGGGCCCGCATGCTGGCCGACATGGCGCGCGGCTGGGCGCTGCAGGCACTGGACTTCCTCGATGAGGCCGCCGTCCGGCGCAGCATCCAGAGCTTTGTGATCCAGCAGCTGCGGCAGTGGAATGCGGCGGCCACCGCGGGCGAACTGCTCGGCCTGCTCACGGCCGACAACCGCCACCAGCGCGTGCTGGACGAAGGCCTGACCCGTATCAGCGAATGGCTGGGCAACGAAAAAGTCAAAGATCGCGCGTCCACGTTGATCGTGGGCTACATCCAGCGCGAGTGGCCCAAGCTGGCCAGCACGGTCAATTGGGTCAAACCGATCGATGAGATCGGCGACACCCTCGCCGAGCGTCTGGCGCATGCGGTGCTGGAAGAGCTGCAGCAGATCCTGGCCCAGCCCGAGCATCCGCTGCGGCGCGATTACGAAACCTGGTTGAGCGATTACATCCAGCGGCTGCGCGAAGATCCGGCCCTGGCCGAAAAGGTGGAACAGCTCAAACAGCAGGTGATCGACCACCCGGCCGTGCAGGAATACGTGCAGGGCCTGTGGGCGCGCATCCACGCCAGCCTGCGTGCCGACCTGGCCAGCGAGGACTCCGCGCTGGCCGGCCACCTGCGCCGCAGCCTGGCCTCCGTGGGCGAGGCGCTGCAGGCCGACCCCTCACTGCGCGAAGCGCTGAACCAGCACCTGATGGACGGTGCCGAGCGCCTGACCACGCGGCTGCGCAGCGGCGTGACCGAACACATCGCACAGACCGTCAAAAGCTGGGATGAACGGCATCTGGTCGAGCAGCTGGAACTGAGTGTCGGCCGCGACCTGCAGTTCATCCGCTTCAACGGCACCCTGGTGGGTGGTCTGATCGGCGTGATCCTGCATGCGCTGACGGTGTGGTTCCACTGGTAACGCGATAACCGCGGCGGCGGCCGACGACGCTGGCGGAAACACCGCCAGCGTCGTTGGGTGCGTCACCCCGCGACCGCGCGCACCGCCGCCACCAGTGCCTCCATCTGCGCCGGCGTGCTGAAGATGCCCGGCGTCACCCGCAGGAACGCGCCGGAAGCCAACCCTTCGCGCGGCACCACGAACACGCCGGACTGCTTGACCATCCGCTGCGAGGTAGCCGTGTTGTCGCGCATCGTGGTCTGCCCGCGCAGCCGGAACGAGGTGATCGCACTGGACAGGCGCGGGTCGTCCGAGCCGAGCAGCTGGAGGCGTTCGTCGCCGCGCAACGCGTCCATCCACTGATTGCGCAGGCGCAGCAGGCGCGCACGCTTGTTGGCCACGCCGATGCGCTCGTGCAGATCCAGCGCGACCGGCAACGCCATGTAGGCCGCGAAGTTGACCGTGCCGGTGTGCACCCGGGTACGGATGTCGTCGTGGTCCTGCTCGCCCATGTACGGATCCAGATCGCGCACCCGCCCGCGGCGGACATACACCGCGCCGACGCCGACCGGCGCGCCGATCCACTTGTGCAGGTTGATCCCGATGAAATCCACGCCCAGCGCGCGCAGCGGCGTATCCACCTGGCCGATGCCATGCGCCGCATCGAGCACCACCTCCACGCCCGCCGCTCTGGCCATCGCGGCGATCTCGGCCACCGGCAGCAGCATGCCGTTGCGGTGGTTGACGTGGGTCAGCAGCAGCAGGCGCACGCGTGGGTTGGCCGCCAGCGCGCGGCGGTAGGTCTCCACAATGCTGTCGTGGTCGAACGGCTCGGGCAGCGTGATCGCCACCGGCTGCACACCGCGCCGCGCCTGCAGCCACTGCATCGCGCTGATCATGCTGTCGTAGTCGGTGTCGGCGTACATCACCGCATCGCCCGGCGACAGCCCTCGGTAGCTGCCGATCAGCACCTGCATCGCCTCGGTGGCACCGCGGGTGAGCACGATCTCGTCGGTCTCCACACCCAGCACCTGCGCAAGACGCACGCGGGCCTGCTCAAACAGCGGCGGGAATCCGAGCCGCCCGAACCAGGCATTGCCGGCATTCACAGTAGCGGTGGCCTGCTGGTAGGCCTGCAGCACCGGGCGCGCCATCGCGCCCCAGTAGCCGTTGTCCAGCATCACGACCTCGTCGGTGAGGTCGTACAGCGCGCGGATCTGTGCCCACCAGCCTTCGTCGCCGGCCAGCTCGGCCGGCGTGCGCGTGCCCACTGCCGGCAGGGCCATCGGCTCAGCGCCCATGGCGGTCGTACCGGACAGTGCCGCGGCGACTGGCAGGGCCAGTGCGCCACGCAGCAGGTGTCGTCGTTGCCGGTCCATCAGTAACGGATCCGGTATTCGGCGTAGAGGTTGCGGCCGTCGGTGTCATACGGCGCGTTCCGCGAGTAGATCAGGCCACGGCTGGCCTGGAAGCTGGCCTCGTCGGGATAGCGGTTGAACAGGTTGTCCGCGCCGATCCGCAGCGTCTGCTGCTCGGTGACGTTCCAGCTCACCGCCAGATCGACGAAGCTCATCGCCCCGAAGCGCTGGAAGATATCGCCCGTGGCATTGCCCGAAGAGTCTGTCCATGCCCCGTAGTATCGCAGCTTGCCGAGTACGCTGAAGCGACCCCACGCATAC
The DNA here is from genome assembly GCF_039674145.1 of Stenotrophomonas sp. TWI587. Classification (NCBI taxonomy): domain Bacteria; kingdom Pseudomonadati; phylum Pseudomonadota; class Gammaproteobacteria; order Lysobacterales; family Lysobacteraceae; genus Stenotrophomonas; species Stenotrophomonas sp. TWI587. The sequence continues at coordinate 41,781 of NZ_JBDJMW010000001.1, read as the reverse complement.
GTGCTGCTCAGCGTGGCCTTCTGCCGCGGCAGGCGCTCTTCGAAGATGCGGCGCTGGCTGTCATTGGTGGCCACGCCGGTCGCGCCACTGTCGACCTCGGTCTGGTTGTAGTTGTAGCCCAAGGTGGTGCTCAGCCGTCCCGCGCCGAGTGCGGTGGTATGACTGGCCACCACATCCACACCGCGCGTGGTGGTATCGAAATCGTTGGTGTAGAAACTCACCGAGGTATACGCCAGCGGGTTGGGTACGCCGGCCGGCACCGCGAACGAGGCCGACTGGCTGAAGCGGTCGGTGACCTTGATGTCGTACAGGTCCACCGAGCCGGAGAAGCCCAGGTCGTTCTTCCAGGTCAGGCCGAACGAGGCGGTGCGCGATTGCTCCGGCTTGAGCGGTTGGGCACCGAGCTGCATCGCCAGCGGATCGCTGGGCGAGAGGCGGCCGGTGGTGAACACCTGCAGGGTCACGGTATCCAGGCCCTGCTGGGTACTCTGCGTATAGAGCTGGCCGGGGGTTGGCGCGCGGAAGCCGGTGGAGACCGAACCGCGCACGGCCAGGTCCGGCGTGAACTCGAAGCGGCTGGAGAGCTTGCCGTCCACGCTCTCGCCGAAGGCCGAGAAGTGCTCGTAACGGGTCGCCGCGCCCACGGTCCACCGTGCGGTCAACGACGCTTCGACATCGATGTACGCTGCGCGGCTGCGCTGGCTCCAGCGCCCGGCGTTGGCCGCGCTGAAGCCCGGGGCACCGTTGGCGCCGCCGGCCAGGCCGGTCACCGCTCCGGGGCCGATCGCATAGGAGGCCGGATCGCCGGCATCCACGCCGTAGGTTTCCTCACGCGTTTCCGCACCGAAGGCGATGTTGATCGGTGCGGCCAGCGCGCTGACCGGCAGCGAGTAGACGATATCCGCGTTGAGGTTCTTCTCCTCCTGCGAAAGGCGGCCGAGGTAGAACGAGGTAGGGCTGTCCGGACCGAGCGAGGCGTTGATCGAATTGCCCAGCGTGTAGTCGATGCGGTTGCGCCCGTAGGAGCCACTCACATCCCAGCGCCAGCGCTCGCCCCAGTAACCGCGCAGACCGAGCACCCCCTGCAGATCGTCCTGCTCGTTGCCGTATTTCGGGCTGAAACCGGTCGGGTACAGGCTGCGTGCGTCCCAGCCGGGGAACACGCGGCTGCGGTTGTAGACCGAGGCGGTGCCATCGGGATTGCGCCAATTGAAATCGCTGACGCCTTCGCTGTGGCCGTAAAGACCCAAGCCGTAGAGGTCAACGCTGTCATTCAAGGCCAGATTGAGATTGAAGCCGAAGTGACGGTTCTCCAGGTCGGGCTGGCCCCAGCGCTGCACGGGATCGGCCACGACCAGATCCGGATGGGCGTTCTGGAAGGCGATCGCATCGGCGCGCTGGCGACTGCGCGAGGTCGCATCGGATGTGTCCCAGTCCGCGAACAGCGACAGGCTGCCCTTGTCACCCAGCGCGAAGCCGTGCCGGCCGCCGATCTTGCGACCGGTCCCGTCGCCTTCGCTGTATTCGGACAGGCCCACCGACAGCTCCCCGCCCACGCGGTCATCCAGGATGATGTTGATCACCCCGGCGATGGCGTCCGAGCCGTACTGCGCCGACGCGCCATCACGCAGCACTTCGATGCGCTGGATCGCGTGCACCGGAATCTGCGCCAGGTCCGGGCCCTGCGCACCGCGCGCGCCCAGCAGCGCCGAACGGTGGAAACGCCGGCCATTGACCAGCACCAGGGTCTGGTCCGGCGAGAGACCGCGCAGCGTGGCCGGCCGCACGAACACGAGGCCGTCATTCATCGGCATGCGCTGGACCACGAACGACGGCACCAGCTGGGCCAGCACGTCGTTGAGGTCGGAGGATTCGATCGCCTGGATATCTTCCTGCGAGAACACGTCCACCGGGGCCAGCGTGTCGAACTGCGTGCGGTTGCTGCCGCGCGTGCCGGTGACGATCATCGTGTCCAGGGTGGCGGGGGCCGCGGCATTCCCTGCCGGGGCGGCCTCGGCACGCGCATCGGCGACCGTGGCGAAGGTAAGAAGGGACGACACCGCTACAGCAAGCACACAACGATTCACTGACGACTCCGCAAACGAACAGATGGGGGATGCCGCGACGGGGTGTCACGGCATCCTCACAGTCTGTTGACGCGATATTGCCCGGCAGTGACACGCAGGCGACCGTCTTGCAGACCTTCATGCATACGCCAGCGCACGGCGTTTTCCCACGTTTGACACCACCACGACGCTTGTCTAACGAAATGATAATGACTATCATTCACTGATCGGCTGTACGCCTAGCCAACCGGCGCCCGGATGCACCACGCCTTCCCCGCGCAACGCCCCGTGTACACCCCCTGATCCGCTGCCCCGCCTGCCCTGCTGCCTCTGGCAGCGTCGCTGCGCGTGCGTGCTGCCGTCTTCTCACACTGGAAGTGTTGCCATGTCCCGTTCGTCCGCGTCACCGTTGTCCCGGCCATCGTTGTTGGCCATCGCGCTGGTTGCTGCCCTCGCCGGGCCGGCACTGCCCGCCTTCGCCGAGGCCGCGCCGAACGATGCGACTACGCTGGACACGATCAAGGTGACCGCCGACGGCGAAATCCCCAACTCCTACACGGTCAAGCAGGCCAGTACTGCTACCAAATTGAACCTGTCGCTGCGCCACACCCCGCAGTCGGTCACCGTGCTGACCCGCCAGCGCCTGGATGACATGGGCCTGTACGCGCTGTCCGACGTGATGGGCCAGGTCACCGGCGTGCATGTATCGGTCACCGATTCGGAGCGCATCAACTACATCTCGCGTGGCTACAGCATCACCAATTTCCAGATCGACGGGATGCTCAACACGTTTGGTGGCTCGCTCAAGACCAACACCGACAGCGCGATCTACGAGCGCATCGAAGTGGTCCGCGGCGCCACCGGCCTGACCACCGGTGCCGGTGATCCATCGGGCACCATCAACATGGTCCGCAAGCGCCCGACCCAGGAGATGGCGATGAGCGCCGGCCTGACGTTGGGCCGCTGGGGCAACCAGCGCCTGGAAGCGGACATCGGCGGCCCGGTCGCACTCGACGGCCGTGTGCGTGCGCGTTTCGTCGCCGCCAAGCAGCAGAGCGATTCCTTCCGCGATGTGTACCGTCTGGACAAGGACGTGTTCTACGGCATCGTGCAGGCCGACCTGACCGACAGCACCCTGTTCGAAGTCGGCTATGACTACCAGTCGCCGGAAACCAAGGGTGTGACCTGGGGCGTGGTGCCGTACTGGGGCCCGGACGGCAAACCGGCCAACCTGCCGCGCTCGACCAACCTGTCAGCGAGCTGGAGCAGCTGGCCGATCGTGGAAAAGACCACCTTCATGCGCCTGGAGCAGCAGCTCGGCAACGGCTGGTCGTTGAAGGCCAGCGCGACCCAGGCCAAGCGCAACACCGATGGCGACGTCTGGTACGGCGCCCAGGGCTATCCGGCGCCGGATGGTACCGGTGTGCTCGCCTACCTCTCGCATTTTGCGGAGCGCAGCGAAATGAACGTGTTCGACCTCAACGCCGGCGGCCCGTTCCAGCTGTTCGGCCGTGAGCATGAGCTGGTGGTCGGCATCGGCCAATCCGTTCGCAAGGGCGAAGTGCCGGCCGCGGAATTCACGCAGCCGCCGGGCTATGACGTCGTACCGGACTGGCGCAGCTGGACCGGTGATGTCGCGCCGTTGCAGGTCACCCGTCACAACTGGCTGTCCTCGGAGAACGAGCTCCGGCAGAAGGCCGCCTATGTGGCCGCCCGCCTGCAGCTGGCCGACCCGTTGCTGGCCGTGCTCGGCGCGCGCTATGGCAGCTGGGAAACCCGCAGCTGGACCTACCGCAATGATGCCGCCGGCAACCGCACCGGCACCACCCGCGGCGGCTACAGGCCGGACGATTCGCTGACGCCCTATTTCGGCCTGGTCTACGACTTCAGCAGGCAGTTCAGCGCCTACGCCAGCTACACCGATATCTTCCAGCCGCAGAACTTCCGCGACAAGAACAACGATTACCTGGAGCCAGTGGTCGGTGACATGTGGGAGGCCGGCGTCAAGGGTGAGTTCTTCGGCGGACGCCTGAATACCTCCGCCGCCGTGTTCAAGGGCGAAAAGGACAATGTCGCCGAGCTCGACGACTCGGTCCCGGCCGCCTCGCTGCCCGATGGCACCAGTGCCTACCGTTCCACCGGCAAGGGCAACAAGGTCAAGGGTTGGGAACTGGAAGCCCAAGGCAGCCTGACCGAGAACTGGAACCTGTCGGCCGGGTTCGCGCACACCAACATCCGCAACCAGGCCGGCGTTGCGCAGAACACGGCCAACCCGGTGGACACCTTCCGCCTCAACACCAGCTGGCGCCCAAGCGGTGAGTGGAACCGTCTCTCGCTGGGCGGCGGGGTGACCTGGCAGAGCCGGATCTACCGCACCAGCACCAAGCCGCGCGCCGATTACGCGACCAGTGGCCGTACCGAATCGGCGGTGATGAGCCAGGACGCGTTCTACCTGGTCAATGTGTTCGCCGGTTACCGCTTCAATGACAGTTTCTCCGCGCAGCTCAACGTCAACAATCTGCTCGACAAGAAGTACTTCAGCAACGTCGGTTTCTACAACGGCGTGTACTGGGGCGAACCGCGCAACGTGATGTTGAACCTGCGCTGGAAGCTCTGACACCGGCTCCAAGGGACCACTGCGACGCGCAGTGAACACGGCCACGGATGGCCACTTTTCTTCATCACCGGCTGCGGCCGGTGATGCCCGTTCCCCGATCGATCAGCAGGTTTCCGTGGACAGCACGCCGCACGCCAGCGCCAAGTTCAACCGTCTTGGCTCCTTCTTCACCCGCCCATGGCTGGGTGTGTTGTCACGCTCGCTTGCCGCGATCTTCGGCGGCTACGCGCTGGCCGCGACCTGCGCGATGTTCTTCGCGGTCGCGCTGCCGATCGCGCGCGGGCAAGCCGTGCTGACCGGCATGCTGGTGGCGATCGTGCTGTGCGCCTGCGCGGCGCTGTGGGCGTTCGCTACCCGTACCGCGCTGCGCGCGTGGGTCGGCATTCTGATCCCGACCGCACTGTTCTGGCTCGGCACCCGCCTGCTGCAGGGGGCCGCATGAAGAACGGATTCCGCCAGTCGATGGCCTGGCTGCATACCTGGACCGGCCTGCTGGTGGGCTGGCTGTTGCTGCTGATCTTCATGGCCGGCACGGCCAGCTATTACCGCGAGGAAATCAGCCGCTGGATGCGTCCGGAGCTGCCGCGCAGCAGCGTCACCGCCGACGTGGCCGCCGAACGTGCGTTGACCTTCCTGCAGCACAAGGCCCCGCAGGCCGAGAGCTGGAACGTCACCCTGCCCGATCCGCGAAACCCGGCGATGCGCATGTTCTGGCGCAACCCCGAATCGATGGTCAAGCCGCCGGTGGAAGGCGAGCGTCGCCGCCGCGGCGGTGGCCGCTTCGGCGATGCCACCGTCGATCCGAACACCGGCGAGGAGATCGCTGCACGCGAAACCCGCGGCGGTGACTTCTTCTATCGCCTGCATTTCGACCTGCACTACATCCCGGTGTACTGGGCGCGTTACCTGGTCGGTTTCTGCGCGATGTTCATGCTGGTGGCGATCATCACCGGCGTGATCACGCACAAGAAGATCTTCAAGGACTTCTTCACCTTCCGCCCGGAAAAGGGCCTGCGGTCGTGGCTGGATTTCCACAACGTCAGCGCGGTGATGGCGCTGCCGTACCACGCGATGATCACCTACACCGGCATCGTCACGTTGATGTTCATGTACCTGCCGTGGGGCGTGAGCGTGGCCTATCCCAAGGATGAGGAGGCGTTCTTCAGCGAGGCCTTTGCGCGTCTGGCCGAGATCGACACGCCGGCGGAAGGACGCGCCACGCCGCTGCCGATCCAGCAGCTGCTCGACAGCGCCCGCGCCGAATGGAAAGGTGCGGACGTGGCCGGCTTCACCCTGTATCACCCGGGTGCGGCGAACGCGATCGTGGACATCACCCAGCGCGATGGAAAGCGCCTGTCGGTGGATACCCCGTCGCTGCGCTTCAATGCGGTGACGGGCGAGTTGATCGACGCCAGCCCGGCCTCGGGCGGCGCGACCCAGACCCGCGGCGTGATGTACGGCCTGCACCTGGCGCGCTTCGCCGATTGGGGCCTGCGTGCGCTGTTCTTCCTGTCCGGGCTGATCGGCTGCCTGATGGTCGCCAGCGGCGTGGTCCTGTGGGCGGTGAAGGAACGGCCCAAGCACGCCAAGTCCGGCAGGACCGGCTTCGGTCTGCGCCTGGTCGATGCGCTCAACATCGGCGCGGTAGCCGGCCTGCCAATCGCCTTCGCCACCTACTTCCTGGCCAACCGCTTGCTGCCCGTCCAGATGGCCGAGCGCTCCACCGCCGAGGTCAATGCGTTCTTCTATGCCTGGGCCGCCGCGTTGCTGGCCGGTTTCCTCTGGCCCAAGCGGATGATGTGGACGTGGCAGCTGTATCTGGGCGGCGCGCTGTTCGCGTTGATTCCCGTGGTCAACGCAGTCACCACGCATGCGCACCTGGGCGTCACCCTGCGCACCGGTGACTGGGTGCTGGCCGGGTTCGATCTGACCATGCTCGCCTTCGGCGCGATGCTGGCCTACTGCGGCCATCGCATGCAGCGCTGGCAGCCACCGCTGAGTGCGGCCGAGAAGAAGCGCCGCCAGCAGGCGGCCGCCGCGGGAGCCACGGCATGATGCTGCTGGCGATCACGCTGACCTTTTCGGCGTTCACGGCGCTGTCGTTGGCAATGGACAAGCACCAGCTGGAACTGCACGGCAAAGCCGGCGCCAGCCCCGCGCGGATGCGGGTATGGCGCTGGGTGGGCTGGACGCTGCTGACCGTCGCATTCGCGTTGTGCGTGCTGGACCACGGCTGGGCGATCGGCCCGGTGCTGTGGCTGGGTGCGCTGACGATCAGCGGGGTGCTGATCGCGTTCGGGCTGTACCCGTACCGTCCGCGCTGGATCGCGCCGCTGGCGTGGGCATTGCCGGTGGTGGGGCTGGCGGTGGCACTGGTCGCGCGCTGAGGGAGCAGCTGCGCAGCCGCATCGCGATCGCCGATCAGGGCACCAGTGAAAACATATGCGCGGCAACAGGACGGCCGTCGATGACCAGTCGGTTGCGTGCCACGCCTTCGCGCAGGGCGCCGGCCTTTACCGCCACCCGTTCGCTGGCGAGATTGCCCACGGCCACGACGATTTCCACCCGATGCAGGCCCAGCGGCCCGAATGCCTGGGCGGCCAGCGCCTGTACGACGCGGGGCGCGACGCCCTGGCCGCGACACGACTGCCGCACCCAATACCCCAGGTTGCAGAACCGGGGATCGTGCTGGATCTTGTTCAATCCCGCGCCGCCGACGAAGGCGGCGGTGTCACGGTTGAATACCCCGTACTCGCAGGCCGTGCCTGCCGCCCAGCCGTCCCGGCAGGCCTGGAACCACTGCAGCGCCTGCGCCACGGTGTAGTCGATCGAACTCCACGGCATCCAGCGCCGCATGCCCTCGGCCGACTCACGCACCGCCGCTGCGAACGCGGCGGCGTCGGTATCCTCGAACGGCCGCAGCAGCAGCCCGTCGGCGTGGAGCTGGCTGTTGTCCATGTCAGCCCCTTGCCGTCCCGTCAGGCGCCGTAGCGGCGCAGTTCCCACGCGCGGTGGATGCGCGGGTTGCGCTCGAAGTCCGCCCCGATGGTCTCGGGCGAAATCTCCTTGCACTCCGCGAACTCCTTGATCGCCCCGTCGTCCAGCTTGAAGCGGCGGAAGTTGTTGGAGAAGTACAGCACGCCTTCCGGGCTCAAGCGCGCCACGGCCGCACGCAGCAGGCGCACGTGTTCGCGCTGGATGTCGAAGTCATCGGCGCGGGCGGAGTTGGAGAAGGTCGGCGGATCGCAGAAGATCACATCGAAGCGGTGACGTTCGGCTTCCAGCCACGCCAGCGCATCGGCCTGGATCAACTGGTGCTGGCTGCCGCCCTTGCCGTTCAAGGCCAGGTTGTCGGCGCACCACTGCAGGTATGTGCCGGACAGATCCACGCTGGTGGTGGTCGCCGCACCGGCCACGGCGGCCTGCACCGAGGCGACACCGGTGTAGCAGAACAGATTGAGGAAGCGCTTGCCCTGGGCTTCCTGCGCCATGTGCCAGCGCAGCGGGCGATGGTCCAGGAACAGGCCGGTGTCCAGATAGTCGAACAGGTTCACGCGCAGCAGGGCATCGTTCTCGCGCACCAGCACGAACTCGCCGCGCTGTTCGAAACGACCGTATTTGCTGCCGCCCTTGCCCCGCTCGCGCGACTTCAGCGCGACCTGCTCGGCCGGCACCTGGAAGACCTCGCGCGCGGCCGAGAGCAGCTCGTTGCGGCGGCGACGCACATCGACATCGGGAATGGTCGCCGGGGCCGCGTATTCCTGCACATGCAGGAACGTGCGGCGGGCACCGCCGTCTTCTTCATAGACGTCGATGGCGGCCGCGTACTCGGGCAGATCGGCATCGTAAACCCGGTAGCAGGTGATGCTCTCGCGCGTCCGCCACGTCTTGAACTTCTTGATGTTCTTGCGCAGGCGGTTGGCCACCATCTGCGCACCTTCGCTGAGCTCGCGCGGCTGGCCGGTGTTCTCGCGCTGCGGCACTGCGATCGGGTCGCAGACGATCAGCGCGCACTCGATGGCACCGTTGAACAGCTGGTACTTCTTGTTGGCGCGCAGGCCGGTGGCAAAAGCCAGGTCGGCGCTGCCGCACAGCAGGCTGGCACGCCACTGCGGCACCGCGCGCTTGAGCGCGTCGCCGAGGCGGCGGTACAGCAGGGCATCGGCGGCCAGGCGCTCGTCGTACGGCGGGTTGCAGACCACGCAGCCGGCTTCCTGCAGGGGCACCTGCACATCGGCCACGTCGCGCACGCCGAACCAGATCGCGTGCGAGACGCCGGCGGTCTCGGCATTTTCCTTGGCCGCGCGGATCGCATGCGGGTCGATGTCGCTGCCGTGGATGACCTGCTTGAGCGCACCGCGGCCGGCTTCTTCGCGCATGCGCGCTTCGGCCATCAGGGTGTTCCAGCTCTCGCGGTCAAAGCCCAGCCAGCGGCTCGGCGGGATGCTGCCATGGCGCTGCAGGCCCGGCGCAACGTCGGCGGCCATCAGCGCGCCTTCGATCAGCAGCGTGCCGCTGCCGCACATCGGGTCGAGCAGGCCACCGCCTTCACTGTGGATCTTCGGCCAGTTGGCGCGCAGCAGCACCGCAGCGGCCAGGTTTTCCTTCAGCGGCGCCTCGTTCTGCGCCATGCGCCAGCCGCGGCGGTGCATCGGGCCGCCGCCCAGATCGATCGAGATCGTGGCCCGGCCCTTGCGCAGCGACAGGTTGATGCGCACGTCCGGGAACTCCACGTTCACCGACGGCCGTTCCAGGCCCTGCGCGCGCAGACTGTCCACCACGCCGTCCTTGACCCGCTGCGCGGCGAAGCGCGCGTGCGTGATCTCGGTGCCGGACACATGCGCATCCACCGACAGGGTCAGCTCGGGGCTGATGTGCTGCTCCCATGCCATCGCCGACACGCCCTGGTAGAGCGAGCCTTCGTCCGGGCACTCGAACTCGGCCAGCGGCCACAGCACCCGGCTGGCCAGGCGCGACCACAGCACCACGCGCTGCGCCTGCGCCAGCTCGCCCTCGGCGTTGACGCCGGAAATGGTGGCGGTGGCCTTGTCCAGGCCGAGCGCCAACAGTTCGTCGGCGAGCAGATACTCCAGGCCCTTGGCGCAGGAAACAAAGAATTTCACGGAATCGGTATCGCAGGTCAGCGGAGAGGGGGTGCCCACGGGCACGGCAAGCAGCCGGGCACGGGGTCCCGGGGGGCCATTGTACGTGAGGTGGGCTGGAACGCCCGGTTACAGCGAGGCCAGCAGTTCCTCAAAGGCCCGGCTCGAGGCCTCGACGTGGTCGGTCAGGCGGTGCCCGTCGTCCACCATCAGCAGGCGCGCCGAGCGGGCCTGCGCCCAGGCGATCACCTCGGCCGGCGGGATCAGCTCGTCGTGCCAGGCATGGACAACGCTGGTCGGCACGCGGGCGGCATCCAGCGCCGGCATCGGCCCCATGCGGGTGGGCGGCACCATCAGGAACAGGCCCTGGACTGGCACCTGGAGCGAGGCGATGGCCGAGATGTACGAGCCCAGGCTGGAGCCGGCCAGGACCACCGGGCCCTGCGCGGCGCGGGCGGTGGCCAGGGTGACCAGGCGCTGCAGGCGGGCGCGTACATCGCCCAGACTGCTGACCTCGCGCTGGGCATCCAGATCGGTGTAGTCCGGGCGCTCGTGGGTCCAGCCCAGGCGTTCGGCCACCTCGGCCAGGGCGGTCACCTTGATGGCGTCCGGGCCGCTTTCAAAGCCATGGGAGAGGATGCAGTGGCCGCGGCTCATGCGCATACCGCGCGGGAATCGATAGGAGCGTTCATGCCCGAATGCTAGCATCGCCACATGCCCGACCGCGCCCCGCCCGCCATCGATGCACAGCCCCTGCCCTACCAGGACAGGCTGCTGCCCCGCACGCACGACGACATCGATCTGGTGGTCATCCACTGCACCGAACTGCCGGACCTGGCGATGGCGCGCGAGTACGGCGAACGCGTGCTGTACGACAGCGGCACCGGCAACAGCGGGCACTACTACATCGACCGCGACGGGCGCATCGTCCAGTACGTGTCATTGGACCGCGTCGCCCATCAGGTCAGTGGCTTCAATCCGCGCTCGATCGGCATCGAACTGGTCAACACCGGGCGCTACCCGCACTGGTGGGATTCTCGGCACCAGGCGATGGACGAACCCTACCCCGATGCGCAGATCGCGGCATTGATCGATCTGCTGCAGCACCTGTGCGGCACGCTGCCGGCACTGGCGCATATCGCCGGCCATGAGTGGCTGGATACGCGCGAAGAAGTGGCCAGCGACGATCCGGAGCGGCGGGTGCCGCGCAAGCGCGATCCGGGTCCGTTGTTCCCGTGGCCGCGGGTGCTGGCGGCGGTGCCGTTGCAGGAACTGCGTGGGTGATGATCAGCCGGTGGCGACGGGGCGCGACGGGTCGCTGACCCAGCCGCTCCACGAATCGGCATAGACGCGTGCCCCTTCCAGCCCGGCGGCTTCCATCGCCAGCAGCAGGTGGCAGGCGGTCACGCCGGAGCCGCACATCAGCACGACCTCGTCCGGCGCATGCGTGCCGAGCAGCGGCTGCAGTGCGGCGCGCAGATCGTCCGCAGGGCGCAACCGGCCCTCATGCACGTTCAACGCGAAGGGACGGTTCACCGCGCCAGGTACATGGCCGGCGACCGGATCCAAGGGTTCCACTTCGCCACGGAAGCGTTCACCGGCCCGCGCATCGATCAACCAGCCCGGGGCGTGCTTGAGACGCGCCTGGACTTCTTCAACGGAGGCGATCTGGCTGCGGTCGAAGTGACCCGGATACGGCGGCAACGCGGTCACCTGCGGCAGCTCCGCCGTTACCGGCAGGCAAGCCGCCTGCCAGGCGGCGTAGCCACCATCAAGCACCCGCACCTGTGCATGCCCGATCAGCCGCAGCAGCCACCACAGGCGCGCGGCGGCCATGCTGCCGTCGCCAGCGTCGTAGACCACGACCTCGGTCTCCGGCCCGATGCCCCACTCGCCCAAGCGGGCGGCGAAGGCATCATTGTCCGGCAGCGGGTGCCGGCCATGGCCGGTGCGACCGAGATCGGACAGATCCCGGTTGAGATCGGCGTACAGCGCGCCGGGCATATGGCCCTGCGCGTACAGCTGCGTACCGGCGTGCAGATCGGCCAGCGAGAACCGTGCGTCCATCACCCGCAACGCGGGCGGGGCACTGGGCGTCGCACGTGCATCCATGAGGCGCGTCGCGCCCTGATCCAGGGCGTGTGCGAGGGTGGCGACATCGATCAGCGGCGTGGTCATTCGGTCTGCTCCAGGCGGCGACGCAGGTTGTAGAGAATGGCGGCGGTCGCGCCCCAGATCCGCTGCCCGGGCCAGCCGTATTCGAGTACGTGACGGATGCGCCCGCGGTGGTCGATCTCGACGTGGTGCAGGTTGGCCGGATCCATCAGGTAGGACAGCGGCACCTCAAACACTTCGGCAACCTCACCCGGCTCGGGCACGGCCACGAAGGCGGGATCGATCACGGCCACCACCGGCATGACCCGATAGCCGGTAATCGTCACGAACGGATCCAGATACCCGAGCACCTGCACCTGGTCCTGTTTGAGTGCGATTTCCTCATCACTTTCGCGGATCGCAGCAGCGACCGCATCGCGGTCCTCCGGCTCCATGCGACCGCCGGGAAAGCCAACCTGGCCGCCATGATGGCGCAGCGTATCGGTACGCCGGGTCAGCAGTACCTGGGCGCCGCCCTCGCGCGGAATGATGCCGGCCAGCACGGCCGCTTCAACCGGGGGGCCGGGCGGTAACAGATCGATCAGTTCGCTGCGGTTCCAGCCATCGCCGGGGGGCGGCTGATCCAGCGGATGCAGCGCGCGCAGCAGGCGCTCATGCTCGGCCAGCGAACCGCGCAGGGATTGCCGCAGTTGTTCGCGCAGCGGCAGTGTGTGCTGCATCACGTGATGCTGTTCGGGTCGACTCATGGTTCGCCAGCGGGTGATTTCATCCACGGTGCGCAGGCAGCCCGTGCAGACACCGGCGCGGTCCAGTGCGCAGATTCCGATGCAGGGAGTGGGCACGGCATGCGGGGAATGTTCCATCGATTGGACCGGTCAACAGTAGCGCGATTGCACGGAAACGAAAAACGCGCCGGTGTTTCCACCGGCGCGTTCTTGATGTTGCAGCAATTACTTGACGCTGACGAGCTTGATTTCGAACTGCACCGCGACGTTCGGCGGGAACGGCGTGCGCGGATCGGCACCATAGGCCTGATCCGGCGGCAGCGTCACTTCCCACTTGGAGCCGGCCGGCATCTGCAGCAGGGCTTCACGCATGGCCTTCATTTCGACTTCGCTGACCTTGATGCCCGGAATCTGCTGCGCCGGACGTGCTTCGGCCGGACGGGTGCCGAACGGGTATGGACCGGCCACTTCCAGCTGCACGGTGCTGGCCTGGGTCGGCTTGGCGCCCTTGCCGGCTTCGATCACGCGGTACTGCACGCCGCTCGGAAGCGACTGCACGCCGGCCTTGGCCTTGTTGGCGGCCAGGAACTGGGTGCTCTTGGTCTTGTTTTCGGCGGCAGCCTTGTCGTACTCGGCCTTGGCGGCCTGCGCACGACCCTGCTCACGCTTCTGGAAGGCTTCGACGGCGGGCTTCAACTGCTCGGCCGTGATCGACGGCTGCTTCTTGGCGTAGGCATCCTGCAGGCCCTTCACCACCGAGTTGATGTCCAGCTGCTCGCCGCGTGCGGTGAGTTCAGCCAGGTTGTTGCCGTAGTCGTAACCGAAGTAATAGCTCAGCTTGCCCTTTTCGGACGAGGTGTCCTGGGCGAAGGCATTGCCCGTCAGGGCCAGGGCCGCGACGGCGACCGCGATAGAACGCAACTTCATCAAACTTTTCTCCAGGGGTGGTAACTCAGGACGCGTTGGGCCGCCCTGAGGCGACGGGTTAGGATAGCCGCCGCAACGTTGAACCGCCACTAACGACGCAGGCTCTGACCTGACTTCGTTTCAAGAGTTCAACAATCACTTTTTTTTAACGTTTTCAGGAGTCCTGCCGTGGCCGACGCCCTTATCTCGATTATGGACGATGCCGCCGTGCGCACTGTGACGGTCAACCGCCCGGACAAACTCAATGCGCTCAACCGGGCCACGTTGGAAGCCCTTGATAGCGCGTTCGCCGAAGCGGCGACCGACCCGGCCGTGCGCGTGGTTGTGCTGACCGGTGCCGGTCCCAAGGCCTTCGTGGCCGGGGCGGACATCGCCGAAATGAACGGTCTGAGCGCGGTTCAGGGTCGTGATTTCTCGTTGCTGGGCCAGCGCTTGATGCGCCGCATCGAGCGCATGCCCAAGCCGGTGATCGGCAAGATCAACGGATTTGCGCTGGGCGGCGGGCTGGAGCTGGCCATGGCCTGCCACCTGCGGGTGGCCTCCGAGACCGCCAAGGTGGGGCAACCGGAGATCCATCTGGGCCTGATGCCCGGCTTCGGTGGCAGCCAGCGGCTGCTGCGCCTGTGCGGCCGCGCCGCTGCGCTGGAGCTGTGCCTGCTGGGCACCCCGATCACCGCCGCGCGTGCCGCGCAGCTGGGCATCGTCAATGAGGTGGTCCCGGCTGCGGAGCTGGATGCCCGCGTCCAGGCACTGGCGTCGCAATTGGCCTCGGCCGCGCCTCTCGCGCTGCGCGGCATCCTTGATGCGATCCATATCGGCGGCGAGTGTTCGCTCGGCGAGGGGCTGGAGTACGAGAGCGTGCAGTTCGGCCTGATGTTCGCCACCGAGGACATGCGCGAAGGCACCAGCGCGTTCCTGGCGCGCCGGCCGCCGGTGTTCCAGAACCACTGAGCCATGTCGCCTTCCGATACCGTTTCGCCGGCGCAGCTGCTGGCACTCATCCTCGACGATCAATGGGATGCCGCGCTGGCCGCCGGGTTGATGGACTACGTCCCGCAGCCGGGCGACGAAGCGCTGCGCCCCGATCATCCCGATCTTCCCCAGCGGCTGCAGCACGCACAGCAGCAATTGCAACGCGCCTGGGCCGCACGCGAGCGCTACCGCCAGCGCCAGCAGCGGCTCGCGCGCCGCGCCGCCGAGCGCGATGCACGCCGCGCACCGCCCCCCACACCCGAGATCCAGAAACCCGCCCTGCCCTCGGCCGCTGCCGCCATCCTCGCGCGCGCCAAGGCCAAGGCCGCGGGCCGCACGTCCTGATGGCTACGATGAAGAAACCGGCCGCACGCACCGCGCGCATGCCCAAGGCCGACGTGATCGAAATGTTCACGCGCCTGCGCGAACTCAACCCGCACCCCAGGACCGAACTGGAGTACAGCTCGCCGTTCGAGCTGCTGGTGGCGGTCACGCTGTCCGCGCAGGCCACGGATGTCGGCGTCAACAAGGCCACGCGCAAACTGTTCCCGGTCGCCAATACCCCGCAGGCGATCCTTGCGCTGGGTGAGGACGGCTTGAAGAAGTACATCGCCACCATCGGTCTTTACAACGCGAAAGCGAAGAACGTGATTGCGGCCTGCGCGATGTTGGTGGAACAGCACGGCGGCGAAGTGCCGCGCGATCGCGCCGCGCTGGAGGCGCTGCCCGGTGTCGGTCGCAAGACTGCCAATGTCGTGCTCAACACCGCGTTCGGTGAACCGGTGATGGCGGTGGATACCCACATCTTCCGCGTCTCCAACCGCACGGGCCTGGCGCCCGGCAAGGACGTGCGTGCGGTGGAGGATCTGCTGATCAAGGTGATCCCGGCCGAGTTCCTGCTCGACGCGCATCACTGGCTGATCCTGCATGGCCGTTACGTGTGCAAGGCACGCAAGCCGGACTGCCCGCAATGCGTCATCCGCGACCTGTGCCGTTTCAAGGAAAAGACCGCCGCCTGAACGGGGGGCGCGACTGCCATATGGACGCAACCGGGCGGTCATCTGCGCCGGGCATCAATAGCAGCCCCTGACGCCGCTTGGGATACGGGCGATGACGGTTTGTCCGAAACTGTCACATTTACGCAATCTTCACTAATTAGCCTGCGCAGCATCTTCCCACCTGCCTGCAAGGCTCCTTCCATGAAACTGCATCGCCAACTCCTTACTGCGGCCGTGGCGGCTGCGCTGTTCGTTCCGGCCGCTCACGCTGAAGTGGCCATCGATGTGATCGGCGGTTCGGAAATCACGTTCGAAGGCCTGGTCCAGGCTGACGGCAACTGGTTCGACAACGATGTGGCCGACCTCAACGGCGGCGATGCGGCAAATGGCAAGAACAGCGAATTCGAGCTGCGCCGTGCCGAGCTGGTGCTCAAGGGCAAGGGCCCGGGCAACGTGGAATGGGTGGTGGGCTATGACGCCAAGGCCGACAAGTTCCTGGACACCAACCTGAAGTACAAGCTGTCCGGCAATGCCAACCACTTCGTGCAGTTCGGCCAGTTCAAGCAGCCCAACAGCCTGGAAGAACTGTCCAGCACCAAGAACAACGACTTCATCTCCAAGGCCGCGGTCACCAACACCTACGCCGTGGCCCGCCGCCTCGGTGGTGCGTACAGCATCGGTGACAACAACTGGTCCGTGACCGCCAGCGCCTTCGGCCGCGAGCTGACCCGCAACCTCGCCCACGGCAGCGGCTACGGCGCACGTGGCACCTGGGCCCCGATCAATGAAAAGGGCCAGGTCCTGCACTTCGGCCTGAGCTACGTCGACTACGACACCGACGCCGATACCCTGCGCGTTCGCGCCCGCCCCAACGCCGATCTGGCGACGGTGCGCCTGGTCGACAGCGGCAACATGGTCGATACCGACCGCGTCAGCACGATCGGTGCCGAAGCGATGTACATCGGCGGCCCGTTCAAGGCCCAGGCCGAGTACTACACCAGCAAGGCCAAGCGCTACACCCGCGACAACTACACCAGCGACGGTTACTACGTCAGCGGCCTGTGGAACATCAGCGGCGAAACCTGGGGCTACAAGGGCGGCACCCCGACCACCGGCCTGCCGGACGAGCCGGGCCGCGGCATGTGGCAGCTGGGTGCGCGTTACGACCACATGGACCTCAACGACGGCAACCTGCGCGCCAACCCGGTGGCCGGTCGCCCGCCGATCGTCGATGGCGTGCTGGGCGGCAAGATGGACATCTGGACCGTGGGCGTGAACTACTACTGGCGCTCCAACACCAAGTTCGCGCTGAACTACGTGATGGTGGACAGCAAGAAGTACAGCTCCACCGCCCGTACCTTCGTCAACGACGACCCGAACATCCTCGAAGCGCGCCTGCAGTTCTTCTGGTAAGCCCTGCACCACGCGTGTGACACAAAGGCGCAGCTTCGGCTGCGCCTTTTTTCGTGCCCCGCACCGGTAGAGCCACCCCATGCAGGAACGCGCGGGTATGCTGGGCGCCCTTTGCCCATGGATGGAGCCGATGCGTATCGCCCTCTTGCTGTTGCTGGCCGCCGCGTGCAGTGCCGGCGCCCTGCCCGCCCAGGCGCAGGACTGCCATGATGCCCAGGCGGCCGCGCAGGAGGCCTACATGGTGCGGGCGGACAATGCGCTGCCCGATCGACCCGGTTACACCCGTGACACTGCCGCCAGCGTCTGCCGGCGTTGGCCGGCACGCCCCGAGTTGACCCTGGTGGCCACGCCGGTCTGGCGAGACGGTGGCGACAACGACTCGCGCGATGGCGACGTGGAGGTGCTGGTGATCGATAGCGACACCCTCGCCACGCGCGCGTGGACGGTGCTGTCCGGCGCACTCGACAGCGACGCGGTCTTCTTCGACGGGATGCGCCTGGATACCGCGCGCTACCAGCTTGCACCGGACACCCTCGCGTTCGGGCTGCGCGTGCAGCGGCGCAATGGCTCCGGGCCCAATCCTTTCAGCGAAGAACAGTTGCATCTGCTCGCGGTACAAGCAGACACGCTGCGCACGCTTGGCCCACCGATGGTGCTGCGTCGTTTCCAGGCCGAGTGGGACACCCGCTGCGCGGGTGAATCCATCGACGTATCGCGCACCGTCGCCGTTGGATCCAAGGGCAGACATGGCTTGGCCGACCTCATCCTGCGCGAACGCCGGGTCACCACGCACAGCTGGATGGACGGCGAGCAGTGCCGCGACCAGGACACGCCGGTGGACGGCGAGCGCCACGTGCTGCGTTATGACGGCCGCCGCTACGCGGTCCCGGAGGCGCTGCAGCCGTTGTGACGTGCATCCCAGGATGCATGTCACAAGGCAGTCATATGACAGTCGCTGGGCTGTCATCGAATGGTTATGGAATGAGCACCGGGCGGGACACCCCGCACCTTCATCCATCCCAGGAGCCACCCCGTGATCCACGCCTTCAAGTCGCGCGCCGCCGTTGCCGTCCTCGCCGCGTCGTCCGTGTTCGCCGCCAATGCCGCCGATGTGACCGGCGCGGGCGCCTCGTTCATCTACCCGGTCATGTCCAAGTGGTCGGCCGACTACAGCACCGCGACCGGCAAGAAGGTCAACTACCAGTCGATCGGTTCCGGTGGTGGCATCGCCCAGATCAAGGCCGCGACCGTTGATTTCGGCTCCTCCGATGCCCCGCTGAAGCCGGAAGAACTGGCTACGGCCGGTCTGGCCCAGTTCCCGTCGGTCATCGGCGGCGTGGTCCCGGTGATCAACGTGGCCGGCATCGCCCCGGGCGCGCTGAAGCTGGATGGCCCGACCCTGGGCAACATCTTCCTCGGCAAGATCAAGACCTGGAACGACCCGGCGATCGCCGCGCTGAACCCGGGCGTAAAGCTGCCCGACGGCAAGATCACCGTCGTGCACCGTTCGGACGGTTCGGGCACCACCTTCAACTTCGTCAACTACCTCTCCAAGGTCAACCCGGAGTGGAAGACCAAGGTCGGTGAAGGCACCTCGGTCCAGTGGCCGGTCGGCATCGGCGGCAAGGGCAACGAAGGCGTTGCCGCCTACGTGAAGCAGATCAAGGGCGGCATCGGCTACGTCGAACTGTCCTACGCGCTGCAGAACAAGATGTCCTACGCTGCGATGAAGAATGCCTCGGGCAAGATCGTGCTGCCGAGCGACACCTCCTTCGCCGCCGCTGCCGCCAGCGCCGACTGGGCCAGCTCGAAGGACTTCTACCTGGTCATGACCAACGCCCCGGGCGCCGATGCATGGCCGATCACCGCCACCAACTTCATCCTGGTCCGCAAGCAGCCCAAGAACGTCGCCAACGCCAAGGCCACCCAGGAATTCTTCCGCTGGATCTACAAGAGCGGCGATGCCCAGGCCAAGCAGCTTGATTACGTCCCGCTGCCGGACACCCTGGTCAAGCAGATCGAGACCTACTGGTCGCAGAACCTGAAGTACTGATCCACCGCACAACGAGGCAATGGCGCCGGAGGGACCTCTCTCCCCCTTCCGGCGCCATCGGGCGCGGACCGCAAGGTTCCGCGCCTTTTTGTTGCCCGCCCCCGCACGCCCGCCCCTTGTGTCGCAAGGCTTTGCGTGCGCCCGGTCACGGCGTCATCAAGCTGTAACATAAACATCATTTCATAGTCGCGTCGCCGGGAAGACCGGCCCTTATCCCGCTATGGAGTGACGCATGAAACTGCACACGGCCAGCATTGCCGCCCTTTCCCTGGCCATCGCGCTGGGCCTTTCCGCCTGCAAGCCGGGCGCCGAAGGCCAGGCCGCCGCGCCGGCCACCGACGCGCCTGCCGCTGCCCAGGCGGCTGGCGACCGCCTCACCGCCGAGATTTCCGGCGCCGGTGCATCCTTCATCTTCCCGCTGGTGTCCAAGTGGTCGGCCGACTACAACGCCGCCACCGGCGCCAAGATCAACTACCAGTCGATCGGCTCGGGTGGCGGCATCGCCCAGATCAAGGCCGGCACCGTTGACTTCGGTTCCTCCGACAAGCCGCTGAGCAGCGAAGAACTGGCCCAGGCCGGTCTCGGCCAGTTCCCGTCGGCCATCGGCGGCGTGGTCCCGGTGGTCAACATCGACGGCCTGGAAGCCGGCAAGCTGCGCCTGAGCGGCGCCCTGCTGGCCGACATCTTCCTGGGCAAGGTCAAGACCTGGAACGACCCGGCCATCGTCGCTGCCAACCCGGGCGTCAAACTGCCCGACGGCAAGATCACCCTGGTGCACCGTTCGGATGGCTCAGGCACCACCTTCAACTTCTCCAACTACCTGTCCAAGGTCAGCCCGGACTGGAAGAGCAAGGTCGGCGAAGGCACCTCGGTGCAGTGGCCGGACGGCGTGGGTGGCAAGGGCAATGAAGGCGTGGCCTCGTACGTGAAGCAGATCAAGGGCTCCATCGGCTACGTCGAGCTGGCCTACGCGCTGCAGAACGGCATGCCGTACGCCTCGATGCAGAACGCCGCCGGCAACTGGGTGCAGCCGAGCGCGGAAACCTTCGCCGCGGCAGCCGCCAGCGCCGACTGGGCCAGCGCCAAGGACTTCAACCTGGTCATCACCAATGCCCCGGGCGACCAGGCATGGCCGATCACCGCCACCAACTTCATGCTGATGCGCAAGCAGCCCAAGGATGCCCAGCGCAGCAAGGACACCCTGGCGTTCTTCAAGTGGGCCTTCGAGAAGGGCCAGGCCCAGGCCAACGAACTGCACTACGTGCCGCTGCCGGCCGAGCTGGTCACCCAGATCGAGGCGTACTGGACCAGCGAGTTCAAGTGAACCAGGCAGGCCCGCGCCTGGCGCGGGCCTGACCGATCGCAGCGCCGGGCCCTGCCCGGCGGCACCACGCTCCGAACGTGATGCCGGGCATCGCCCGGCACTACCTCTTCTCTTCTCGGGCCCCCGCCTCAGCCATGAATGCCATCGCCCAGCCTGTTCCCGCACCGTCTCTTCGCGACCTGCGTGATGCCCGCAACGACAAACTGTTCCGTTGGGTACTGATCGCCACCGTCATCCTGGTGCTGGTCGCCCTGGCCTGCGCCGCGCTCTCGATGCTGTGGGGCGGCCGCCATGCCCTGCAGGAGCAGGGCCTGGGCTTCTTCTACTCCTCCGAATGGAATCCGGTCGAGAACAAATTCGGTGCGCTCGCACCGATCTACGGCACCCTGGTCACCGCCCTGATCGCGATGGTCATCGCTGTCCCGGTGAGCTTCGGTATCGCCTTCTTCCTGACCGAGGTCGCCCCGCGCTGGCTGCGTGGCCCGGTCGGTACCGCCATCGAACTGCTGGCCGGTATCCCCTCGATCATCTACGGCATGTGGGGCCTGTTCGTGCTGGTCCCGGTGATGACCGAGTACGTCACCCCGTTCCTCAATGATCACCTGGGCACGATGCCGATCATCGGCCCGCTGTTCCAGGGTCCGCCGCTGGGCATCGGTGTGCTTACCGCCGGCTTCGTGCTGGCGATCATGGTCATCCCCTTCATCTCCTCGGTGATGCGCGAAGTGTTCCTCACCGTGCCGACCCGCCTGAAGGAATCGGCGTACGCGCTGGGTTCCACCAAGTGGGAAGTGAGCTGGGACATCGTGCTGCCCTACACCCGCTCGGCGGTGATCGGCGGCATCTTCCTCGGCCTCGGCCGCGCCCTGGGTGAAACCATGGCGGTGGCCTTCGTGATCGGCAACAGCGTGCGTCTGTCGCCGTCGCTGCTCGAACCGGGCACCACCATTGCCGCCCTGATCGCCAACGACTTCGGCGAAGCCACCGAAACCTACCGCTCGGCCCTGCTGCTGCTCGGCTTCGTGCTGTTCCTGGTGACCTTCGTGGTGCTGGCGATCGCCCGCCTGATGCTGATGCGCCTGGCCCGCAAGGAGGGCAACTGATGTCCACCGCCAACGCCCAACCGCTGTACCTGCGCCGCCGCATCGTCAACGTGGTCGCGCTGCTGATGTCCTGCTTGACCGCACTGTTCGGCCTGTTCTTCCTCGGCTGGATCCTGTGGACGCTGGCCTCCAAGGGCCTGGCCGGCATCAATCTGGACCTGTTCACCAAGATGACCCCACCGCCGATGCAGGAAGGCGGCCTGGCCAATGCCTTCTTCGGCAGCGCGGTGATGTGTGGCCTGGCAATCGCGATCGGCACCCCGCTCGGCGTGTTGGCCGGTACCTGGCTGGCCGAGTACGGCAACTTCCGCAAGACCGGCACGGTGGTCCGCTTCGTCAACGACATCCTCCTCTCGGCGCCATCGATCGTGCTGGGCCTGTTCGTCTACACCCTGTATGTGATGCAGACCGGAGGCCAGTTCTCGGCCTTCGCCGGTGCGCTCTCGCTGGCCTTCATCGTGCTGCCGGTGGTGGTGCGTACCACCGATGAAATGCTGCGCCTGGTGCCTTCGCAGATGCGTGAAGCGGCCCTGTCGCTGGGCATCCCGCAGTGGAAGGTGACGGTGCAGGTGCTGTACCGCAGCGCCGCCGCCGGCATCGTGACCGGCATCCTGCTGGCCCTGGCCCGCATCTCCGGTGAAACCGCCCCGCTGCTGTTCACTGCCTTCGGCAACCAGTACTGGAACAGCAACGTGTTCCAGCCGATGGCGTCGGTGCCGGTGGTGATGAACCAGTTTGCCGGCAGCCCGTACGAATCCTGGCAGGTGCTGGCCTGGGCCGGCGCGCTGGTGCTGACCGTGTTCGTGCTGCTGGTCAGCCTTTCCGCGCGCGGCATCCTGCTGCGCAACCGTATCTCCCATGACTGACCTTTCCACGGACATCGCCATGAACGATCTCTCCAACGCCGTGCCGATGCAGCGCATCGTGGTCCCGGCCTCGCATGAAAGCCTGCAGACCCCGGCGCCGATCAAGCTGGCCGCACGTGGGCTGGATTTCTACTACGACAAGTTCCACGCGCTGAAGGGCATCGACCTGGAGATTCCGGAAAAGCGTGTCACCGCGCTGATCGGTCCCTCCGGCTGCGGCAAGTCCACGCTGCTGCGCATCTTCAATCGCATCTACGCGCTGTACCCCAAGCTGGAAGCGCGCGGTGAAGTGATGCTGGACGGGGAGAACATCCTCTCGCCGAAGTACCCGATGAACCGCCTGCGCAGCAAGGTCGGCATGGTGTTCCAGAAGCCGGTGCCGTTCCCGATGACCATCTTCGAGAACGTGGCCTACGGCATCCGTCACCACGAAAAGCTCTCCAAGTCGGAGATGACTGATCGCGTCGAGCAGGCCCTGCGCCAGGGCGCGCTGTGGGACGAGGTGAAGGACAAGCTCAACCAGAGCGCGCTGGGCCTGTCCGGTGGCCAGCAGCAGCGCCTGTGCATCGCCCGCGCCGTGGCCCTGCGCCCGGACGTGCTGCTGCTGGACGAACCGACCTCCGCGCTGGATCCGATCTCCACCAGCCGCATCGAGCAGCTGGTCGAAGAGCTCAAGCACGATTACACCATCGTGATCGTCACCCACAACATGCAGCAGGCCGCGCGCGTGTCCGATTACACCGCCTTCATGTACTTGGGCGACCTGATCGAACACGACCGCACCGAAGTGATCTTCTCGCAGCCCAACAAGCAGCAGACCGAAGACTACATCACCGGCCGCTTCGGCTGATTCCGGCCCACGAACCCTGGATAGAACCGCATGAGCATTCCCAACGACCACATCGTCAAGAGCTACGACGAAGAACAGCAGCGCCTGGTGGCCGAGATCGTGCGCATGGGCGAGATGGCCGTCGCCCAGCTGGAGGCGTCCATGGACGTCATCGAGAAGCGCGACGAGAACGCCGCCCAGCGCATCATCGCCAACGATGAAGCCATCGACCAGCTTGAGCAGCACATCAGCCACGACGTGATGCGTCTGGCGCTGCGCGGGCCGATGGCACGCGACCTGCGCGAGATCCTGGCCGGCCTGCGCATCCCGGCCGACATCGAACGCATCGGCGATTACGCGGCGAACGTGGCCAAGCGTTCGATCGCCCTGAGCAAGGTGCCGCCGCTGCCGCAGATCCAGGGCCTGCGCGCGCTGGGCCGGCTGGCCGCGCAGCAGGTGCGCCGTGCGATCGAGGCCTACCGCGACAACGATGCCGCCGCGGCGCTGGAACTGCGCGACGATGATGCTCGTCTGGATGCGCAGTACACCGCGCTGTTCCGCGAGCTGCTCACGTACATGATGGAAGACCCGCGCAACATCACCCCGTGCACCCACCTGCTGTTCATGGCCAAGAACCTGGAGCGCGTGGGTGACCATGCCACCAACATCGCCGAGAACGTGTGGTTCCTGGTGCATGGCGAGCAGGCGCTGCCGCCGCGCGAGAAGCGCGACGAGACGAGCAGCACCGATCACGTCTGAGCATGGGCTTCAAAAACGGAAAGCAAAAGCCGCTGCCTTCGGGTGGCGGTTTTTTTTTGCTCGCTGGGAGGCGCCAGTGATCTCGACCCAGCGCCCGACCCACTTGCCGCTGAGGAATGCGGCGCTGCACTTCACGAAACGTTGAATCCTGTGTGAGGATTCGATGAGCCGGGCCAGGCCACCATGGCCGCACCTGCTGCCCCCACGCAGCCATCCCGGGCCCCGGCCCATTTCAAGGAGATCCACCCGATGAGCACACCCACCCGATCACTGTCTTTGTTGGCGGCCACTGCGCTGGCCGCGGGCCTGGGCGTTACTGCCTCCGCATCTGCGTTGAGCATGACCGAGCTGGCCCAAGGCTATCTGGTGGCCGGCCAGGCAGCGACCAAGGCTGCCGAGGGCAAGTGTGGCGAAGGCAAGTGCGGTGCGCATGGCGACAAGGCTGCGACCACCGGTGCCAAGGCCGCCGAAGGCAAGTGTGGGGAAGGCAAGTGCGGCGCCGACAAGGGAAAGACGACCGGCGCCAAGGCCAAGACGGCTGGCGACAAGAAGACGGCGGAAGGCAAGTGCGGCGAAGGCAAGTGCGGTGCCAAGCACTGACGCTCTCGCTACTGGCCTGGCCCGGTCGCCGCTGCCTGCGGCGGCCACCGGACTGGGTTTGCGCCGGGCCCTGCTGCAGGACCTGCGCGATGCGCCAAACGGCGATATCGACTTTCTCGAATGCGCGCCGGAAAACTGGATCGGTATCGGTGGGCCGGCCGGCGACGCACTCGCCGAACTGACCACGCGCCACCCGCTCACCTGCCATGGGCTGTCGCTCTCGCTGGGCAGCACCGCGCCGCTGGATACCGTGCTGCTTGAACAGGTAGGACGGTTCCTCGACCGGCACAACGTGCCGCTGTACAGCGAACACCTGAGCTACTGCAGCGATGACGGCCATCTCTACGACCTCCTGCCGATTCCTTTCACCGACGAAGCCGTGCGCCACACCGCCTCACGCATCGCCCGCGTGCAGGACCTGCTGGGCCGGCGCATCGCGGTGGAGAACGTGTCCTACTACCTCGCCCCGGACCCGGCCATGGACGAACTGGCCTTCACCAACGCCGTGCTGGCCGAGGCCGATTGCGATCTGTTGCTGGACGTCAACAATGTCTACGTCAACGCGTGCAACCACGGCTACGACGCCGATGCGTTCATCGCCGGGCTGCCGGCCGCGCGCATCGTCTGCCTGCATGTGGCCGGCCATCTGGACGAAGCCCCCGACCTGAAGATCGACAGCCATGGCAGCGCAGTAATCGATCCGGTCTGGGACCTGCTCGCCCGCACCTATGCACGCATCGGCGCGCGCCCCACGCTGCTGGAACGCGATTTCAATTTCCCGTCTTATGCCGAACTGCGCGGAGAACTGCAGCATATCCGCCGACTGATGGCCGCCCATGCCGGGAGCGGACATGACTGACGCCCCGGCACGGCTTCACGCACAGCAGAGAGCGTTCACCGCCCATCTGCGCGACCCGGACCATATCGCGGCCCCCGAAGGCATGGACGCGCGCCGGCTGGGCGTCTACCAGCGGTTGGTGTTCAACAACGTCCTGGGCCTGCTCGGCAACGGTTTTCCGGTCTGCGTGCAGCTGCTGGGGGACGCGGCGTGGGCCGCCCTGGTCCGGCGCTTCCTTGCCGGTCACCCGGCGCAGACACCGTTGTTCACCGAACTGGCTGCCGAGTTCGTGCAGTGGCTGCAGCACCAGGCCGCGCTGCCACACCCGGCACTGGCCGAACTGGCACATTACGAGTGGGTGGAAACGGCTTTGCATCAGCTGGAGGCAACGGCGCTGCCGCCGTCTCCCGGCCTGGACCCGATGCACGCGGCGCTGCAACGCTCGCCGTTGGCCTGGCCCCTGCTCTATCACTGGCCGGTACACCGGCTCGGCACCGACGATGCCCCCTCGTCGCCTGGCCCCGAGCCAACCGGGCTGCTGGTCCGACGCCAGCGCGATGGCCAGGTCCGCTTCGCTGCGATCAGCCCGATGGCCGCACAGCTGCTGGAGCAGATCGGCCAGCATCCCGGCCGTACCGGCGTCACCTACCTGGAGCAGCTTGCGCACACGCACGGCATGGCGGCCGATGCCTTGTTCCTGCCCGGTGCCGCCCTGCTGCGCCAGTTCCACGACAGCGGCGTGATCGGGCCTGCCGCGCCCGCGACCTGACCCTTCCACAAAGGAATTGCATCGATGAAGTCACCGCCCCTGGTCGCCCTGCGCGACCGGCTGGATCGTCTCGCCCCGTGGCTGGCTCCGCTCGGCCTGCGCCTGCTGATGGGCTGGGAGTATTTCGAGTCCGGCCGCGAAAAAATGCGCGGCCAGAACTGGTTCGATGATCTCCAGCAGGCCTTCCCGTTTCCGTTCGACCAGTTGCCGGCCGCACTCAACTGGCAGTTGGCCACGTGGTTCGAATTGGTCGGCGCGGCATGCCTGCTGCTCGGGCTGGGCACGCGCCTGGCCGCCAGCAGCCTGCTGGTGCTGACCGTGATCGCCACCGCTGCCGTGCACTGGCCGATGCATTGGAATGGGCTTGGCGAGCTCGCGATGGGCTATGTGATCACCGACCAGGGCTTCGGCAACTTCAAACTGCCGCTGCTGTTCATGGCCATGCTGCTGCCCTTGGCCCTGCAGGGTGCCGGCCCGCTGAGCCTGGACCACCTGCTGCGCCGCGGCCGCGGACACCTGCCGGCAAGGGCCTGAGCGCGGGGGCGTACAGGTCCCTCTGCTAAACTGACGCGATGACTGACGACCTCCCCCGCTCCGACGCGCCGGCAGCTGCCGACGTACTGCCCGCTGCCGCCCAGCGCTTGATGGCAACCCGCTTCCGCGGCTTCCTGCCGGTGGTGGTGGATGTGGAGACAGGCGGCTTCGACTCAGATCGCCACGCCCTGCTGGAGATCGCCGCCGTTCCGATCGAAATGGATGAGAACGGCGTGCTCTATCCGGGCCAGACCGCCAGCGCCCACGTGGTGCCGGCCGAAGGCCTGGAAATCGATCCCAAGTCGCTGGAGATCACCGGGATCATCCTGGATCACCCCTTCCGCCTGGCCAAAGTCGAGCGCGATGCGCTGGACCACATCTTCGCGCCGATCCGGGCGGCGATGAAAAAGTACGGCTGCCAGCGCGCCATCCTGGTCGGGCACAACGCGCATTTCGATCTGGGCTTTGTCAATGCCGCGGTCAACCGCACCGGGCACAAGCGCAACCCGTTCCATCCCTTCAGCGTGTTCGACACGGTCACCCTGGGCGGTATCGCCTATGGCCAGACCGTGCTGGCACGCGCCGCCACGGCGGCCGGGCTGGGCTGGGATGCCGACGAGGCGCACAGTGCGGTGTACGACACCGAGCAGACCGCCAAGCTGTTCTGCAAAGTCGCCAACAGCTGGCCGCGCCCCTGAGGCTGCGCACCCGCGGCGCACGGTCGCCGGCTGGCGCGCAGATCGTCAACCGATAGCGGTCCTGTCGCGCCCTTCGCTTTTCGCCCGATACAAGGCGCGGTCGGCGCGCTGGTACAACAGCATCGGCGTGCGGTCGGCAGCATCCAGTTCGACAAGTCCCGCACTGAAGGTGACCTTCAGGCCCGCAATCCCTGCCCAGTCCGGATGATCGTGGAACAGCCCGCGCAGCCGCGCGCAGACCTGGGCCGCTTCATCCAGACGGGTGTCATTGAGCAGCAGCGCGAATTCTTCGCCACCGGTGCGTGCGGGCATGTCCGAGTCCCGACAGGCCGAGGCCAGCAGCCGTGCCACTTCCACCAGCACCACATCGCCCACTGAATGGCTGTGCTGGTCGTTCACTTCCTTGAAGTGGTCGATGTCCAGCACCACCAGGCACAACGGGTGATGGCTGCGCTGTGAGCGCGCGAAATCGCGCGCCAATGCCTCATCGAACGCACGCCGGTTCGGCAGTCCGGTCAAGGCGTCTTCGCGCGCCTGGCGCTCGAACGCCTCGGCCTGGACCGCCAGGCGATCAGCCAGTTCGGTCTTCTCCTGGTTCAGTGCCTGCAGGTTGACCGTCTGTGCCTGCAGATCCAGCGTGGCGTCCTGCACCAACCGCGCGAGCCGCACGTTGCTGGCCTTGTAGCGATTGATCAGGTAGCGGTACAGCGCGACCAGCCCCGCCAGCAACAGCAGCGCGGCGATCAGCTGCACGCTGTGGCGTTGCCACAGGAACGGTTCGACCGTGAATTCCCAGACCGCTTCACTGTCGCTCCAGGCGCCACCGGGATGCGCGGCCGACACATGCAGGGTGTAATCGCCCGGCGGCAGCCCGATGAACTCCACACTGCGTTGCTGCCCGCGCTCGACCCAGCCCTTGTCCAAGCCGTCCAGACGCGTGCGGTAGCGGATACGCTCGGAGAGCAGATAGCTCAGCCCCACATAACTCACGCTGAGGCGTCGGCCACCCGGGATGGTGTTGTGATTGCTGCCCTGCCAGTGCAGCGGCGCGCCATCGACCAGGACGCTTTCGATCACCGCCGGGGGTGCCAGGCGCTCTCGGAAACGCTGCAGGCGCAGTGGGTCGACCGTGCTCAGACCGCCGGCCGTGACCACCCAGAAGGTGCCGTCCTGGCGCAGGATCGCCGAGGGGCCCGAGCTGCCATTGGCCTGTGAGTTGGCCATGCCGTCGATCTCGTTGTAGTGCTCCACCTCGACCCGTGCGGCGCGACCGTCGGCGACCGCGTTGAGCATGGCCATGTCGGTCCGCAGGACGCCGCGGTTGCTGCTGATCCAGACATTGCCCACGCGATCGGGAATCAGCTGGAAGACCGTATCCACCGGCATGCCCTGCTCCAGGCCGACCCGTGCCAGCGTGCCTTCCTGGTAGCGGTACAGGCCGCGATCGGTGCTGATCCACATCGCATCGCCGATCTGCTGGAACCCGAACACACTGCGGCCTCCGCCCAGTGCCTCCAGATCGATCGCCTGCACGCGATTGCCGCGCAGCACGCGGATCCCCTCGATGGTACCGATCCACAGTGCGCCCTCGGCATCGTGGGTGAGCGCGGTGGTCAGCCCGGTGGGCATGCCGGGAATGGTCACCGGCTCGGCCTTGTCGGCAACGATGCGCACCACGCCCTTCTGGGTGCCGGCCCAGATCACCCCCTCGCGGTCGATACTGATCGCGCGGATGTTGCCGCCGAGCAGCCCGTCGGCGCTGCCATACGTCCGCTGCTGCTGTCCGTTCTCGCCGACCCGGAAGATGCCATCGCCGAAGGTGCCCACCCACAGGTCACCGTTGCGGTCCTGGGCCAGGCTCAGCACCGAAGGGCTCTTGCCGACGTTGTTGCGCAGCGGCACGGGAATGAACGTCCCTTGGGCGTCGCGACGGTCAAGGCCGCGCGCGCTGCCGATCCAGAGCTGCCGTTGGCGATCCTCGAAAACGGTGCGCACGTAATCGCCACTGAGCCCGTCGCGCTCGGTAAAGCTGCTGAACAGGGTTTCGCGCAAGCGGTACAACCCGCCATTGGCCCCCACCCAGATACTGCCTTCGGCATCTTCACGCAGGCTGACCACCCGCCCGCCGGGTAGCGACAGCCCGGCCGGCAGCCGCTCCAGCCCATGCCGCGACAAACGCAGCAGGCCCTGGTTCTCGGTACCCAGCCACAGGTCACCATGGCGGTCCTGCAGCATCGCCGTGATATGGGTCACGCCGGGCAGACGGTGCTGCAACTGCGGCACGCCATCCTGCATGCGATAGATGCGCTCGCCGGCGACCACCCACATCACCCCATCCGGGGCGCGATAGGGCCAGACCAGACCACGGCCCAGCCCGAAGCTCTCCGGCGCCCGGCGCAGGACACCATCGGTATCACGCACGACCAGTCCGTCCAGCGTACCGACCCAGACCCGGTCCTGGGCATCCACGACCAGTTTGGTGAAGCTCATCGCCAGCGGCACGTCGGCCGGCGGCGGTTGGTAATCGATGTGGCCGTCCGGGCCGAGGCTGGCGATGCCCTTGCCTTCGTACAGCAGCCACAGACGCCCATGGCTGTCCATCTGCATCGCCTGGATCAACACCTGCGGCGTATCGGCGCGATGCTCCCAGACCTGCCAGCGCCCGTCCGCGCCGCGCCGGGTCACGTTGCCACGCGAATCGCTGATCCACAGCCCACCGCTACGGTCGACCAGCAGCCCGCCTACCCCGTTGTCGCGCAGGCCCGGTGTGGTACTGCGGTCGAAGACCGTGAAATCCAGGCCGTTGTAGCGGACCAGCCCTTCCCAGGTGGCGAACCACAGGTGGCCCTCCGGGGTCTGCGCGATATCGCGCAGGGAGTTGTGCGGCAGGCCGTTGCGGGAGGTCCACACATCGATGGCGTAATCGCGCAACGGCGGCGGGCCATCCTGCGCCGACAGCGACCACGGCAGCGCGCACAGCAGCAACAGCCACAGCGCGGCCGCCTGCAGGGTTGGCATGCCTGGAACATTCAGTTGTACCGGCCGCCACCGGATCCTGCCCCCCCGCTCGCTCATCCGTGTGGATCAGCCTTGGGCAGGCGCCGTGTGCATGGGGGGAACGGCCGTGCACCAGCGCGATGGCTGGCAGAGTCGTACGCTCTCATGGGGGAGACGCTGGAAAGAGACGCCCATAGTAGGCAAAACCGGGCGCCTTGGGGGAGCTGGCTCAGCCCCCGCGCGTGCCCGCCGCTGCGCGGGCCGGCGAGGACCAGCGCACGATCGCCTCCAGACCCCCTTGGGGATGGTTGCGCAGGTGCAGCGTCGCCCCGTCCTTTTCGGCCAGCGCGCGGGCGATGGTCAGCCCGAGCCCCGCGCCGCCGGTCTGGCGCGAGCGCGAGGTTTCCAGCCGCACGAACGGATCGAAGACCGCTTCCAACTCGTCCTCGGCCAGGCCAGGGCCGCTGTCGCGGATGCGCACCACCACGTCCTGCCCGGCCTGCTCCACCCGCACCCGCGCGGTCTGGCCGTACATCACCGCGTTGTCCACCAGGTTGGAGAACAGGCGATGCATGGCCAGTGGCCGCAGCATCAGCACTGCGCCGCTGGGCTGTTCAAAGTGCACGTCCGCACCGGCCTCGACGGCATCCTCGACGATGCTCTCCAGCAGCGAATCCAGGTCCAGCGCGGCACGCTGCTCGGCGCTCTCGGCGCTGCGGGCCAACTCCAGGCCCTCGCGGATCAGCGCCTGCATCGCCCCCAGATCGCCGATCAGGCGCTCGCGCAGCGCTTCGTCGGTGACGTTCTCCAGACGCAGCCGCAACCGGGTGACCGGGGTCTGCAGGTCATGGGTGATCGCGGCCAGCATCTGGGTGCGCTCGCCGAGGTGGCGCTGCAGGC
The DNA here is from genome assembly GCF_039674145.1 of Stenotrophomonas sp. TWI587. Taxonomy (NCBI): domain Bacteria; kingdom Pseudomonadati; phylum Pseudomonadota; class Gammaproteobacteria; order Lysobacterales; family Lysobacteraceae; genus Stenotrophomonas; species Stenotrophomonas sp. TWI587. Next base: position 10,576 of record NZ_JBDJMW010000001.1, on the reverse strand, counting down.
GTTTCTGCATGGCGTTGAACGCTTCGGCGGCGCGGCGCACTTCCAGCGGACCGGTCACCGGCATCGGCGCGCCCTGCAGGTCATCGCCCAGCGCCGCGGCGGCATCGGCCAACCGCTGCAGCGGTGCACTGGCCATGCGCGCCACGATATACGCCAGGATCGCAATGGCGACCACCAGCAGGGTCAGGAACAGCGGGTCGACCGCGAGCACACCGTTGTGCGCGACAGCCGGGGAATCCAGCGCCAGCCGCAGCGGCGTGCCGTCGGTCAGCTGCAGGGTCACCACGCGGCACTTGGGCGGGATGAAGGCCGGGTCGCGCTCACGCGGCGGATGCCGCATCTTTTCCTTGTCGCGCGGCGGCGGCAGCAGTTCCGGCAGGCGCGGCAGACACGAACGGAACGAGGTAAAGGCGACCTGGCTGCTGGCGACAGGGCCGGGCCGGTCATCGAGGATTTCCATCAGCGCGGCATCAGGCCTGCCGATGCGTGCGCCCTCCGGCAATTGGCGCACGCTCGGGCCGCCACTGCCGAGCAGCCGCTCGCGCAGCTCCGGATTACCGTCGAGCAGGTTCACGAAGCCCTGCAGGCGGTCGGCAATGCGGTTGAGGTTCTGCCGTTCAAATTCCTGCTGGCGCTTGGTGCTGGCCAGCATGGTGGCACCGACCGCGGCTACGCTCATGCCCAGCAGCAGGATGACGAACAGCCGCCCGACCATCGAGGCGAAAAAGCGCCGCAGGCGTTTCATTCCAGGGTCACTGCCGCCGCAAGTACGTAGCCTTCGTTGCGCACGGTCTTGATGAGCCCGTCGCTGCCGCCGTCATCGGCGAGCTTGTTGCGCAGCCGGCTGACCTGCAGATCGATGGCACGGTCCTGGGATTCGTAGTTGCGGCCACTGCTGAGCGACACCAGCTGCTCACGCGACAGTACCTTGTTGGCATGGCCGACGAAGACCCTCAGCAGGCGGAATTCAGCCCCGGACAACACCACCACGCGCCCATCGGGATCGACCAGATGGCGGTGCTCGAGATCGAAGATCCAGCTGGAGAAGCGCGCCCGGCGGATCGCCAGCGGCTCCAGGTTGGCCGGCAGCGCCTCAGTGCGCCGCAGAACGTTGCGGATACGGGCGAGCAGCTCGCGCGGCTCAAACGGCTTGGCGAGATAGTCGTCGGCGCCCATTTCCAGGCCCAGCACGCGATCAATCGGCTCGCTGCGCGCGGTCAGCATGATCACCGGCGTGCTCGAGCGCGCACGCAGGTCGCGGCACAGGGTCAGGCCGTCTTCGCGCGGCAGATTGAGGTCGAGCACGATCAGGTCGACGTGCTCGCGCTCCAGCAACTGGCGCATGCCATTGCCGTCGCCGGCAGTGCTGACCAGGTAACCGGCGCGGCCAAGCTGCTCGGCGAGCAGCTGGCGGATATCGTTGTCGTCATCGACGATCAGCAGTCTGTGCATGCTGTTGGCAGTCTCCATGCGGTGATCATCCCCTGTCGGGAGCTGAACCGCATCTCCTGGTTTGCGTACGTCTGTTTCAAAGGGTGATGCAGATACACAACGAAACGTGTTGAGCACCGCAGGGATACATCTTGGTACACGGCAAGCATTGAGCCGGCAGTGAACGATCTTCACAATGCTGACAACGCCGATGCACCGGCCTGCCGAGTTGACGATCATCGTGAAGCCCCGTTTGCCCAGAACCCGCCGTGCTCGCCTCCTGCTGTTGCTTGTGGTCCTCGTCCTGATCGCCGCGATTGTGGCATGGATGCTGCGCAAGCCGGCTGCACCCACCCTGGCCACCTCGCCGGTCAGCCGCGGCGATATCGAACAGACCGTGGAAGCCACCGGCGTGATCGATGCCTACAAACTGGTCAGCGTCGGTGCGCAGGCTTCCGGCCAGATCAAATCGCTGAAGGTGCAGCTGGGCGATACCGTCAAGGAAGGCGACCTGATCGCCGAGATCGACGCCACCACCCAGCAGAACCAGGTGCTCAACGCCCAGGCCTCGCTGGATCAGGTCAAGGCGCAGCGCGCGGTGCAGCAGGCCAGCCTGCGGGAAGCCGAGCTCGAGTTCGCCCGCCAGCAGCAGATGCTGGCCGCCGAGGCCACCTCGCGCGCCGAGTTCGATGCGGCCGACGCCAAGCTCAAGACGGCGCGCGCCCAGATCCAGTCCTTCGATGCTCAGATCACCGGTCGCGAAACCGAGCTGGGCACCGCCCGCGCCAATCTGGCCTACACCCGCATCACCGCGCCGATGGACGGCACCGTGGTCGCGGTGGTCGCCGAAGAGGGCCGCACCGTCAACGCCAACCAGACCGCGCCGACCATCGTGATGCTGGCCCGCCTGGACCTGGTCACGGTGAATGCCGAGGTCTCCGAAGCGGACGTGGTCAAGATCAAGGCCGGCATGCCGGTGTACTTCACCACGCTGGGTGAGCCGGACCGCAAGTTCCACGCCACGCTGCGCCAGATCAACCCGGCGCCCTCCTCGATCGCGAACGACAGTTCCAGCAGTTCCAGTTCGTCCAGCTCCAGCTCCAGCACCGCGGTCTACTACAACGCGCTGTTCGATGTAGAAAATCCCGACGGCACGCTGCGCATCGACATGACCGCGCAGGTCTCGGTGATGCTCAAGCAGGCCAGGAACGTGCTGATCATCCCGGCCGTTGCGCTCGGGCCTAAGACCCGCGACGGGCAGTACATGGTGCGTGTGGCCGATGCCGATGGCATGCCCACGCCGCGCAAGGTCAAGATCGGCATCAACAACGGCGCCAATGCCGAAGTGCTGTCCGGGCTGGAAGAAGGCGACAAGGTCATCGTGGGCGAAGGCGGCGGCGCGCAGGGAGCCGGTAGCGGCAACCGCGGCGGTGGCAGCGTGCGGATCAGCGGCCCCGGCATGGGCGGGCCGCGCCGATGAGCAGGGCCGCCACGGGCACGCCGCTGCTGCGGCTGCGCGACCTGCGCCGCGAGTTCCCGGCGGGCGATGAAACCATCGCGGTGCTGCGCGACGTCAACCTGGACATCGCGGCCGGCGAGATGGTCGCCATCGTCGGCCAGTCCGGCTCGGGCAAGTCCACGCTGATGAACATCCTCGGCTGCCTGGACCGGCCGACACGCGGCAGTTACCAGGTGGCCGGCCGCGAGACCGGCCGGATGGAGCCGGACGAACTGGCCGAACTGCGCCGCGAACATTTCGGCTTCATTTTCCAGCGCTACCACCTGCTCGGCGATCTGGATGCGCGCGGCAACGTCGCCGTGCCGGCCGTGTACGCCGGCAGCCCGGGGCCCGTGCGCACCGCTCGGGCCGAACAGCTGCTGCAGCGGCTCGGCCTGGGCGACCGCATGAACCACAAACCCGGCCAGCTCTCCGGTGGTCAGCAGCAGCGCGTGTCGATCGCGCGGGCGCTGATGAACGGTGGCGAGGTGATCCTCGCCGACGAACCCACCGGCGCACTGGACACGAAATCCGGCGAAGAGGTGATGGGCATCCTCGGCGAGCTGCATGCCGAGGGCCACACCATCATCATCGTCACCCACGACATGAGCGTGGCCGAACACGCCCAGCGCATCATCGAGATCCGCGACGGCGAGATCATCGCCGACCGTATCAATCCGAATGCGCCGAGCTACCGCGCGCAGCGCCAGCCGACCGTGGCTGCCGGCAAGGGGCACAGCTGGCGGGCCGCGCGGGATCGTTTCACCGAAGCGTTCCGGATGGCCCTGCTGGCCATGAACGCCCACCGCCTGCGCACCTTCCTGACCATGCTCGGCATCATCATCGGCATCGCCTCGGTGGTCTCGGTGGTGGCGATGGGCAATGGCTCCCAGCAGCAGATCCTGCAGAACATCAGCGCGCTGGGCACCAACACCATCGACGTGTATCCCGGCCGTGGCTTCGGGGACATGCGTTCGGCCCGCGTGCAGACCCTCAAGGCCAGCGACGCCGATGCGCTGGGCCGCCAGAGCTACATCGACAGCGCCACGCCCAGCGTGTCGTCCTCGGTGACCGCCCGTTACCGCAACCAATCGGCCACCGCCCAGGTCAACGGCGTGGGCGAGCAGTTCTTCCGGGTCAAGGGTGTGACGTTGATCGCCGGCAGCTTCTTCGACACCGATGCGGTGCGCAGCCTGGCCCAGGTGGCGATCATCGATGAGAACACCCGCACCCAGTTCTTCCCCAATGGCGAGGATCCCATCGGCCAGGTGATCCTGCTCGGCAACGTGCCGGTGCGCGTGGTCGGTGTGGCGCAGCGGCAGAGCTTCGGGTTCGGCGGCAGCACCAGCCTGAGCGTGTGGGTGCCGTACACCACGGTGATGTCGCGCATGCTCGGCCAGAGCCATGTCTCCAGCATCACCGTGCGCGTGGATGACGCCACCCCGATGGATGCCGCACAGGCTGCGATATCCAAGCTGCTGATCATGCGCCACGGTACCGAGGACTTCTTCCTCAGCAACAGCGCCGAGATCCGCCAGACCATCGAGCAGACCACCCGCACGATGACCCTGCTGATCAGCGCCATCGCGGCGATCGCGCTGCTGGTCGGCGGCATCGGCGTGATGAACATCATGCTGGTCTCGGTGACCGAGCGGACCCGCGAGATCGGCGTGCGCATGGCGGTCGGCGCGCGGCAGAGCGATATCCGCCAGCAGTTCCTGATCGAGGCGGTGCTGGTGTGCCTGCTCGGCGGCCTGCTGGGCGTTGGCCTGTCGCTGGTGGTCGGCTGGCTGTTCGGCAGATTCGCGCCGGACTTCCAGATGCTGTTCTCGACCGCATCCATCGTGGCCGCCTTTGCCTGCTCCAGCCTGATCGGCGTGGCGTTTGGTTTCCTGCCGGCCCGCAATGCCGCCCAACTTGATCCCGTGGAGGCGCTGGCGCGCGAATGAAGATCTCTCCTGCTCTGCTGCACCCCGCTTCGCTGCGTCCGCTGGCCCTGGCCTGCGTGACCGCGCTGGCCTTGTCCGCCTGTGTCAGCACCGGCCGCTACCAGGCCGACGCGCCGGCGGTGCCGGCCACTTATGGCCGCGGCGATGCCACCCTGAACACCCCCACCGAGACCGTGAGCGAACAACCGCAGGCGGCACCGGCGGATGTCCGCAATGATGCCTGGTGGACCCAGTTCGGCGACCCCGGCCTGGACCGCGTGATCGATCGCGCCCTGACCGCCAACACCGACCTCGTCTCGGCGGGGCTGGCCGTGCAGCGCGCGCGCCTGCAGGCCGGGCTGGCCGACAACGCGCTGTGGCCGCAGCCCTCCGGCAGCGTCAGCAGCAGCGGCAATCGCCCCATCGACCAGAGCGCCGACTGGAACCGCGGCAGCTCGGCCGGCGTGTCACTGCAGTGGGAGATCGACCTCTGGGGCCGCCTGCGCACCCAGCGTGACATCGCGCAGTGGGAAGCCCAGGCCAGCCAGGAAGACCTGCAGAACACCGCGCTGATGGTGATCAGCGACGTGGCCACGCAGTACTGGACGCTGGCCTTCCTCAACCAATCCATCGCCGCCGGCCAGGCCAACCTGACGCGGCTGGAGCGCACTCGCGAGCTGGTCCAGGCGCGCTTCGATGCGGGTGCGGTGTCGCGCCTGGAAGTGCGCCAGGCCGCGCAGAGCCTGGAGGCGCAGCGTGCCGCGCAGAGCGCGTTGGAGCAGCAACGTGTCGCCGCACGCAATGCGTTGACCGTGCTGCTGGATGGACAGCCGCTGGCCCTGGCCGACGAGCCGCAACAGCTGCAGCGCGTGGGCAGCCCGGTGGTCGCCGAAGGCCTGCCCGCCGATCTGCTCGGCCGGCGCCCTGACCTGCGCGCCGCCGAACTGCGCCTGCGCAACAGCCTGAAGACCATCAAGGTCACCGCCACCCAGTATTACCCGGCGCTGAGCCTGACCGGCAGTGTCGGTACCGGTGCCACCTCGCTGTCGGACGTGCTGAAGAATCCGGTCGCCACCCTGGGCGCGGGGCTGTCGCTGCCCTTCCTCAACGTCCGCCAGGCCCAGTTGAACACCCGCCTGGCCGGCACGGATTATCAGATCGCAGCCAACGGGTTCCGCCGCACGCTGTACACCGCGCTGTCGGAAGTGGACAACGCCCTCTCGGCGCGCACCCAGTTCGCCACACAGGTGGCGGCCTCGCAGGCGTCCTACGACGAAGCGGTGGAGATCGAGCGGATGTACGAAGTGCGCTACCGGGTCGGTGCCACCGACCTGCGCACCTGGCTGGAAGCCCAGCAGACCCGGCGCGATGCCGAGCTGTCCCTGGCGTCGGTACGCCAGCGACAGCTGATCAACGATGTCACGTTGTTCAAGGCACTGGGCGGAAGCGCGGGCTAATACCCCGCGTAGAGCCGACCGTTGGTCGGCTATCGACGCACCATGTAGAGCCGACCGCTGGTCGGCTGCCGTCCGCCGTGTAGAGCAGCCGACCAACGGTCGGCTCTACCCCCAAGCGCGCGGCTTACAGCCCGCGCTGACGCACCGCTTCGAACAGGCTCACGCCGGTGGCGACGGAGACGTTCAGGCTCTCGATATCACCCGGCATCGGGATCTTGACCAGGCCATCGCAGTTTTCGCGGGTCAGGCGGCGCAGGCCGTCGGCTTCGCCGCCCAGCACCAGCGCCACGTTGCCCTTCAGGTCGATCGCGTACAGCGACTCGGTGGCTTCACCGGCCAGGCCGTAGATCCACACCCCCAGCTTCTGCAGGTCCTTCAGGCAGCGCGACAGGTTGGTCACCTGCACCACCGGGATGCGGTCGGCCGCGCCGGCCGAGGTCTTGCGCACGGTCGCATTGACCGAGGCCGACTTGTCCTTGGGAATGATCACCGCCGTGGCACCGGCCGCCGCCGCGCTGCGCAGGCAGGCGCCGAGGTTATGCGGGTCCTGGACCTCGTCGAGGATCAGCAGCAGGGCCTTGCCCTCGGCCGCTTCGACCAGCCCTTCCAGCTCGTTCTCGCCCCAGGTCCGCGCGGCCTGGTAGCGTGCCGCCACGCCCTGGTGACGCACCGAACCGCCCACACCGTCCAGCGCCTGGGTGTTCACCTTGCGCACGTCGATGCCCTTGCGACGTGCGTTTTCCTCGATCTCGGTCAGACGCGGGTTCTTCGCACCGGCCTCGATGAGGACCTCGCGGACGTTCTCGGCATCATTCTCGATCGAAGAGGCGACGGCGTTGACGCCGACGATCCACTGGCTTTGCTTGCTCATTGCGGGGGGCGGGACCGGTAAAGGGGTTGGTAATGGTAGAGCATCAAGGCCCACCCTGCCCTGCCGGGCGTTCACGGGGGGCGTTCACCGCCGGCCTTCAGCCCGGCGGCCACTCCGCGGTGTCGTGGTCCGGATGCTGATGGGAGACGATGTGCAGCAGGAACTCCCCGGCTTCGGCGTCCTCCTCGCTGCGCAGCGCGCTGAGCGATCCCAGCGCATCCACGAACGGGAGCTTGGCCTCGATCCCGTACTGGATCGTCGGCGGCAGGCGGGCCGGCTCGTCGAAGGCGCCGGCTGCGACGGCCACACCATCCGGGGCTTCATAGGTCAACGGAGTGCCGCAGTCGGCGCAGAAGCCACGCCTGACCATGTTGGACGACTGGAAACGCCGCGGCTCACCACGGGTCCAGCGAAACTCGCTGCCGCGCACCGATACCAAGGGGGCGTAGTACGCGCCGAAGGCCTTCTGGCACATCCGGCAATGGCAGATCGAGCTGTGGGTCAGCGCGCCGACCACATGGAAGCGGATCGCCCCGCACTGGCAGCCGCCGCTGTATTCGGGGAGGGACGGCATGGGATTGCTCCGATGAGATCCAAGGGGACAGCCCGCCGATCAAGCGTGGGCGGGTATCCAGCGTGCCGACCGAGGGTCGGCACCTGCCGCGTACCGGCCGTGGGCCGGTACGCGTCGATCAATACTTCTGTTTCTGGCGCTTGGCCGGCTGGCCGCGCGGCGGCAGTTCCGGCACCGAATCATCCTTCTCTTCGACGAGGCGGAAGTCGATCTTGCGCTCTTCCATGCTGGCCTTGAGCACCAGGATCCGTACCCGGTCACCGAGTCGGTAGATCTTGCCGCGGCGCTCACCGTTGAGCGTTTTGCGCACCGCGTCGAACTGGTAGTAGTCGTGTGGCAGCTGGGTCACGTGGACCAGGCCGTTGACCTTGGATTCGTCCAATTCCACGAACAGGCCGAAGCTGGTCACACCACTGATCACGCCATCGAACTGGCCACCCACGTGCTTTTCCATCCACGCGGCGCGGTAACGCTCGTCCACTTCGCGCTCGGCTTCATCGGCGCGGCGTGCACGTTCGGAGCACTGCAGGGCCAATGCGGCCATCTCGCGCGGCGAGTAGGTGAACTTCTCCGGCGCGGCCCCGCTGAGCGCGTGCTTGATCGCACGGTGCACCAGCAGATCGGGGTAGCGGCGGATCGGCGAGGTGAAGTGCGCATACGCATCCAGCGCCAGGCCGAAGTGACCCAGATTGTCCGGCGAATACACCGCCAGGCTCTGGCTGCGCAGCAGCACCGATTCCAGCAGCGCCGCGTCCGGACGATCGCGCACCTTCTTGAGCAGCTTGGTGAAATCGGCCGGCTGCACCTTCGACCACGGCGGCAGGCTCAGCTTGAATTCCTTCAGGAACTCCAGCAGATCGGCGTACTTGGATTCCGGCGGACGTTCATGGTCACGGAACGGCGCGGGCACCTGCTTGGCCAGCAGGTAGCGCGCGGCCTGCACGTTGGCCGCGATCATGCATTCTTCGATCAGCTTGTGCGCATCGTTGCGCACCATCATCCCGGCCTGGGTCACTTCGCCGGTGTTGTCCAGCACGAAGCGCACTTCGGAGGTTTCAAACTCGATCGCACCGCGGCGGGTACGCGCCTTGGCCAGCACGTGATACAGCTGGTACAGGCGGTCGACCTGCGGCATCAGCGGACCGATCGCCTTGCGCGCGGCCGGGTCGTTCTCGCCCACCGCTTCCCAGACCTGGTTGTAGGTCAGGCGCGCATGCGAGTTCATTACCGCTTCGTAGAAGCGCGAATGGATGACCTCGCCTTCACGGTTCACCTGCATGTCGCAGACGAAGCACATGCGGTCGACCTTCGGCATCAGCGAGCAGATGCCGTTGGAGAGCGTCTCCGGCAGCATCGGCACCACGAACCCGGGGAAGTAGACCGAGGTCGCGCGCTTCTGCGCTTCATCATCCAGCGGCGTACCGGAACGCACGTAATTGGAGACGTCGGCGATCGCCACGACCAGGCGGAAGCCTTCGGCATTGGGTTCGCAGTAGACCGCGTCGTCGAAGTCCTTGGCATCCTCGCCATCGATGGTGACCAGCGGCGTGTTGCGCAGGTCTTCGCGGTGGCCGATCTGCTCCGGGGTGACCACCATCGGCACCGCGGTGGCTTCGGCCAGCACTTCAGCCGGGAATTCGAACGGCAGTTCATGGCCGTGGATGGCGGTTTCCACTACCAGCGAAGCGGTCAGCTTGTCGCCGAGCACGGCGATGATGCGGCCAATCGGCGGGCGGCGGGTATCCGGCGCCTGGGTCAGCTCGCAGACCACCAGCTGGCCGTCGCGGGCATCCCCGGTCTGGTCGGGCGGAATCTGCACATTGCGCTGGACGCGCTTGTCATCCGGCACCACGTAGTTGATGCCGAACTCGACGCTGAAGCGACCGATCAGGCGGCTCATGCCACGCTCAAGCACACGCGAGATGCTCGCCTCGCGGCGACCACGACGATCGATGCCGGTCACGTTGACCAGCACGCGGTCGCCATGCAGCACCTTGCGCATTTCGAACGGCGGCAGGAACAGATCGTCGCCACCTTCGACCGGGCGCAGGAAGCCGAACCCTTCCGGGTTAGCGATCACCACGCCGGTGATCAGGTTGACCGCCTGCAGCGGCGCGAAACCGCCACGGCGGTTCTGCACCAGCTGGCCGTCACGGCACATTGCCCCCAGGCGCTTGCCCAGGGCATCGGCGCGGTCCGGCTCGGTGAGGCCGAGATGGATGGCAATCTCTTCGGCGGTCTGCGGGCCATCGCAGCGATCGAGCAGCTGCAGGATCGCCTCACGGCTGGCGATCGGCTGCGCATAGCGCTCGGCCTCGCGGGCGGCGAACGGGTCGACCTGGACCTCACCGTCGAGCGGGGTCGGATGCGGGCGGCGACGGGTCGGGATCGGCCCGGCATGCGCGGGCTTCGGGCCCCGCTTGTTGCCGCGCGGCGGCTCAGGAGTGTTCAGGGATTCGGGCATCCAGGGTGGCAGCTTGCCGGCCTTCTTGGCGGCAGCGCGGGGCTTGCCCGACGGACCGGCTGCCTTCTTGGGCGCCGGGGACTTGGGGGCTTTCGCGCCCTGGGTCGGTTTCTTTGGTTTCATTGACCTCAATAGTAACCGCTGCAGGTGTGCAGAAGCGGTCAGCGACACGCCTGTGCAGGATTGTGAAGAATTTTCACAAAACCGTTGACAACCTTCCCGGACATGCCCAGAATTCGCCCCCTGAGTCGCCCAGGTGGCGGAATTGGTAGACGCACTAGCTTCAGGTGCTAGCGGGGGCAACTTCGTGGAGGTTCGAGTCCTCTCCTGGGCACCATGACTCAGAAAATGAT